>NZ_JMTZ01000051.1 GCF_000731095.1 Lysobacter antibioticus | reverse complement strand
GGGCCAGCAAAAGAAAGTAACCCGGCCGCGTCAGCGGACGGAAGCTTTAGATGTTGACGTTGTTTCATCGCTCTGCGGCAAGGTACGCAACAACTGCGAGCTGCGCGGTCGCGACTTGCGTCGCTCCTACCCGGCGACAGTTCGTGGCTTCGATCGGCAACGACGGCAGTAAAGATTCTGCGCGTCCCTCGGTCGCGACTCACGTCGCTCCTACACAAGCCCAGAGCTCCTACACAAGCCCGGGCCCGAGCGCAGCGGGCGAACCTCACCCCTCGTGCACGTACCGTTCCACCGTCGCCTCGATCCCCTTGCTCAACTCCATCACCTTGAGCGCGTACTCGGCCAGACGCTTGTCGTCCTCGGTCACCGGGGTCCACGACGGCACCGGGGTCGGTTTGCCTTCGACCTGGTCCATGGCGACGAACACGATCACGCAGTGGGTGCACAGGCGCTCTTCGGGCTCGCCGTCGTCCAGGCCCGGGTCGCGGGCCTTCACGTCGACCGCGAAGTGCATGCTGCTGGTGCCGGTGTGGATCAACTTGGTGTGCACGGTGACCAGGTCGCTGATCCGGATCGGGGCGACGAAGCGGATGCCGCCGACGGCGACGGTCACGCTGTACTTGCCGCTCCAGCCGACTGCGGCAGCGTAACCGGCCTGGTCGATCCATTTCATGACCATGCCGCCGTGGACCTTGCCGCCATAGTTGACGTCGGTCGGTTGCGCCAGGAAGCGCAGGTTCAATTCGCGTTGCTGACCTTTCATGCCGGAGCTCCCTGGTAGACCTTGAGGTGGCGCACCACGGCGGCGCCGACGCGATGCACGGCGTCGCGCTGGCGCTCGTCGTTCAACTGGCCGAAATCGGTGAGCTTGTCGGCGGCCTGGCCGACCGCAACCTGCTGCGGCACCACGATCAGGCCGAGTTTGGCCAAGGCGTCGCGCAACACCAGCAGCGAACGCAGTCCGCCGAGGGGACCGGGCGACGCCGAAACGATGCCGGCGACCTTGTCGGCGAACAGGGCGGTGCCGGAACGGCCGTCGGCGAGCGGACGCGAGATCCAGTCGAGGGTGTTCTTGACCAGGGCCGGCATCGAGCCGTTGTACTCGGGCGTGCTGATCAGCAGGCCGTCGTGTTCGGCCAGCAAGGCCTGCAGGCGGCGCGCGTGCTCGGGCATGGCCTCGGCTTCGATGTCGCCGTCGTAGATCGGCAAGGGGTAGTCGCGCAGTTCGATCAGGGTGACTTCGGCGCCGGCGGTGCGCGCGCCTTCGGCCAACACCGGGATCAGGCGGCGGTTGTAGGAGCCCGCGCGCAGGCTGCCGGCGAAGGCGAGCAGACGCACCGGCGAGACGGCGGGATTGGCTGGGGGCATGGAGGGGCTCCGTGGCGAGGCGCCGATTATGCGCGACGCGCCGCAACGGCGGGAGCTTGAAACCCGGCGTCCGTGGGGCGATGCTCCGCGCATCCGATCCGGGGAGGGACGGAACCATGATTCGCACGATTTTGGCGGTGATCGTCGGCATGCTGGCGGCGATGGCGACTATGCACTTGTTCGAGTTCGGCTCGGCCCGCCTGCATCCGTTCGCGCCCGGCACCGATCCGCGCGATCCCGTCGCGCTGGCCGCGCACGTGGCGGCCGCGCCGTTCTCGGCCATGGCCCTGGTCGTGGCCGGCTGGGTCGTGGGTGCTTTCGATGGCGGCCTGGTCGCGGCGCTGATCGCGCGCCGCCACCGCCGCGGCGCCGCGCTTACGGTCGGCGCCCTGATCGTCGCCAGCGTGATCGCGGTGTCGATGATGTTCGCGCATCCGCTGTGGATGACCGTCGCCGGACTGCTGTTGCCTTTGCCGGCCAGCTGGCTCGGCGCCTTTTTGATCGCAAGACCTGAACGGGCGACCGCATGAAACAAGTGTTCTACGGCTTCGGCATCTTCGTCGTCGCCTTCCTGATCGGCGCCGGCCTCGCCCGCTTCGGCGCGCCCGGCGACGACACCGCCATGCTGATCGGCGGCGGCATGCTCGCGGTCGGCCTGGTGCTCGGCTACAAGGCGCTGGAAGCGGTTGCGCTGCTGTTCGCGCCGGTCGTACTCGCGCGCATGGCGGTGCGCTGGGCCGCCACCGGCAGCCCCGTCCCTCGCGACCAGCGCGGCGAGCGCGGGGTGTGGCTGGCGCGGCTGATCTTCATCCCCTTGTACGGGGCGTATTCGCTGGTCACCGGCGCCGTCGTCGGCGCGTTTCCGGGCGGCTACGGCCTGTTCCTTACCGGCTTGCTGTACGGCGTGGTCGGGCTGGTCTTCGCCGGCCTCGCCATCGGCGTGGTGCTGAAATGGTTCGGCGAGAACTGAGCGCCGTCGGCTCGACATCCGGACCACAAGCTTCCAAAACGACGAAGCCCCGGCCGCGAACGGCCGGGGCTAGTTGTTGGCGACGATGGGCCGGGCTTACTTCTCCAGCTTGAACTCGCCGTATTCCTTGAGCTGGCCCTCGACCGCCTTGTAATCGCCGACCACGACGATCGACTGGTCCTTGGAGGCGTAGTACTTCTTCGCCATCGCCTGGACCTGCTCGGCGCTGATCGCGCGGATCTTCGGCACGTACTCGCCGAGGAATTCCGGCGGCAGGCCGTACAGCCAATTACTCGCCAACGAGGCCGCGACCGAGCTCTGCAGCTGGTTGCCGATCAGATAACCGCCGGCGACGTAGCGCTTGGTGTCTTCGAGCTCCTGCGCCGGCACCGGGTAGTCGTTGATGCGGCCGAATTCGTAGATGAATTCGCCGATCGCCTTGCCGGTGACTTCGTTGCGGACGTCGGCCGAGGCCTGGATGCTGCCGCCGTCGCGCAAGGCGTTGAGGCCGCCGCGCGCGCCGTAGGTATAGCCCTTGTCTTCGCGCAGGTTCTGCATCAGGCGGCTGCTGAAACCGCCGCCGAGCACGATGCCGGCCAACTGCGCCGGCAGGTAGTCGGCATCGGTCGCGGCGATCGCCGGACGCCCCAGGCGCACCGCCGACTGCACGCTGCCGTCGCGCTGCACGAAGATGCGCTGCGGGTCAGCGCTGGCGCGCGCCGGTGCGGTGTCGGCGATGGCTTCGCCGCTGGCCTTCCACTGGCCGAAGGCGGCTTCGGCGAGCTTGAAGCCCTCCTCCGCGCCGATCCGGCCGGTGACGATCAACAAGGCGCGGTCCGGACGGAAACGGCGCACGTGTTCGGCGCGCACTTTCTCGGCGGTGACCGCGCCGATCGCCGCTTCGGTGGGCTGGCTGCGTGCGTAAGGGTGATCGCCGTAGGTCGCCTTCAGCAAGGCACGCGTGGCCTTGAAGCTCGGCTGCGCCTGCGACACCTTCAAGCCTTGCAGGGCGTTGGCCTGGGCGAGCTTGACCTCGGCATCGGGGAAGTTCGCCTGCTGCGCCACTTCCGACAGCAGCCGGATCATCGGCTCGGCCTGCGAGGGCAAGGCGTTGGCGCTGAGCAGCACGCCGTCGTTGAGTGCGTTCGCGCCGATCGCGCCGCCGTAGCCCTGCGCAGCCTCGGCGATCGCCTTGGCGTTGCGCTTGGCCGTGCCCTGGGTCAGCAGGCCGGCATACAACGAAGCGAAGCCCGAGGCGTCGGGGCCGTCGCTGGCATAGCCGGCGCTACGCACCGCGAGTGCGTAATCGACGCGCGGCAGGCCCTTGCGCGGCACCACCCAGACTTGCAGGCCGTTGGCGAGGGTCTTCTGGGCGATCTGCGGCACCGGCAGGGCCTTGTCGGCGGCCAGCGGCGGCAGTTGCTGGGGCAGCTTGGCGGCGGGGCCGGCGACGGCGGTGCCGACCGCGCAGACCAGGGCCAACGAGGTCGACAGGGCGAGCAGATTGTTATGGATTCTCATGTCGTCTCCTCCTCAGTTCGTCGCCGACGGCGCGGCCGCGCCGGGCTTCGCGGCCGGCGCCGCCATCGCGACCGGCTTGCGGTCGATCACGGTGCGGTTGGCGCGGGTCAGATAGGTCTTGGCGACGCGCTGCAGATCGGCCGAGGTCACGCCTTCGATCCAGCCGGGGATCTTGTTGACCACGTTGGCGTCGCCCCACAGGGTCTGCATGCGCGCGACGGTGTCGGCGCGTTCGATGTAGCTTTCCAGGCCGTTGTACCAATCGGCGAGCATGTGGGTCTTGACCCGCTTCAGAGTGACCGCATCGACGCCGTCGCGGGCGACCTTCGCCACTTCCTCGTCGATCGCGGCGAGCACCGCATCGGCGTTGGTGTCGGGCTTGTACAACGCGAACAGGGTGAACAAGGTCGGGCCGTTATAGGTCCAGGGGTCGGTCAGGCCGTACAGCGCGTCGATGTTGAGCGCGATCTGGCGCTGCTTGACCAGGCCCTGGTACAGGCGCGAGGCCTCGTCGCCGGCGAGCAGGCTGCCGAGCACCGCCATCGGCGCGTGGTCGCGGCTGCCGCGGGTCGGCATCTTCCAGGCCGCGGCGATCGCCGGCACCTGCGCCAACGCATCGGTCTGCTCGATGCGCTTCTCCTTGGTGTTGAGGCCCTCGGCGAAATCCGGCGGCGGCGGGGTCGGACGCCCCGGGATCGCGCCGAAATACTTGTCGGCGAGCTTGAAGGCGTCTTCCGGGGTGATGTCGCCGGCGATGCCGAGCACGGCGTTGTTGGGGCCGTAGTAGTCGCGGTGGAAGGAGCGCACGTCCTCGAGGCTGGCGTTCTCCAGATCCTGGAAGCTGCCGTAGCCGTCGTGGTTGTTCTCCCACTTCTGGAATGCGTGCTGGCCGATGTCGATCCACATGAAGCCGCCGTAGGGCTGGTTCTTCACGTTGACCCGGATCTCTTCCTTGACCACGTCTTGCTGGTTCTTCAGCGTGGTCGGGTTGAAGTCCAGGGTCTTCATGCGGTCGGCTTCGAGCCACAGGATGCGGTCGAGTGCCGAGACCGGCGCGACTTCGATGTAATTGGTGAAATCGGCGCGGGTGGAACCGTTGTTGCGTCCGCCGCCGCCGCTGATGACCTGGTCGAACACGCCCTTCGGCGCGACCGGCGTGCCCTGGAACATCAAGTGCTCGAACAGGTGGGCGAAGCCGGTGCGGTTCTTCGGCTCCAGCCGCATGCCGACGTGATAGACCACGCTGACGCCGACGGTCGGCGAGTTGTGGTCTTGCGAGACGACCACGGTCAATCCGTTGTCGAGTTTCTTGACCGCAACCGGCAACTGCCAGCGATCGCTCTCGGCCGCGTGCGCAGTGGCGAACGCGGCGGTCGTGATCGTGGTCAGACCGGCCAGCAGCACGCAGAGGTGAGGCTTGCGCATGGGAATCTCCCTGTCCTGTCGAATGAGTCCGTCGGCCGTCGCGGGACCGCTGCTGCGACGCGCCGGAGGCTCCGGCACCCTAACCCGGGAAGGGCCCGCCGATACGGGTCGAAAGTCACGTAGGGGGATCGACGGCGCTGGTCGTTGCGGGGCGAATCGCCGACACTGTGCGGCCCGCGCCCCTGCTCCGCCGACCCCCCGCCGATGCCGTATACGCCTATCGTGGCCACCCTGGGCTACGTGATTTCGCCCGATGGCCGCCAAGTCCTGATGGTCCACCGCAACGCGCGCCCCGACGACCATCAGCTGGGCAAGTACAACGGCCTGGGCGGCAAGCTCGAAGCCGACGAGGACGTGGTCGCCGGCATGCGCCGCGAGATCTTCGAGGAAGCCGGGATCGACTGCACCGCGATGAACCTGCGCGGCACCATCAGCTGGCCCGGCTTCGGCAAGCACGGCGAGGACTGGCTGGGCTTCGTCTTCACCATCACCGCCTTCGAGGGCACGCCGTTCGCGAGCAATGCCGAAGGCGCGCTGGACTGGGTGCCGATCGAGCGCCTGCACGAACTGCCGATGTGGGAAGGCGACCGCGAGTTCCTGCCGCTGGTGTTCGACGCCGACCCGCGCCCCTTCCACGGGGTGATGCCTTATCGCGACGGGCGCATGCAGTCATGGAAGTTCTCGCGGGTTTGAGGGCGGCCGGTCCGCCTCAAGCGCCGTCGAGCCGCCGCTCGATCTCGTGCCACGACACTTCCCAGACCTCGCCGTGCTCCGGCCAGCACTCCACCTGCGCGGGCAGCTCGCCCTGCGGGCTCTTATCGAAGGGCTCGCCATCGAACTCGAACGAAAACACGTGCGCCGAAACCGGCGCGCGGCGCAGCGTCGCGCGGCGGCAGGGGGTCATCGGGCTGCTCAAGGGATCGCCATCGTCCATGGCGATGCGCAGACTGTCGTAGTCGTAGACTGCCAGGCAACGACCGGCATCGATCTTGAGCAGGTAGACCAGGCCGCCGCCGTGCTCGGGCTCGGCCAGCGACTTGCATTCGCTGAACTCGTAGTGCTCCTCGTTCACCGTCCCCGCCCGCATATCGGCCCGATAACGCTCGCGGGACACGCCACGCGTGCGGCTCAGCCTGCGGCCGTGGCGCCAGGCGTACACCGCGCAGCCCAGCGCGATCGCGACTGCACAAACCAGAATCGCGAAGGAAGCGTAGTCGTCGCCCCAGGCCCCGGCGCCGAACAACCTCCGCGCCACCCAGCCCGCGCCCATGATGAGCAAGGCCATCGCCAAGCTCAGCGACGCCGTCGCGACCACCCAGCTCTCAAACGCGGTCTTGACCGGTGTGGGCCCAGCCCGGCTCAGCGACGCCAGCTCGCTCAGTTCCGCGTCCGTCATCGGCCGCGATACGATTTCCACCGACATCCGCTCCTCCTGAGACGCCTTGTCCGGCGCTGGTCCTCGAACGCTTGCCGTCGACGCTCAGCCTGCGCTGCGTGCGCCGACCACATATTCCATGTTCACCGCATGCGGTGCGCTCTCGGCGAAACCGTACTTGGCGTAGAGATGCCGGGCGTCGCCGTCGGCGACCAGGGTCACGAATGCGGAAGGCTCGGCATTCGCGCGCAACCAGGCGTCGAGCGCGTCGAGGATGCGCCGGCCCAATCCGCGCCCTTGCAGGTCCGGCGTCACCGCGATGTCGACCACGCTGTAGAAACAACCGCCGTCGCCGATGATGCGGCCCATGCCGACCACCTGCCCTTCGCGCAACAGGCTGACCCCGTACAAGGTGTTCGGCAGGCCGCGCGCCGCTGCCTGCGGCGTGCGCGGCGACATGCCGGCGAGGATACGCAAACGGCAGTAGTCCTCGATCTGCGGGAAGATTTCGACCAGTTCGATCGCGGGTAATTCGAAGGTCATGCCGACCTCCTTCGCTGTGCAGGCCGCCAGTATCTTCGATCCGGCCGACGAACGCGCCGGCTTATCCGCCGACCCGCACCGAGCCTTTGCCGTCTTCCTGCTCGAACACGAAGCTGAAGGCCAGGCTCACCGCGACCGCTTCTTCGCGGCCGCTGACGCAGCCCTGCTCGTCGATCGGTCGCGCACCGGGATAGACGCAGCGGAACGCCGGGTCGAAACGCCATTGCGCCACCGCATTGCGCGCGGCCTCGACGAAACGCGGGTCGGTCTGGGCCGGGCGCGGGCAACCGCTGGCGGCATCGTCGATCGGCTGGCTGTCCATGACCTTGCCGTCCTCGCCGATGGCCACGCGCAGGCAGATGGTTTGCGGCGGCAGGCGCTGGGCCAGCAGCACCGGCGGATACAGCGGATTGGGATTGCCGTATTCGGCCAGGGGCATCTGGAAGGTTTCGTTGTCGGCCAGTTGCATGCGCTCGCTGGCCGGCATCAGCTTGTCGATCGAGCGCACGCCGACCTGGCCGCTGCGGCCGGTCTGTTCGGCCTCGGGCAGGTTCGGGTGCGTCGCGCACGCCGCCAGCAGGCTCGAAGCCAACAGCAGCGACGGCCACCGGAACGCGCTCGCGAACCCCAGGGCCGCTACCACTCTGCCTACACGCTTGTTTCGACGCCTCGCACCCTGCATGGCCTTCGTCCTCGCTCAGGCTTTGCTTTCTTCCTCGATCCCGACATTGGTCGGCGCCGCGTCGTAGACCGCCTTGTCGAGCAGGCCGGTCTCCTTGGCCACCAGCACCGGCACCAGCATTTGCCCGGTCACGTTGGTCATGGTCCGCATCATGTCGAGCACGCGGTCGATCGCATACAGATAGCCGATGGTCTCCAGCGGCAGGCCGGCGGCGCTGAGCACCACGGTGGCCATGATCACCGCCGTGCCGGGCACGCCGGCGGTGCCGAAGCTGCCGAGCACCGAGGCGATCATGACGATGAAGTACTGGTCGGCGGTCAGCGGCGTGCCGGTGTACTGGGCGATGAACACCGCGCACAGGGCCGGATAGATCGCGCCGCAGCCGTCCATCTTGATGCTGGCGCCCAGCGGCGAGGCGAACGCCGCATAGTCTTTATTGACGCCGAGGTTGTGGGTGATCGAACGCATCGCCACCGGCATCGCGGCGAAGCTCGACGAACTTACGAACGCCACCTGCATGCCGGGCGCGGCGCCGCGGAAGAACTTCAAGGGGTTCAGCCCGTGCGCGAGCAGCAGGCCGCTGTAGACCACGACGATGTGCAGGGCGCAGGCCAGGTACAGGGCGAACACGAAATTGCCCAGCGGCAGCAGCTTCTCGAAACCGTAGGCGCCGACCAGCGCGGCGATCAGGCCGAAGGTGCCGATCGGGGTGACTTCGAGCACGAAGCGGGTGACCTGGATCATCAGGTCGCTGGTCTCGCCGACCAGCTTGCGCACCCCGGCGACCTTCTCGCCTAGCTTGACCATCGCGAAGCCGAGCAGGCCGGCGAAAAAGATCACTGGCAGGATCGAGCCCTTGCCGGCCGCGAGCACGGTCTCGCCGGCGGCGTTCTTGGTCGCGCCGATGCCGGTCAGGGCGTAGAACGGATTGCTCGGCACCACGTCGAGCAGCACCTTGGTCACGCTGGGCACGTCGCGCGGCTTGTAGCCGCTGTCGATCGCCAGCCCCATCACGCCGCTGCCGGGCTGTAGCACGGTGCCGACCGCCAGGCCGATGCCGACGGCGAGGACCGCGGTGACCGCGAACCACAGGAAGGTGCGTCCGCCGAGCGCGGCGATCGACTTCTGCCCATGCAGCGAGGCCACCGCGTTGATCACCGCGAAGAACACCAGCGGCACCGCGATCATCTTGATCAGGGTGACGTAAAGATCGCCGAGCGGGCCGAACCAGGTTTCAGCCGCGGGCCCGAAGGCCCAGCCGGCGAGCGCGCCGAGCACGAAGCCGCCGACCACGCGCTGCCAGAACGGAATGCGGAACCACGCGGAGAGCAAGGCGGTCATGACGGACTATCCAGAAGATTCGTCGGAAGACTCCGGCCGGACCAGCCCGGCGCGGAGCGAGCGGCACACCATAAACAGGTTCGATACGCCGCCGGCAAACCCTAGCGCATAAGCCGGCAACGAAATTTCATGAAGAGCGACCGCTTCGGCAAAACAGCGCGACGCAGTCCGCGCTTTCATGCTCGGGCCTTCGCCGGCGGCGTGCGCGAAGCGTCGGCGCGGCGTCCGCGCGCAGGCGCCTTGGCCACCGGCTTCGGCGCAGGTTTGGCCGGCGGCTTCCTGGCCGGCTGCGAGCCGCCGGCACCGGCCAGGATCGCCCGCAGCAGGCCGGGGAAACGCCGTTCGAGATCGTCGCAGCGCAGGGTGTTGAGATACTGCGTTCCGGATTTGACCGTGTTGACCAGGCCGGCCGAACGCAGCACGTCGAAGTGCCGCGACAAGGTCGCGCGCGGCAGGTCTTCGCCGATGCAGGCGCCGACGCAGGACACCGGATGGTCGCGGCTCAGCGAGCGGACGATGCCCAGGCGCACCGGATCGGCCAGCGCATACAGCACGCTGGTCATCTCGATGTCGTCGATGGCGGGGTGATGCAGGGGTCTCATGGCGACAGCTTGCAACAAGCCGAGGCCTGCTGCTATGGTTTCCATTGTTCCGAATATCGGAACAACAGAATAACACATCGCCCTCCCCAGCCGCCCCTCCTCTCCGGACACCCGACATGAGCACGCTTTCCAGCAACCCCCTGCACGGCAAGACCGCGTTCGTGACCGGCGCCAGCCGCGGCATCGGCCGCGCCATCGCCCTGCGCCTGGCCCGCGACGGCGCCCATGTCGCGATCAACTACGGCGCCTCGCGCGACGAAGCCGAGGCGGTGGCCGCCGAGATCCGCGCCCTCGGCGTGCAGTCGGTCGCCATCGGCGCCGACCTGGGCTCGGTCGCCTCGATCGTCCAGGCCTATGTCGAACTCGATCGTTTCCTGCTCGACGCCAACGGCCGGCCCGGCTTCGACATCCTGGTCAACAACGCCGGCGTCGCCGTGGCCGCCACACCGGCCGACACCACCGAGGCGCAGTTCGACCGCCTGTTCGACGTCAACGTCAAAGGCGTGTTCTTCGCCATCCAGCAGGCCGCGCCGCGCCTCAACGAAGGCGGCCGCATCGTCAACATCTCCTCGCTGTCGACCCGCGTCGCCACCCCGGGCCTGGCCGCCTACGCCGCCAGCAAGGGCGCGCTGGAAACCCTGACCCTGCAGCTCGCGCCCGAGTTCGCCGCGCGCGGCATTACCGTCAACAACGTCTCG
This sequence comes from Lysobacter antibioticus, assembly GCF_000731095.1. Classification (GTDB taxonomy): domain Bacteria; phylum Pseudomonadota; class Gammaproteobacteria; order Xanthomonadales; family Xanthomonadaceae; genus Lysobacter; species Lysobacter antibioticus_B. The sequence goes on along the minus strand of NZ_JMTZ01000051.1, from coordinate 31,496 downwards.
CCCGGCGCCATCGAAACGGTCATGAACACCTTCCTGCAGGACGAGGCCGGCCGCGCGGCGATTTTGCAGAGCCAGGCGATCGGGCGAGTGGGTCAACCGGAGGACATCGCCGATGCGGTAGCCTTCGTCGCCTCGCACGACGGCCGCTGGCTCACCGGCACCACGCTCGATGCCAGCGGCGGCAGTCATTTGTAAGCCGCCGGGAATGGGGAATCGGGAATAGGGAATCGCAGAAGCGGTTCCGCAACAATCCGTACTTTCGCCCCGCCTTTCTCGCTTTCGCTGTTCTTGCTCGTCCCATTCCCTATTCCCGATCCCCGATTCCCGCCCAATGAACAAACCCCTGTTTTCTCTCCTGCTCGGCGCCTTCGCGCTCGGCTCGGCCGAATTCGGCACGGTCGGGCTGATTCCGTCGCTGAGCCATCAACTGCACCGCAGCAGCGACGAGCTCGGGTGGCTGGTGGCGATCTACGCCATCGGCGTGACCATCGGCGCGCCGCTGCTGACTCGGTTGCTGCAGCGTTACGACGCCCGCCTGACACTGGCGGTGTCGATGGCCCTGGCCGGCGTGTTGACCGTGCTCGCTTCGGCCAGCGAGCACTTCGGCCTGCTGCTGGTCGCGCGGCTGTTGCTCGGCGCCAACCACGGCCTGTTCTTCTCGCTGGCGATGCCGCTGGCCGGCAAGCTCAGCCCACGCTCGACCATCGAGGGCATGTCCCAGGTGGTGTCCGGCCTGACCATCGCCATCGTGTTGAGCATTCCGATCATGGGATTCGTCAGCGATCACTACCACTGGCAAGCGACGTTCTGGCTGCTCGGCGCGAGCTATTTCATCGCCGCGGCGGCGATGTGGCGCTGGATCCCGGCGCGCGCCGGCGCGCGCGAGGCCGCTGCGCAGCAGGTCGGTTTCGTCGAAGTGATCTCCAACCCGCGCGTGCTGTCGGCGCTGATGAAGATCGTGCTGCTGTTCGGCGGTTACTTCATCGCCTACACCTATCTGCCCAAGCTCATCATCGATTCGCTCGGCTACAGCCAGGACACCGCCAACCTGCTGCTGTTGCTGTTCGGCATCGGCGTGGTGCTGGGCAACCACGTCGGCGGTATCGCCGCCGCGCGTTTTGGCGTATCGCGCACGATCGGCTTCAACTACGCCCTGATCGCGGCGCTGTTCCTGGCGATCTATTTCCTGATCGGCCTGCCCTCGGCGGCCTACGCCGGCATCCTGGTGCTTGGTTTGTTCGCGATGAGCGCGACGCCGTCGCTCGGCCACTACGGCATCGAAGTGTCGCGCCGGCTGATCCCGGGTTCGGCCGAGATCGCCTCCAGCCTGACCGTGTCGGGCTACAACATCGGCATCGCCCTGGGTTCGTTGATCGGCGGCGTGGTGCTGCGGCAGGTCGGCCTCAACCAGATCCTGGTAGTCGCCGCGTTCGTGATCGGGCTCGGGTTGGTGGTGAATTTCCTCGAGCACCGCTCGGACCTGCGGCTGGGACAGGCTATTTGAAGCTAGAAGTGAGTGGGTAGGAGTGAGGAGTGAGCGAAGGCAACGGCGTTGCTCCGGCCCTTACTCACTCCTCACTCCTCGCTCCTGCTTACCCGCCCCCCGCTCCCGCCTGTTCCCGCAAAGCGACGCCCGGGTGCCAGCGCCGCGCCGTCACAGACCCGGGGCATAATCGCCGGCTAGTCATCCCAAGCCGGCCGTCCATGTCCAAGCTGCGTTCCGCTTCCGTCCTTCTCGTTCCCGCGCTGCTCAGCGCCTGCGCCGCATCGGCGCCCACGCGCGCCGATGCGCCCGCGGCACACGGCGTCGCCATCGACGTCCCCGCGATCCAGCATCCGCAGGGCGAGACGCCGGCCTGGTGGTATCGCGACGGCGCCGCCCAGGCCGCGCAACGCGGCGCCAGCGGCGGCCAGGCCAAGAACGTGATCCTGTTCGTCGGCGACGGCATGAGCCTGACCACGGTCGCCGCCGCGCGCATCCTCGCCGGCCAGCTCAAGGGCGCGCCCGGCGAAGAGAACCGCCTGAGTTGGGAACGCTTCCCCGCGACCGCGCTCAGCAAGACCTACAACACCGACTCGCAGACGCCCGATTCGGCCGGCACCATGAGCGCGATGGCCACCGGGGTGAAGACCCGCGCCGGCGTGCTCAGCATCGGCCAGCAGGCCGCGCGCGGCGATTGCGCCGGCGCATTGGCGGCACCGATGCTGACCCTGTGGGAACTCGCCGCGAGCAGCGGCCTGGCCACCGGCGTGGTCACCACCACCCGCGTCACCCATGCCACCCCTGGCGCGACCTTCAGCCATTCGGCCGATCGCAACTGGGAAAACGACATGGACCTGCCGGAGAAAGCCAAGGCCGAAGGCTGCGCCGACATCGCCCGGCAGATGATCGAATCGCCCTACGGCACCGGCCCGGACGTGTTGCTCGGCGGCGGCCGCGGCAACTTCATGACCGCCGAACAGCGCGACCCCGAGTACGACGACAAGGTCGGCCAGCGCCTCGACGGCCGCGATCTGGTCGCGACCTGGAAGCAGCGCCACCCCGGCGGCAGCTATGTCTGGAACGCCAAGCAATTCGCCGCGGCGCCGAAGGACCAGCCGCTGTTCGGCCTTTTCGAGCCCGACCACATGCAGTTCTCGCACGACCGCCCGCAGGACGGCGCCGGCGAACCCTCGCTGGCGGAGATGACCACCGCGGCGATCGAACGCCTCAAGCGCATCAAGGGCGACAAGGGCTTCGTGCTGTTGGTCGAAGGCGGACGCATCGACCACGCCCATCACCTCGGCAACGCCTACCGCGCCCTGACCGACACCATCGCCCTGAGCGAAGCGGTGGAGGCTGCGAACCAGGCGACTTCGGCCGACGACACCCTGATCCTAGTCACCGCCGACCACTCGCATACCTTGAGCTTCGTCGGCTACCCGGTGCGCGGCAACCCGATGCTCGGCAAGGTGCGCGGCAGCAGCGGCGAAGAAGGCGACCCGGGCGACTACGCCCGCGACGCGCTCGGCATGCCCTACACCACCCTCAGCTACAGCAACGGCCCCGGCTACGTCGGCGCCAGCGCGCAGCAACCGGAAGGTCCGCACCGTTATCCGCACACCGTCAGCGGCACGCAGATGGCCGAGAAGGGCCGCCCGGACCTGAGCAAGGTCGACACCGCGCATCCGGACTACATGCAGGAAGCGCTGGTGCCGACCAACGCCGAGACCCATGGCGGCGACGACGTCGGCATCTGGGCGCGCGGCCCCGGCAGCGACGCCGTGCGCGGCAGCGTCGAGCAGAACACGATCTACCACTTCATGCTGCAGAGCATGCCGAAGCTGCGCGCGGCGTTGTGCGCGAAGGGCGATTGCGACGCGAACGCGATTCCGCTGGCGCTGCCGAAAGCGGACGATTTCAAGAATCGTTGAAGCATTCGCGTTAGAGCAAATCCCCCCTGCCCCCCTTTTCCAAAGGGGGGGAACAGCAAAAGCAAGGGCTGAACGTAGGCCCCGAACACTCTCTGCCATCGCAGACTCCCATCGCCCGCTTTGAAGAAGGGGGCGAGCGCCCGACCTGAGCACGAAGCCCGATGCAGTTTCGGCGCGGGGGATTTGCCCTTCGGCGCACTGGCGAACAACAAAACGGCGACCTGCCGGCAGGTCGCCGTTTTCGTTACCAGGTCGCCAGCGTCGGCCCGCCCACGATTCCCGCTTTTACGAATCCCGCTTTTACGAATCCCGATTCCCGAATCCCCATTCCCGGCTCAAAACGGCTTAGCCAACACCAGCCAGACGATCGCGATCAGGGCGAACACCGGGATCTCGTTGAAGATGCGCAAGTTGCGCGAGGACGGCAGCGCGCGCCCCTGATCGACACCCTTGAGCCAACGGCCGGTGACGATGTAATAGGCCAGCATCACAGCGACCACGGTCAGCTTGGCGTGCAGCCAGCCGCCGCTCATGTGGAACACGAACCACAGCACGCCGCCCAGGATCGCGGCAACGCCGAACATGATGTGGCCGAAGCGGTACAGGCGCCGCCCCATCAGCACCAATCGGGCGCGCACCGCCGGCTCGTCGCCGGCTTCGGCCAGGTTGACCAGGATCCGCGGCAGGTAGAACACCGAGCCCATCCAGGCCATCACGAACACGAGATGGAAGGTCTTGGTCCACAGATAGGCATTCATGCGCGGGCGTCCTGAAGTCGGCTGGCGGTGTCGGCGGGCGGAACCGATGAAACCATCATCGAATACAACGCAGGCGCGCGTCGCACCCTGTCCGCCGGCCGGGCACGATAGGATGCCACGCTCCACGCAACGCCGATGACCCCATGAGCAAACAGTACGACCGCGACTACTTCCAGCGCTGGTACCGCGACCCGGCCCTCAAGGACCAGGCCATCGGCGGCAGCGCCCGCCTGGCGCGCAAGGTCGCGCTGGCCGTGGCCACCGCCGAGTACCACCTGGAGCGCCCGCTGCGCAGCGTGCTCGACATCGGCTGCGGCGAAGGGCCGTGGCGGGCGCCGCTGCTGAAGCTGCGGCCGCGCGCGAGCTATCTGGGTTTCGACAGCAGCGAGTACGCGATCGGCCGTTACGGCCGCAGTCGCAACCTGCATCTGGCGCGCTTCGGCGACTTCGAGTTCCTGCGCCCCTGCGCCCCGGTCGACCTGCTGATCTGCAGCGACGTGTTGCACTACCTGGACACCCGCGAACTCGACCGCGGCCTGTCCGGCCTGGCCGAACTCTGCGGCGGCGTCGCCTTCCTGGAGACCTTCAGCCGCGAGGACGGCATCGAAGGCGACACGGTCGGCTTCAAGCGCCGCCCGGCCAAGTTCTATCGCGAACGCTTCGCCGCCCAGGGCTTCGCCAGCCTGGGCTCGCACCTGTGGCTGGCGCCGGAGTTGCGCGGCGGCACCGCGGCATTGGAAACCGCCGAGTAAGCCCACAAACCGCGACGCCGCGGCGTCTCAGCGCATCCTGGAACGCGGGTCGCACTCGCTAAGGCCATTCACGCGACCGCCGTCCCAATCCGCTATGCTGCGGCGCAGCAAACCACCCGGGCCGGAGCCTCGACGCTCCGGCCTCAGGCCGTACCGCCACAGTCGTAACGTCACAGAGAGTCCCATCCGATGCTGCTTTATCAGATGCATGAACTCGGCCGTGCCTGGATGGCGCCGATGACCTACTGGGCCGAAGCCGGCGCGAAGATGTTCGCCGCGCCCGGCAGTTGGCTTTCGGCCGTGCCCGGCGCCTCGCGCCTGGCCGCCGGTTACGAACTGCTGTACCGGGTCGGCAAGGATTACGAGAAGCCCGAGTTCGGCATCCACTCCATCCAGATCGACGGCAACGCCTATCCGGTGATTGAGCGCGAGATGCAGCGCAAGCCGTTCTGCCGGCTGCTGCGCTTCAAGCGCTATGCCGACGATGCCGACAACATCGCCGAGCTCAAGGACGATCCGCCGGTGCTGGTGGTCGCGCCCTTGTCGGGCCACCACAGCACTCTGCTGCGCGACACGGTCAAGACCCTGCTGCGCGATCACAAGGTCTATATCACCGACTGGGTCGACGCGCGCATGGTGCCGGCCGAGGACGGCGCCTTCACCCTCGATGACTACGTCGCCTACATCCAGGATTTCATCCGCCTGATCGGCGCCGACACCCTGCACGTGATCAGCGTGTGCCAGCCGACCGTGCCGGTGCTCGCCGCGGTCTCGCTGATGGCCGCGCGCGGCGAAGCCACGCCGCGTTCGCTGGTGATGATGGGCGGCCCGATCGACACCCGCGAAAGCCCGACCCAGGTCAACGACCTCGCCGTGCACAAGCCGCTGTGGTGGTTCGAAGGCAATTTGATCCATCACGTGCCGGCCAATTTCCCCGGCCGCGGCCGCCGCGTCTATCCGGGCTTCCTGCAGCACGGCGGTTTCGTCGCGATGAATCCCGAGCGGCATTTCCAGTCGCACTGGGATTTCTACCAGGACCTGGTCAAGGGCGACCTCGAAGACGCCGACTCGCACCGCCGTTTCTACGACGAATACAACGCCGTGCTCGACATGCCGGCCGAGTACTACCTCGACACCATCCGCGTGGTGTTCCAGGAGCACCTGTTACCGCGCGGGCTGTGGGACGTCGCCGGCGAACGGGTGAATCCGGGCGCGATCAAGAACACCGCCCTGCTGACCATCGAAGGCGAACTCGACGATATTTCCGGCCAGGGCCAGACCCGCGCGGCGCACACGCTGTGCACCGGCGTGGCCGAAGCCGACCGCGAGCACCTGACCATCCTCGGCGCCGGCCATTACGGCATCTTCAGCGGCCGCCGCTGGCGCGAGCAGGTCTATCCGCAGGTGCGCAAGTTCATCGCCAAGTACGCGGCGTGAGCTTTCCCGCGCCATAGCGCGCACAGCCGCCGCAACCCGAGCCCGATGCCATGCATCGGGCTTTTTTTATCCGTGAACCCGGCCGATCCGCACGGAAAAACTGTCGACTGGGTAGCAAACGCAGCCGTCCCCGCGAGGACCCGGCGAATTTTGCGGATACATTCGGCGCTGAAGCCCGCCGAAGGATCGCCGCGCCCGCCGCCGAATGCCGCTTGAACGTCGCCGCCGCATCGAGTCGGCTCGAACGCATCCGCTCGGACGAATCGGTTCGAACTGATCAGGACCACGCGAACCGGCCACGCCGTTCGCGACACGCCAGGAAGGCCCATGCCGCATCGCATCGTTATCTCGTCATCGCCCGCCGCAGCGCCGAGGCCTGCGCGTCGCGTTGCGTTGCCTCATCCATCGACCTCATCGCAAGCGCGATCGCCGACTGCGATCGCAGGCCCCTACGTCCCGTCGCAAGCATCGGCGCTCTGCCGCGCTCTTGCCCCGGATCGTGCTTCACCCCTCGACTCGTTCCATTGCCCCGGCTCAAGGAGAACCGCATGAAACTCGCCACCGTTTCCGCCGTCCTGTCCGCCCTGATGCTGTGCTCGGGTGCGGCTTCCGCCGCCACCGCGGCCTGCCAGTCTTCGCGTATCCAAGTCGAAATCAGCCACATCCAGCGCGTACAGGCCTGCACCACGCAAGGCCCGAACAGCCCGATCTGCCAGCAGCGCCAGCAGGTCGAGAACGTCTATTGGCAGGTGATGGATGCGCAATGCCCGGCACCGACGCCGCAGTGCTCGGTCAACCGGCAGATCTACAACGTCGTTTCGCAGCAACGCGCGATGAAGTGCCAGCAGGCCGGCTCGTCGACCGACCCGGTCTGCCAGGCCGCGATGCAGCAGGAACAGGCCAGCTTCCTGCAGGTCAAGGTGAACTGCTTCATGCAGTGATACGCAGCCTGGCCCCGTCTCACATCGCCCCCGTTGGATAGGGGGCAAGCGCCCGACACGGCACGAAGCCCGATGCAGTTTCGGCGCGGGGGATTTGCCGTTCAGCGCGATGCGCGCAGCCAAGCAAAAGCAAATCCCCCCTTCCCCCTTTTCCAAAGGGGGGAACAGCGACAGCAGCGACGAAGGCCAGCAGCTCAGCGCGTTCGGCGGTAGGTACACACCACAACGACGAAGCCGGCCCTCGGGCCGGCTTCGTCTGGTTCGACTCTCGCAGCGATCGAAGATCGCCGATCGCGGCGGCGACTGCCGTTTCCCCTGCTCTCAGCCCAAGCGCACCAGCAGGTGCTTGGCGATCTGGCCGTGGAACTTGCCGACGAAGCGTGCGACGTGCAGGGTCGCGAACAGCAATGCCACGCCGATCAACATCGCCACCGGCCACGACCACGGTTCCCAGGCCATGAACACGTCGTAGCCATCGAACTGCACCGTGCCGATGCCCAACAGCCGCAGCAGCGGGAAGAAGATCAGCGACAGCGAGACGCTCAGGCCGGTCACCGCGACGGTGAAGTAAGCGATGCCCAGCGGCAGCATCAGCAGCATGTAAATCAGCGTGGTCCAGGTGCGCGGATCGGCGAACATGTCCTTGATGCGTTCCAGGAGCGGCCGTTCGCGGTTGTGGTACAGCGGCCGGCGCGGCATGCGTTCGCCGAGCATGACCTCGACCAGGCGGCCTTCGACCAGCGACAGGATCCGCACCGAGCCCAGGAACAGAATCAGCAGCGGCACGCCGATGATCAGGACCAGCAGGCCCAGCGACAGCGACACGCCGACATTGACCCAGGTGAAGTAGAAGATGCCGGTCGCCAGCGAGAACAGCATGTAGAACAGCGCGGCGTAGGTGCGCGGTTCGGCGGCGACGCCGAAGAACCGCCCAAGCGGCGACTGGCGCGGCTTCGGTGCCGGCGGGCGCAACGCGGTCTGCACCTTGACCTCGGTGTCGCGATAGATATCGGCGACTTCGTCGGGCGCGCCGTAGCTGCCGGCGACCGCGGCGATCACTTCGGCCTCGCTCTGGCCCGGGTTCTCGGCCATCTCCGAGCGCAAGTATTCCTCGGCGTCGTACAGCGCGTCCTGGATCAGCGCCTTGTCGGCGCCGGCCAGAGCCGCGCGCAGGCGATCGAGGTAGTCCGGTATCGACTGCGGCAGTGCGCTGTCGGGGCGGGCGAAGGAACCGGTGGCGGTGGTGTTCATAGTGCTAGCCCCTGAAGGACGGAATCGACGGAATCGCGGGTGGCGCGCCAGGCCATGACCCATTCGCGCAGCACGGACAGTCCGGTTTCGGTGATGCGGTAATAGCGGCGCGGCGGACCGGTCACCGAGGGCTCGACGTGGCTGTCGAGCAGGCCGCCGGCGCCGAGGTTGCGCAACACCGGGTACAGCGCGCTCTGTTTGCCGCTGAGCACGCCCTCGCCTTCGCGCTCCAGGCGCTTGGCGATCTGGTAGCCGTACATCGGCTCGGCGGCCGAGGCCAATACCGCCAACAGGGCCAGCGAGACGGTGCCGGCACTGAGCTCTTTCTGGAACTTTCGCAGTTGGTTATCGAAGTCGGTCATGTCGCTCTCCGCTATCGTTGAGGTCAGACTAGTACGAAGTTCGGTATAGCGAATGTGCCGATAGTCACCAGGACGAGGCGCAGGGCCGCTTTCGGCTCGTGGAGCTGGGGTACGCTGCGGCGACCCGGCCGCACCGCCCGGCCCGACGACATCCTCGATGAGGTCATGCAGACGCCATGGAATCGCCCCGCCCCGACCCTGCCCAGCTCGCCCTGCTGCACCGCCTCGCCGGCGCCTGGTCCGGGCCCGAACGCAACGCCGACCCCACCGGCGCGGCGGCCGCCTCGGTCGGCCATGGCGATTACCGGGTCGCCCTCGACGGCGGCGCGCTGATCCAGGACTACCGCCAGGAACGCAACGGCACGACCGTGTTCCGCGGCCACGGCGTGTTCCTGGTCGAGCCCGGCAGCGACCAGGTGCTGTGGTGGTGGTTCGACTCGCTCGGGTATCCGGCCGCGCCGGCACGCGGGCGCTGGCACGGTGACAGCCTGTGCTTCGACCAGGTCACCCCGCGCGGCGAATCGCGCTATCGCTACGAACTCGACGGCGAGCGCCACCGCTTCGTCATCGAGAACCGCTTCCCGGGCGAAACCGACTTCGCCGAATTCATGCGCGGCGACTACACTCGCCAGCCCTGACAGGAGATCGCCCGATGCGTTCGATGCCGCAAACCGCCCTGCTGAGCCTGTTGACCGTCGCCGTGCTGCAGACTGCAGCAGCGCAGACGCCGGCGCGCCCGATGCAGGAGATCCTCGACGCCAGCCAGCCCGCCGACTGGCGCGCGCTGGACCCGAAGAACACCTTGTACGTCGAACTGCCGCGCGGCCGCGTGGTGATCGAGCTGGCGCCGCAGTTCGCGCCGGCGCACGTCGCCAACATCCGCGCCCTGGCCACCAATCAGTACTGGAACGGCCTCAGCATCAACCGCTCGCAGGACAACTACGTCGTGCAATGGGGCGATGCGAACGCCGAGGACGCAGCCCAGCGCAAGCCTTACGGCCGCGGGGTCAAGGCGAAGCTGCCGGCCGAATTCGCCCGCAAGAGCCAGGGTCTGGCGATGACCGTGCTGCCCGACGCCGACGGCTGGGCGGCCGAGGCCGGCTTCGTCGCCGGCTTCCCGGCCGCACGCGATTCGGCCACCGGTTCGAGCTGGCTCACCCATTGCTACGGCACCGTCGGCGCCGGCCGCGACATGGCCGCCGATTCCAGCAACGGCACCGAGCTGTACGTGGTGACCGGGCAATCGCCGCGCCACCTCGACCGCAACATCACCACGGTCGGGCGCGTGGTCAAGGGCATCGAGCTGCTGTCGTCGCTGCCGCGCGGCACCGGCAACCTCGGCTTCTACGAGACCCCGGCCGAGCGCACGCCGATCCGCGCGATCCGCCTGGCCGCCGACGTGCCGAAGGCCGAACGCGCCAACCTGGAAGTGCTGCGCACCGACACACCGCTGTTCGCCGAACTGGTCGAATCGCGCCGCAATCGCCGCGACGAGTGGTACAAGCAGCCGGCCGGCCACGTCAACATCTGCAACGTGCCGCTGCCGGTGCGCGAGCAGACCGCGCAGTCCGCGGCGCAGCCGTCCAAAGCGAAGGGCAAGGGCAAGAAGCGCTGAGCCCAGCGCCGCGCGCACGGCGTCGGCTTCCGCAAGATCCGGCGTCGCCCGGCGCCGGCCTCAGTCGTGTTCGGCGCCGTTCGGCGCCGGACTCAGTCCCGCTCCGGCCCGCGCGACAGCGGCTTGGCGCTGGCGCCGCGCTCCAACGCCTGCGGTTGGAACAGGCACATCCGCACCACGTCGTGGTAGCGGCCGTCGCTGAAGAATTCGTCGATCAACACGCCTTCGCGCTGGAACCCGGCCTGCTCGTAGATCGAGATGGCGCGCGAATTGTCGACGTCGACCAGCAGATAGAGCTTGTATAGATTGAGCACGCGGAAAGCGTAGTTGATCGCCATGTCGGTGGCTGCGCGCGCGTAACCGCGGCGCTGCTGCTCCGGCGAGATCATGATCAGGAATTCGGCGCGCCGGTGCAGGTGGTCGATCTCGACCAACTCGACCAGCCCGACCCGCTCTTGCGAGCTGTCCTGGACGATGAAGCGGCGCTCGGATTGGTCGTGGATATGCTTGCGGTACAGCTCTTCGAGTTCGACGAAGGACTCGTAGGGCTCCTCGAACCAATAACCCATCACGCTGCGGTTGTTGTTGAGCACGTGGACGAAATGCAGGTCGCCGCGCTCCAGCGGACGCAGGGTGACGCTCGGCGCGGGATGCTCGTCGGCGGAGGTCGTATTCATGGCCGTTACCCTACTCCACCGGCATGCAGCCGGTGTGACGTTTTACCCACGTTGCGCATCGCAATGGGCGGCCGGCGGCATCGCTTCACATCGCCTTAGCCGCCGCCTGCCTAGCCTGCCGATACCCCCCTGCGCGAAGGTTCCGCCATGCCCCTGCTCAGACTGCGCATCACCGGCAACGAGAACGACGCGCGCGCCATCGGCAACCTGCTGTCGAGCCTGGAAGGCATCGAACACGTCGAGGAAGTCGCCGACCTGATGCCGCACATGGACGACTCCGATTCCAGTTCCGCCGGCCTGCCCGACGATGCCGGCCCCGGCGTGCACGAACTTGAAGTCGACGCGCCCAACGCCTCCACCGCGAACAAGGTCCGCGAAGCGGTGGAAGCGCTGGCCTTCGACCTGGACGTGCTGGTCGAGTTCGAAACCGACGAAGAACGCTGAGCCGGCGCCTGCGCCCGTAACGGGCGCAGCTCCGGTCCGCAGGCCGGCGGCGCGCGCCGCTATCAGCCGCCTCGGGCCTTGCGGCGATTGCGCAGCGTGCGGCGGATCAGCCACACCAGCGGCAACAACACCGCCAGCAGCGGCAACAACACCGCGAAGGCGCGGATCAGGAACGCGATCACCGCCGCCACGATGCCGCCGAAATCGCGGAAGGCTTCGCCGATCTCGCTGCGGCTGGCTTGGCTGCGGGTGGTTTCGAAATCGAAGGTGACCAGTTGGGTCGAGATCCGCCGCTGCTGCTGCGCCGCTTCCTGCTGCGCGCCCTGCAGCTGCGCTTCGAGCTCGGCGATGCGGTTCGACAGGGTCAGCACGTCGGCGATCTTGAGGTCCTGGCGCTGCTGGAATTCCAACAGACGCGCATGTTCCCTCTGCAGCCGGTCGCGCAACATGGCGTTGTCGCGTACCGCCGTGGCCAGGTCGTCGGCCTGGATGCTGCGCTCGGAGATTTCCTCGCCCTTGCCGGCCAGCGCCACCAGCGGCTCGACCCCCGCCGGCACGACCCGCAGCTGCAGCATCGCGCTGGGGAAATCGCCGCCGCTCTGGCTCATGTCCAACACCGCGCAGGCGCCGAACTTGCCCGAGTCGCAAGCGGCCCGCACCGCCTGCATCTGGGTCGCGATGCGCTCGCCGGGCAGGCGCACCTGCACCCGATGTTCGTAAGCCAGCAGCACGCCGAGGTCGGCCTTGCCCGGCGACGGCGCCGAGCCGCCGGCATCGGGCTTGCCGAGGTCGGCCATCGGCACCGCGGCCGACTCCTCCATCGTCGCGGCGTTGTGCTTGCTGCAAGCGCCGAGCAGGCCCACCGCCAACGTCGCGGCCAGCAGCCGCTTCGCCAATCCATATGCCATGATCCGTTCTCCCTGTTGTCCGTGATCCGTTCGGCCCGCGCACTATGCCATCGCGGCCGGGCGCGCAGCGGGTTTCCGCTGGGCGCCGTGGTCGTAATGGCTAACGTCGCATTGCCCTGATCGGGGTTGAGCAAATCGGAGATACGGCCGAGACCTCAGGTAGATTTCGCGACGTCTCCCCCTGACCGTCACCCCCGCGCAGGCGGGGATCCAGAGACTTCAGAGCGATGCCTCGGTAAAGCCCTGGGTGTTCGGCTCCGCCGAAGTAAAGCGGAGCCCGCCTACGCGGGAACGACGGTAGGTAGGCTGCGCCGCCCTCGTATGAGCCGTCATCCCCGCGAAAGCGGGGATCCAGAGACTTCAGAGTCGTGCATGGGATCGCGCAATCAGAACTTGTGCTTGAACCCCACCGTGACGAACCGGCCCAAGGCGTCGTACTGGCTGATGTCGTAGGGCAGCGCGCCGCCGGCCGGATCGAACGGCGGGTCCTTGTCGGCGAGGTTCTGCACCGACAAATACAGCGTGGTGTCGCGCAGGCCTTCGTAGCCCAGGTAGAGATCGAACTGGTGATGGTCGTCGACCTTGGCGTCCAGGCCCGGGTTGCTGCGCGCATCGACGACCTGCTGCCGGTAACCACCGATATAGCGCCACGACAGCTGCGCGTTCCAGTCGCCGCGGCCGTACGCCAGCGAAGTGATGCCGCGCCACTTCGGCAGCGCGCCGAAGCGGTTGCCGCCGGCGCCTTCCAGTGCGCTCTGACCGGCGACTTGCGGCTGCTCGTAGCTCAGCAGGCGGGTCCAGGTGCCGTCGAGGGTCCAGTCGGCCTCGCCGGCATGCCAGACCTTGCGGCCTTCGATGTCGAAGCCGGTCGTGGTCAGCGTGCCCTGGTTGGCGTAGCGGTTTTCGACCAGTTGCAGACGACCCTGCGCATCGCGGGTAACCCGACCGGGATTGGTCTGCGGGTTGGAGACCACGAACTGGACGTTGTCCGGCGCGATCAGGTCGTCCTGGCGGATCCGGTACAGATCCACGCCGAGGCTGGTGTCGGCGTCCGGCGCCCACAACACGCCGAGGTTGATGTTGCTGGAACGCTCGGCCTTGAGCTCGGGGTTGCCGGCGCGAAGAATCGTCACGCCGCGCGAGGCGCCCGGCTGCACCGGGTCGTAAGGGTCGATCACGCTGCCATAGCTGATCGTGGTGCTCTGCGCGATCTCCGGCAACGACGGCGCGCGGAAGCCGCGCGACGCGTTCAAGCGCAACAGCCAATCGTCGCTGGCCTGCCAGCGGATGCCGAGCTTGGGCGAAAACGCGCTGCCGAAGTCGTCGTAGTGGTCGCCGCGGCCGGCCAACTGCACTTCGACCTGCTGCCAGGGCTTGAGGCTGAGTTCGAAGAACGCCGCCGACACGCGGCGGCTGCCGTCGATCAGATTGATCGCCGGACGCAGCTCGGTGCCCGACAGCACCTGTGGGCTGGTGCGTGCGTCCTGGGCCTCGTCGCGGAACTCCACGCCCGCGGCGACGCCGACGTCGCCCGCGCGCCACTGCCAGGGGAAGCCGGAGATCTTGCCGCTGACCGTGCTCAGGCGATAGGTGCCCGGGCGCCGCGTCGACAGGCGCAGCGCGTCGAGCGCGCCCGGCGTGCGCGAGGGGTTGAGAAAGTCGTAACTGCCGCTGGCCAGGGTCTGTTCGAACGCGTAGCGATTGAGGAAGTTGCGCACGTACTCGCGCTGGCGGCTTTCCGAATGGCTGGCGGCGACTTCCCAGTCCCAGGTCTCGCCGTGGCCGCGCAAACCGATCAGGGTGCGCTGGAACTGCGACTTGTTGATCTTGTAGCGCGCGCCGAGGTCGAGGAAGGAGTACTCGAACGGGGTCGGCACCGCATTGGGATTGTTCGGATGCCCGACCGGCAACACCGTCGGAATGTCGACCAGGCGGCCGGTGCCGCGGTCGTAGGCGCGCAGGCCGGCGCCGACCGACATCGGCGCGCTGAAGTAGGTGCCGTTGTGGCTGGTGCTGTAGAGGATCTCGGCGAAGCCCTGCAGCGAATCGTTGAACCACACGTCGCTGGCGACCAGCGCCTGGTAGCGCTCGACGTCCGGTACCAGGGTGCGGAACGGCTGGGTGTTGAACGCGCAGGCGTTGCCCGGCAGCGGGCTGCCGAAGTCGGCGTAGGGCCGCGACTGGGTGCCCGGCTGGCACGCGAATGCCACCGGCGCGCGCGGGTTGGACAAGTAGGCGCCGCCCTGGGTCGACCAACCGGCGAGGCGTCCGCCGGGCTGGTCGCGATAATCGCCGTCGCGGGTCAGGTCGCGCTCGTCGGCGTCGAGACGGCCGCGCTTGAACACGTCCAGGCTGAAACGCAGGCTGTAGCCGTCCTTGGCCGAATCGCCGTGGCCGGCGCGCAGGCCGAGGCTGCTCTGATCGATGCCGCCCTCGGTCGCCGCGCCATAGGCCGCATCGACTTCCAAGCCTTCGATCTTGCGGCGCAGGATCAGGTTGACCACGCCGGCGATCGCATCGGAACCGTACAGCGCCGACGCGCCGTCCTTGAGGATTTCCACCCGCTCGATCGCGCCCAACGGCAAGGCGTTGAGGTCGACGAAATTGTCCTGGGTGTTCTGGGCGAAACCATACGAGGCCACGCGATAACCGTTGACCAGCACCAGGGTGTTCTTCTGGCTGAGGCCGCGCAGCGACACGCCGGCCGAGCCGTTGGCGAAGCTGCCGGTGTACTGCTCGTTGAAGCTGTTGCCGCTGTTGACGGTCAGGCTGCGCAGCAAGTCGGACACGGTGACCTTGCCGCTCTTCTCGATCTGCGCGCGATCGATCACCAGCACCGGGTTGACCCCGGCCTCGTCGCTGCGCTTGAGGTTCGTGCCGGTCACCTGGACCGCGTCGAGGGTGACGCCGGCCGCGGCATCGGCTGCGGCGGTGGCGTCGTCGGCCTGCGCCAGCGGCGCGGCCAGGGCGATGGACAGAGCGAGCGTGAGGCGTCGGTAGCGCACGCCGGAGCGGGATGAAACCTGAGCGAAAGACATGGGGAGTTCCTGGGTACGAGTCGAAGGGGAAAACGAAGAGACGAAAGAACGCCCGCCCGGAACGGCACGCAGCCGCCGGCGCTGCGCAAGCGCAGTGCGGTCACGAGGGAGAGGGAATCGCGGGACGGCGTTACCGTGCAGCCGCGTACCGATCCGGGACGGGCGAAAAACCTTGCTGGCAGGATCAACCCGTCGCGGGCATCACCTGCCGGCTACAGCGACAACGCATCGGCATTCGCGCGATGGGCCGGAGCTGCAGCGAAGCGAACGCAGTCGCGAGCGGAGATTTCAGGGTCGAAGCGGACATGGCGGCAAAGACGAACGTGAAGAGCGAGCGGACGGACGGAGACGAAGCGATGCGCGATTCAGCGGCAACACTCGCGACAGCGGCAGGCGCGCATGGAACGGCGCGATGCGGCATGGGGTTTCGTCGGTCCTGCAGGATTCACGGTGAGGTCTTCGGCAGCGGAGAAAGGGCCGCCGAGGCCGGCGACGAGAGATATGTTGCATCGCGATAAAGCGACGTCAATCGACGCGGACGGCCGACTCGCCGGCTTCGCCGCCATGGGCCGCCGCGATCCTGAACCGGGCAATGCGCCGGCGAATCGGGCGAATCGCACGCAAGCCCCGCAGGCCAAGGCTTGCACGCGATCGCGCCAGTGCGGCCCGGTGTTCATTATTCAGGTCGCCTCATGCCGCGGGGCGCATGAGCGCATTGCCGATGGTTATGTCGCAAGCGCCCGCGGAAACCGCGAAATCCGACGCCGGACACGGCCGTTGCGCAGAGGACAGGATCGGAAAAGTCGCATTCGGTTGTGGCACGCGGCTGGCGGCCGGCCGCGGCACCTTCCCGCATATCGGCCGGCGAGTCCGTTCCCCGCCCGGACCTATGACCCATGCGCACCCCATCGCCTTCGCATATCCTCCGCGCATTGCGGCCCGGCCGCCCCCCTCGACCGAGATCGGATATGCGCCTGTTGCGTCCCTCGCAGCTCTCTTTCGTCCTCACTCCGGCCCTGTTGGCCCTCGCCTTGTCGGCCTGCGGGCCGCACGAAACCGCCGCACCCACCGCCGTGGCCAAGACCGCCGCCGCGCCCGCAGCGAGCTCCGACCCGGCCGTCGACGCCGCCTTCGCCGCCTTGTCCAAGCGCTGGCTCGACGGCGTCATGCAGATCAACCCGGTCAGCGCCACCCAGATCGGCGACCACCGTTTCGATGGCGAGATCGACGACCTCAGCACCGCCGGCCGCCAGCGCCAGCTCGATTTCAACCGCAAGCTGCTGGCCGAACTCGACGCCGTCGACGCCACCCGCTTGTCGCGCGAGAACCAGGTCGATGCGGCGATCCTGCGCAACCGCCTGCGTTCGGAAGTGTGGTCGATCGAAACCCTGCAGAACTGGGCCTGGGACCCGATGGTCTACAGCGGCCTGGCCGGCGACGCGATCTACAACCTGATGGCGCGCGAATTCGCGCCGATGCCGCAGCGCCTGAAGTCGGCGACCGCGCGCATGGAGAAGATCCCCTCGATCTTCGCCCAGGCCCGCGCCAACCTCGACCCGGCGCGAGTGCCGAAGATCCACGCCGAGACCGTCGCCAAGCAGAACGCCGGCGTGCTCAGCCTGATCGACACCTTCATCGTGCCCAACGCCGGCCAGGTCAAGGGCGCCGAGCGCAAGCGCCTGGACGCCGCCGTCGCCGGCTTGCGCAAGGCCGTCGCCGAGCAACAGGAATGGCTGGACAAGACCCTGGTGCCGAACGCCAAGGGCAATTTCCGCATCGGCCAGACCCTGTACGACGAAAAGCTGAAGTTCTCGCTCAACTCCTCGCTGTCGCGCGCCGAGATCATGCAGCGCGCACAATCCGAACTGGCCCGCGTGCGCGCCGAGATGTACGCGATCGCGCAGAAGGAACTCAAGGGTAAGCCCGGCGCACCGGAACTGCCGGACAAGCCGAAGCCGGAACAGCAGCAGAAGGCGATCGAGGCCGCGCTCGAGTTGGCCTATGCCGACAAGCCGGCGCGCGACAAGGTCGTCGACTTCGCCAAGCAGACACTCGAAGAAGCCACGACCTTCACCCGCGCCAAGAACCTGGTGACCGTGCCCGACGCGCCGGTCAAGATCATCCTGATGCCGGAGTTCCAGCGCGGTGTGGCGCTGGCCTACTGCGACTCGCCGGGCCCGCTCGACAAGGGCCTGGACACCTATTACGCGATCTCGCCGATTCCGGACGACTGGAGCGATGCCCAGGTCGACTCCTTCCTGCGCGAATACAACACGCGCATGGTGCATCTGCTGTCGATCCACGAAGCGATGCCGGGCCACTACCTGGAAGGCGCGCATTCGGCCAAGGCGCCGTCGACCCTGCGCGCGGTACTGCGTTCGGGCGTGTTCGCCGAAGGCTGGGCGGTCTATACCGAGGACGTCATGGCCGACGCCGGCTATCTCGACAACGACCCGCTGTTCCGCCTGGTCCAGCTCAAGTTCTACCTGCGCAGCATCGGCAACGCGATCCTCGACCAGGGCGTGCAGGTCGAAGACTGGAGCCGCGAGCAGGCGATGCAGTTCATGACCCAGCAGACCTTCCAGCAGGAACGCGAAGCCGCCGGCAAATGGGTCCGCGCTCAGCTGACCTCGGCGCAGTTGCCGACCTATTTCGTCGGCGCGCAGGAACACTTCGACATGCGTAAGGCCGTGGAAGCCAAGCTCGGACCGAAGTTCGACGCCAAGACCTACCACGACCAGGTGCTGTCCTACGGCGCACCGCCGGTGCGGTTCGTGCGCGAGCTGATGCTGGACGAACCGATTCTCTGAACCCCGGTTCGCAGGAACGAAAGCCCGCCGCATGGCGGGCTTTTTGTTGGAGTGCGTTCTTCCGCCTGGCCTATCGCGCACGCGGCCAGCCGGAGTAACGCCGCCGCTGATCGCCCGCGGTCGCGGCTTGCGCCGCTCCTACTCCTGCTGCGCGGCTCTTGGGTAGGAGCGGCGCGAGCCGCGACCACGCCGCCTCGGCAGCGACTAAACCACGGCCGGCCGCGTCGCCCCGGCCTCGTCCCCGTCCCCGTCCCCATTCCCGTTCCCGGATCGCGGCAGGCGAAGGCGAGAACCGTTCGACTGGTGATATATCTCGCCACCGGCCTGGGATAGCCTCGCTCACGCTTCCGGATTGACCCTTGCTTTATGTCCCGGAGCGCATAGTGGTGCAAAGCGCATAGTGGCGCAGAGCCCAGGCAACAACCTTCGTAATCGGAGAGGTCTCATGTCCAGTGACAACGCCGTGGCGTCGGCAAGCCTGCCATCGGCGACGCCCGACCCGGCCCGCGCCGGCGCGGTGTCGCGCCCGGTGCGCCGCCGCCGTGGCGCGCGCGTCGACGACACCCTGGATGCGATCGCCGCCGAAGTGCCGGTCGCGCTGGTCTACAACGGCACGCCGTTCGCGGTGATGATGGCCACGCCCGAGGACCTCGCCGATTTCGCCCTGGGCTTCTCGCTCAGCGAAGGCATCGTCGCCGGCGCCGACGAACTGCGGGTCGGGGAGATCGCGACCTCGCTCGAAGGCATCACCCTGCAGCTGTCCATTCCCGAGGCCCGCGTCGCCGCGCTCGAACAACGCCGGCGCAACCTGCAGGGCCGCAGCGGCTGCGGCGTGTGCGGCACCGAGAGCATCGAAGCGGTGCTGCGGCCGCCGCCGCGTCTGCGCGACAGCAAGCCGATCCGCGTCGGGGCCTTGCACCGCGCCTTGCGCGAACTGCGCGAACGCCAGCCCTTGAACGCTTTGACCGGCGCCACCCATGCCGCAGGCTGGGCCGATCGCGACGGTCGCCTGTTGTTCGTGCGCGAAGACGTCGGCCGCCACAACGCCCTCGACAAGTTGATCGGCGCCTTGGTCGCCGCCGGCCTCGACCCCTTGCAGGGTTTCGCCGTCGTCACCAGCCGCGCCAGTTTCGAGATGGCGATGAAGGCCGCGCAAGCCGGTATCCCGCTGTTGGCCGCGATCTCGGCGCCGACCGCGCTGGCGATCGCGCTGGCCGACTCGACCCACCTCACCCTGATCGGCTTCGCCCGCGACGACGGGCACGCGGTCTACACCCACCCGCAGCGCCTGCTCGACGACGGCCCGCACGCCGGCGAAGACGGCGACGACGACGCAATGGAAGCGAACTCATGAGCAAGAAAACCATCCGCCCCTACGACGGCCCCGCCGGCGGCTGGGGCGCCTTGCGCAGCGTCGCCCGGCACCTGCTCGAACAGGACGTACCGGTGCACGGCGCGCGCACCCTGCTCTCGGCCAACCAGCCCGACGGCTTCGACTGCCCCGGCTGCGCCTGGCCCGACCGCGACCACACCTCGACCTTCGAGTTCTGCGAGAACGGCGCCAAGGCGGTGGCCGCCGAAGCGACCAGGCATCGCGCGACACCGGAGCTTTTCGCCCAATACACAGTCGCCGAGCTCGCACGCTACAGCGACCATTGGCTCGAAAACCAGGGCCGCCTGACCCATCCGATGCGCTGGGACGCGGCCAGCGACCGCTATCTGCCGATCGGCTGGGACGAAGCCTTCGCCCGCATCGGCGCGCATCTGAACGCCCTGGATTCGCCGAACCAGGCCTTGTTCTACACCTCCGGGCGTTGCAGCAACGAAGCCGCCTTCCTGTATCAGTTGTTCGTGCGCGAGTTCGGCACCAACAACTTCCCCGACTGCTCCAACATGTGCCACGAACCCTCGGGCACGGCGATGAAGGCCCAGCTCGGCGTCGGCAAAGGCACCGTGCTGCTCGACGATTTCGAGATCGCCGATGCGATCTTCATCTTCGGCCAGAACCCGGGCACCAACCATCCGCGCATGCTCGGCGAGCTGCGCAAGGCGGCCAAGCGCGGCGCCGCGATCGTCTCGTTCAATCCCCTGCGCGAACGCGGCCTGGAGAAGTTCGCCGACCCGCAGGACAAGCTGGAGATGCTGCACAACGGTTCGACCCGGATCTCCTCGGATTATTTCCAGTTGCGCATCGGCGGCGACCTGGCCGCGGTCAAGGGCATCATCAAGCGCACCCTCGAAGCCGATGCCCAGGCGCAGCGCGAAGGCCGCGAAAGAGCCGTCGACATCGCTTTCATCGCCGAGCACACCCGCGGCTTCGAGCGTTTCGCCGCCGACGTCGCCGCCGAATCCTGGGACACCATCGAGGCCGAGTCCGGCCTCAGCCGCGCCGAACTCGAACGCGCCGGCGATATCTATATCCGCGCAGGCAGCGTGATCTGCTGCTGGGGCATGGGCATCACCCAACACAAGCATTCGGTCGCGACCATCCACATGCTGGGCAATCTGCTGCTGTTGCGCGGCAACATCGGCCGCCCCGGCGCCGGGCCCTGCCCGGTGCGCGGCCACAGCAACGTGCAGGGCGACCGCACCATGGGCATCTACGAAAAGCCGTCGCCGGCCTTTCTCGACCGCCTGCACGAAGTGTTCGGTTTCGAACCGCCGCGCGAACACGGCCACGACACGGTCGGCTCGATCGAGGCCATGCTCGACGGCCGTTGCAAGACCTTCTTCGGCCTCGGCGGCAACTTCGCCACCGCCACGCCCGACACCGAGGCCACGCATCGCGCCCTGCGCCGTTGCGACCTCACCGTCCACGTCACCACCAAGCTCAATCGCAGCCACCTCGTGCACGGCCGCGACGCCTACATTCTGCCCTGCCTCGGCCGCACCGAGATCGACATCCAGGACAGCGGCGCGCAAGGCGTCACCGTCGAGGATTCGATGAGCATGGTCCACCTGTCGGCCGGCATCAACGCGCCGGCCGCACCGACCCTGTTGTCGGAACCGGCGATCGTCGCGCGTCTCGCCGCGGCCACCCTCGGCGCCCGCAGCAAAGTACCGTGGCTGTGGCTGGTCGGCGACTACGACCGCATCCGCGACAAGATCGCCGAGGTGTTCGAAGACTTCCACGATTTCAACCGGCGCGTGCGCGTACCCGGCGGTTTCCACCTGCCCAATGCCGCGGCCGAACGGCGCTGGCTCAATGCCGAGGGCAAGGCGCTGTTCAAGACCCATGCGGTGCCGACCGACCTGCCGGTGCACCGCGCACGCGCCAGCCAACAGCAACCAGTGTTCACCCTGGCGACGACCCGCTCGCACGACCAGTACAACACCACCATCTACGGCATGAACGACCGCTACCGCGGCGTGTTCGGCGAACGCCGGGTGTTGTTCATCCATCGCGACGACATCGCCGCCCTGGGCATGAACGCCGGCGACTGGGTCGACCTGGAAAGCCTGTGCGAGGACGGCGTCGAACGCATCGCCCGGCGCTTCCTGTTGGTCGAATACAACATCCCGCGCGGCTGCCTGGCCGCCTACTACCCCGAGACCAATGCGCTGGTGCCGCTGTCGAGCTTCGCCGACGAGGCGCGCACCCCGACCTCGAAATCGATCCCGGTGCTCGTGCATCCGCATGCGCCGCAAGCGGCGCAGAGCTTGCAAGCGTCCAAGGACATCGGCCTTGTCCGAGTCGACTGAGGCCCTGCTGGCGATGCTGGCCGGCGAAGCCGACGGCGTGTCTCTGCCGCGCCTGTGCAAGCGCCTGGGCCTGCGCATGAGCGTGTTGCTGCGCGAGTTGGCGTGGATCGGCGAAGACGCCATCGGCGGCCACACCGGCCCGGGTTGGGTGCGGGTAGAGACGCGCGGCGAAACCCAAGTCGCGGTGTTGACCGAGCGCGGGCGCGAACGGCTGCGGATGGGCGACAGCGAGAAGCGCGATTAGAGCGCATGAGTGTTTCGAGATAGCCCTGGCAATGCGGGCTACGTCGTTGGTGCCTTGACGCGGTCGCGGCTTGCGCCGCTCCTACCCTAAAGCGACCGGGCTAGGAGCGGCGCAAGCCTGCGCCGCTCCTACCCTAAAGCGACCGGGCTAGGAGCGGCGCAAGCCGCGACCACGAACCATCCGCTACGGCGTCGCTCACGCAACGCCGGCCTCGACTCAAAAACTGCGCCCGTCCACCGGCACGACTTTGACCGAGGCCAGATCGACCCCTTCCAGGCAACGCACGTTGATCGCCGTCATCAGCGTACCGTCGGGCATGCTGCCCTGGCTGAAGGAGGAAATGCCGCAGTGCTTGCAGAAATGATGATCGATGCTGTTCTTGTTGAAGTGATACAGGCCCAGATCGGCCGGATCGGTCTTCAACACGAACGAGGCCCGCGGCACGAACCACAACAGCCCGCCGCGCCGCTGGCACATCGAACAATTGCAATCGATGGCCTGGTCGATCTCGCCTTCCACTTCGTAAGCGACCTTGCCGCAGTGGCAGCCGCCGGAATACTTGGTCATCGCATGCTCCCGCCGCGGTGCGGCGTCCGTGAAGACACGAGGATAACGCCGCCGCGCTATGCTCGTCGCCCTAAATCCGACACCCCGCGCCGCCAACACGCCAACGGAGCGCCTCATGGACTCGATCGTCGGCAGCACCATCATCCCGTCCCTGCGTTACCGCAACGCGCCCGCCGCGATCGAATGGCTGTGCCGCGCGTTCGGTTTCGAGAAACACGCCGTCTACGCCGACGGCGATACCGTGCACCATGCCCAGCTGACCTACGGGCCGGGCATGATCATGCTCGGCTCGGTCGACGACAGCAGCGAATGGGGCCGGCGCATCGTCCAACCCGATGAGATCGGCGGGCGCGAGACTCAGGCCTGCTCGGTGGTCGTCAGCGACGCCGACGAGCACTATGCGCAGGCGCGCGCGGCCGGCGCCGAGATCGTGGTCGAGATCGCCGACCAGGACTACGGTGGACGCGCCTACACCTGCCGCGACCTCGAAGGCCGACTGTGGTGGTTCGGCACCTACAACCCGTGGAACCTATGAATCGCAAACGCAGCAGCGACTCCGCACCCGGCGATCTGTTCGCCGCTCCCGCCGCCCCGGCTTCGACCGCGGCCGGCGATTTCGGCGCCGGCCCCGGCCCGGTCGAGGGTATCCGCGCCGGCATCGGCGGCTGGACCTTCGTGCCCTGGCGCAACAACTTCTATCCGGACAAGCTGGTGCAGCGGCGCGAGCTCGAGTTCGCCAGCCGCCAGCTCAGCAGCATCGAGATCAACGGCACCTACTACAGCGCGCAGAAGCCGGCGACCTATGCGAAGTGGGCGGCGGAGACGCCGGAACATTTCGTGTTCTCGCTGAAGGCGCCGGGCCGCATCACCCAGGGCGGCGCCCTGGCCAAGGCCGGCAACGGCGCGAAGGCCTTCATCGACGGCGGCTTGAGCGAATTCGGCCAGCGGCTCGGGCCGATCCTGTGGCAGCTTACGCCGAACCGCGTGTTCGACCGCGACGACATCGCGGCGTTTCTGGACAACCTGCCGCGCACGCTCGACGGCCGCGCACTCAAGCACGTACTGGAAGTCCGCCATCCGAGCTTCCTCGACGAGGCCTATGTGCGGCTGGCGCGCGAGCACCGCATCGCCACGGTATTCACCGACTCAGACGAATACCCCTCCTTGGCCGACGTCACCGGCGATTTCGTCTACGCCCGGCTGATGCGTTCGCGCAGCGAAGTGGCGGCAGGCTATCCCGAGGCCGAGTTGGATGACTGGAAGCAACGCGCGCAGGCCTGGGCGCAAGGTCGAGATCGGCCCGAGCTGCCGCATGTCGCCGCGCCCGTCGAGGGCGGCAAGCCGCGCGAAGTCTTCGTCTATTTCATCAGCGCCGCGAAGGAACGCAACCCGGCCGCGGCGATGCGTTTGTTGGAGAAGCTCGGGGCACGTTGAGGCCAGTCGTTGCGTCGCGGCGACGCCGGCTTACGGGGCGTAGCGCCGGCTTTCGAAACATCGCGGTCGCGGCTCGCGCCGCTCCTACCCTGGAACGCGGCTTTAAGGGTAGGAGCGACGCAAGTCGCGACCGCATTCGTTCCGATCGCGCCGATACCCACCCCCGCTGATTTCCCGCCCGTCACGCAACGCCTCGCCGGCGAGGATTCGGTGCCACAATCGCCGCAGGGTCGCCCGCCACGCAGGCGACCACCGCACCGATCCCACAGCGAGCCTCCGCCATGGCCAGTCGTCGCGATTTCCTCGGCACCGTCTCCCTCGCCGCCACCGGCCTCGCACTCGCGCCGCTGGCCGCATGCAGCGACGAATCGCCGCCCGCCGCGGCGGCAACAGCACCGGCCGAAACGTCGTTCTCCGGGACCCTGCTCAAGCGCACGATTCCCGCGACCGGCGAATCCATCCCGGTGATCGGCATGGGCACCTCGGGCAGCTTCGAGGTCGGCACGGACGCGGCATCGCGTGCGCCCCTGCGCGAGGTGCTGAAACGTTTCGTCGATGCCGGCGCCCGCGTCATCGACACCGCGCCGACCTATTCCAGCGCCGAGGACGTGCTCGGCGATCTCGTGGCCGAAGCCAAGCTGCGCGAGCGCCTGTTCCTCGCCACCAAGCTGTCCGGCGTCAGCGGCCGCGACGAAGGCCTGGCGCAGTTCGAAGCCTCGCTGCGGCGCCTGCGCACCGATCGCATCGACCTGCTGCAGGTGCACAACCTGGGCGACACCCGCACCCAGCTCGCGCTTGCGCGCGAACTGAAGCAGCAAGGCAAGGTGCGCCTGGTCGGCCTGACCCATTACCGCGAACAAGCGCAGGCGCAACTCGCGCAAGACATGCGCGCGCTCAAGCCCGACTTCGTCCAGATCAATTATTCGCCGGTCTCGCGCGCTGCCGAACGCACGGTGTTTCCGCTCGCGCGCGAGTTGGGTATCGCGGTGATGATCAACCGCGCCTTCGAGGACGGCCGTTTGTTTTCGCAGGTCAAGGGCAAACCGCTGCCGCCCTGGGCGTCCGAGGTCGGCGCCGATTCCTGGGCGCAGTTGTTCCTCAAGTTCGCCCTCAGCGAAGCGGCGGTGACGGTGGTGATTCCGGCGACGTCCAAGCCCAAGAACCAGACCGACAACCTCAAGGCCGGCGTCGGCCCTGTGCTCGATGCGAAACAACGCGAAGCCCTGGTCGCGGCGATCGGCTGAGAGCCCGTGCACGGCGCCACTGGCCGCTCCCTTTGTAGGAGCGGCGTAAGCCGCGACCGCAGGGTTGGGCACTCGCGCCGTAGCGATCAGTTGAAATGACCGTGCACGACGAAGAGCGCGACAGCCCCACTATCGCGCCCTTCGTTCCCATCGCACGCAACGATCAGTAAGCGACGGTGAAGCGCTTGCGCGAATGCGCCGGCTGCTCCAGTTCGTCGATCAGCGCGACCGCATAATCCTGCACCGAGATGTTGCTCTCGCCCTTCTCGTCGACCAGCAACTGATCGGCGCCGATGCGGTAACGACCGCTGCGCTCGCCCGGCACCAGGTGCGCGGCCGGCGACAGGAAGCTCCAGTCCAGGCTCTTCTCCTCGCGCAGCGTGTTGAGCACCGTGCGCATGGCTTCGGCGCCGTCGCGGTACTCGGCCGGGAAACCGGGCTGGTCGAGCACTTGCTGGTCCGGCGCGATCTCCAGGCTGCCGGCGCCGCCGACCACGAGCAGACGCGGCACGCCGGCCTGCTTCAGGCCTTCGACGATCCGGGTATAGCCGGCTACGGTGTCGCGGCCGACGTTCGGGTTCTTCCAGCCGCCGGCGTTGTACGAGGCGATCACCGCGTCGTGGCCACGGCTGAGTTCGGCCACGGTCGCGGACGCCGTCGCCTCGCCGTCGATGCTGGCCGGCTTCGCGGTCAGGCCGTCGTGCGCCTGCAGCGACGAGGTGTCGCGGGCGACCGCGGTGACGCGGTGGCCGCGCTGCAGGGCTTCTTGGAGCAGGGCGCGGCCGACGTAACCGGTGGCGCCGATCAGGACGATGTTCATGGGGGACTCCCGTAGTGGATTGGACGGGATATAGTTTGCTGACTTACAGACTCCGCGATAATCCGGCCCAGGACGCTATCACCATGAAGCTGGACTTCACGATAGATCGGCTCAAACGTATGGCCTTGTTCGCCCGGGTGGTCGAACTGGGCTCGATGAGCGCGGCCGCCCGCGAACTCGATATGACCCCCTCGGCGGTCAGCCAGCAGCTGCGCCAGCTCGAAGCCGAGACCGGCGTGGTACTGCTGCATCGCTCCACCCGCAAGCTGACCACGACCGAGATTGGCCAGGCTTATTACGAAGACTGCGCAGCGATGCTGCACGCCGCGCGCAGCGCCGACGGCCGCCTCGGCGACCTGCGCGACGAACCGCGCGGCGAGTTGCGCATCGCCGCGCCGATCGGCTTCGCCGCGCATCTGGCGCCCGCACTCGCACCGTTGATGCGCGCCTATCCCGAACTGTCGCTGCGGATCTTCGCCGACGACCGCCAGATCGACCTGATCGCCGAGCGCATCGACCTGGCGATCCGGGTCGGCCGGCTCGCCGACTCCAACCTGATCGCGCGGCGCATGGCCGAATGGCGGCATCTGCTGCTGGCCTCGCCGGCGTATGCGCAGACCCACGGCCTGCCGCGCACGCCGGAGGAACTCGCCGGCCACTCGATGCTGATCCTCAGCGTGATGAGCCAACCCGAGTACGTCGAGATGCATCGCGACGGCGAACCCTCGCGGCGGGTGCGGATCGGCGGGCGCATCGTCGGCAACAACGCCGAGACCCTCAAGCAGATGATGCTGCAGGGGCTCGGCATCGTCCGCCTGCCCGAGCCGGATGCGACGCCGGTGTTGGCCGATGGCCGCGCCGTGCATGTATTGCCGGAATGGACGATGGCGCCGCTCGGCGTCTACGCGGTGACCGCGCAGCGCGATTCGCAGCCGGCCAAGGTGCGCATGGCGATCGCGGCCTTGCAGGACTATCTGGGATCGCAGCGGTAGCGAGCGCGTGCCCGTATCCGCGCTGCAGGCACCTTGTCCCGCATGCGGGAGAAGGAGAGCGAAGCCCGGGCCCCTTAGCCGACGATCTTCGCCAAGGCCCGCACCGG
This sequence comes from Lysobacter antibioticus, assembly GCF_000731095.1. Taxonomy (GTDB): domain Bacteria; phylum Pseudomonadota; class Gammaproteobacteria; order Xanthomonadales; family Xanthomonadaceae; genus Lysobacter; species Lysobacter antibioticus_B. Next base: position 3,979 of record NZ_JMTZ01000051.1, on the reverse strand, counting down.
GAACGTGCCCATGCCCTTCACCTTCGGCGGCACCGCGCTGAAGCTGAAGCCTTCGTCGGGCAGCGCGGCGAGGTTGCGCAGGTGCTCGACGATCAGGATGCCGGCGCCGAGCAGGGTCGAATGCACCGGGCGCGTCTTGCCGCGGGTGTCGTCGATGTTCATCGAGTCGATGCCGACCAGCTTCACCCCGCAATCGCGCAGCCACACCGCCGCGTCTTCGGTCAGGAAAGGATGGCCGTCGGCATAGGCCGGCGTGGCGAAGTGCCGGTCCCAACCGGTGTGCACCAATACCGCGCGGCCGCGCAGTTCCAGGTCGCGGAAATAGGCGACGTCGATCGCCTTTACCGACGGGTCGATACGCACCACGATCGCGTCGAGGTCGGCGCAGTCTTCCGCGCGGATCTGCGACAGGTCGGCGCCGTGCTCGTAACGATGCGAGGGGCAGTCGATGTAGGTGCCGGTGTTGGCGACCATGTCGATGCGGCCGATATGGAACTGCGTACCCTCGGCGTAGATCTCGCGCGAGGATTCGCGGCTGAGGTAATCGCAGATATACGCGGCCGGCATGCCCGGATAGGTGACCAGGCCGTCCTCGATGGTGTGGCTGAGGTCGATATAACGCGTCGCGCCGTGCTCCAGGCCGCCGGCCTTGCGCTTGTGCGCTTCGATCAGGATTTGCTTGTTGAGGATGCGCGCCGGCCCGACCATCAGCAGGCGCAAGTCGCGCACGATGTAGTCGACCAGTTCGGCATCGCTGATGTCGTCGCCCTCGATGTCGAGGCGAAACCCCTGGCCCTGCAGGCCGCCGCCGTTGCTGAACTCGATTTCGAAATCGAACTGGACGCGATGCTGGATGGAATTCAAGCGAATCTCCGAGAGGCGGGTGTGATGGAAGACTGCGATGGGGGAAGCGACGAGGATTTGCTGCAATGGATGGGTGATGCGAACGGATGATGCGATGGCGGCTTATGCGACCGATTCATCCATGGCAGCGCCCTGCGACGCTCCTGCTCGTCATCCCCGCGAAGGCGGGGATCCAGGGCTTTATCGCGACGGAACGCTGAAGTTTCTCGACCCCTGCCTTCGCGGGGATGACGGCTTGGAGTCTAGCGACTGACGAAAGGCCCGTAGCGACCGATCGCCGTGTTCTACGACAGGCGCATGAAGTCTCGCGAAAACGAGGCTCGGAGGCAGCCCCCATCCGCCGGCCGTTCTGCATCGCGCGATGCTTACTTCGCCGCCCTTTGGCTCAGCGCGACGCTGCCGAGGATCAACAGCGCGGCGATCAGCATGGTGCCGGTCAGCGGCTCGCCGAGCAGCATCCAGCCCCAGGCCACGCCGAACAGCGGCACCAGGTAGGTCACCGCAACCGCGCGGCCGGCGCCGATGCGCTGGATCAGGCGGTAGTACATGACGAAGGCGATGCCGGTGCAAAGCACGCCGAGCAAGGCCGCCGACAGCCAGGACTTGGCCGGGATCGCGTGGGTCGGCCACTGCGCGATCGCGAACGGCAGGGTCAACAGCGCCGAAGTGCCCAGGGTCGCCGCAGCGACCGCCGCGGCCGGCAAGCCGGTAAGTTGGCGGCGCACCAAGTTGGCGCCGATGCCGTACAGGAAGGCGGCGGTACAACCGGCCGCGACCGCCCAGCCGATGCTCGCGCCGGCGGTCTTGCCGCTGGCCAGCACCACCACGCCGGCGAAACCGGCGAACAAGGCGACCGCGCGTTGCATGCCGATCTTCTCGCCGAAGAACAGGAATCCGACCAGCGCGGTGAACAGCACCGCCATCGAATTGGTGATCGCGCCGATGCCGGCCGGCGCGCGTTGCGCGGCCCAGGCGAACAGCACGAACGGCACCGCCGAATTGATCACGCCGATCAAGGCGAGCTTGGCCCAGATCGCGCCCTTGAACGATTCGCGCGCCTTCCACAGGAACGGCAACAGGATCAGCGCGCCGAGGCCCAGCCGCATTTCCACCAGCGGCAGCGCGCCGAAGTCCTTCGCCGCCACGCGCATGAACAGGAACGACGAACCCCAGATCGCACCGAGCACGGTCAGCTCCAGCGGCGTGCGCCAGGCGGCGCGCTCGGAGTCCGAATGGGTGGCCACGGCAGCCGGGGCTGCGGGGCAGTTGCAAGCTACGTTGGCGGCGAGTTCGGGGGAACGCATGCGCTAAGTCCTCGAAAACGGCGGCCGCGCGATGCGGGCGCCTGCGGGGGAACACGGCCGCACCCGGCCTCGCGGCGGCGCGGTGGGCGCAGCGGCGACGGACGCCGTTGCGCGATACGGACAACCGAGGCCGGCCATGGCCAAGCGCCATCGAGCGCAGGGCCCGATCGCAGTATCGGTACGTGGCCCAGATGCGGATATCCGAATTCGATCAGCCGGATCTAATCAAGAACCGATCCGATCAATAACGAATCGAGTGCCGCGCCGGCTCCGCCGGCAGCTCGCTCAGACGTCCAGAATCGCCAGCGTGCCGCGGCTGCCCGGCGCGACCCCGTGGGCCACACCCGCGGGCACCACATAGAGCTGCCCGGCCCCGACTTCGACGATCGCACCGCCGATGCTCAGACGCATCTCGCCGTCGAGCACCAGCAGGCCCTCGGCGAAATCGTGCGTCTCTTCCTCGTAAGCGCCGGCGTCCATCCGCACCAGCTTGAAGTTGGCGCTGCCGAAACGTCCGACCAGGGTCGAGCGCCAGGCGGCGGGCAGTTCGGCGGAGGTCGCAAGCAGGTCGATAAGGCTCATACGCAGGCACTGGCGGGTGGGTCGCGGCGGGTCGTGACAACAATCTGGCTCTTCCCTGGCGCTTATTTTGACTGGCCTGCTAGCCGAGACAAGCGCATACTTTGGCGCTCAGACACAAATATGATTTGAGGCTGATCATGGCATTGCGGGCAGACTGGTTACCGGCCCTGGCGGCCTTCGAAGCGGCCGCGCGGCATCAGAATTTCGCCCACGCCGCCGAAGAGCTGCATTTGACCGCCAGCGCGGTCAGTCATCACGTGCGCAAGCTCGAAAGCCGGCTCGGCGTGAGCCTGTTCCAGCGCCATGCGCGCGGCGTCGCCCTGACCCCGCAAGGGCGCCAGCTCGCCGACTCGGCCGGCACCGCCCTGGCCGACATGGACGGCGTGCTGCGCAGCCTGCGGGTCAGCCGCGAGGAGACCGACCGGGTGCGCGTCACCACCCTGCATTCGCTGGCCTACACCTGGCTGCTGCCGCGGCTGAGCGAGTTCACCAGCGCGAACCCGAAGATATTGCTCAGCCTCGACACCGAGATCGCGTTGGCGCGATTCGACGAAGGCGGCCCCGACCTCGGCATCCGCCACGGCGCCGGCCATTGGCCCGGGCTGACCGCGCATCATCTGATGGACGACGCCTTGTTCCCGGTCGCTTCGCCGAACATGCCCGGCATCGAGCGGATCACCGAACCGGCGCAGATCGCCGACCTGCCGCTGATCGCCGACCACGCCCGCCAGGGCTGGCACGACTGGTTCCGCGCCGCGGACGTGCACGGCCGCAAGCTCGAAGAGCGCTACACCTTCAGCGACACCACCGACGCCATGATGGCCGCCGCCCACGGCATCGGCGTGGCCCTGGCGCGCGAACAGATCGCCGTGCCCTATCTGCGTTCCGGCCAGCTGGTGCGCCTGCCCGGCCCGTCGATGCCGGCGCGCTGGGGCTATTACGCGATCTACCCCGCCCACCGCCGCCTGCGCCCCGCGGCGCAAAGCTTTCTCGATTGGTTGTTGGCGGTGAAGAAGGATTGAGGCGCGCAGGCATCGCCTGCATCGTTGCTGCCACCCCTTTTGGGTAGGAGCGGCGCGAGCCGCGACCGCGAAAACGTTGCGCTGCGAAAGCACGAAGCATCTGCGTGTTTGCCGCTTCGAGTAGTCGCACCGGGCTCGATGTTCGACCCGCCCCCTGTCGCGACTCGCGTCGCTCCTACCCCTTGCTGCGCGGCTCCTGGGTAGGAG
>NZ_JMTZ01000050.1 GCF_000731095.1 Lysobacter antibioticus | reverse complement strand
CAAAAGAAAGTAACCCGCCGCTTTAGTGGCGGAAGCTTTTGGCGTTTGATCTTGGTATTGCTTGATGGATGCGCCGCAAGACCATTACGGCGCGGTCGCGGCTTGTGACCGAAGTAAATCCAGTAGGACGCCGCTCTTGCCCCTGCGAAAGCTTGTCGCTTCTATGGGCGTCATCGGCGTTGCGATGGCTGCGCGTCCAGCGGTCGCGACTCACGTCGCTCCTACATGAACCCTACCGAAGCGACGAAGCAAGGACGTGCCCCAAGCCGCCCAGCGCAACCCTCACCCTTGATCGAACAAATGCTGCAACACCGCCTCGCCATAGCGATCCAACTTGCTGGCCCCGATCCCGGGAATACGCGCCAATTCGTCGAGATCGTCCGGCGCATGCTCGGCGATCGCGCGCAAGGTGCTGTCGTGGAAGATCACATAGGCCGGGACGTTCTGCTCGCGCGCCGTTGTCGAACGCCACTCACGCAGGGCGTTGAAACGCACCAGCGATTCCGGGTCGAGGTCGATCATCGGCGCCGCGCTCGCACCGCCGCGGGACTTGCGCGCGCCGCCTGCGGCCTTCGGTGCCTCGGTGCGGAAGCGCAGGCTGCGTTCGCCGCGCAGCACCGGGCCGCTGTCGGCGGTCAGGCGCAGGGCGCCATGGCGCTCGATGTCGGCTTCGAGCAGCCCGCCGGCCACCAACTGGCGGAATACGCTGCTCCATTGCTTGGCGTCGAGGTCGCTGCCGATGCCGAAGGTGCTGAGCTGTTCGTGATTGAAGCGGGTGATCTTCTCGGTCTGCGCGCCGCGCAATACGTCGATGACGTGGCCGGCGCCGAAGCGTTGGCCGGTGCGGTAGACGCAGGACAGCGCCTTGCGTGCGGCCTCGGTGCCGTCCCAGCTTTGCGGTGGCTCCAGGCAGTTGTCGCAATTGCCGCAGCCGCCCGGGTGCGGTTCGCCGAACCACCCCAGCAGGCTCTTGCGCCGGCATTCGGTGGATTCGCAGAACCCCAGCAGGGAATCGAGTTTGCGCAGTTCCAGTCGCTTGCGTTCTTCGCCGGCCTCGCCTTGCTGGATCAGCTGGCGCAGGTTGACCACATCGCCGAGGCCGTAGCACAGCCAGGCCTCGGCCGGTTCGCCGTCGCGGCCGGCGCGGCCGGTTTCCTGGTAATACCCCTCGATCGACTTGGGCAGGTCGACGTGGGCGACGAAACGCACGTCGGGTTTGTCGATGCCCATGCCGAAGGCGATGGTGGCGACCATGACCACGCCGTCTTCCTGCAGGAAACGGCGCTGGTTGCCGGCGCGCAGCGAGGCGTCCATGCCGGCGTGGTAGGGCAGGGCGCGGATGCCGGCGGCGACCAGTTGCTCGGCGATCGATTCCACGCGCTTGCGCGAGAAGGCGTAGACGATGCCGCTGTCGCCGCGATGCGCGCTGAGGAAATCGAGCAGCTGGCGGGTGCCGTTGTCTTTGTGGACGACGCGGTAGCGCAGGTTCGGCCGGTCGAAGGAACTGACGAAGCGGCGCGCGTCTTCCAGGTTCAGGCGTTCGGCGATCTCGCGCTGGGTCGGCGCGTCGGCGGTCGCGGTCAGGGCGATGCGCGGGATGTCCGGCCAACGCTCGTGAAGGATGGTCAGTTCGCGGTATTCGGGGCGGAAGTCGTGGCCCCATTGCGATACGCAGTGGGCCTCGTCGATCGCGAACAGCGAGATGCGCGCGCGGTCGATCAGCGACAGGCAACGCGGGCTCAGCAGGCGCTCGGGAGCGACGTACAGCAGGTCGAGTTCGCCGTCGAGCAACTGCCGCTCGACCGCCGCGGCTTCGGCGGCGTCGAGGGTGGAGTTGAGGTAGGCCGCGCGCACGCCGAGCTGGCGCATCGCCTCGACCTGGTCCTGCATCAGTGCGATCAGCGGCGAAATGACCAGGCCGCAGCCATCGCGCAGCAAGGACGGGATCTGATAGCACAGCGACTTGCCGCCGCCGGTCGGCATCAGTACCAGGGCGTCGCCGCCGTCGATCACGTGTTGGACGATTTGGGCTTGTTCGCCGCGGAACGCGGTATGGCCGAAAACGCGATGGAGGAGTTCGAGTGCGGGCTGCTGCATGCGCCTAGTCTAGCGGCGCGGCGTCGCAGGCGGTCGCGACGAGGCCGCGAGCGCCGCTGAAACGCGGTCGCCGTCGTGGCGCGCCAGGGCCGCGGCTCAGCGCGAGCGCCGCTTGATGTGCCAGACGTTGCAGATCTTGTCGTTACGGACCTGATAAATCGTCAACCCGTCGACGGTCTTGCCGTCGGCGGTGCCGGTGACGCGTTCGCGCGCCACCACCATGTCGTCCAGCGATTGCAGGCCCAGGATCTCGACCCGCGGATGCGGGCGCTTGGCGAAGGCGGCGCGGTAATAGCGCGAACGCGCCTGCGGCGTGGCCTCGGCGATGAGGGGCTGGCCGGGCAGGGGTTCGTCGTCGCCGCGGCGCCAGGCGCCGGCATCGGCGGTGGCCTGGGCCAGGAAAGCCTCGGCGTCGGCGTCGTTCCAGGCCTGGACGTAGCGGCGGACCACGACTTCCTGGGCGTCGTCGGCGGCGACGATGGCGGCGACGGCGGCGCCCGCCGATAGCGCCGACAGTGCGATCAGCAGGATTGGCATCCGCTTCATGGCCGCGCCCCGGCGGCGGCCGAGACGACCGCATCGGCGGGGCGGGCGATTTTCTGCAGAGGCCACAGGTCGAGGACGCGACCGTCGCGGACGCGCAGGATCGCCAACATCTCGTAGGTCTCACCGGCGGCGGCCGGGGTGCCGCGGGTGCGGATGCGCTCGTGGGTCACGACCAGGTCGCCGACGGCGAAGGCATCGAGCAGGTCGACTTGCACCGAGGGGCCGTCCGCATAAAGCGCCCGATAGGTCTTGGCGCGGCTGGCCTCGTCGACGACGGCGCGCGAGGGCAGGTCGGCCAGTTGGTGCGGGTCTTCGGCGCGGCGGAAGTGGCGGGCATCGGCGGCGAACAGGGCGAGGAAGCGTTCGGCGTCGGCGCGGTTGTTGGCCTCGACCAGCGCACGCGCGGTGGCCACGGCGCCGGCAGCCTGCGGCCGGTTGTCGGCGGTTTCCTTGCCGACGTGCCACAGGTCTTCGATCAGGCCGTCGCGGACCCGGTACACCACCATCAGGACCTGCGGCTCGGCGCGCTTGGGGTCGGCGATGTGGACCCGGGATACCACCAGTTCGCCGAGCGCGACCGTGCGGGTCTGCTCGATATGCGGGGTGTCGGGTTGCGCCATGGCCTTGGCGAAATGCGCGCGCAGGCGCTCGGCGCCGTACATCTGTTCCAGGCGCCTGCCGACCAGGGCGTGCGGGTCGGCGGGCAGGCCGAAGATCTGCGCCTGCGGGGCGTACAGGGCGAGAAAGGCTTCCAGGTCGTTGCGGTTGAGCGCGTCGAAGTCGGCGGCGACGACGGCGGCCGGGTCGGCCGCGGAGCCGGCCCCGGCCTCGGCCGGGATAAGGCCCATCAGAGCCAGCGAAAGCACGAGCGTGAATCGACGTTGCATGGCGGTGCTCCGGAGAGAGAGGCGAGACCTGTTTGCCCAAGCTCGGCTTTTGGCAGATAGTCCTGCCGCGGGCGGTGGCGACCGGTCCGGGCGCTGCCCGGCGTGGGTTTCGGACTAGGCTAGGAGCGGGTGGGGCGGCCGACAACGCGAAAATCGCGACAGATACATAAGGTCAGATTATGGATATATCGACATTGCCGCCGCTCAGCGCGATCCGCGCCTTCGAGGCCGCCGCGCGCCTGCAGAGCTTCACCCGCGCCGCCGAGGAGCTGGACATGACCCAGGCTGCGGTCAGTTACCAGATCAAGCGCCTGGAACAGCGGCTGGGCCTGGTGTTGTTCCAGCGCTTGCCGCGCAAGGTGGTGCTGACCCGGGCCGGCGAGCGGTTGGCGCCGACGGTGCTCGACAGCTTCCAGGCGCTGCGTTCGGCCTTCGCCCAAAGCCAGGCGCGCTCCGAAGCCGAACTGGCGATCACCTCGCTGCCGACCATCGGCGCCAATTGGCTGGTGCCGCGCCTGGGCGGGTTTCAGCTGGCGCATCCGCGGTTGGCGGTGCGCCTGGACACCGGCGTGCCCCTGGTCGACCTGGCCCAGGGCGAGTTCGACGTCGGCATCCGCAACGGCCGCGGCGAATGGTCAGGATTAAGCGCGCATTTCCTGTTGCCGGGTCTGTTCACGCCGCTGTGCAGCCCGGACCTGATCGAAAGCGGCGCGCTGCGGACGCCGGCGGATCTGTTGACCCTGCCGCGGATCGGTCGCGAACGCTGGTGGCGCAGTTGGTTGGAAGCAGCGGGCGTCGGCGATGCCGATCTGTCGGCCCGGCCCGGGGTCGAACTGGGGGTCGAGCAATACGAAGTGACCGCGGCGATCGCCGGGCACGGCGTGGCGATCACCTCGCCGCTGTTCTTCCGCAGCGAACTCGCCTCGGGGCGGTTGGTGCAGCCGTTCGAACTGGTGCTGCGCGACGAGCGCGACTACTGGCTGGCCTATCCCGAGGTGCGCCGCGGCAGCGCCAAGATCCGCGCCTTCCGCGACTGGTTGCTGGCGCAGGCGCAGGCCGACGCGCTGGGCTGGGACGGCGGCGGGCGGCGGTGAGAACCGGCGCTAAGGTCGACGCCAGGTAATGAAAAACCCCTCTCCCGCGGGGCGGAAGAGGGGTTTGGTACAGCGCGGCGGGCCGGCACGGACGCTCCGCGCCGGCCTGCCTTCAACGGTTTACTGCAGCAGCGAACGCAGCATCCACGCATACTTCTCGTGGGTCTGCAGACGCTGGGTCAGCAGGTCTTCGGTCGGCGCGTCGTCGACGTCGTCGGCCTGGTCGAGTACCTTGCGCGCGGTGCGGCACACGGCTTCGTTGCCGACCACGAGCTGGCGGACCATCTCGCGCCAGTCGGCGCTGTCGGTCAGGCCCGGCTCTTCGGTGATCGAGGACAGCTTGACGAATTCGGCGTAGGAACCCGGTGCGTTGAAGCCCAGCGCGCGGATGCGCTCGGCGATGTCGTCCAGCGCGGTCCACTGCTCGGTGTACTGGGTTTCGAACATGACGTGCAGGGCGTTGAACATCGGGCCCGTCACGTTCCAATGGAAGTTGTGGGTCTTCAGGTACAGGGTGTAGCTGTCGGCCAGGAAGCGCGACAGACCTTCGGCGATCTTCTTGCGATCGCCCGACGAGATCCCGATATCGATCGAGGGTGCGCTGTCGGCGGCCGACGGCGACGCGGCCGGGGCGACCGACACCTTGTCCGATTTGGTCTTGTCCGTTTTGCTGGTCTTGGCGGGCTTGTTGGGCTTGGCCATGTGCGACTCCTTCTCCGATGCGGGCGATCGAACGGTTTCGATCGGGGGTTTTTTGAACAATGCGGCGACAATAGGCGCAGTCGGCCGCGAAGTGAAATGGTTTGTGCCTAGCGTTGCGATACGAACGATCTATCGATGAAGAGTACCGATTCCAATCAGTCTAGCCACGAGAATGCTAGTGCCGCGTTACGACAGGCGCGGCATGCGATCGATGGCGCCTTGAGCCGCGACCGCGGTCGCTTGCACGGCCTGTGGTCGCGCTGGAGCGGCAAGCCCGGCGACGAGCGCGCGCGCGCTGCATTCGCGCAGGCCCTGGCGGCATCGGTGGCGCAGCGCGAAGCGCGGGCGGCCTCGCTGCCGCGCGCGCCGGTCGACCCGGGTTTGCCGATCGCGGCCGAAGCCGAGCGCATCGTCGAGTTGATCCGCAAGCATCCGGTGGTGGTGATCGCCGGCGAGACCGGCTCGGGCAAGACCACCCAGTTGCCGAAGCTGTGCCTGGCCGCCGGGCGCGGCGCCGCCGGCATGATCGGCTGCACCCAGCCGCGCCGCATCGCCGCGCGCGCGGTGGCCCGGCGCGTGGCCGAGGAATTGCAGACGCCGCTCGGCGAGACGGTCGGCTACCAGGTCCGCTTCAACGACAACGTCGGCGAGCGCACCGCGATCAAGTTCATGACCGACGGCATTCTGCTGGCGGAGATCCAGTCCGACCGCTGGCTGTCGGCCTACGACACGATCCTGATCGACGAGGCCCACGAACGCAGCCTCAACATCGATTTCCTGCTCGGCTATCTGAAGCAACTGCTGAAGAAGCGGCCCGACCTGAAGATCATCGTGACCTCGGCGACCATCGACACCGAGCGCTTCGCCGCGCATTTCGACGGTGCGCCGGTGGTCAGCGTGGAGGGCCGCGGCTATCCGGTGACGGTGCGCTACCGGCCGCTGGAAGGCGAGGGCGAGAGCCAGGCCGACGGCCGCGTGCGCGAGGCCCGCCAGGGCGAACGCAGCGTCAACGACGGCATCGTCGCGGCCTGCGACGAAATCACCCGCGAGGATCCGCGCGGCGACGTGCTGATCTTCCTGTCCGGCGAGCGCGAAATCCGCGACGCCCACCAGGCGCTGGAGCGGCGCAAGTACCGCGAGACCGAGGTGCTGCCGTTGTACGCGCGGCTGTCGGTGCGCGACCAGGACCGGGTGTTCAACCCCGGGCCGAAGCGCCGCATCGTGCTCGCCACCAACGTCGCCGAGACCTCGCTGACGGTGCCGCGGATCCGCTACGTGGTCGACCCGGGCCTGGCCCGGGTCAAGCGCTACAGCCCGCGCGGCAAGCTCGACCGCTTGCACATCGAACCGGTCTCGCAAGCCAGCGCCGACCAGCGCAAGGGCCGTTGCGGCCGCATCAGCGAAGGCACCTGCTACCGCCTCTACAGCGAAGCCGATTTCGAGTCGCGGCCGCGCTACACCGACCCGGAAATCCGCCGCGCCGCCCTGGCCGGGGTGATCCTGCGCATGCTGTCGCTGGGCCTCGGACATATCGAGGACTTTCCGTTCCTGGAACCGCCGGACGGCCGAGCCATCGCCGACGGCTGGCAACAGCTGTCGGAGCTCGGCGCGGTCGGCGAGGACAAGAAGCTCACCGCCACCGGCCGGACCATGGCGCGCTTGCCGGTCGACGTGAAACTCGCGCGCATGTTGGTGGCGGCCAATGCCCACGGCTGCCTGCGCGAGATGATCGCGATCGCCGCCTTCCTCGGCATCCAGGACCCGCGCGAGCGTCCGTCCGATCAGCGCGCGGCCGCCGACAATGCGCATGCCGAGTTCGCCGACCCGCGTTCGGAGTTCGTCGGCATCCTTAAATTGTGGGACGCCTACCAGGGCGCCCACGAAGAGCTGACCCAATCCAAGCTGCGCAGCTGGTGCGAGAAGCATTTCCTCGGCTTCCTGCGCATGCGCGAGTGGCGCGAGCTGCACCGGCAGTTGAAGCTCGTGTGCGAGGAGACGGGGCTTGGGACTCGGAACTCGGGACTCGATCAGCCTGGTGCCGCGGCTTCTACGAATCCCGAGTCGCCGGTCCCGAGTTCCGAGGGCTACGCCAGACTGCACCGCGCCCTGATCGCCGGCCTGCCGACCCAGATCGGTTTCCGCGCCGACCGCGGTTTCTACGACGGCCCGCGCGGGCGCAAGTTCCAGTTGTTCCCCGGCTCCCCGCTGGCCAAGAAGCCGCCGCCGTGGGTGTTGTCGGCGACCCTGCTCGACACCGAGCGGGTGTGGTCGATGACCAACGCCACGATCGAGCCGGACTGGGCGATCCAGGAACTGCCGCATCTGCTCGCGCGGCGCCATCACGACCCGCGCTGGGCGCGCTCGCAAGGGCGGGTGGTCGGCAGCGAACAGATCAGTCTGTTCGGCCTGGTGCTCGCGCCGAAGCGGCCGATCCATTACGGCGCGCTGTACCCGGAGGAAAGCCGCGCGATCTTCGCCCGCGACGCCCTGGTGACCGGCGAGATCAACACCCGCTCCGCGTTCCTGGCGCGCAACCTCGCCACCCTGGCCAAGGCCCACGACGAAGAAGCCAAGCAACGCCGCGCCGGCCTGGTGGTCGACGAGGAATGGATGGCGCAGTGGTACCTCGACCGCCTGCCGGCGCAGGTCCACAACGTGCAGGCGCTGGATGCCTGGTACCACAAGCTGCCGGCGGGGGAAAAAGCCAAGCTGGAATGGTCGAACGCCGATCTGATGATCGGCGGCGAAAGCGAGGCCGCGCGGTTCCCGCCGTATCTGCAGCTCGGCAATGCGCGGCTGGCGGTGAGCTATCGCTTCGAGCCGGGCGCGGCCGACGACGGCATGACCCTGGCGGTGCCGTTGCACCTGCTCAACGCACTCGACCCGGCGCAGCTGTCGTGGCTGGCGCCGGGGTTCGTCGCCGACAAGGCCGCGGCCCTGATCAAGAGCCTGCCGAAGATCCTGCGCCGCAACTTCGTGCCGGCGCCGGATTTCGCCAAGGCCTTCCATGAGGCGCACGCCAAACCCGAGGCCGACGACCTGGTCGGCACGCTCGCGCGTTTCCTGCGCAAGCTGACCGGGGTCGAGGTGGCGGCGACGGATTTCGATCCGGCTTCGATCGAGCCGCATCTGCGCATGAACCTGCGTCTGCTCGAGCTCGCCGATGCGCGTGCCGACAAGGGCGCCGGCAAGGCCCAGGCCGCGGTGGTGCTGGCGGAGTCGCGCGATCTCGATGAGCTGCGCGCGCGCTTCGGCGAGCGTGCGGCGCGTGCCTTCGCCGCGCGCGCCGCCGACGGCCTCGGCCAGCGTGGCCTGACCGCGTTCCCGGAGCAGGCGATCCCGATGTCGGTGCCGGGCGCGGCCGGCGTGCCGGCGTTTCCGGCCCTGCACGACGACGGCGACACGGTCTCGTTACGTGTGCACGCCGAGCGCGAGGCCGCGTTGCGGGCGCATCCGGGCGGGGTGCGGCGCCTGCTGGCACTGGCGATGGCCGACAAGCTCAAGCAGGCGCGCAAGCAACTGCCGGTGCAGGCCAAGACCGGCTTGTTGTACGCGGCGATCGAATCGGCCGCGCCGCGCCAGAACGGCCTGCGCGACAGCGACCGGCTGCGCGAGGATCTGGTCGACGGCGCCCTGCAGTCCCTGCTCGGCGACGATGCCGAACTGATCGCGGTGCGCGATGCGGCGGCCTTCGAGGCCCGTCGCGAGGCGGTCGCGCGCAAGCTGTTCCCGGAGGCGACCGAACGCCTGGCCCAGGCCGAAGCCATCCTGAGCGCGGTCGCCGAGGTGCGTTCGCGCCTGGAGTCGTCGTTGATGGGCTGGGCCAGCGGCAACCTCGACGACATGCGTGCGCAGCTCGCGCGGCTGACACCGCCCGGCTTCCTGCGCAATGTCGCCACCGCGGCCTTGGCGGAGTACCCACGCTATCTGAAGGCCTTGGCGGTGCGCAGCGAGCGCGCCTTGCGCGATCCGGTGCGCGACCAGGCGCGGATGCTCGAGCTCAAGCCCTTCGTCGAGGCCTTCGATGCCGCGAATGCCGCCGGCCGGGCCGAGGCTGCCGGCTGGCAGGCGCTGCGTTGGGAGATCGAGGAGCTGCGGGTGTCGCTGTTCGCCCAGGAGTTGGGCGTGCGCGGCGGCGTGTCGCCGAAGAAGCTCGCGCAACGACTGGCGTCGCTGCGCGCTTGAGCCGTTGGCAGAAGCGCGCCTTCGGGCGCGCCGCGCTCAGTCGAGGCGGCGGACCTTGGCCTTCGGCGTCTGCCCTTCGACTTCCAGGAACCAGCCGCCCATCAGACCGGGCTTGATGGTGACCTTCGGCGGTGGCACCGGCTTGCCGAGGAACAGCGAGCCTTCGGTCACCCGCCAGCGCTGGCCGTTTTCGAGTTCGAACACGGTGCCGATCGACCAGCCGCGGAACTCGCCCTTGAGCGCGCTGTGCACCGGTTCCACGTCGCCGCGGTCGAGCAGCCCCTTGCGTTCCGAACGCACCGCCTTGGTGGCCTCGGCGACGGCCGCAGTCTGCTCCTGCGACAACAGTTCGTTGAGCAGGGCCAGTTGCTGCGGCGACAGGGTGTCGAGCCCGGTGGCCTTCATCTGTTCGGCATTGAAGCGTTGTTCGACCGCGATATAGGGACGCTCGGCGGCGGACGCGGCGGGCGCGATCGCGAGCAGGACGGCAACGGTCAACGAGGACAGCACACGCATGTCGGACTCCGGACGGGGCAGCGGCGAAACGGTGAAGGAGAACGCCCGCGCGCCGACGCCGTGGGGCGTCGGAGCACGGGCGGCATTCATTACTTGACGCGGGTGACCTTGGCGCGGGTGTTGTAGCCGTCGACCGAGAGGAACCAGGCGCCGCCGATCACGCTGGGGTTGATGCGCACCTGCGGCGAATCCAGGTGCACGCCGGGCAGGTCGACGCCGTCGACCTGGCGCCATTCCTGGCCGTTGTCGAGCACGTAGACCTGGCCCTGGCCGTAGCCGTCGAACTTGCCGTTGAGGCGGGCGACCACCGCTTCGCGCGAGCCCGAACCGAGGAAACCGCGGTTCTCGTGCTTGACCAATTCGCGGGTTTCTTCTTTGGCCTTGACCACGGCCTTGCTGGTCTCGGCGTCGAGGGTGCGGTTGAGCCAGGCGTTCAGATTGGCGAGCTGTTCCGGGCTGAGCTGGTCGAGACCGGCGGCCTTGAACTGTTCGGCGCTCATCTGTTGTTCGATCTTGGACTGGGCGAGGGCGGCCGGCGCGCTCAGCGCCAGGGCGATCGCGACACCAGCGGCGATCAGCAAGGGACGCAATGCGGAAGGGTGAATCGCGGACATCGTGCTGTTCCTCGGGGCGGTTGCTCGCTAGTGTAGTCGCTCGTCCCTTGCGCTTCGAACCTCTTCTCCCCCGTTGTGAACGCGTCTCCCGCCGAGTCCCGCCATTCCCCTGCCGACGTGCTGGCTCTGCCTGCGGCGGCGATCATCGCCGGGCCCTTGCGCAAGGCGCTGGAAGCCGCTGCGCAGAGGCCGGAGGCCGGCGAGGGCGCACTCGATTCGCCGGCCGTCATCGCCGCCACCCTGGACGCGCTGGCCCTGCTCGATGCCGACAGCGACACGGTCGCGGCGGCGATCCTGCACGCCTACCCGGGCTGGGCGAAGGCGCTCGGGCCGGGCTTCGAACGCGAGCATCCCCTGTTGGCGGCCTTGCTCGACGGCCAGCGCGCCGCCGGCCAGGTCTGGGCGCTGCATGCCGAACAGGGCCGGCGCTCGGGCACCGAGGGCCTGCGCCGATTGCTGCTGGCGATCGTGCGCGACCTGCGGGTGGTGCCGATTCTGTTGGCGCGGCAACTGGCGCGCATGCGCCATGCCGAACGCCTGCCGCCGGACACCCGCCGCGAATTGGCGGCGCTGACCCGCGACATTCATGCGCCGCTGGCCAACCGGCTCGGCATCTGGCAGCTCAAGTGGGAGCTGGAAGACCTGGCCTTCCGCTACCTGGAGCCGCAGACCTACCAGAAGATCGCGCGCCTGCTCGACGAGAAACGCGGCGACCGCGAGCGCTACATCGAGCAGGTCAAGCGCACCCTGCGCGAGGCGATGGCCGCGCAGGGCCTCAAGGCCGAAGTCGCGGGCCGGCCCAAGCACATCTACAGCATCTGGAAGAAGATGCAGCGCAAGGACGTGCCGATCGGCGAGCTCTACGACCTGCGCGCGGTGCGGGTCATGGTCGAGGACCTGGCCTCGTGCTACGCCGCGCTCGGCGTGGTGCACGCGCAGTGGACGCCGATCCCGAGCGAGTTCGACGACTACATCGCCCGGCCCAAGCGCAACGACTACCGTTCGCTGCACACCGCCGTGGTCGGGCCCGAGGGCAAGACCCTGGAAGTGCAGATCCGCACCGAAGAGATGCACCGCCAGGCCGAACTCGGCGTGGCCGCGCACTGGAAGTACAAGGAAGTCGGCAGCCACAGCGCCGACGCCGCGTTCGACCGCAAGATCGCCTGGATGCGGCGCCTGCTCGACAGCAAGAGCGAAGGCGGCAGCGACGGCGCCGACGCCGCGCTGGCGAGCGAGCTGGACACCGAGTTGGTCGAGGACCGGGTCTACGTGCTGACGCCGAAGGGCGAGGTGATCGACCTGCCGACCGGCGCCACCCCGCTGGATTTCGCCTACCACGTGCACACCGAGGTCGGGCACCGCTGTCGCGGCGCTAAGGTCGACGGCCGCATCGTGCCGCTCGACCACAAGCTGCGCAGCGGCGACCGGGTCGAGATCCTGACCGCCAAGACCGGCGAGCCGCGCCGCGACTGGCTGGTCGCGGCGAACGGCTTCCTGGCCAGCAACCGTTCGCGGGAAAAGGTCCGCAACTGGTTCCACAAGCTCGACCGCTCGCGCAACGAACAGGCCGGGCGCGACCTGCTCGACAAGGAACTGCGCCGGCTCGGCGTGCTCGGCGCCGACCTGGCCCCGGCGCGCGCCCGGTTCAACCTCGCCAACGACGAGGACCTGTACGTGCAGGTCGCGCTGGGCGACATCGGTCCGCACCAGATCGGCCGTGCTCTGCTCGAACACGAGCGCGCACTGTCGGCGCCGCCACCGTCGGCCGCGCCGACCTCGACCACCACGATCCCGCCGGCGCCGCGCAAGACCCCCGGCAAGTCCACCGATTTCACCGTCGAGGGCGTCGGCAACCTGCTGGTGCAGATCTCGCGTTGCTGCCAGCCGCTGCCGGGCGAGCCGATCGCCGGCTACCTGACCCGCGGCCGCGGCGTCAGCGTGCACCGTCCCGACTGCAGCGCCTTCGTCCGCCTCGCCGCGGCCCAGCCGCAGCGCGTGCTGCCGGTGGAGTGGGGCCGTAAGGGCAGCGGCTACGAAGTCGACATCGAAGTACTGGCGCTCGACCGCAAATGGCTGCTCAAGGAAGTGACCAACGTCATCGCCCAGGCCAATGCCCACGTGATCAGCATCCGCAGCGACGTCGAGCGCAGCAGCGCCCAGGTCCGCCTGCGCCTGCGTCTGCGGGTGGCCGACTACGGCCAGCTCTCGACCCTGCTCGGCAAGCTGTCCTCACTGCCGGGCGTGGAGTATGCGCAGCGGCATTGAGTCGCAGGCGCGGGACCGCCTCTGCCGTGGGTAGGAGCGGCGCGAGCCGCGACCGCGAACCGGTAAGTGCCTGCGAAACCGGTCCCGCGCGGAAAGCCAGCCGGCTTCACCCAACGGATCCGTAATCGCCTGACGATAGCGTCGTAGTTTCTATTGGCGAGATCGCGGCTCGCGCCGCTCCTACCCCAAGCGGGCGCGATCCCGGAGACAGTTAGCACACACCCGCGAAGACGCGGCAGTCATGCGGCGGCGTTATCCTGTCGCGGTGAAACGCGATCCGCCGTCTCCCTCCGACACCTCTGCCGTGCGCATCGAACCGCTGGCCGGGGATTACAGCGCGTTGCGCTTCGATCGGGCACCGCCACGGGAGCGCGACAACGGCTTGCGTGTCCGGCGCTGGGGTCTGCGTGGCGCGATCCTCGTCGCTGCCGGTTTACTGCTGGCGCTGGTCCTCGGGCGGCAGGCGATGTCGGAATGGCTGTGGCCGGACACGCGTGCGCAAAGCCTGCGCGAAGAAGCGACGCGGGCCTTGGCCGAAGGCCGGCTGAGTTCGGCCGATGGCCACGGCGCGCGCGAGTTGTTCGAGGCCGCGCTGGCCCTCGATCCCGACCGCAGCGATGCCCGCGAAGGCCTGGTCAAGGTCGGCCGGGTCGCGCTCGATCAGGCCGGCCAGGCGATCGACGGCGGCCATTTCGACTTCGCCCGACAACGGCTGGATATGGCGCGTCAGTTGGCGACGCCGCGCGACCAGGTCGAAGCCATGGCGCGACGGCTGCGCGAACGCGAAGCGGCCCATGCCGGGCTCGACCGGCTGGTCGCCGATGCCGCGACCGCACGTGCGCAGGGCCGGCTCGACGGTGCGCCCGATGCGGCCCTGCCGCTGTATCTGCGCGTGCTCGCGCTGCAACCGCAACGCAACGACGCCCTCGAAGGCCGCGACGACACCCTCGCCGATCTGCTGCAGTCGGCGCGCAAGGCGCTGACCGACGGCGACCTCGCGCGCGGCGCGGCGGGCATCCAGCGCGTACAGGCCGCCGACCCCGGTCATGCCGATCTGCCGGATGCGCTGAACCTGCTCGAAAGCCATGTCGAACGGCGTCGCCGGGAAAGCGACCTGGCGCTGCGCCGACAGCGTTTCGACGACGCGCTGGCCGGTTACAGCGACCTGCTCGCTGTGCATGCCGACGACGACGCGGCGCGGCGCGGGCTGGCTGCGGTCGCCAACGCCTATGCCGCGCGCAGCGAGCGCCTCGCCGCGGATTTCCGTGTCCCCGAGGCCGAGACCGTGTTGCTGCAGGCGCGCGGTATCGCCGAGAGCGCGGCGATCGAGGTGCCGGCGGTCGCGCTGGCCCAGCAGCATCTCGACCGCGCCCGCGAATCGCGCAAGCGCTTCGAGCAGCAGGCACCGGCCGCGCAACGGCAATCGCTGCGCCGCCTGTTGAGCGAAGCCGCCGCCGCCGAGCAGCGCGGCGACCTGCTGACCCCGCCGGGCGACAGCGCCTACGACAAATTGCGCGCGGCCCAGGCGATCGCGCCGCAGGACCCGGCGGTGCGCGCCGCCGCGGCGCGCCTGTTGCCGGCCGCCAAGCGTTGCTTCGACAAGGAACTCAGCGCCAACCGCCTGTCGCGCGCCGGCGAATGCCTGGATGCGCGGCGCGCCCTCGAAGGCGGCGGCGCGCCGGCGCGCGAAGCCGCCGCGCGCCTGGCCCAGCGCTGGATCGCGGTCGGCGACGAACGCCTCGGCGCCGGCGAACTGCGCGCCGCCCGCAGCGCGCTCGACGCCGCCCGTTCGCTCGACCCCCGCGCCGCCGGCATCGAAGAACTCAGCGCCCGCGTGCGCAGCGCCGAAGCGGCTTCGAACTGAGGCGGGCGCTGCAGGATCTCGCCGCGGCCGCCGGCACCACTGTGGTTCGCGGCGGGCGGGCGCCGGCTTTCTCCGATTTGCGCTGTGGCGGGTGGGCTTAGGTACAGCGTCCCGGCACCGCCTGAGCGATAATGCCGCGATTCCTGCCTGGCCTCGACGCTCCCTTGCCCTTCGATACGCCATTCGCCGTCGTTCGATATCCGTTGCGGTGGCGTCAGCGCCCGCGCGCAGAGCGCGTGCCGCAATGAGCATGCTCGATCCGCGCGACGAGGCCGCGGGCTTGGTCGCGACCGTGGTGCTGTGTACCTACAACGGTGTGCGCTATCTGCCGGCCCAGCTCGACAGCCTGCTTTCGCAGCGGCGGCTGCCGGATCGGATCGTGATCGCCGACGATGCCTCGACCGATGCGACCTGGGCTTTGCTCGGCGAGTTCGCGGCGCGGGCCGGCGAGCGCGGCATCGAGGTCGATCTGCAGCGCAATCGGCTCAATCTCGGCTACCTGCGCAACTTCGAGGCGGCGCTGCAGCGCGCCGGGGCCGGCGTGGTGTTCCTGTGCGACCAGGACGACGTCTGGCATGCCGACAAGATCGAGGACTTTCTCGAATCCTTCCGCCGCCGGCCGGCGCTGACCGTCTTGCACGGCGACTCGCGCCTGGTCGACGGCGAGGGCCGCGATCTCGGCCAGCGCATGTTCCAGACCCTGGAGGTCGCCGCTTGGGAACTGGCCGCGGTGCACGGCGGCCGGGGCTTCGACGTGCTGCTCCGGCGCAACATCGTGACCGGCGCGACCATGGCGATGCGGCGCGACTTGCTCGACCGCGCCTTGCCGATTCCGGACGGTTGGGTCCATGACGAGTGGCTGGCCTTGATTGCCGCCGCGACCGGCGAGATCGACTGCGTCGAAGCCCCGACGATCGATTACCGCCAGCATGGCGGCAACCAGATCGGCGCGCGCCGGCGCAGCCTGGTCGAGCGTCTCGGCGGCGGCAAGCAACGGCGCGAACACATGCAGCTGATGGTCGCCAAGCTCGACTCGTTGCGCCGACACATCGATAGTGCCCAGCTCGACGTCGGCGCCGACAAGCGCGCCGCGATCGACGAACGCTGGGCCCACCTGCGCCTGCGTCTGGCGATGCCGACCGGTTTCGGTCGGCGCCTGCCGCTGATCCGCGAAGAATGGCGCCAGGGCCGGTATCACCGTTATTCGGCCGGGCTGCGCTCCCTGGTCTGCGATCTGTTGGGGCTGCGCTGATATGGCCGCCACCCACCCGACCGGCGAGCCGGGGCGCATCGACGTCAGCGCCGCCATCGTCACCTATCACCCGCAGATCGAGCTGCTCGAACGCGTGATCGCCGCGGTCAGGGACCAGGTCGGGCGCGTGCAGATCTTCGACAACGCCAGCACCGGCGAGGCGCTGGAGGCGTATTTCGAGCGGCTGCGCGGGCAGGGTGTCGAGGTGTTCCGCTCCGAACGCAACGTCGGCCTGGGCAGCGCCATCAACCACGCCGCGCGCGCCGCGCGTGCGGCCGGGTTCGGACAGGTGCTGTTGATGGACCAGGACAGCATCGTCGATCCGGACATGGTCGCCGTGCTGATGCGCCACCTGCAGCAACTGCGCGGGCAGGGGCCGGTGGCCGCGGTCGGGCCGCAGTTCCGCGACGAACGCACCGGCGAGGTCGCACCTTTTGTGCAGATCGCCTTCCCGATGAACCGCAAGCTCTACGGCGGGCCGGGGCAGGTGGTCGACTGCGACTTCCTGATCACCTCGGGCACCCTGTTGCCGCTGGACGTGCTCGACACGGTCGGCGGCATGGACGAGGGCTTGTTCATCGACAACGTCGACATCGAATGGAGCTCGCGCGCGCGCCATCGCGGCTATCGCCTGTACGGCATCTGCGATGCGCGCATGCAGCACCGCATCGGCGACCTGGTCCAGGTCTCCAGTCTGATTCCTTATCGCACCGTGGTGCACAGCCCGACCCGGCTGTACTACATGATGCGCAACCGCGTGCTGCTGTACCGTCGCGCCGAAGTGCCGCGCCGCTGGATGGCGCAGGACCTGCCGCGGCTGGTGCTGAAATTCGTCGGCACCGCCTTGTTGCTGAAACCGCGCCCGGCCTATCTGCGCGCGATGCTGCGCGGCTTGCGCGACGGCCTGCGAGGCCGCGACGGGGTGATGCCGCGTGATCTCGGCTGAAAAACAAGGCCGAAGTTCCTGTCCAGGCGCGACATCGCTCGCGCCAAAAAACCACCGGCAACCTGCGACCCGGCAGCCCCTGCGTGCCCAGCCGTCGCCCAAACCCCCTCGACCGCCCCGTCGGCCCTCGCGCCCTAGCTATCGCCAGCTCCGGCCGCCCCCGAACCACCCCACCCAGACCGCATCGCATCCACCCCGCCGGCCCCTCCAGCCCCCGGCCTCAGCCTGCATTCACCGGGTATGAACGCCGATGCCGCCGCCGCGGGGCCCCGGGCACGGGCTCCGGATGCCTGCGCTAGACTTGCCGCGACTCCCTGTGTTGCATATCCGTGGCCCGAATCGATTACGACGAAGACGAGCTCGACAACGACGGTAATGACGGCGACGGCCATGCGCCGACCTGGCGCCGCCGACTGGTGACCTGGGCCCTGGCCGCGATCGGCCTGGGGCTCGGTTTCCTGATTCCGTACACGCTCTATCTCAATCACGAGGTCGGCCAGCGCTTCGGTCAGTTGCGCTGGCAGATTCCGACCCGGGTCTATGCGCGTCCGCTCGAACTGGCGCCGGGCCTGGCCCTGGATCCGGGCACGCTGAAGACCGAACTCGACGCCGCCTCCTACCGCGAGGACAGCGGCGAGCGCCCCGGTACCTATGCCCGCCAGGGCGGCCGTTTCACCGTCGCCAGCCGCGGTTTCAACGATGTCGACGGCGCCGTGCCGGCACGGCGTATCGAAGTCGTGGTGTCCGGCGGCCGCGTCGCCAGCCTGCGCGACCTGACCTCGCGCAAGTCGCTGAAGACCACGCGCCTGGACCCGGCGCGCATCGCCACGCTGTACGGGCAGAAGCAGGAAGAACGCCGCCTGGTGCGGATCGAGGAAGTGCCCGAATTGCTGGTCACCGGCCTGCAGGCCGTCGAGGACCGCGACTTCGCCCATCACATGGGCATCGACCTCAGCGGCATGGCGCGCGCGGCGTTCAAGAACGTCGCCGCCGGCCGCGCCAAGCAGGGCGCCAGCACCCTGACCCAGCAGCTCGCGCGCAGCGGCCTGCTCGGCATCGGCCAGGAACAGACCCTGACCCGCAAGGGCAAGGAAATCATCTACGCCCTGCTGATGGAGGCGCGCTACGACAAGCGCACCATCCTCGAGGCGTATTTCAACCAGGTTTATCTCGGCCAGCGCGGCTCGCAGGCCATCCACGGCGTCGCCGCGGCTTCCGAGTTCTGGTTCGGCCGCGACCTGCGCGATCTCAACACCGAACAGATCGCGTTGCTGATCGGCATCGTGCGCGGCCCGTCCTATTACGACCCGCGGCGCAATCCCGAGCGCGCGCTGGAGCGGCGCAATTTCGTCCTCGGCGAGATGCACGAGACCCAGCTGATCGACGACAAGGAATACCAGCGCGCGTTGAAGACGCCGCTCGGCATCACCTCCAACCCCGGCAGCGTCGCCGCCAATCGTTTCCCGGCGTATGTCGACCTGGTCCGCCGCCAACTCGCGCGCGACTACCCGGCCGATGCGCTCGCCGGCGCCGGCCTCAGCGTCATGAGCGGCATGTCGCCGTCGGCGCAGGCGCAGGCCGAAGGCGCGGTCGCGCGCACCCTCAAGAGCCTAGACAGCAAGCGCCGCCCGCCGTTGCAGGCCGGCCTGGTCGTCACCGACGTGCATAACGGCGAAGTCGTGGCCGTGGTCGGCAGCCGCGAGTTCACCGAGCACGGTTTCAACCGCGCGGTCGAAGCGCAGCGGCCGGTCGGCTCGCTGTTGAAGCCGTTCGTGTACCTGCTGGCGTTGGCGCAGCCGAACGAATTCAGCCTGGCCTCGTGGGTCGACGACTCGCCGGTCACGGTCAAGCTCGGCCGCGGCCGCAACTGGAACCCCGGCAACTCCGACGGCCGCAGCCATGGTCTGGTGCGCATGATCGATGCGCTGGCCATGTCCTATAACCAGGCCACGGTGCGCATCGGCATGAAGGTTGCGCCGGAACGCGTCGCCGACCTGATCAAGACCCTGGCCGGCATCGAAGCGCCGAACAACCCCTCGCTGATCCTCGGTGCGGTCGACCAGAGCCCGTACGCGATGGCGCAGCTGTACCAGTTCCTCGCCTCGGGCGGCGAAATCCAGCCGCTGCATGCGGTGCGCGGCGTGCTCGGCAGCGACGGCAAGGCGGTCAAGCGTTACGACAAAGAACCGGCCCCGGCGCAGGAAGGCGACGCGATCGCCGCGCGCCTGATCACCATCGCCCTGCAGCAGGCGGTCAGCAACGGCACCGGCCGGCAGTTGATCGGCGACGGCCTCGGCCGTCTCTCGCCCGCGGGCAAGACCGGTACCAGCAACGACGGCCGCGACAGCTGGTTCGCCGGCTGGACCGGCGATCACCTGGCGGTGATCTGGGTCGGCAACGACCAGAACCAGACCACCGGCCTGTACGGGGCGACCGGTGCGATGCGGGTGTGGTCGGCGATCTTCTCGCGCTTGCCGACCGCGCCGCTCAAGGTCACCGACAAGGGCCTGGACTGGCAGGCGGTGATCGGCACCCACACCACCGACGCGAGCTGCGTCGGCGCGCGCCGCTTCCCGTTCGTGGCCGGCTTCGCGCCGGAATACGCGCCGTGCCCGGCGCCGCAGGCCGAAGGCGAAGCCTCCGGCGGCGGCTGGCGCGAGTGGTTCGGCATCGGCAAGGACAAGGAAGAACCTGCGCGCGAACCGGCGCCGTCTCCCGATTCCCCGCCCCCGGAGCAGTAAGTCATGAAGTGCAGTGATTTCACCGGCGCCTTCCCCCGAGGTGCCCGGCGCAAAGGCGTCGTCCTGGTCGTCTTGACCTGCCTGGCGAGCGCCTGCGCGGTGGCGCCGCCGCAGCCGGCGCAGTTGGCCGAAGCGAATTTCAACGGCGAGGCCGCGGTCGTCGCGGTGCGCGCCGCCGCCGGCGGCGCCGCGCGCGAACTCGACGTGCAACCGATCCGCGATCCGCAAGTCGAAGATCTGCGCCAGCAGGCCGCGCAACTGGAACGCGCACGCAAGTACGTCGAAGCCGCCGCGGCGCTCGACCAGGCGCTGCAGATCAACGCCGCCGACCCGGCCCTGCTGCAGGAACGCGCCGAGGCGGCGCTGCTGCAGCACCGTCTCGACGATGCCGAGGGCTACGCACAGAAGGCCTTCGATTCCGGCTCCCAGGTCGGCCCGCTTTGCCGCCGTCATTGGGCGACCATCGCCCAGGTGCGGCAGGCGAAGCTGGACGGTGTCGGCGCGGCGATGAAACTGGCGCAGCGGCAGGAGCATTACGACGCCCTGGTGCCGCAGCGCAGCCAGCTCACCGAGGCGAAGAAGCAGGCACAGGCTAAAATCGACGCCTGCACGGTCGCAGCGCCAGCGCGGTATTGAATCGGATATGGAACCCAGCCGCCTTGGCGTAGCCAGTCGTGCCGCGCTGAGCGAGGGCGGCGACCTCGCGCGCAACATCGCCGCGTTCGCGCCGCGCTCGGCGCAGCAGGACTTGTCGGCGGCGATCGCCGATGCCTTCGAATCGCGTACGGCCCTGCTCGCCGAAGCCGGGACCGGCACCGGCAAGACCTTCGCCTACCTGGTCCCGGCGCTGCTGTCGGGGCTCAAGACCATCGTCTCGACCGGCACCCGCGCGCTGCAGGACCAGCTCTATCACCGCGACCTGCCGCGGGTGCGCGACGCCCTCGGGGTCGGCTTGAAGACGGCCTTGTTGAAGGGCCGCGCCAACTATCTGTGCAAATACCGCACCGAGCAGGCCAAGGGCGAACCGCGTTTCACCAGCCGCGAATACGCCGCCCAGTTCCAGCGCATCGTCAGCTGGGCCGGGCGCACGCGCATGGGCGATCTGGCCGAACTGGACGCCTTGCCGGAAGACTCGCCGCTGCTGCCGATGGTCACCTCGACCGCGGAAAACTGCCTCGGCAGCGACTGCCCGATGTTCGGCGACTGCTTCGTGATCCAGGCGCGCCAGCGCGCCCAGGCCGCCGACCTGGTCGTGGTCAATCATCATCTGTTGCTCGCCGACCTGGCGCTGAAGCAGGAAGGCTTCGGCGAAATCCTGCCGGGCGCGCAGGCCTTCGTCGTCGACGAAGCGCATCAGCTGCCCGATTTGGCTTCGCAGTTCTTCGGCGAGGCGATCAGTGCGCGGCCGCTGGTCGAGCTGGCCCGCGACGCTCTGGCCGAGTGCAAGCAGGTCACCGGCGCGCTCGCCAGCGTGCAGGGGCCCGCGCGCGAACTCGAACAGGCGGTGCGCACCGTGCGTGCGGCCATGGACGAGTTGCCGGTGCGCGCGACCCGTCGCCGCGCCGCCGAATTGCCCGAGGTGGAAGCGGCGTTCGATACGCTGGCCGCGGCCCTGCGCAGCATGCGCACCACCCTCGAACCGCTGCGCGCCGCCGCGCCGGGCTTCGAGAGCTGCCACGCACGGGCCAAGGACTTCGAGACCAAGCTGCGGCGCTGGCGCGGCCCGACCGTCGCGCGCCCGCCCGAGCCGGTCGTCGAGGAAGACGACGATTTCGAACCGCCGCGCCGGCAGCTGGCGGAGGTCGCGCTCGAAGCGGTCGACACGGACGCTGCCGCCGCCGACGACGAGGAAGAACAAACGCCCGCCGGCCCCGACAGCAGCGTGCTGTGGTACGAACTGACCGCGCGCGGTTTCCGCCTCAGCCGCACGCCGCTCGACGTCGCCGGCCCGCTGGCCGAGCATCGCGAACGTTCTCGCGCGTCGTGGGTGTTCACCTCGGCGACCTTGGCGATCGGCGGCCAGTTCCAGCATTACGCGACCAAGCTCGGCCTGGTCGAGCCCAAGACCCTGCTCGCGCCAAGTCCGTTCGACTGGGCCGAGCAAGCGCTGTGTTATCTGCCGACCGGGCTGCCCGATCCGGTAGTGCGCCATTACAACGAGAGCATGGTCGACAAGCTGCGGCCGGTGCTCGAAGCCTCGGGCGGCCGCGCCTTCGTCCTGTTCGCCTCGCACCGCGCCTTGCGCGAAGCCGCCGAACTGTTGCGCGGCGGCCCCTGGCCCTTGTTCGTCCAGGGCGAAGCGCCGCGCCACGTGTTGCTGGAACGCTTCCGCGCCTCCGGCAACGGCGTGTTGCTCGGTGCGGCGAGCTTCCGCGAAGGCGTCGACGTGGCCGGCGAGGCGCTGAGCGTGGTGGTGATCGACAAATTGCCGTTCGCCGCGCCCGACGACCCGGTGTTCGAAGCGCGCCTGGACGCGATCCGTCGCGGCGGCGGCAACCCGTTCCGCGACGAACAACTGCCGCAGGCGGTGATCGCGCTGAAGCAGGGCGCCGGCCGCCTGATCCGCAGCGAGACCGACCGCGGCGTGCTGGTGCTGTGCGACCCGCGCCTGATCTCCAAGAGTTACGGCAAGACCTTCCTCGATTCGCTGCCGCCGCTGCCGCGCACGCGCCGGGTCGAGGACGTGGCCGCCTTCTTCGCCGGTGAGCCCCTGAGTCTAGAATCGTCCTCGTCGGTCGATGAGGACCACTACCGCTGATCCGCGAGGAGGGTAGGAGCATGACGGAGCGCAAACCGCGTGTGCACGGCCTGGGTGGCGTGTTCTTCAAGGCCGACGATCCGGCCGCGCTGGCGGCTTGGTACGCCAGGCATCTGGGCGTCGGCGTGGAGGACTGGGGCGGTGCCCTGTTCCCCTGGGGCCGGCTCGATGCCGACGGCCAGCCGACCGGTCAGACGGGTTATACGGTGTGGTCGCCGTTCAAGGCCGACACCGAGTACTTCCAGCCCAGCAGCAAGCCCTACATGGTGAATTTCCGCGTCGACGACCTCGACGCGATGCTGCTCGCGCTGCGCGAAGAGGGCTGCCAGGTGCTCGATCGCGGTGAAGACAGCGAGCAGGGCAAGTTCGGCTACGTGCTCGACCCCGAAGGCGGCTTGATCGAGCTGTGGCAGCCGAACCCGAACGATCCGGCGGTCGCCGACGGCGAGTGAGGGGTGCCGGCGAGGCCTTGGCGGCGCGACCGGGCGAGTGGCGCCGGGCACAGTGCGGCGGGGGTTCCAGGAGCGCCCGCATGAGACAATCGCGGCGCGAAACGCCCGTCCGACCCTGCCGAGCCCCATGAAACTGCTAGCGTTCGAAACCGCCACCGAAGCCTGTTCCGTCGCCGTGTGGCTGGACGGCGAAGTGCGCGAGCGCTTCGAGTTGGCGCCGCGGCGCCACGCCGAACTGTCCTTGCCCTGGGCCGAGCAATTGTTGGCCGAAGCCGGCGTGCGGCGATCCGAACTCGATGCCATCGCGATCAGCCGCGGCCCCGGCGCGTTCACCGGCGTGCGCCTGGCGATCGCGATCGCGCAGGGCATCGCCCTGGCCCTGGACCGGCCGATCGTGCCGGTATCGACGCTGGCCGTGCTGGCCCTGCGCGCGCATCCGCTCGCAGCGAACGCCGGCAGCGACGACGCTTTGCGCGTGTATACCGCGATCGATGCGCGCATGGGCGAGGTCTACACCGGTGCCTTCGAGTTGCGCGGCGGCGATGCGCACGCGCTCGACGAAGAAACCGTGATCGCGCCCGATGCGGCCGTGGTGCCCGGCGATGCTCCCAACTGGCTCGGCGTCGGCACCGGTTTCGCCGCCGCCCACGGCGCGCTGCAACAGCGGCTCGGCGCGCGTTTCGCCGGCATCGACGCCGAAGCCCTGCCGCATGCGGCCGATCTCGCGCGGCTGGCGGCGCTGGCGTATGCGCGCGGCGAAGCGGTCGCTCCCGAATTGGTCGAGCCCGCCTACCTGCGCAACAACGTCGCCCTGACCATCGCCGAGCAGGTCGCCCTGCGCAGCGAGCGCAAGGCCGCGTCCTGATTCACCTATTCGCAGCGTCCGCGCTGTCGCTCAAGGAAGACAGCATGCGATCGGCGGATAGTAGTCCAGCAATGTAAACAGGCGCCGCCCGCTGTGAATGCGACGGGTTATCCCGATTTGGAAAGCTTGGAACGACCTTCGATGATCGAAACCATTCTGGGATTTGACTGCTGATGGCTGGGTTTCAGCCTCTTACGTGGCTTTACGACGTGATTGTTGAGGACGATGGCATTCGTTTCGTCGTTCTCAGGAAGGTGACAGTTCACTTCCTCGACAGGGATCGCATCGAAGAGATCAAGGAGACCGGTGTGGCCTCGATAGGATCCATCTCGGCGTTCAACTTCAAGAGCCGATTTCTCGCTCGATCTTTCATGGTCCGTTTGAAGCGCGGCTGGTTCGCGCGTCAAGTATTGATCACCCCTGCCGATGCTCGGCAGTTCGAAGCTTGGGCAAGCCAGCATGGAATCGGCGTCAAGTAGAGCGTTTCGAAGTGACCAAGGCGGATGCCGTCGTTCTATCGTTCTTGGCGAATCATGAACATTGGCCGTGAGAGTCGCGTTGGAGTGCAATCAGTGGGTATCTGCGGCGAGACCGTTTCATGACTGACAGGAATATGAAATATGCGACGCTTCGGATCTGTGGCCACGACCTTGATCCGGCAAAGGTCACTGATGCGCTAGGCGTCGAGCCTACGTCATCGCAGAAGCGTGGAGACGAGGTGGGGCCCGAGCATCGAAAGCGGGAGCTCCCGGTCGGCGGTTGGTTCTTGACCAGCAGGGGCTATGTCGAATCCGATGACATCGCAGACCATATCCTTTGGCTGCTGGAGCATGTCTCCAACACGCTCCCGAGCGTGCGCAATATCGACGAGGTGACTCTCGTCAATATTTTTTGCTGCTGGCATCTTTCCGGGTGGAACGAAGGCTGTCGAATCGAGTCTTCACTGCTGCTTGAGCTGGGTCGCTTGGGCGTCAGCCTGGATTTCGACATCTACAATTGGCCTACGGAAAACTAGCGCTGACGGTCACGAGGCAAGCTTGGCGAGCCCATGACCTCGCAGCGCGTTACTCGTCCACCAGCGACCCGCCCGGCAGGAAATTCCAGGTACGGGTGACGTGGAGGATGTCCGGGTTCTCTTCGGTCCTGGGCAGCGGCGGGTAGGGCTCGGCCAGTTTGGCGATGCGCAGGGCGGAGGCGTCGAGCAGGGCGATGCCGCTGCTGCGGATGATGTCGGCGCGTTCGACGCTGCCGTTGCGGCGCACGGCGACGCTGATCACCACTTGTCCGGCCAGCCGGCGGCGGCGGGCTTCGTCGGGGTAGTTGAGGTTGCCGACGCGTTCGACGCGGTCGACCCATTCGCGCAGATAGCCGGCCCAGGCGTACTCGGTGGTGCTGGCCGAGACGAACTTGCGGGTCGGGCGCTTGGCGTAGCGCTCCGAGCGCATGTGGATTTCGGCGGCCAGGCGCGCCATCTCGATGTCGTGTTCGATCTTGCGCGGGCCGGTCGGCAGCGGCCGCTCGGTCGGGGTCTGGGTGCTGCGGTCGCGCGCGGTCACGGTTTCGCCGCGGGTGCTGCTGACCACGCGCGCGACCGGCTCGGGCTGGGCGGTCGGCGACTGGGCGCGCAGCGCCATCTGGGCGACGCCGGCTTCGGCCTGCGGGGCGGGGCCGGACTGGTTGTCGCGCGGGCGCGTGCTCTTGTCGTGCTCGCCGCCGCCCTGGTTGTTGGCCTGGGCGAGGAAGTCGGCCTGCTTGGGCGTCAGCGCGGTCTGGGTCTGGGTCAGGATCACGTCGAGGGTGGGCACCACCGGCGCGGCCTGCTCCAGGGTGTAGCCGACGCCGAGCACGACGATGCCGTGCACCAGCAGCGACAGCACCATGGTCGCGCTGAAGCGTTGCGGCTCGGCGATGCCGCCGGCCGGGGAGGCGGGGGCGACGGCGCTCATGCGGCCTGGGCGGCGACGCGGGCCTCGATCGCGTCGAACAGCAGCCCGGCGATGTTGAGGCCGAATTGTTCGTCGAGCTCGCGGATGCAGGTCGGGCTGGTGACGTTGAGCTCGGTCATGTAGTCGCCGATCACGTCCAGGCCGACGAACAGCATGCCGCGGCGTTTCATTTCCGGGCCGACTTCGGCGGCGATCCAGCGGTCGCGCTCGCTGAGCGGGCGGCCTTCGCCGCGGCCGCCGGCGGCGAGGTTGCCGCGGAACTCGTCGCCCTGCGGGATGCGGGCGAGGGCGTAGTCCACCGGCACGCCGTCGACCAGCAGGATGCGTTTGTCGCCGTCGCTGATCTCCGGCAGGTACTTCTGCGCCATCACCAGGTGGCGGCCGCCGTCGGACAAGGTCTCCAGGATCACGTTGACGTTCGGCTCGCCGGCGCGGACGCGGAAGATCGAGCGCCCGCCCATGCCGTCGAGCGGCTTGAGCACGGCTTCCTGGTGGAAGGCGAGGAATTCCTTGACCGCCGCGGGGTTGCGGCTGACCAGGGTCGCCGCGCAGCACTGCGGGAACAACAGGGCGGCGAGCTTCTCGTTGTAGTCGCGCAGGCCCTGCGGATCGTTGACCACGAAGGCGCCGGCGCGTTGGGCCATGCTCAGGATCTGGGTATCGTGCAGGTACTCGGCGTCGACCGGCGGGTCCTTGCGCATCAGTACGACGTGACCGGCCGCCAACTTAATTTGTGACCAAGTTCCCAGTTTGTACCAGCCGCTCGGATCGTCGCGCACTTCCAGCGCCGTCACCTTCGCCACCGCATGGCCACCGTGTAGGCTCAGTCCGCCCGGCTGCACGTACCAGAGCCGATGTCCGCGGCGCTGCGCTTCCAGTAGCATGGCGAAGGTCGAGTCCTTGGCGATCTTGATCGACCCGATGGGGTCCATCACGACGACGATGTCCAACGGCATGGGAACGGAATCCTAAAAGATTGACGGCGATGGTAGCAGGCGGGTCGCCGGTATCTGTCATGATGACGGGGTCGGAAACGGTCGCGCTGCGTCCATTTGCGACACGCAGCGATCATGGCTACTGCGCGATGCGACGGGGCGGCGATGCGCGGACCGAGTAATCGGCCTGCACAACGTTCGGTAGCGCACGGCGAGCCTGTTCCGGATGACGGAATCGCTGCGTATTCAGTTTCCAGGCACGGAATGCGCGCTTGACAGCCCGCGTGCGGCTTGGAATAAAGACGGCTTCGCGACGCCCGGGGATATCGGCGTTTGCAATGGGGGATACAAAGAATGCTCGACGAGGTTCGTAGCGGCAGCCTCGATGGTCTAAGGGTCATGGTGATCGACGATTCCAAGACCATCCGTCGAACCGCCGAGACACTGTTGAAACGCGAAGGGTGCGAGGTGGTCACGGCCATCGACGGATTCGAAGCGCTGGCGAAGATCGCCGACCAGCAGCCACAGATCATTTTCGTGGATATCATGATGCCGCGTCTGGACGGCTATCAGACGTGCGCGCTCATCAAGAACAATCAACTGTTCAAGGGCACGCCGGTGATCATGCTGTCTTCGAAGGACGGCCTGTTCGACAAGGCGCGGGGCCGCATCGTCGGGTCCGAGCAATACCTGACCAAGCCTTTCACGCGCGAGGAACTCCTCGACGCGATTCGCAAGCACGTACACGCCTGACCGGGGGGTAAGGCACACCATGGCACGCATCCTGCTTATCGAGGACTCGCCGACGGATACCGCGGTCCTGACCCAATTGCTGCAACGCAATGGGCACGAAGTTTTCGCTTCGGGCAGCGCCGAGGACGGCATCGAAGCCTGCAAACGCGAGCTGCCGGACCTGGTGATGATGGACGTGGTGTTGCCGGGCATGAACGGGTTCCAGGCTACGCGCGCGCTCAGCCGCGACGCGCAGACCAGTGCCATCCCGGTCTTGATCGTGAGCACCAAGGGCATGGAAACCGATCGCGCCTGGGGCATGCGCCAGGGCGCGCGCGACTACATCGTCAAACCGCCGCGCGAGGACGAATTGATCGCGCGGATCAACGCATTGCTGGGTAACTGAAACGATGACGCTCAAGCCGCCGTTCGATGTGCTGACCGATTACGAGCGCCGCAGTCTGGCGCACGTGCCCGGCCTGCCCGAACAGCTCGACGCGCCCGGCCTGTGGCGCGGCGTCGGTTACCGCATCGGCGACCGGCGCCTGGCCTCGACCTTCGCCGAGGTGGTGGAAATCCTCTCGCTGCCGCAGGTCACCCACGTCCCCGGCTCGCAGCCGTGGATGCTCGGCCTGGCCAACGTGCGCGGCAGCCTGCTGCCGATCGTCGACCTCAAGCAGTTCCTGGAAGGCGAGCGCACGGTGCTGCACGAGGGGCAGCGCATCCTGCTGGTGCGCCAGCCCGGCGGCGACGTCGCCGTGCTGATCGACGAGCTCTACGGCCAGCGCAGTTTCCACGACCAGCAACAGATCGGCCTCGAGGAAGTCGCCGAGCAGGGCCTCACCGAGGGCCGCTACGCGTACTTCATCGACCGGGCTTACCGCCTGGACGACCGGTACTGGGGCATCTTCAGCCTCGACCGCCTGGCCCGTACTCCCGAATTCCGACAAGCAGCGGCCTGAGCCGCTCCCTTCATCAGCCCGACTAGTAAGTTCACCGAGGTTTGCGAACCATGAGCACTGTGATGGACAACGCCGGCAAGAGCCGCCTTCTGGGCGCCAACACCTGGCTGATCGTACTGGCCGTATCGGTGCTGGTGTTCGGTCTCAACACAGGCTACGCGACCTGGAAAGGCGCCAGGCTCGGCGGCGCCGGCTCGGCGGCGTCGAACCTGCAGGTGAATTCGCAGAAGCTCGCCATTCAAGGCCGTGAAGCGGTCGGCGGCGCGAAGGACGCCTTCGCCGAGTTCAAGAAGACCAAGGCCGCGATCGACGAAGACGTGCAGACGCTCAACGACAACTTCGGCGACACCGCCGGCGTGTCGGGCCCGATCGGCGTGGTCAGCAAGAGCTGGCAGCCGCTGGGACAGAGCGCCGAACAGGTGATCGCGAGCGAGAAGGCGGTGCTGGCCCTGGCCGGCAACGCCGACAGCTTCTCCAGCCGCGTCCCGCAGCTGCAGGCCCGCCTCGACGAACTGGTCCGCGCCATGTCGGCCTCCGGCTCGCCGTCCTCGCAGGTCTACATCGCCCTGCGTCAGGTCGTGCTGTCGGCGACCATGGCCCGACGCATCACCGAAATCCGCGCCGGCGGCAGCGGCGCCGGCATGGCCGGCGAAGCGCTTGTACGCGACGCCACTGTGTTCGGCAACGTCCTCACCGGCCTGCGCAAGGGCGACACCTCGTTCGGCGTGACCGCGCTGTCCAACTCCAGCGCGCTCGCCGCGCTCGGCCAGGCCGAAGCGCTGTGGATGGAAATGAAGAAAGACCTCGACGCGATCTCGGCCAGCTCCAAGGACCTGTTCCAGGCCCAGGCCGCGGCCGAATCGATCACCGGCGGCTCGGAACGCCTGCTGAGCGAAAGCGAAACGCTGTTCAGCGCCTTCACCGCGTTCGGTTCGCTGCGCGACAAGAGCGTGTTCGGCAACCTGTGGCTGTCGATCATCTCCGGCCTGGCCGCGCTGGTCGCGATCGCCGGCTTGCTGTTCTCGCTGAACTACGCTCAGCAGCGCCGCTACCAGACCACCAAGGAACTCAACGACCGTAACCAGGAGGCCATCATGCGCCTGCTGGACGAAATGGGTTCGCTCGCAGAAGGCGACTTGACGGTCAAGGCGACGGTGACCGAGGACATGACCGGCGCCATCGCCGACTCGATCAACTTCGCCGTCGAGCAGCTGCGCAGCCTGGTGCAGACCATTACCGACACCTCGGTGCAGGTCGCCTCCAGCGCCCAGGAAACCCAGGCCACCGCGATGCACCTGGCCGAAGCGGCCGAGCACCAGGCCCAGGAAATCAACTCCGCCTCCGACCGCATCAGCGAAATCGCGGCCTCGATCGACCAGGTCTCGAAGAACTCGGCCGAGTCGGCCGACGTGGCGCAGCGCTCGGTGCAGATCGCGACCAAGGGCGCGGGCGTGGTGCGGCAGACGATTCAGGGCATGGACTCGATCCGCGACCAGATCCAGGAAACCTCGAAGCGAATCAAGCGCCTGGGCGAAAGCTCGCAGGAAATCGGCTCGATCGTCGAACTGATCAACGACATCTCGGAACAGACCAACATCCTGGCGCTGAACGCCGCGATCCAGGCGGCCTCCGCCGGCGAAGCGGGCCGAGGCTTCGCGGTCGTGGCCGACGAAGTGCAGCGACTCGCAGAACGCGCCTCCAACGCAACCAAGCGAATCGAGACGCTGGTTCAGACAATTCAGTCCGACACCAACGAAGCTGTCAGCTCGATGGAACAGACGACCTCGGAAGTGGTCGCGGGTGCGCGACTGGCCGAGGACGCCGGTACCGCGCTGGGCGAGATCGAAAAGGTGTCGTCCGACTTGTCCAACCTCATTCAGGGCATTTCCAGTGCGGCGCAGCAGCAGTCCAGCGCCGCCTCGAACATCACCCAGACCATGAACACGATTCAGCAGATCACCTCGCAGACCTCGCAAGGCGCCAACCAGACCGCAGCGTCGATTGGAAACCTGGCGCAACTGGCGGCCGACCTGCGCCGTTCGGTCGCCGACTTCAAGCTGCCGGCCTGACCCGGCGGCAGCCGAGACACGACGCGGCGCTTTGAACGGCGGCTTTGGGACGGGATTAAAAGAAGGGTTGTATCGAGGATGAAGCTTCCGACACATCGCTGGCAGAGCCACGGTCCGCGTCTGCGACGCGGTCCCGCCGACAGGCGGGGCGCATCGCTGGCAGAGCCACGGTCCGCGTCTGCGACGCGGCCCCGCCGACAGGCGGGTCGCGTCATGACCGCGTTGCGCGAAGCGATCGACACCACCACGCTGGGCTGGATCAAGCCCGAGCTGGACGAAACCCTGCGCCAGGCGCGCCAGGAGATCGAGGCATTCGCCGAAGATCCCGCCGACGCCTCGCGCATGCGGGTGTGCGCGAACCATCTGCACCAGGTGCACGGCACCCTGCGCATGGTCGAGCTGTATGCGCCGGCCATGGTCGCCGAGGAGATGGAGCGTCTGGCCATCGCCCTGCAGCAGGGCCAGGTCGCCGACCGCGACGAGGCCTGCGCGGCGCTGATGCGCGGCGTGGTGCTGCTGCCCGACTACCTGGAGCGTCTGCAGGGCGGGCATCGCGACATTCCGATCGTGCTGCTGCCGTTGCTTAACGAGCTGCGCGCCACGCGCGGCGAGTCCGGGCTCAACGAAAGCGTCCTGTTCGCACCGAATCTCGACCGACCGCTGCCGGCGCACCTGCCGCCGCCGCTGCCGGTCGGCAGCGCCGCCGGCCGCAACGCCAGCGCGCCGCATCTCGCCTCGCTGCGCGACGCCCTGGCCGGTTGGCCGGAAGACGGCGCGCCGGCGAATCCGGCTCAGCTCGCCTCCGCGATCGACGGCCTGCTCGCCGACGTCGTGCTGGAACCGGTGCGGCGCATGCTGTGGGTGGCCTCGTCGGTCGCCCACGCCCTGCGCGACGGCGCCCTGCCGGCCACCCGCGCGCTGCGCCAGGCCTTCGGCGGCGTCGACCGCGAAGCGCGGCAGATGCTGTCCGACGACGGCTTCAGCGCGCCGCGCGGCGAACCCGCGGCCGAGCCGACCCGCCAGTTGCTGTACCACGTCGCCCACAGCGACGGCCGCCATCCGGCGCTCGACGACCTGCGCCAGACCTTCGAACTCGCCGCGCACCTGCCCAGCGAGTCCGAACTCGAACACGCCCGTGGCAGCCTCAGCGGCCGCAACCGCGCCCTGCTCGACACCGTCGCGGCGGCGATCAAGGAAGACTTGTTGCGGGTCAAGGACGCCCTCGACCTGCACCTGCGCACCAACCAGACCGACCCCGGCGAACTGCGTCCGCAGGTCGACGCCCTGGCCCGGGTCAGCGACACGCTGGGCATGATGGGGCTGGGCATGGCCCGCACCGTGGTGCTGCAGCAGCGCGAAGCCATGCACGAAATCGTCGAAGGCCGCCGCGCCGCCGACGAAGGCACCTTGCTCGACGTGGCCGGCGCCTTGCTCTATGTCGACGCCTCGCTGGACGACCAGGTTTCGCGCCTGGGCCTGCCCGAGGACAAGGCCGAAGAGAACCTGCTCGCCGGTGAGGCGCGCAAGGTGCTCGACGTGGTCGCACGCGAAGCCATCGCCAATTTCGGCGACGCGCGCCAGTCCTTCGTCGCCTTCGTCGAGACCAAGTGGGACCACGAAGAACTGACCGAAGTGCCGCGCGTGCTCGACGAAGTCGCCGGCGCCCTGCGCATGATCGAGCTGCCGCTGGCGGCCGACTACCTGACCGGCGTCAAGCGCTACACCGAAGTCGAACTGATCGGCCGCCGCCGCGTGCCCAGCGGCCAGCAGCTCGACACGCTGGCCGATGCGCTGGCGAGCCTGGAGTACTACCTCGAAGCGCTGCGCGAGCAGCGCCCGAACCGCGACGACATTCTCGACATCGCCCGCCAGAGCCTGGAAACCCTGCGCTACTGGCCGTTGCCGGACGTGATCCGGGTCGAGCCGGCGGCCGAAGCCACCCCGGTCGCCGCGACCCCGGCCGTCGAAGCCGCCCCGGTCGATACGGCCCAAACGCAGGCGCCGGCCGTCGAGGCCTCGACGCCGGAATCCGCTGTTGCCGACAGCCTCGACCTACAGCGCAGCGAACAGACCGTCGACGCGCAAGCAGTCGGCGACGCCGTCGCGGCCGATACCGCCGAGCCGGTCGAGCCGACGCTCGCCGCGGCATCCGACGCCGCGCCCGGAACCACCCCGACCGAATCCATCACGACCGAAACCAACGCGACCCAAACCGTGGCGTCCGTCGCCGCGGGCGGCGCGCTGATCGACGCCTCCTTGCTCAACGCCGTGCCCGACGCACCGCCGTCGATGCTCGGACAGTCGGTGGCGACCGGCGGTTTCGAACAAGTCGACGACATCGACGACGAAGTGCGGGAAATCTTCCTCGAGGAATTCGAGGAGGAGATCGCCAACCTCGACAACCTGCTGCCGGCCTGGCGCGAAGCGCCGGACGATCTGGCCCGCGTGCAGCCTGTGCGGCGCGTGTTCCACACCCTCAAGGGCAGCGGCCGCCTGGTCGGCGCGCGCACCCTGGGCGAGTTCAGCTGGAACATCGAAAACCTGCTCAACCGCGTGCGCGAACACGGCCGCGTGGCGAGCCCGGAAGTGATCGACCTGGTCGAGCACGCTCATCGCGCGCTGCCGGGTTTCTACGCTGCCCTGCGCAACCAGGGCCCGCTGACCGTCGACGTCGCCGGCATCGAGGCGCATGCCGATCTGCTCGCGACCGGCGAAGAAGCCTTCTACCAGCCGCCGCAAGCCGCGGTCGAAGCCGAAGCCGAAACCGAAACCGCGGCTCCGGTCGCGATCGACGGGCCCTACGTGCCGGCGTCGGTCGACCCGGTCCTGCTCGAAATCCTCGACGGCGAAGTGGCCGGCCACCTGGTCACCATCGAAGCCTGGCTGGCGGCCTCGCACCCGCAACCGCAGCTCGCCAGCGACGCTCTGCAGCGTTCGATCCACACCTTGAACGGCGCCTTCGCGATGACCGAAGTGCCGGTCATCACCGACGTGACCGCGCCGACCGAAGCCTACGTCAAGCGTCTGCTCGCCAGCGCCGCGCCGGCCAGCGCCGAAGGCGTGGCCGCGCTGACCGCGGTGGCCGATGCGATCCGCACTACGGTCGAGGCGCTGAAGTCGCCGATGCCGCACGTGCCGATGTTCGTCGGCTTGCCCGAACGCATCGCCGCGCTGCGCGACAGCCTGCCCGACGCGCGTTCGCCGATGATCACCGAGGAGCTCTACCACGACGACGTCCTGCCGGAAGGCCAGGATCTGTCCGAGCTCACCGTCAACGATCTCAGCGCGTTCGGCGATTACGACCCCTCGCGCGAATTCGCCCAGGTAGCCGGTAACGACGATGCCGGGGCCAAGCCGGTCTCCCGGACCGATTTCGACGGCGACGAGCTGAGCCTCGGTCTCGACCTGCTGCCGGTCGGTTTCGCCGACAGCACCATCGAGTCCGCACGTCTCGAAGTCGAGCGTGCCGAAGCGGCCCGTCTTGAAGCCGAGCGTGTGGCTGCCGAGCAAGCCGAAGCCGAACGCCTCGAAGCCGAGCGCCTTGCTGCAGAACAGGCCGAAGCCGCACGTCTGGAAGCCGAACGTATCGCTGCGGAACAGGCCGA
>NZ_JMTZ01000049.1 GCF_000731095.1 Lysobacter antibioticus | reverse complement strand
TTTTGGGCCAGCAAAAGAAAGTAACCCGGCCGCGTCAGCGGACGGAAGCTTTAGATTTTGCTTCACCGCTCTGAGGTGAGAACGCCGACGTGACAAGTAGCGCGGTCGCGGCTCGCGCCGCTCCTACCCTTCGCGACAACACGCCGCTTCGATGAATGACATCGGCGTCACGGTCTATGCGCATCCCTTAGTCGCGGCTCGCGCCGCTCCTACCCAAAAGCGGACGCGCCGCCAACCGTAGGCGCCACAGCGGGCCAAAAGTAAGCGACCCGGCCGCTTTAGCGGGCAAAAGCTGTGGTGTTTCTTTCAATGCTCCGGATCTTTCAATGCCGCGGACCGCAAAGCTCGATCGAGCGGAATCAAAACCGCCGAATCAACTCGATCGAACTTTCTGCACTCTCGCTGCCGCCACCGCCGTTCGAATCGTGACGGATCGCGAAGTCGGTTTCGAGTTTCCAGTACGGCCACAGATCCACGTCCAAACGCATCGACTGTTTGACGAAGGTGTCGCCGTGCCCGCTCTCGAACTGCACGCGCTGGCTCCAGCGCGCGCGGTCGCCGATGCGCTGGCCGATGCTGACTTCGCCGCGGAACACGGTGCCGGGGCGGTTGATGCCGTCGTCGTGGAGCGGGGCGAGGCGGTAGCCGGCGCCGAAGCTCAGGCCGACCTGGGTCGGGCCGTCGCGCAAGGCCTGCACGCCGTAGCGGGTGCCGATGCGGTAGTCGTTGGAGTACATGGCGCGACTGGTGCGCGAGGTCGCCGGCGCCCTGACCCCGCCAACGTGGCGTTGCGAGCCGGGCAGCAGCACGGTGCGCAGCGGCGGCAGATCGAGCGGGTCGATTTCCGGGCCCTTGGCGCGCCCGGACGTGGCCAGTCGCCATTCCTCGTCGCCGCAGCGGGTCGAAAAACAGTACAGACGCATCTGTGCCGGATCGCTCGCAATGGCGATCAGCGTCGGGTCGCCGCCGAAGGCGGGGGTCGGCAATGTCACCAGGGGCGCGCCCAGGAGGGCGAGCCCGATCGCACCGAGCATCGTCTTGGCTTGGGGCCGGAAGAGGCTGGGATGATGCCATGAAACCGGTTACAGGCACGAGACCGCGGACACGCCGGGATAGGTCCGATTCACCCGTCGGCGAATCCTTCCACGACCGTGAAAACGCCGCCTGGCGGGGCTTTGCGAAGAATTGCGGCGTGTTCCGGCGTATTTTGGCGCGAGCGGTCGTGGCTCAGTAGTACAGCGTCACCAGATGCCGGGCCTCGGCGAAGAACAGCCAGCGCTCGACCAAGGTACCGAGCAGCAGCGACAAGGTCGCGAGCGGCATCGCGAGCACGGCGACCGCCGGCAGCGCCAGCGCGATGATGCTCAGCACGACCGGCGCGACGGCGAACAAGGCCAGCGCGATCCGGCGCAACTTGCGCGAGTGCTTGCGCGCCAACACGTAGCCCATCTCGCGGGTGAGGTAGTTGTCTTCGGTGTGCGGGCGCTCGAACACGTCGAGTTCGCGTTGCGGCAGGCCGACCGCGTCGCCGCGGGTGACGGTGAGCGGGGTGCGGTCGATGTCGCGCCAATACCTGAGCTTGATCGCGGCCGTCAGCAATGCGAGCAGCAGCAACGCCCCCGACATTGCACTCCCGGCCGCGAACTCCCCGGGAATGGCGGCGAGCAGGGCCGCACCGCCGAACAAGGCGAAGAGCAGATAGCCGGGCACCACCAGGCGATGCCGCCAGGCGGGAATCGGTGGCAAGGAGGCGTAGATCATCGCCGTGCAGGCGACCGTGATCATCGAGCAGATCGCCAGCATGGCCGCCAGCGCCGCCGGTAGGATCGCGCCGGCATCGCGCAGCGGACTCGACGGCCACAACCACAGGCCTAACGCGAGCGCGGGCAGGTAAGTGACGACCGCCATGACACCCTCGCGCGACAGCCAGGAGGTGCGCCATTGCGAGAACGCACGCCAGGCACGCGCTGGTTTGCCCAAGTGCAGCATCGAGCTGAGCAGGCCGACACTGACCAGAGCCAGTGCGGCGATCAGGGCGAAACCGATCGTCCTGTCGGACAGCGACTGCGGCGATCCGCTCAGCGCGTGCTGCCAGAACACGAATACGCCCAGCCAGGCCATCAGGCCGTAGCCGGCCCCGGACAAGGTGGTAAAGAAAATGACCGAAAACGCGGGATGCATATCAGCCTGCGAGTAAGCGACGAACGAGGACGGAGCCGGCAACGGTCCGATCCGCGCGAGCGGTACCGGTGCAGGCGCATTTCGGCGGCTGGGTTTCGCAGGGCTTCATCGCGACAGCATCCGGTCCAGCCAGCGCAGCGCCGACGGCAATTGCTTGGTGTCCAAGGCTTCCTCGCGCGGTGGGGCTTCGGCCGGTCCGGCGCGGCGCGGACGCGGCGGCAGGTACTTGTTGGTCGGCTGATAGCCCAGTTGCGCCATCAGGTCGACGCCGCCGCGTTCGGCGACGAGCTTGGAGACTTTGGACTCGGGGTCGCCGAGGTCGCCGAAATGACGCGCCCGGGTCGGGCAGGCCTGCACGCAGGCCGGCTGGCGTTCGGACTCGTCGAGGTTCTCGTTGTAGATGCGGTCGATGCACAGGGTGCATTTCTTCATCACGCCTTCGACCGGGCTGTACTCGCGCGCGCCGTAGGGGCAGGCCCAGGAACACAGCTTGCAGCCGATGCATTTGTCCTCGTCGACCAGCACGATGCCGTCTTCGGCGCGCTTGTAGCTGGCGCCGGTCGGGCATACGGTCACGCAGGCCGGTTGTTCGCAATGCAGGCACGAACGCGGGAAGTGCAAGGTCATCGCCGGTTGCGGCGCCGCGACCTCGCCGCAGCCGCGCACCGGGTCGGCCAGCGGCATCGCTTCGGCGCGCGCGGGTGCGGCCTCGCTTGCGGCGACCTCGTAGCTGTGCACGCGGTTGAACCAGATGCCGGACGGATCCTTGCCGTAGGGGCGCTCGTCGGTGAGCGGCGCAGCGAAACCGCCGGCATTCCATTCCTTGCAACTCACCGCGCAGGCATGGCAGCCGACGCAGGTGTCCAGGTCGATGACCAGACCGAGCTTTTTCTTCGACGGCGGCGGCAGATCGGTCATCGTTTTTTCTTTCCGGTAGCGAGCAACCACAGGCCCAGCGCGAACACGGTCAAGCCGATCGCCACGCTCGGCATCAGCGCGATCAACACCGGCGTGGCCGAAGTCGCGTGCGCGGCGGCGTCCCGGGTCGGGTCCAACACGCCGAGCCCAAGCAGGACGATCAGGCCAAAGCCGAGCGCGATGCACAGCCAACCGGCGAACAGGCGTGCGGTCCTCATCGGCGATGCTCCCTGCCGGTTTCGACGACGTTCGCGCAGCGCCGCATCGTCGATTCAATCCTGCTCACGCTTGCCCCCCGCGCGGCGAGCGCGAAATTCCGCGCCGTAGCGCAAGGGGCCGGGTTCGGCCTGGGCGAACGCGAGCGGGGCGAACTGCGGTTCGGATTCGCCGCGCGCGTTCTGCGCCGCATCGGCCTTGCGGATCGACACGCGCAGATCGAACCACGCCGCCTGCCCGGTGACCGGGTCGGCATTGGCGTAGTCGCCCTTCGGGGTGATGTCGGAGATCAGATGATTCATCAGGAAGCCCTTGCGGCTTTCCGGAGCGTCCTTGTCCAGCCGCCAGGCGCCGCGGCGCTTGCCGATCGCGTTCCAGGTCCAGACCGTGTCGGCCTGTACGTTGGCGGCGAAGCGCGCC
Source organism: Lysobacter antibioticus (assembly GCF_000731095.1). Lineage (GTDB taxonomy): Bacteria > Pseudomonadota > Gammaproteobacteria > Xanthomonadales > Xanthomonadaceae > Lysobacter > Lysobacter antibioticus_B. The sequence continues at coordinate 27,887 of NZ_JMTZ01000049.1, read as the reverse complement.
TGCACGGTGATGCGGCCGTGGTGCGATTCCATGGTGATCCAGTCGGCGTCGGCGATGCCGTGGCGCGCGCCGGTGTCCGGATGCAGATACAGGTAATTGCGCGCGACGATCTGGCGCAGCCAGGCGTTCTGCGAACCCCAGGCGTGGTACATGAACATCGGCCGCTGGGTCACCGCGCTGAGCGGGAATTTCGCGTCGACCCGATCGACCTGGGCGCCCTCGAAAGGTTCGTACCAGATCGGTAGCGGGTCGAAATAGGTCGCCACGCGTTCGCGGTGCTCCGACGGCGGTTGCTGCGGGCCATGGCCCTGCGCGGCGAGGCGGAACTTCTGGATCGTCTCCGAATACAGCTGCAGCACGATCGGGTCGGCGTGGCCGATGAAGCCCATCTTCTGCGCCCAGTCCAGATAACCGCGATTGGCCATCTTGTAGTAGCGCGCCGACTCCGGCACATGGCTGCGCCAGAAGCCGCCGTTATCGATGTAGCGCTGCAACTGCTGCGGGTTCGGCGGGCCCTTGGCTTCGAGTTCGCCGCGCTCGCCGCGCCAGCCGGCGAGCAGGCCGACGCCGGGCGCGCGCTCGTGGCGGACGATGTAGTCGGCGTAGTCGCGGTAACGCGGGCTGCCGTCGTCGTGGACCATGCCGGGCAGGCCGAGGCGCGCGCCGAGTTCCAGCAGCACCGACTGGAAGCCGCGCACGTCGCGGCCTTCGCGCTGTTGCGCGGCGTCGACCACCGGATGGCGGATCGCGTCGCTGGCCGAGTCGGCATCGGAGATCGGCCGGTCGAGCAGGCTGATCGCGTCGAAGCGTTCCAGATAGGTGGTATCGGGCAGGACCAGATCGGCGTAGGCGGTCATCTCCGAGGCGTAGGCATCGGCGTAGATGATGCGCGGGATGCGGTACTCGCCGTCTTCGCCGCGATCGGTCAGCCAGCCGATGGTCTCGCCGGTGTTCATGGCCGAGTTCCAGCTCATGTTGGCCATGAACATCATCAGCGTGTCGATCTTGTACGGGTCGCCGGCCCAGGCGTTGCGGATCACGGTGTGCATCATGCCGTGCGCCGACAACGGATAGGCCCAGGAGAAGGCGTGGTCGATGCGGCGCGGCTGGCCGTCCGCGTCGACGACCAGGTCCTCGGGGCTATGGACGAAGCCGAGCGGCGCGGCGTCGAGCGCGCCGTTGGGCTGGCGCGTCTTGCCGGGCCGGTTCGGCGGCGGGATCGGTTTCGGGAACGGCGGTTGATAGCGGAAGGAGCCCGGCGTATCGACCGCGCCGAGCAACAACTGCAGCACATGCAGCGCGCGGCAGGTATGGAAGCCGTTACTGTGCGCGCTGATGCCGCGCATGGCGTGCATGCTGACCGGGCGGCCGGTCATTTCGGCATGCTGGCGGCCGTAGGCATCGGTCCAGGCGATCGGCAGGGTGATGGCTTGTTCGAACGCGGCTTCGGCGAGTTCGCGGGCGATGCGGCGGATGGTGTCGGCGGGAATGCCGCAGCGTTCGCTGACCGCATCGGGCGCGTACTGCGGGTCGAGGTAGCGCTCGGCGACCAGATGGAACACCGGCACCGCGCGACGGCCGTCGGGCAGACTGTATTCGCCGACCACGGCCGGCGCGATGTCGATCGCGTCGGCGGGGTGGGCGCGGCCTTGGCTCGCGTCGTCAGGTAGACCACGCGCCCAACACAGCGCACGTCCCTCGCCGTCGCGCGCGAACAGGCCGTCGTCGGCGCCGCCGGGATTGCGGATCACCAGCCAGTGCGCGTTGGTGTAGCGCACCAGGTAGTCCAGGTCGATGCGGTCGGCCTTGAGCAATTCGTGGATCAGGGCGAACGCGAACAGGCCGTCGGTGCCGGGGCGGATGCCGATCCATTCGTCGGCGATCGCGCCATAGCCGCTGCGCACCGGGTTCACCGCGACGATCTTGGCGCCGCTGGCCTTGAGTCTGCCCAGGCCGAGCTTGATCGGGTTGGAGTCGTGGTCTTCGGCCACGCCCCACAACATCAGATAACGCGAATGCTCCCAGTCGGGCTCGCCGAACTCCCAGAACGAACCGCCCAGGGTGTAGAGGCCGCCGGCGGCCATGTTGACCGAGCAGAAACCGCCGTGCGCGGCATAGTTGACCGTGCCGAACTGCTGCGCCCACCAACCGGTCAGCGCCTGCGACTGGTCGCGGCCGGTGAAGAAGGCCAGCTCGTCGGGGTTGCGTTCGCGGATCGGCGCGAGCCAGTCGGCGGCGATGCGCAGCGCCTCGTCCCATTCGATCTCGCGGAATTCGCCCTTGCCGCGCTCGCCCACGCGCAGCAAGGGCTTATCGAGCCGCGCCGGCGAGTAGTGCTGCATGATGCCGGCCGACCCCTTGGCGCACAGCACGCCCTGGTTGACCGGGTGATCTGGGTTGCCCTGGATGTAACGGATCCGGCCGTCGCTGAGCCAGACCTTGATGCCGCAACGGCATGCGCACATGTAACAGGTCGTGGTCTTGGCCTCGTCGCCGGGCGAGGGCGACAAGTCGATGGCTGGCTCTTGGGGAGCGTGCTTTCGCATGGCGGCATTGTGCCTACCTGGGCGTGTCGCCGCGAGCTTGCGCGAAATCCGGGCTTGTGCGTTGTAGCGCCATCGCACTGCAACATTGTGCAGGTCTTGTGATCGGGCTTGGCGTCGCGGCTGTCGGCGGGCTCGCGCAGTCGCAACCGTTGCGACCGCATGGGTGTCTAATGTCACTACTGCGCCGGCGCTCCGATCCAGATACTGCTTCCGACAACGGCTCTCGATGCCGGCGTCGTCGTAACCTCATCCGGTCGAGGGGAGTCGCTGCCGGTGTTGCCGGCCGGCGACCCGCTCAAGCTGTGGACGGCTCGTCCTCGCGCACAACTGGGCGCAGGCGTTCGCGTCGGCGCGACGAGGCTCGGCGAAGCCGACCGCGGCCCGGGCGGCCCGCTCCGGCGGCGCTCCGGCCTGGCGGGCGCCGCGGTCAGCCCGGTAAACGCGGCGCCGGGGGCGGCGTTGCGGATATTGCGGGCTCGATCACGTACGATCCCCAAGTTCGATGGTGGCGGCCGGACAGCGGCCGGTGCCATGCTAGTTGCGACCCCACCGAATCCACTAGACATCGCCGACATGGAACGTATCGAACGCATCCACGCACTGCACCGGATTCTCACCGCAGCCCGGTATCCGGTCACAGTCCAGCGCCTCCAAGAGGATCTGGAGTGTTCGCGCGCGACTGTCTACCGCGACCTGGCCTACCTGCGCGACTATCTGATGGCGCCGGTGGTCGGCAACGGCGAGGCCGGTTTCCGCTACGACACCAGCGAAGGCGATCGCTTCGAGCTGCCCGGCCTGTGGCTGAGTTCGGAAGAGCTGCACTCGCTGTTGGCCGCGCAGCAGTTGCTGATGCGCAGCGGCGGCGGCGTGTTGTCGAACGCGCTCGCGCCCTTGCAGCAGCGCATCGAAAAGCTGCTCGACGAACATGCCGGCGGCCGACGCCTGCCGGTCGAGCGCGTGCGGGTGATTCCGCACCGCACCCGGCGCCTCGACGAGACCGCGTTCCGCGCCGTCGCCACCGCGGTGCTCGATCGCAAGCAGCTGACCTTCGAATACCGGGCGCGCTCGACCGACCAGCGCACCCGCCGCAGCGTGTCGCCGCAGCGCCTCACCCATTACCGCGAAAACTGGTACCTCGACGCCTGGGATCACGAGCGCGATGCGCTGCGCAGTTTCTCGGTCGACCGCATCAGCGCGGCCAAGATCGGCGAAGACACCGCGCGCGACGTCGCCGACGACGAGCTCGACCAGCACCTGGCTTCGAGCTACGGCATTTTCTCCGGCGCGCCGAAGGGCTGGGCGACCATCGTCTTCAGCGCCAAGGCCGCGCGCTGGGTCGCCGACGAGCACTGGCATTCGCAGCAGCAGGGCCGTTTCCTGCCCGACGGCCGCTACGAGCTGAAGGTGCCGTACAGCGCCGGACGCGAGCTGCTCATGGACGTGATGCATTACGGCAGCGATGCCGAGATCATCGAGCCGGTGGTGCTGCGCGAACAGGCCAAGTCGATGCTGGAATTGGCGCTGAGCAACTACGGACGCTGATGCCCGGCGCCGACGCACCGCATATTTCCCGCGACGAACCGGTCGCCCTGGTGCTCGGTGCGGGCGGTGCCCGCGGGCTGGCGCAGATCGGCGTGATCGAGGCCTTGCAAGCGCGGTCGATGCGCATCGTCGCGGTCGCCGGCTCGTCCAGCGGCGCCCTGGTCGGCGGCCTGTTCGCCGCCGGCAAGCTCGAGGTCTACCGCGACTGGCTGTACGGCATGAGCCGCACCGCGATGCTGCGCCTGCTCGACCCCGGCCTGGGGCAACCGGGTCTGTTCCGCGGCGAGCGTCTGATGCACGCGCTGCGCGAACTGACCGGCGAGCCGCGCATCGAAGACCTGGAGATCGAGTTCACCGCGGTCGCGGTCGACTTGATCCGCCAGCGCGAAGTCTGGCTGCGCGAAGGCGACCTGTGGGACGCGGTGCGCGCGTCCATCGCCATCCCGGGCGTGTTTCCGCCTTATGAATTGCACGGCCGCGAACTCGTCGACGGCGGCCTGTTGGCGCCGTTGCCGATCGCGGCCACGCGTTTGTCCGATGCGCACCGTTTGATCGCCGTCGACATGCACGGCTGGCCGGAGCGGCCGCCGGGCGCGCTCGCCCAGCAGAACGGCGCCAAGGCGCCGGGCAGCGAGGTCGCGGAGTCGAAGCCTTCGATGCTGATGCGCTGGTTCCGGCGCGGCGCCGACGAGGCCCAGAACGGCGAACAACCGCCGCACGAGTTGGGCTTCAGCGAACTGATGGCGCGTTCGCTCGACATGATGCAGGCCCAGATCGCCCGCGTGCAGTTGGCCCTGGACCCGCCGGAGCTGGTCATCCGGATTCCGCGCGACGCCTGCCAGTTCTACGAGTTCTGGCGGGCCAAGGAACTGATCGCGCTGGGCCGCGAAGAAGCCGATAAGGCGCTCGACAAGGCCGGTTACTGAGCTTCGGCTCGGGGGCGATCGCGTTTGGGTAGGAGCGGCGCAAGCCGCGACCGTGACCCGCCCGGGCGACGCGACCGCGGCCGCTGCGCTTTGCGCGGTCGCGCTCGCGCCGCCGCCTCGCGCATGAGCCCGCGCCCTTTCCGCTATGACTGCGAGCGAATCTCCCGGCGTTTTGGTTCGCGGCCATGGGCCAGCCGCCCGCTCAAGCCGCCAGACCCGGCACAGCGCAAAGCCGACGCGCCGCACAGACGGCGCGCCGATGAGCGGCGCGGAAGATCGCAGCCTCTGAGACGGCGCGGCGAGAAGGTGGGGTCACCGACACTTACGCCCGCTTTCCGGAGCCTGGACATGACCGTCAGCACGCCTTCCGACCGTTCCGCCGATGCCGTCCACGCGGACCTCGACACCGCCCTGCGTTACGCCCTCGCCATCGGCAGCCTGCTGGTGCTGATGCTGCCGGCCGCGCGCGGCAGCCACGGTGCGATCGGCTGGCTGCCGCTGTGGCTGGTGGCGATGCCGGCCGTGGCCTGGTGGGCGCTGCATCGGTTCCGGCTGCCGGCCTGGGGCCAGGCCGAGGACGCCGAGGCCACGGTGGCGCCGCGCCGGCGCCGTCGCGGGGCGGTCCAGGCCCGCCGCCGTGGCCGCCCGGCCGTGATCGCGCGCCCGCTGCCGCGCGCCGCCTGAACCGCCGGTCGACCCGGCAGCCCGAAGGCCGCCCCGAGCGGCCGCAGGTACGGTCCACAGGCCCGCCGCCGGCCCTTCAACGCGCCAAACCAGGCAACTCCCTACATGACCTTGGGCAGGGCGGCGGCCGCGCGGCCCTGTGCTAGCGTGGCGGCCTTCCTTTGCACCGGATGAGCCATGTCCTCGATGTCGCAGACCTGTCAATCCCTGTTGTTCGCAGCAGGTATCGCCGCCGCCTCGGCCTCTGGTGCCGCACCCGCCAAGGAGGCCGCCATGAACGATTCCTACGCTTGGCTCGAAGAGGTCGAGGGCAAGCGCTCGCTCGAATGGGTCCAGGCGCGCAACGCCAAGACCGAGGCCGAACTCGCCGCGACGCCGCAGTTCAAGCAGCTCGAGTCCGACATCCGGGCGATCCTCGATTCCAACGCCAAGATCCCCGGTGTCGAGAAAATCGGCGCCTACTACTACAACTTCTGGAAGGACGCGCAGCACCAGCGTGGCCTGTGGCGCCGCACCACGCTCGAGGAGTACCGCAAGGACCAGCCCAAGTGGGAGACCGTGATCGACCTCGACGCGCTCAACCGCGAAGAGAACGAACAGTGGGTCTGGCACGGCGCCGACTGCCTGCGTCCGGACTATCAGCGCTGCCTGGTCGCGCTGTCGCGCGGCGGCTCCGATGCCGACGTCACCCGCGAGTTCGACCTGACCACCAAGGCCTGGGTCAAGGACGGCTTCGTCCGCCCCGAGGCCAAGGGCAGCCTGAACTGGATCGACCGCGACCACGTCTACGTCGCCACCGATTTCGGCCCCGGCTCGATGACCACCTCGGGCTATGCGCGCGTGGTCAAGCTGTGGAAGCGCGGCACGCCGATGGCCTCGGCCAGCCTGGTCTACGAGGGCAAGCCGACCGACATGATGATCGGCGCCATGCACGATCACACCCCGGGCTTCGAGCGCGACTTCGTCCAGCGCACGCTCGCTTTCTATAACGACGAGCTGTACCTGCGCGGCGCCGACGGCAAGCTGAGCAAGATCGACCTGCCGAACTCGGCCAACAAGTACGTCCATCGCGAATGGCTGATCGCCGAGCTGCGCGATCCCTATGAAGCCGGCGGCAAGAAGTACGCCTCCGGCAGCCTGATCGCGATCAAGTTCGACGACTTCCAGGCCGGCAAGCGCGACTTCACCACCTTGTTCGCGCCGACCGAGACCACCTCGCTGGCGAACGCGGTGTGGACGCGCAATCACCTGATCCTCAACGTGCTCGACGACGTCAAGTACAAGCTCAGCGTGCTGACCCCGGGCGAGGGCGAGTGGAAGCGCGAGGCCCTGGCCGGCGCGCCGACGTTCGGCACGGTCATGGTCGGCGCGGTCGACTCCGACGAAAGCGACGCGGTCTGGCTGAGCGCCAGCGACTACCTGACCCCCAGCACCCTGGCGATGGGCGAAGTCGGCAAGAACGCCAAGGCACCGGACGTGCTGAAGACCATGCCGACTTTCTTCGACGCGTCCAAGAACGTGATCGAACAGCACTTCGCCAAGAGCAAGGACGGCACCCGCGTGCCGTACTTCCTGGTGCGGCCGAAGGATCTCAAGCTCGACGGCAGCGCGCCGACTCTGCTGTACGGCTACGGTGGCTTCGAAATCTCGCTGACTCCGAGCTATTCCGGCGGCATCGGCAAGGGCTGGCTCGAGAAGGGCGGCGTGTATGCGGTCGCCAACATCCGCGGCGGCGGCGAGTACGGCCCGCGCTGGCACCAGGCCGCGCTCAAGGCCAACCGTCACAAGGCCTATGAGGATTTCGCTGCGGTCGGCCAGGACCTGATCGCGCGCAAAATCACCAGCACCCCGCACCTGGGCGTGCAGGGCGGCAGCAACGGCGGCCTGCTCACCGGCAACATGCTGACCCAGTACCCGGACCTGTTCGGTGCGGTGGTGGTGCAGGTGCCGTTGCTCGACATGAAGCGCTACAGCCACCTCCTGGCCGGCGCCTCGTGGATGGCCGAGTACGGCGATCCGGACACCGCCGATTGGTCGTTCATCCAGGGCTTCTCGCCGTACCACCTGTTCGATGCCAAGCGCGAGTACCCGCCGGTGATCTTCATGACCTCGACCAAGGACGACCGCGTCCATCCGGGCCATGCGCGCAAGATGGCGGCGAAGATGCTCGATGCCGGCAAGAACGTGCGCTACTACGAGAACATCGAAGGCGGACACGGCGGCGCGGCCAACAACGCCCAGCAGGCGCACATGAACGCGCTGGCCTTCACCTTCCTGTGGGAACAACTGGCCAAGTGACGGGCCGGCCGGCCGATGCGTGAACCGACGGGCGCCCAGGCGCCCGTCGTCGTCTGCGCCCCGGCCCTGCCCGACTGGGCTGGCTGAATCCTCACCGCCCCGCGGTTGCGCATCCCGATATCGGACCCAATATGAAACCGACCTTTCTCACGCTTGCGGCGACGCTCCTGATGACCACGACCCTTTCCGCCACCGCAGCCGGCCTGCCCACGCCGCCCGACGCCGCCAAGAAGCCGCACGAGGTCAAGGCCCCGCACGGCGCCCAGCGCAGCGACGAGTACTACTGGTTGCGCGACGACAAGCGCAAGAACCCCGAGATGCTGGCCTATCTCAAGGCCGAGAACGCCTATGTCGATGCGGCCATGGCGCCGCTCAAGCCGCTCGAGGACACGCTGTACAACGAGATCGTCGGCCGCATCAAGCAGGACGACAGCTCGGTGCCGTACCGCGAGCGCGGCTACTGGTACTACACCCGCTTCGAGACCGGCCAGGACTATCCGATCCAGGCCCGGCGCAAGGGCAGCATGGACGGCGCCGAGGAGATCCTGCTCGACGTCAACGCGATGGCCAAGGACAAGCAGTACTTCAACGTCGGCGACTTCGAGGTCAGCCAGGACAACCGGATCCTGGCCTGGGCCGACGACGCCGTCGGCCGCCGCCAGTACAAGATCCGCTTCAAGAACCTGGAGACCGGCGAGATTTATCCCGACGTCATCAACGACGTCTCGCCGAACCTGGTCTGGGCCGACGACAACAAGACCCTGTTCTACGTCGAGAACGACCCCGAGACCCTGTTGACCGTGCGGGTCAAGAAGCATGTGCTCGGCACACCGGCCTCGGCCGACGTGCTGGTCTACGAAGAAAAAGACGACAGCTTCTACATGGGCATCGGCCGCAGCCGCGACGATGCCTACATCTGCATCAGCCTGCACAGCACCGTGTCGAGCGAGGCCCGTTGCGCGCCGGCCGCCGATCCGAAGGAGTTCGTGGTGCTGGCGCCGCGCGAGCGCGACGTCGAGTACGACGCCGACCACCTCGACGGCCGCTGGGTGATCCGCACCAACGCGCCCGGCGCCGACGGCAAGCCGGCGCCGAACTTCCGCCTGGTGACCGCCGCCGACGATGCCCGCTCGCGCAAGCAATGGCAGGACTGGGTGGCGCACCGCGACGACGTCTTCATCGAAGGTTTCGAGCTGTTCGACGGCTTCACCGCGGTCGCCGAGCGTTCCAATGCGCTCGAACGCCTGCGCCTGATCGGCAAGGACGGCAAGGAGGAATTCGTCAAGGCCGACGAGCCCGCGTTCTCGATGGGCCTGGCGACCAACTCCGAGCACGACACGCCGTGGCTGCGCTACACCTACACCTCGATGACCACGCCGGCGACGACCTATGAGCTCAACACTCAAACCGGCGAGCGCAAGCTGCTCAAGCAGCAGCCGGTGATCGGCTACGACCCCGACAAGTACGTGACCGAGCGCTTCTGGGCGACCGCGCGCGACGGCGTCAAGGTGCCGGTGTCGCTGGTCTACAAGAAGGGCTTCGAGAAGAACGGCAAGGCGGCGATGCTGCAGTACGCCTACGGCAGCTACGGTTCCTCGACCGACCCGGGCTTCAACAGCACCGTGGTGAGCCTGCTCGACCGCGGCATGGTCTATGCGATCGCCCACATCCGCGGCGGCCAGGAACTCGGCCGCAAGTGGTACGACGACGGCAAGCTGTTCAACAAGAAGAACACCTTCACCGACTTCATCGACGTCAGCGCCGAGCTGGTCAAGGCCGGTTACGCCGCGCCTGACCGTGTCGCGGCCTACGGCGGCAGCGCCGGCGGCCTGTTGATGGGCGCGATCGCCAATATGGCGCCGCAGCAGTACCGGGTGATCCTGTCGCAGGTGCCGTTCGTCGACGTGGTGACCACCATGCTCGATCCGAGCATCCCGCTGACGACCAACGAGTACGACGAATGGGGTAATCCGGAGAAGAAGGATTACTACGACTACATGCTCAGCTATTCGCCCTACGACAACCTCAAGGCCCAGGCCTATCCGGCGATGTTCGTCGGCACCGGCCTGTGGGATTCGCAGGTGCAGTACTGGGAGCCGGCCAAGTACGTCGCCCGTCTGCGCGATATCCAGCTGTCCGACAAGAGCGACGGCAAGCAGCCGTTGCTGTTCCGTACCAACATGGAGGCCGGCCACGGCGGCAAGTCGGGCCGTTTCCGCCGCTTCCGCGAACAGTCGGAGATGTACGCGTTCATGCTCGACCAACTGCAGGTCAGCGGGCCCACGCTGAAGTAAGTGCCCGCGGTCCCCGTTCGACGGCACCGGCGGCGCCCGCCCCGGTGCCGTCGTCGTTTGCGGCGGAGCGGATTGAAAGCCAGGGCCGCACCCGCATTTCGACCACAGCCCCTGCGACCGCCGCATACTTCCGCCATGCCGTTTCCGCCACCGCCTGCCGACCCCGAGCCGCCGACCGCGCCCGCCGCGGATGCGGTCGAGGGCAGGGCCCCATCGTCGAAGGCCCGCAAGGGGCGGTTCCGTTGGGCCTGGAAGCTGCTCGCCTATGCCAGCCTGGCCCTGGGCGTGATCGGCATCGTCGTGCCGGGCCTGCCGACCGTGCCGTTCGTGCTGTTGTCGGCCTTCGCCGCGGGGCGCGGCTCCGAGCGACTGCATGCCTGGTTGCTCGGCCACCGCCAGTTCGGGCCGATCATCCGCGACTGGGAAAAGCATGGCGCGGTCAGCCGGCGCTCCAAATGGCTGGCGGTGTCGATGATGTCGGTCTGTGCGGCGATCATGTTCCTGACTTCGCCGAAGCTGTGGATGGCGATGACTGGCACCGCAATCATGACCGTCGTCGCGATCTGGTTGTGGCGGCGGCCCGAACCGCCGCGGGCCTGAGCGCAGCGGTGCCGGCCCCGGCCCGCCTGAACCCGCGCCGCGCCCCGCCGTCCCGGACGGGTTCGTTTCGACGCCGGCTGCGGGCTACACTTCGCCCATGAATGCACGCATCGCAACGCCTCTCGTTTTGACCGCGCTGACCCTCGCCCTGACCGCTTGCGGCAACAAGGGCCCGCTGGTCCTGCCGACCGAGCCCGCGCCGCAGGAAGCGCCCGTGGCCAAGCCGGGCGAAGTGCCGGTGACCATCTCCACCGCCAATAATCCGCCGGTCGCGACCGACCCGAACGCCAAGACCTCGCTGCCGACCCTGCCGCCGCTGGACGGCTCGCAGCCGGCCGCCGAAGGCGCGAAGGATGCGGACACGCAAGACAAGGACGGCGACGGCAAGGACGACGCCAAGCCTGTCGAGCCGGTGCCGCAGGGCGATGGCTGAGTCCGCGACCGCCGTGGCCGGGCAGGCCGCGCCGCTGCGCTTCAGCAAGATGCACGGCGCCGGCAACGACTTCGTCGTGCTCGATCTGCGCGGCGGCGCGCCCGAACCCGACGCTGAACTGTGCCGCGCCTTGGCCGACCGCCACTTCGGCGTCGGTTGCGACCAGATCCTGACCGTCGAAGACCCGCTCAGCGAGGGCGCGGTCGCGTCCTACCGGATCTGGAACGCCGACGGTTCGGGCTCGCAGCAATGCGGCAACGGCGCGCGCTGCATCGCCGCCTGGCTGGTCCGCGACGGCGCCGCCGCACGAGCCCGCGCCGAGGACGGCAGTTTCGCCGTCGACAGCCCGGCCGGCCGCCATGCGGTGTGGACGCTCGGCGACGGCGGTTACCGCATCGACATGGGGCGCCCCGATTTCGAGCCTGCGCGCATCCCGATGCGCGGCTACACGGCCTACCAGGATCAATATGTGGTCGACATCCACGACACCGTGATCGGTTTCGGCGCGGTGTCGATGGGCAATCCGCATGCGGTGATCGAGGTCGACGACGTCGAGGCCGCGCCGCTCGACAGCATCGCCCCGCTGTTGCAGTCGAGCAATGCGTTTCCGGAATCGGCCAACGTCGGCTTCGCCCAGGTGATCGCCCGCGATCGCATCCGCCTGCGCGTGTACGAGCGCGGCGTCGGCGAGACCCTGGCCTGCGGCAGCGGCGCCTGCGCCGCGGTAGCGGTGTTGATCCGGCGCGGCCTGGTCGACCGCGACGTCGCCGTGCGGCTGCCCGGCGGCGAATTGCGCATCGCGTGGCCCGACGACGCGGCGACGCTGTCGATGGCGGGCCCGGCGGCTTTCGTGTTCGAAGGAGAGTGGAACCGATGACCGACAAGTTCAGCGAACAAACGAGCGACAAGTTCAGCGCCCACGAAGTCGCCAACTGGCTGCGTCGTCACCCGCGGTTCCTGCAGCAGTTTCCCGACCTGTCGATGAGCCTGGTGGTGCCGCGCGAGGAAGGCTCGGCGGCGTCGCTGGCGAGCTACCAACTGGAAGTGCTGCGCGACAAGAACCGCGAACTGTCGCGGCGCCTGCAGGAACTGTTCGGCAACGCCCAGGAGAACGAACGTCTGGCGGTGCGCACCCACCAGTTGACCTTGGCGCTGCTGCGCCAGGGCAGCGCCGCCGACACTCTGCGCGCGATGGCGGCGAGCCTGGCCGAGGATTTCAACGGCGATCTCGTGCGCCTGGTCGTGTTCAAACCGGTCGAAGGCCTCGGCGACAGCGACTGGCTGCAGATCATCGCCGAAGGCGATGCGCGTCTGCAGCCGTTCCGCGACGCCCTGAGCGACGGCGAACCGCTGTGCGGCCGCCTGCAGCCCGAGAAACACGTCGTGCTGTACGGCGAGCGCGCCGAGGAAGTGCAGTCGACCGCCTTGTTGCCGCTGCCGGGCACCGGTCTGATCGCGGTCGGCAGCCGCGACGCGAACCGCTTCTTCCCCGGCATGGGCACCTTGTTCCTGCGCATGATGGGCGAGTCGCTGGCGGTCGCGCTCAGGCGTTTCGACTGAGCCGGGCGCGCGGCGCGATCCGCGCCGACACGCCGCAGCGGTTTCGCCATGAGCGCCACTAACGCCTTCCTCGATCATTTGCGCGTCGAGCGCCGCATGTCGGCGCACACCCTCGACGCCTATCGGCGCGATCTCGATGCCTTGACGCAATGGTGCGAACACCACGGCCGCGGCGATCCGCTGCGGCTGAACGCGGAAGACCTGCGCGCGTTCATCGCCGCCGAGCATCGGCGCGGCCTGACCCCCAAGAGCCTGCAACGCCGTTTGTCGGCATGCCGTAGTTTCTACGCTTGGCAGGTCAAGCAAGGCGTGCTGATGGCCAGTCCGGCGGCGGCGATCCGCGCGCCGAAGTCGCCGCGCAAACTGCCGCAGGTGCTCGACCCGGACGAAGCCAAGGCCTTGGTCGAAGTGCCGACCGATGTGCCGCTGGGTCTGCGCGATCGCGCCGTGCTCGAGTTGTTCTATTCCTCCGGCCTGCGCTTGAGCGAGTTGTGCGCTTTGCGTTGGCGCGATCTCGATCTCGACGACGGCTTGGTGACCGTCCTCGGCAAGGGCAGCAAGCAACGCAGCGTGCCGCTGGGCTCGCACGCGCGCGCGGCCTTGCAGGAATGGCGCGCATCGACCGGCGCGGCGAACGAAGCACAAGTATTTCCGGGGCGCGGCGGCGGCCCGATCACCCCGCGCGCGATCCAGTTGCGCATCCGTCAACTGGCGCAACGCCAGGGCTTGTTCAAACGCGTGCATCCGCATCTGCTGCGGCATTCCTTCGCCAGCCACATCCTCGAATCCTCGGGCGACCTGCGCGGCGTGCAGGAGCTGCTCGGCCATGCCGACATCGCCACCACCCAGATCTATACCCACCTGGACTTCCAGCACCTCGCCAAGGTCTACGACGCCGCGCACCCGCGGGCCAAGCGCAAGCCCGATCGCGAGAAGTGAGTGGGAAGAGTGAGATGAGAGAGTAAAGAGCGAGCGGATGAAGCCGCCGCTTCGTCGGTGCATCCCGATTCGCTCGCCTTACTCGCCAGAAAGAACCAGCGAGAATTCGTAATGAGCCGACCCGAAGAGTCCCCCTTTGGAAAAGGGGGGCAGGGGGGATTTGCTCTTGGCTTCGCGCTGGCCGAGCCTCGCACCACATCTCGCAGCATGTGTACAAGCGTGACCGATTCGCCATAACGCCGCGCCGGAAGGCTTCTGCCATGGCACTAATATCGCGCTCCTCTAGAACCAACCAAGGAACGGTGTATGCAGACAGTACTGGCAGTTTTTCTGGCGATGGGCGCCGCGGCGAGCGCGCCGGCGGCGAAGCAGGCGCCCGCCCGCGAAAGTTACGGCTTGGCCGGCGGCCGGGAACAGGTCGGCTGCGTTTTGACCCATCGCAAGATCACCCGCTTTCCGCTGCCGATAACCATCGTCACTCCGCAGCCCGGTTACGACGCATCGCCGCCGTTGCGGGGTCAGGTGGTCTCGGCCTTGTCCAAACCATGCAAGTCGCTGACGAGCGCGTCGGTAGATCCCGACGAGCCAGCGGCAAAGGCCTACGCCGTGCGTCTGGACAAGGCATCGTGGCAGGAGGGTTCGTGGAGCGGCATGGTCGCTTTCGATGCCGCTGCCCCGGGCTCCCTGCGCGCCTGCAACAGCATGGAGGGCATTCACCTCACAGCCTGGAAGGGCAAGCCGCTGCGCAGCGCGCGTCTGTGGCATGGCTATTTCTGGTTCGATTACGAAGTCGAGTCCGGTGGCCCATCCGAGTGCCGGGAGCGGGATTACGCTGAGTGAATGCAACCGGGAGCGGCGCCGCCGCTCCCGGTCTGGGACTTGAACCGGCCGGCCGCAGCCCCACTTCGTGAGGGTTACCCCGGAGGCCAGCATGGACCCCAGTCAGAACCCCACTGTTTTTCACGCCACCACCATCGTCTCGGTACGCCGCGACGGTCGCGTCGCCGTGGCCGGCGACGGTCAGGTGACGCTCGGTCACACCGTCATGAAATCAAACGCGCGCAAGGTGCGCCGCCTCGGCCGCGATGGCCAGGTGCTCGCCGGTTTCGCCGGTGCCGCCGCCGATGCGTTCACCTTGTTCGAACTGTTCGAAGCCAAGCTCGAAAAGCACGGGCAACTGACCCGTGCCGCGGTCGAATTGGCCAAGGATTGGCGCACCGAGCGCCGCCTCGGCAAGCTAGAAGCGCTGCTCGCGGTGGCCGATAAAGAAACCTCGCTGATCATCAGCGGCACCGGCGACGTCATCGAGCCCGAAGACGGGATCATCGCGATCGGCTCCGGCGGCATGTACGCACTGTCGGCTGCGCGCGCTCTGATCGCGCACACCCAACTCGACGCCCGCACCATCGCCACCGAGGCGATCAACATCGCCGGCGACGTGTGCATCTACACCAATCGCAATGTGGTGGTCGAAGAGCTTTAGAAGTGAGTGGGGAGAAGTGAGGAGCGAGTAAAAACCGGCTTCCTTCATTATCTCTTCCATTCGCAGCATGTCCGCTCACTCCTCACTCCTCTCATCTCACTTCTTCTTTCTATGAAACCCGACAACAGTCACGCCACCATGACGCCGCGCGAAATCGTGCAGGAGCTCGACCGTCACATCATCGGTCAGCACGCAGCCAAGCGCGCGGTCGCGATCGCGTTGCGCAATCGTTGGCGCCGCATGCAGCTCAACGACGATCTGCGCAATGAGGTCATGCCCAAGAACATCCTCATGATCGGCCCCACCGGCGTCGGCAAGACCGAGATCGCGCGCCGTCTGGCGACGCTCGCGAACGCGCCGTTCGTCAAGGTCGAGGCCACCCGCTTCACCGAGGTCGGCTATGTCGGCAAGGACGTCGAGCAGATCGTTCGCGACCTCGCCGACACCGCGGTCAAGCTGTACCGCGAACAAGCCAAGGTGCGCGTGCGCACTCAGGCCGAAGACCGCGCCGAAGACCGCATCCTCGATGCGCTGCTGCCCAAGCGCGTGCCGGGCGGTTTCGGTTTCGGTTCGGAAACGCCGGCGCAGGACACCAGCTCGCCCGACAGCGATACCCGCGCCAAGTTGCGCAAGCAACTGCGTGCCGGCGAACTCGACGAGCGCGAGATCGAGATCGAAACCGCGGTCAACGTGGGTGTCGACATCATGGCGCCCCCGGGCATGGAAGAAATGGGCCAGCAGCTGCGGCAGATGTTCTCGCAGGTGTCCGGCGGCAAGACCCACAAGAAGCATCTGACGATCAAGGCCGCGCGTCCGCAGTTGATCGAAGAGGAAGCGGCCAAGCTGGTCAACGAAGACGATGTGCGCGCCGCCGCGATCGAAGCCTGCGAACAGCACGGCATCGTCTTCATCGACGAGATCGACAAGGTCGCCAAGCGCAGCGAAGCCGGCATGAGTGGCGGCGACGTCAGCCGCGAAGGCGTGCAGCGCGACCTGCTGCCGCTGGTCGAGGGTTCGACGGTGAGCACCAAGTACGGCTCGGTCAAGACCGACCACATCCTGTTCATCGCCTCGGGCGCGTTCCATCTGGCCAAGCCGAGCGACCTGATTCCGGAGCTGCAGGGCCGCTTCCCGATCCGGGTCGAACTCGGCGCGCTGAGTAAGGACGATTTCGTCCGCATCCTCACCGAACCCAAGGCCTCGCTGACCACGCAGTACATCGAACTGCTCAAGACCGAAGGCGTGGAGCTGCAGTTCACCGCCGATGCGGTGGATCGCCTGGCCGAGATCGCCGCGCAGGTCAACGAACGCCAGGAAAACATCGGCGCGCGTCGTCTGCATACCGTGCTCGAACGCTTGCTCGATACCCTGAGCTTCGAGGCGCCGGATCGCGACGGCCAGGCGGTGAGCATCGACCGCGCCTACGTCGATCAGCACCTGGGCGAGTTGGTGCAGGACCCGGATCTGAGCCGTTACATTCTCTGAAGCTCTTAGCCCCTCTCCCGTTAACGGGAGAGGGGGTGGGGTGAGGGCCGACGGACGCGTCGCGATCCAGCCCCTTCGTCGCCCCGCACGCTCTGCTAACGTGTCGCCCCATGGACGACATCGCACCCGCATCAGGGACCGAGGCATCGCGCGCCGTTAACCCAGGCACCGCCCTGGTGCTCGGCGCCAACGGGTTTCTCGCCGGCTACATCATCGCCTCGCTGCGCCAGCGCGGATGGCGGGTGGTGCGTGGTGTGCGTGCGAGCGACCGCGCGCTGCGCGCCGACGAGCGCGAGGCCGACTTGGCCCGGATGACCACACCCGAAGCCTGGCGCGACACCTTGCGCGGGGTCGATGCGGTGATCAACGTTGCCGGCATCCTGCGCGAGACCGGCGTCCAAACCTTCCAGGCCATCCACGTCGATGGGCCGCTCGCGCTCGCCCAGGCCTGCGTGTCCGCCGGTGTCGCCCGCTTCGTACAGATCTCCGCCCTCGGCGAGCCCGAGGACGGCGCCTTCATTGCCTCCAAGCACCGCTTCGACGAGGCCTTGCTCGCCCTGCCGCTGTGTGCGGTAGTGCTGCGGCCGTCGATCGTCTACGCCGCGTCCGGCTCCTACGGCGGCACTTCGTTGCTGCGCGCGCTGGCGGCGTTTCCGGGCTGGCATCTGTTGCCCGGCGACGGACGCTGGGCGATCCAGCCGGTGTCGGCCGAAGACCTCGGCACCATCGCCGCGCTCGCCACCGCAGGCGAGCAGCGCGGCATCTTCGAAGTCGGCGCGCCGCAGTCGATGACGCTGCGCGAGTACCAGGCGACCTGGCGGCGCTGGCTGCGCATCGACGGCGAGGCCGCGATCGCGGTGCCGGAAGCGCTGGTGTCGCTGCAGGTCGGGGTCGGCGAGCGGCTCGGCCGCGGCCCGGTCGGCGAAACCATGTGGCGCATGCTCCGGCGCGGCAACGTCACCGGCCCCGATGCGCCCGCGCGCCTGCAGGCCGAGTTCGGCCACGTGCCGCGCGATCTGCAGACGGCGCTTGCGGCGACGCCGAGCCAGGTCCAGGACCGTTGGCAGGCGCAGCTGTATTTCCTCGCGCCGACCCTGCGCATCGCCATCGTCGCCTTGTGGCTGATTTCGGCGTTGGCCGGATGGCTGACCCCGGCGGCGACGATCGAAGCGCTGGCCGCGGGCTCGCCGATGCAGGCCTGGCAACCGGTGCTGTTGGCACGCGCGACCGCCTCGCTGGACGCGGTGCTCGCCTTGCTGTTGCTGATCGATTGGCGCCCGCGTCCGGTGCTCGGGCTGATGGGACTCAGCGTGCTCGCCTACACGCTCGCGTTCGGCGTGCTGCTGCCGGCGCAATGGCTGGACCCGCTCGGCGGGCTGGCGAAGAATCTGCTCGTGTTGCCGGCGCTCGCGGTGGCCTGGGTGCTGGCGGATAGGAGATAAGCATGGATTATCTGTGGGTGAAGTGGATTCACATCCTGTCGTCGACCCTGTTGTTCGGCACCGGCCTGGGCATCGCGTTTTTCTTCTGGATCGCGCATCGGCGCGGCGACCCCAAGGTGATCGCCGAGACCGCGCGCACGGTGGTGATCGCCGATGCCTGCTTCACCGCGCCGGCGGTGATCGTGCAGTTCGTCAGCGGCCTATGGCTGACCTGGCGGCTCGGCATCCCGTTCTCGGTGTTCTGGCTCAAGACCGCGTTGCTGTTGTTCTTCGTGGTCGGCGCCTGCTGGTTGCCGGTGCTGTGGCTGCAGGCGCGGGCACGGCGTCTGGCGGCCGAAGCCGCGGCGCTCGGCGCGCCCCTGTCGGCGGCCTATCGGCGCACCATGCGCTGGTGGTTCTGGCTCGGCTGGCCGGCCTTCCTCAGCGTCATGGCGATCTTCTGGCTGATGGTGATGAAACCGGTTTGATCAGCGGCGCAATTCGAGCAGCACGCCCACGGTAGGGAACTGTTCGCTGCCGGCGAGCCAGCCGGGGCGGCGTTCGATCTCGACGAAACCTTCCGAGCGGTACAACTGCAGGGCCGGTTCGTTGCCGGCCAGCGCCAGCGTGGTCACCACCGGCCCGGCATCGGCCAGCGCGTGCCGCAACAAGCGGCGGCCGACGCCGCGGCCGTAGCAGTCCGGGTGCACGTACAGCCAATTCAAGGAATTGCGTTTGTAGGCGACGAAGCCCTGCACGACGGTGTCGATCGAGGCAACGTCGAGACGGCCGTCGAACAGGCCCTCGCTGTGCGCGGTGCGCGCCAGGCTGCGAAAGGCGGCGACATCGGCGCTGAGCCGCAGTTCGTCCAGGCGCGCGCGGTCGTGGATTGCGCACAGGCGCGGCCAATCGCTCAGCAGGTAAGGACGGATGCTGGCGTCGGTCGGCGGTAGGCGCATTGCGAAGGATTCTGCACCCGTCGCCGCGGGCTTGCACGGGGCCGTGTGCGGCAACGCGAACGGCCGCACACGCTGCGCGCGACTCAGTCCTCGCCGATGTCTTCGTTCCACACGTCCGGGTTTGCGGCGATGTAGCCGCCGAGCATCTCGATGCATTCCGGGTCGGCCAGGTCGATCACGTTGACGCCGTTCTCGCGCAGCCAATCGACGCCGCCGCTGAAGTTCACCGACTCGCCGACCACGACGGTGCCGATGTTGAACTGGCGCACCAGGCCGCTGCAGTACCAGCACGGCGCCAGGGTGGTGACCATGATGGTGTCGCGGTAACGGCGTTGGCGGCCGGCCTTGCGGAAAGCGTCGGTCTCGCCGTGCACGGAAGGGTCGTTTTCCTGGATGCGACGGTTGTGGCCGCAGCCGAGCAGGCGGCCGTCGTTGTGGTAAAGCGCCGCGCCTATCGGGATGCCGCCTTCGGCCAGGCCCTGGCGGGCTTCGGCGACGGCGGTCTTGAGCAGGGCGCGGTAGTCGGGCGTGGCGATCATGAAAGGCTCCGGTTCGATGGCGCCCAGTCTGGCGCGGCGGCGCGGCGCGGTCGAGCCCGCTGCCTTCGATTCGCCCTGCGCGCGGAGCGCTCAGTCCCGCCCGCGCCGCAGCAGATCGATGTGCGGGATGCCGTCTTCGACATAGGGCTCGGAGGAGGGCTCGAATCCGTAGCGGCCGTAATAGCCCTGCAGATGCGCCTGCGCGCCGATCTGCACGTCGGCCCCGGGCCAGCGCCGTTCGATTTCGATCAGCGCGGCCTCGATCATCGGCCCGCCATGGCCCTGCCCGCGGTGCGCGGGTGCGGTGAGAACGCGGCCGAAGCTGACCTGCGGATAGCTCAGCCCGGCCGGCAGGATGCGCAGGTAGGCGGCGAGCGTGCCGTCGGCCAAGCGGCCGAACAGGTGGATTGCGTCCGGATCGCGATCCTTGCCGTCGGGATCGAGATAGACGCAGTTCTGCTCGACCACGAACACCTCCGAGCGCAGGCGCAGCAGCTCGTAGAGCTCGTCGGCGCTCAGCTCGCGGAAGGGTTTGGCATGCCAGCTCAGGGTGTTCATGGCCGGATTCTGGCAGAGCCCGGTGGGGCGTGGGGCGGGGCGGGCTGGTCGTTCGTCTCAGGCCCGAGCGGAAGCCTTGCCGGGCCTTTGGCGGGCCGGGCCGACGCGACCGTGCAGGCCGGTTCCGCAACCGAGCCCGGCCGGCGGGCGTGCGATAATCCCGGCATGAGCGAACAGACCCCCAAGCCCGACACCACCCACTTCGGTTTCCGCGACGTCCCCAAGGGCGAGAAGCGCAAGCTGGTCGGCGAAGTGTTTTCCTCGGTCGCCGGCAGCTACGACCTGATGAACGACCTGATGAGCCTGGGCATCCATCGGGTCTGGAAGCGCTATTTCACCGCGACCGCGCAGGTCCGCCGCGGCGACCGCGTGCTCGACCTGGCCGGCGGCACCGGCGACATCGCCGCATTGCTGCGCGACCGCGTCGGCGACAGCGGCACCATCGTGCTCGGCGACATCAACCGCGAGATGCTGCGGGTCGGCCGCGACCGCATGACCGACCAGGGCCGCATCTCCGGTTTCGAGTATGTGCAGTGCAATGCCGAGTCGCTGCCGTTCCCGGATGCGAGCTTCGACCTGGTCACCATCGCCTTCGGCCTGCGCAACGTGACCGACAAGGACGCGGCATTGCGCGAGATGCTGCGCGTGCTCAAGGTCGGCGGCCAGGCGCGCGTGCTCGAGTTTTCGGAAGTGAAGGCCGACTGGTTCAAGCCGATCTACGACTTCCATTCGTTCAACGTGCTGCCGAAACTCGGCAAGCTGTTCGCCAACGACAGCGAGAGCTACCGCTATCTGGCCGAGAGCATCCGCAAGCACCCGCCGCAGGACGAGCTCAAGAAAATGATGGTCGAAGCCGGCTTCGCCCGTGTCGACTACAAGAACCTCAGCGCCGGCATCTGCGCCATTCATACCGGCTACAAGGTCTGAGGCGAGCGCTCGGCGCAGCGTGAGTAACGAAAAACGCCGGGACGAAACTCCCGGCGTTTTTATTGGCGCTTCCGCTTTCGCGGGGGTTTATCGATGCATGGCGCTGAAGTCTCTGGATCTCCGCCTTCGCGGAGATGACGGCTGACAGGGCACGGCGCAACCTACCTGCAGGGCGAGGCGCAACCCACCAACCGTCGTCCCCGCGCAGGCGGGGACCCAGGGCTACACCGCAACGGCGCTCTGAAGTCTTCGGTGTAGCTGCTTGGAAACGAGGCTCACCGTCGTCCGGAGGATGGCCGGAACCTCGAGCCTCTATCCAACCTCAAGCCGAAAACCCGCCATCCACCGAAATCGCCGTGCCGGTGATGAAGTTGCCGCCGGGGCCGGCCAGGTGAGCGACGGTCGCGGCGACATCTTCGGGGCGGCCGTATTCGCCGAGCGGCAGGCCGGCGCGCTGCGCGTCGGCGCCTTCGCCGTCGGCCGGGTTCATGTCGGTGTCGACCGGGCCCGGCTGGACCACGTTGACGGTGATGCCGCGCGCGCCGAGGTCCTGCGCCAGGCCCTTGCTCAAGCCGATCACCGCGGCCTTGCTCATCGAGTACAGGGTCATGTTCGGCGCGCCGACGCGTTCGCCCAGGCAACTGCCGATGGTGATGATGCGGCCGCCGCGCGGCAGGTGTTTGGAGGCGGCCTGCGCGGCCACGAACGGCGCACGCACGTGGATCGCCATGACCCGCTCGTAGGATTCGGCGCTCTCGTCCTCGAACGGGCCGTAGGCGAACACGCCGGCGTTGTTGACGACGATGTCGAGACGGCCGAATTCGGCGACCGTGCGCTCGACCGCGGCGGTCACCGCCTGCGGGTCGGCGCTGTCAGCGGCGATGGCCAGGGCGCGCCGGCCGCCGGCTTGGATGTCGGCGACGACCGCCTGGGCCTGCTCGGCGGCGCGCGCATAGGTCAGCACCACGTCGGCGCCGTCGGCGGCGAGGCGGCGTGCGATGGCTGCGCCGATGCCGCGGCTGCCGCCGGTGACCAGGGCTACTTTGCCTGCGAGAAGCGTCATGTCGGTGTTCCTTGAAGAAGGGGAGGGAATGGCGCCGATCGTGGCAGGCGGCCCCGCGCGCGCCTACGGCGGCGATGGGAAGCATCGTTGCGTGCGCCCGGTCGCGGAAAGCAGCGTTGCGCCGCTGCGGCCGGTCGCGGCACCGCCAACCGCCAAGCGCGGCGACGCGCTGCACCATGCCGGGCCGCGGGCGAGGCGCTAAACTCGGGCGCTCGACCCGTCGTCCGTGGACCTTTCATGCGTTCTTCGATCCTGACCGTTTGCCTTGCCGCGGCCCTGACCGCCGCCGCCGGCTGCTCGCGCGATGCCGCGACCCCCGCCGCCGACTCCACCCCGCCCGCGGCGACGCCGGAGGCCAAAGTGAACGACACCGCTGCCGCGGCCGACCGCGACGAGCATTCCTACGCCCAGCCCGACCTGGTCCGCATCGACGATCTGGCCTTGCAGCTCGCGGTCGACTTCGCCAGCAAGACCCTCACCGGCAGCGCCACCTACACCCTCGACTGGGCCGATCCCAAGGCCAACCAGCTCGTCCTCGACAGCCGCGACCTGACGA
Organism: Lysobacter antibioticus; assembly: GCF_000731095.1. Classification (GTDB taxonomy): domain Bacteria; phylum Pseudomonadota; class Gammaproteobacteria; order Xanthomonadales; family Xanthomonadaceae; genus Lysobacter; species Lysobacter antibioticus_B. Next base: position 5,074 of record NZ_JMTZ01000049.1, on the reverse strand, counting down.
TCGAAAAAGTCGTCGGCGAGCGCGCCGACGGCAAGTGGGTCGATCTCAAGTTCGCCCTGGCCGATGCCGACAAGACCCTCGGCAGCAAGCTCACCATCGAGGTGCCGGAGCGCAGCAAGCGCGTGCGCGTCAGCTACGTCACCTCGCCGAACGCCTCGGGCCTGCAGTGGCTGGAGCCGTCGATGACCGAGGGCAAGAAGACGCCCTTCATGTTCAGCCAGTCGCAGCAGATCCACGCACGTTCGTGGGTGCCGCTGCAGGACACGCCGAGCGTGCGCTTCACCTACACCGCCCACGTCACCGGGCCGAAGGACGCGATGGTGCTGATGAGCGCCGACAACGATCCCAAGGCGGCGCGCGACGGCGACTACAGCTTCAAGATGCCGCAGAAGATTCCGTCGTACCTGCTCGCGATCGCGGCCGGCGACCTGGTGTTCCAGCCGATCTCCAACCGCGCCGGCGTGTGGGCCGAGCCTTCGATGGTGAAGAAGGCCGCGACCGAATTCGCCGACACCGAAAAGATGATGGAGACCACCGAGCAGTTGTACGGCCCCTACCGTTGGGAGCGCTACGACATCCTGGTGCTGCCGCCGTCGTTCCCGTACGGCGGCATGGAAAATCCGCGCCTGACCTTCGCCACCCCGACCGTGATCGTCGGCGACAAGTCGCTGGTGTCGCTGGTCGCGCACGAGCTCGCGCACAGCTGGTCCGGCAACCTGGTGACCTTCTCCAGCAGCAAGGACGGCTGGCTCAACGAAGGCTTCACCAGCTACGTCGAAAACCGCATCGTCGAGGCGCTGTACGGCAAGGAGCGTTCCGACATGGAGAACGTGATCGGCCGCAACGAACTCGCCGCCGAGTTCAAGACCATCGATCCCAAGCTGCAGGCGCTGGCGCTGAAGCCGGGTACGTTGAAGGACCCGGATGAGGCCAGCAGCGCCACCGTCTACACCAAGGGCGCCTGGTTCCTGCAGTTCCTCGAGCAGCGTTACGGCCGCGAGGTGTTCGATCCCTTCCTGCGCAGCTACTTCGACCACTTCGCGTTCCAGAGCATCCCGACCACCAAGTTCGTCGAATACGCCAAGGCCAACCTGCTCGCCAAGCATCCGGGCAAGGTCAGCGAGGCCGAGCTGGAGGAATGGATCTACGGCCCGGGCATCCCGAAGTCGGCGCCGGCCACGCAGTCGCCGCGCTTCGACGCGGTCGACGCCGCGCGCAAGGCCTGGACCGAAGCCGGCACGCTGCCGGACAAGGCCCTGACCGCGAAGTGGAGCACGCAGGAATGGGTGCACTTCATCGAGGGCATGCCGGAAACGCTCAAGGTCGAGCAGCTCAGCGCGCTCGATGCCGCCTATCGCTTCACCGGCACCCCGAACGGCGAGATCGCCCAGCGCTGGTATCCGTTGACGGTGCGCAGCGGCTATCGCCAGGCCGACCAGGCCATCGCCGCGTTCCTGCAGAAGATCGGCCGCCGCAAGCTGATCATGCCGACCTACGGCGAACTGGTGAAAACGCCGGAAGGCCTGAAGCTGGCCGAGGACACTTTCGCCAAGGCCAAGCCCGGCTATCACCCGATCACGACCGCTTCGGTCGAGGCGGTGATCGCCAAGGCCAAGTCCGCGCCGCAGGCCGCGGCCAAGTAAGCGCGAGCGCATGACCCTGCGTCGCCTGCTCAAGACGGTCGCCCTGGTGGCGGCCGTCTTGCTGTGCGCGTTGCTGTGGTGGCTGTGGCGCGATCCCTATCGTGTGGTGCTCGGCGATTACGCGCGCCAGCGCCTCGTTGCCGGGTTGGGCCGCAATGCCGCGCAGGTCGACGATCACCGCTGGGTTTACGCCTACAACGACGAAGCGCCGGCGAACGCGCCGACCGTGGTCATGGTGCACGGCTTCACCGGCGGCAAGGAAAACTGGTACTTGCTGGCGCAGCGGCTGCGCGGCCGCTATCGCGTGTTCGTGCCCGACCTGCCGGGCTGGGGCGAGAGCGAGCGCAAGCGCGGCGCCGATTACGGTTTCGTCGCCCAGAGCGACCGCGTCGCGCGCTTCATCGAGCAGGTCGCGCGCAAGCCAGGCAGCCCGGTCGTGCTGCTCGGCCATTCGATGGGCGGCGGCATTGCCGCATTGACCGCCGCGCGTCATCCCGCGGACGTCGATCGCGTAGCCTTGTTCAACTCGGCCGGCGTGCGCTTCAAGGACAACGTGTTCGGCCGCGAAGTGCTCGAAGGCAAGAACCCGTTCGCGGTCAGCGATGCCGCCAGCCTCAAGCACTACCTCGACATCCTGTTCTACGACGAACGCGCCAAGCCGGTCATTCCGTGGCCGGCCGACGGCATCTACATCGAGCGGCGCAAGCGCGAGGCGGCGTTCGAGCAATCCGTGCTCGACAAGATCGGCCGCGGCGACGAGCGCTTTCTGCCCGGCGACGAGGCCGAGCGCATCGGCCAGCCCGCGCTGCTGCTATGGTGCCGCCAGGACGCGGTCATCGATGCCAGCGCCCTGGAGCTGTTCGCGGTGCGTCTGCCGCAAGCGCAGCGGGTGCTGCTGGACGGTTGCGGCCACATGTCGGTGATGGAACAGCCCGACGCCGTCGCCGAGGCCGTGGATCAACTGATAGCCAAGGGAACGCCGCGATGACACTGCGCAACGCCACCATCCTGCTCGCCGCCGCGATCGCGCTGGCCGCCTGCAAACAGCCCGACCCGAAGATCGCCGAAGCCGCCAAGGCCGCGCAGCAGGAACAGGCTGCCGCCACCGCCGCCAAGGAATTCGACAGCGCCTACGGGCAGAAAAACTGGGAAATGGCCGCGGCCCACGGCGAGATAGTGACCTCGAAATACCCGGGCACGCCGACCGCCGACCGCGTGCGTCCCCTGTACGAAGAAGCGCAGGCCAAGGCCAAGGAAGTGCGCGAGCAGCGCCGCGTCGAATCGCTGTGGTCGTACATGAGTACGCCGGTGAAGACCGCGAAGGGCAAGGCCGGTACGCAGTTGTCGGCCTCGATCTACGCCCGCGCCAATGTCGAGACCGATGGCAAGACGCCGCGCCCGGTGCAGCTGATCTTCCGCGACCACCCCGACTGGGGCCGCAGCAGCTACCTCGTGCTGCAGGTCGGCGACTTCGACTGCTATGGCGGCTGCAAGCTCAAGATCGGCTTCGACGGCAAAACCAAGGTCATGGCCGGCAGCCGCCCCAAGACCGACGAAGCCATCGCCATGTTCGTCGAAGACGAGCGCGCGCTGTGGCGCGGCGTCGGCCAGGCGAAGGAACTGACCATCGAATTCCCGGTCAAGGCCGGCGGCACCCGCACGGCGAGCTTCGACGTGGGCGGATTGAAGCAGGACAAGTTGCCGGGCTGGAAGTAGGCGCGTTGCCGGCCGGCCGGTCGGTCGCGGTGTGATTCACAAGGACGAGAGCATGGTTTCGTATCGCAAGATCGCCGTCGTACTGGCCGCCGCGCTGTTGCTGCCGCTGGCGCTGCTGGCCTCGGTCTCCGTATTCGGCGATAAGGCCACGATGGACACCGTAGCGAACGACGATTTCAAGGTCGAATTGAGTCCGCCCGAGTCGGGCAGCCCGCGTGCCCGGGCGTTGGCGGCGCTGGATCGTGCGCAGGATGTCACCCTGTATTCGCTGCAGCCCTGGCAACCGCCGGAGTCGCCGTCGGCATGGCAAGAGCTGCCACAAGCCGAACGCTCCCGGCGCGAAGACGAACAGTGGCAGCGCAGCGAGCGCGAATGGTGCAAGCATGAGCGCTGCTATCACCACAATCGCGTGCTGGGGCAGACATCCGTGAAGGCGGCGGACCTGCCGGAAGTACACAAGGCCTTGCGCGAATCCCTGGGGCAGGTGCCCGATTACGCCGCCGCGTGCATCCCGGAGTACCGCCATGCGGTCAGCTTCATCAGCGCTGGAAAGCACTACGACGTGCTGCTGTGCTACGGCTGCGGCCAGGTCGCGGTGGTTATCGACGATGATCTGCACGATCGGGGACAGACCTACGCGATGGGCGAAGAACGCGCGCTGGATGCGATCCTGACTCGCACCGGCATCGCGCTGGCGGCGAAGCCGGACCACTGAACAGTGCGCTATTCGCAAAGCGGGATCGACATGGAAGACGAATGGAAAAGTTGATGGACAAGAACGGATCGATGCGCTCATCGCCGCCATGCGCATGACGCGCTTGAAGAAGCTGCTGGCCTGGCTGGCCGCGTTGATTTTGCTCACCGCTGCGGCTGCCGCAGCGGCATGGTGGGGTTTCCTGCACTGGCAGCCCGATCGCGAGCGCTATGCGCTGCGCGGCATCGATGTGTCGCATCATCAGGCCGCGATCGATTGGGCGGCGGTAGCCAGCGACGATGTCGCTTTCGCCTACCTCAAGGCCAGCGAAGGCGGCGACCATCGCGACCGCTTGTTCGCCGAGAATTGGCGTGGCGCGCGGGCGGCGGGGATCGCGACCGGTGCCTATCATTTCTTCACCTTTTGCCGCAGCGGCGCCGAGCAGGCCCGCAACTTCATCGCGGCCGTGCCGGTCGAGGCCGATGCCCTGCCGCCCGCAGTCGACCTGGAATTCGGCGGCAACTGCGGCGCGCGCCCCGATGGCGCGGAGATGCGGGTCGAGCTCGATGCCTTCCTCGCTGCGGTCGAAAGCGCCTATGCGAAACCGGCGCTGCTGTACGTAACTCCGGAATTCTTCGAGGCCTATCGCGAGTCGCTGCCGGCACGCGCGCTGTGGCGGCGTTCGATCGTGCGTGCGCCGGATACGCGCGCGGCCTGGGCGCTGTGGCAGTACCACAATCGCGCCCGTGTCGACGGCATCGTCGGGCCGGTGGATCTGAACGTGTATGCCGGCGATGCGGCCGCGTTCGAGCGTTGGCGCGGCGAGTCCATCGCGCCGCCGCCTTAAGGGTAGGAGCGGCGCGAGTCGCAATCGCGACATCGCGGTTGCGTCGTTGTTGCGGTGGCGTGTCGCGGCTTGCGCCGCTCCTACCCTGGTGGGGCGCGGCGATCTTGGGTCGCGACTGACGTCGCTCCTACACGAGCCTTGGGAAGGCAGGGGGAACGGAATGTCCGTGCCCGC
>NZ_JMTZ01000048.1 GCF_000731095.1 Lysobacter antibioticus | reverse complement strand
AAACGGCGCACGTCCTGTGCGCCGCCCTCCGGGTCTACTGTTGACCGGCAAAGCGGAAAAGCGGAAAAGCAGCAATGCAGATCAAAATCTCGGCAACGGCAACGGCAACGGCAACGGCAACGGCAACGATGCGGCCCAGTCCTCGATGACCGCTACCGCGTAGCTCGGGCTTGCTATAGTCGACCCCATCACGCGCCCGCCTAGACCGCCGTCGCGTTCAGGACTTCACCCACCGCAACGGAGTTGCCGCCATGGCCCAGCCCAAGAGCCACCTCGAGATCGCTCTCGCCTCGATCCCGGTGTTCACCAACGACGGCACGCTCGACGTCGCCGAACTGCAGAAGCTGCTCGACCTGGCGCTGCGCGACCAGATCGTCGACGACGACGAAAAGCGCGTGCTCGACAACATCTTCAAGCAGGCCGAACTCGGCACGCTCGATGCCGACGTGAAGCGCCGCATCGACGAAGCCCGTAAGCAGCACGGTATTTCCGCCTGAGACGATCCGCGTCGCGATCCGGTCGGCAACGACCGGGTCGCGGCGGTGGCGTGCGGGTAGATCGTGTCTGTCGGCATCCTTTGATTCGGGATTCGGGATTCGCGTCGGTCATCTGCAGTCGAGATGGTTGCGTCGTAGTCGTCTTGGCGTGGTCGCGGCTTGCGACGCTCCTACCCGGAGGCCGCTCTGGGGTAGGAGCGTCGCAAGCCGCGACCGCGGACTCCCCGGTCGCGAGTCGCTATCGGTTACCCGGTCGCCTCGGGTCGTGCGGAGGCTCGGCCTAGCTGGCGTCGAAACGTTCGTCACCCCGGTCGCCACATAAGTGACTGAAATAAAAGCTATGTTTGGCCGGCGTGGCCACTCCCCACCGTTCGTCGGCATATCACATGTCATGCTTGCCAGTGTCACATGTGATGACTTATCGTGAATGACATGGAACGTCGATCCTCCGCCTACTACCAGCGCAAACATCGCGAACGATTGCGCGAGAAGGGGCTGGTCAAGAAGGAGCTGTGGGTGCTGCCGGAATTTTCCGAGGAGCTCATGGCGGTGGAGCGACGGATGCGGCAGCCGCGCGGTGCGGTGTCGGGGCGAGGACGCGCGGAGGGCGCGATGAGCGATGGCAAGGTCTGGACGGCCGCGGGTTTGTACGATGCGCTGTCGCAGGACGAAGAATTCATCTACGGCGATTCGCAGATCGAGCTGATCGACGGCGCCGAACCCAGCCTGCACCTGGTGATGGCCGAATACGGCGACCTGCCGCTGTTCGTGGCCGTGGTCGGCGAACAAATCGTGGTCGAGGCGCTGCTGTGGCCGGTCGCGCACGTGCGCGACGCCTCGGCGTTCAACGAAGAAGTGCTGCGCACCCACAAGGTGTTCCCGTTGTCGACGATCGGCATCGAGACCCTCGCCGACGGCGAAGCGGTGTACATGATGTTCGGTGCGCTCAGCGCGGCCTCGTCGCTGTCGAACGTGCTCTACGAAATCGAGACCCTCGCCGACAACGTCATCAAGGCGACCGAAGCCTACGAAACGCAGCTGCTGGAGGTGGCCTGATGTCGACGTCCGATCCGCCCGCCAATATCTGGAGCAAGCTGCTGACCTCGATCCGCGGCGGTGCGCGCGAGCTCGGCGAGGCCTGGGTCGACAGCCAGGCGCTGCGCATCCTCGACCAGGAGATCCGCGACTGCGATCTGGAGCTGCGCCGCTCGCGCGAATCGCTGGCCGAGCTGATCGCCCGCCATTCGCTGGCGCAACGGCGCTTGAGCGACTCCAGCGACAAGGTCGCCGAATACGAAACCTATGCAATCAAGGCGCTGGAATCCGGCGACGAATCGCTGGCGCGCGAAGTCGCCGACAAGATCGTGCTGCTCGAAGCCGGCCGCGGCGACGACGAGCGCCACGTGCAGCAACTGGCGCTGAGCGCCACCGAGCTGCGCAAGGCCATCGCCATGGCCGAGGGCAATATCCGCCGTCTCAAGCAGCAACTCGACACGGTCAAGGCCACCGAGAGCATGCAGCGCGCGCAGGCCGCGGTCGCGCATCGTTATGCCGGGCCGCAGAACCGTTTGCAGACTGCGGTCGACTCGTTGGCGCGGATCAAGCAGAAGCAGGCCGAGCGCGGCGCGCGCATGGAGGCGGCGACCGAATTGGCGCGCCACGACGGCTCCGACGCGTTGGAACGCAAGCTGCGCGAGGCCGGCATCATCGCCGACGACGCCGGCGCCGAAGCGGTGTTACTGCGGCTGCGACAGAAACTGCCGGGCTGACCGGTTTCATGGAGGCGCCGCAGGGAGCGCGGCACGCGGGGAGGGAGGGGTGATGATCGAGTTTCTGCAGATCGTGTTTTCGTTTCCAACGGCGTTCTACTCCGTCCTGCTGGGCGTGGTGGTCGGCTATTGGCTGTTGTCGGCGCTCGGCCTGGTCGGCATGGACGTAGCCGACGGTCTGTTCGGCCATGGCCATGGCCACTTCGGCGGCGACGGCCATGTCCACGGCCCGGCGCACGGCCATACGCTCGGCGATCAATCGCTGGCCGACGGCGCCCATCACCATCAAAGCGTGTTCGATCCGCTGATGCGCCTGGGGCTCGGCGGCATTCCGGTGACCGTGGTGCTCAGCGTGCTGGTCGCCACGGCCTGGGCGCTGACCTACCTCGCCGACCTGTATCTGCTGCGCCTGCTGCCGGATGGCGGCCTGCGTTTCGTCGCCGACATCGTCGCGCTGGTGGTCGCCTTCGTGTTGGCGATTCCGGTCGCCGCGTTCGCGCTGCGTCCGGTGCGGCGCTTGCTGCGCAAGATGCAGCCCGAGCCGCCGCGGCCGCTGCTCGGCCAGACCGCGGTGATCCGCAGCCCGGGCGTGTCCCGGGTCACCGGCACCGCGGCCATCGAGGACGGCGGCGCCGGCCTGATCCTGCAGATCCGCGACGAAGGCGGCGAACGTTTCAAGCGCGGGGACCGCGTGGTGTTGATCGAGTACCTCGCCGACCAGAACGCCTACCGCGTGGTCAGCGAAGACGAATTCCGCGGCGCCTGACCCTCGTCGGTCGCCGCCATCCGTATCGAAGTCGAGTCATAGGGAGATGCAAGAATGAATTTTCCGTCGGGTATTTTCATGGTCCTGACCCTGGTGGGTCTGGGCATTCTGGTCGTGTTCGTCCTGCTGATGATGTTCAAGGCCTTCTACATCAAGGTCCCGCAGGGCACGGCGCTGATCGTCAACGACATGTCCTCCATGCCGAAGGTGCATTTCACCGGCGCGCTGGTGTATCCGGTGATCTACAAGAAGGAGTTCATGAAGATCTCCTTGATTACCCTGGAGGTCGACCGCCGCGCCAAGGACGGGTTGATCTGCAAGGACAACATGCGCGCCGACATCACCGTGGCGTTCTACCTGCGCGTCAACGAGACCCAGCAGGACGTACTGAAGGTCGCCAAGTCGATCGGCGTGGACCGCGCCTCCGACCGCACCGCGGTCAATGAGCTGTTCAACGCCAAGTTCTCCGAGGCGCTGAAGACGGTCGGCAAGCAGATCGACTTCGTCAAGCTGTTCGAGAACCGCCAGGAATTCCGCGACCGCATCGTCGAGGTGATCGGCAACGACCTCAACGGCTACGTGCTCGAAGACGTCGCCATCGACTACCTGGAGCAGACCCCGAAGTCCTCGCTCGACCCGACCAACATCCTCGACGCCGAGGGCATCCGCAAGATCACCGAGCTGACCGCGGCGCAGAACGTCATCACCAACGAGCTCGAGCGCAACGAGCAGTTGGCGATCACCAAGAAGAACGTAGAAACCCGCGAGGCCATGCTCGCCCTGGAACGCCAGCAGGCCGACGCCGAGGCGCGGCAGAAGCGCGAAATCCAGACCATCCAGGCGCGCGAGCAGGCCGAAACCGCCAAGGTGCAGGAAGAAGAGCGGCTGAAGTCCGAGCAGGCGCGCATCTCGGTGCAGGAGCAGCTCGACATCCGCGAGCAGAACCGCCAGCGCGAAGTCGAAGTGGCCCAGCAGAACCGCCAGCGCGCGGTGGTGATCGAGGTCGAGAAGGTCACCCGCGCCAAGGATCTGGAAGTCGTCTCGCGCGAGCGCGAGGTCGAACTGAACCGGATCGAAAAGGAAAAGGCGCTGGAAGAACAGCGCAAGGAAATCGCCAACGTCATCCGCGAGCGCATCGCGGTCGAGAAGACCGTGGCTCAGGAAGAAGAGCGCATCAAGGAAGTGCGCGCGGTGTCCGAGGCCGATCGCGCCAAGCAGGTGACGGTGCTCAACGCGCAGGCCGCGGCCGAGGAAGAGCTGGTGCGCCAGGTCAAGCAGGCCGAGGCCAACGAGACCGCGTCCAAGCACCGCGCCGGCGAGATGACGGTGCTGGCGCAGGCCGAGCTGGAAGCGGCCGGCAAGCAGTCCGAAGCCAAGAAGAAGCTGGCCGAAGGCATCGAGGCCGAGCGCGCCGCGCCCGGCCTGGCCGACGCGCGGGTGCGCGAAGTCACCGCCGCGGCCAGCGAGAAGGAAGGCATGGCCAAGGCGCGCGTGATCGCCGAGACCCTGGCCGCGGAAGCCCGCGGCGAGCAGGAGAAGGGCCTGGCGCAGGCGCGCGTGATCGAAGCGCAGGCCGACGCCAAGCAGAAGCAGGGCCTGTCCGACGCCAAGGTGCTGGAAGAGAACCTGTTCGCGCAGGCGCGCGGCGACGAGCAACTCGGCGCGGCCAAGGCCAAGGCGACCAAGGACCTGGGCCTGTCGGAAGCCGAAGTGCTGCTGCAGAAGTTCAAGTCCGAGGCCGAAGGCCTGTCGCAGAAGTTCGGCGCGCTGGATTCGTTGAGCGACCAGGCCCGCTCGCACGAAGAGTTCCGCATGCAGTTGGAGAAGAACTTCGAGCAGGCGATCGCTTCGATCGAGGCCAACAAGGAAGTCGCCAAGGAGCAGGCCGACGTGCTGGCCGCCGCGCTCAGCAAGGCCAACATCGACATCGTCGGCGGCGAAGGCGAGTTCTTCAATTCCTTCGCCAAGGCGCTGTCGGTCGGCAAGGCGATCGAGGGTGTGGCCGGCAAGAGCCCGATCGTGCAGGACGTGCTGCAGCGTTTACTGGCCAAGTCGGACGGCAAGTCCGACGGCAAGGGCGAAGGCAAGGCTTCCAGCGAGACCGTGCTGGACTCCTGACCGCTCGCGGCCGGAACCCAGCAACACGGACCCAGGAACGCGCCGCCGCCATCGGCGGCGCATGGCAGCACGCCGGCGGCGCGGCTCAGCGCGCGGCCGGCAGGATCGTTAGGACGGACACATGGCGGACACCAAGCCGGGCACGGCGACGGGCGAGAACGCGAACGACGGCGGCGCCACCAGCGCGGCGGCGAATCAAGCCGTGGACCAGGCGGTCGCCCAGGGCGGCGCTTATGAGGTTTTGAGCAAACGCCTGGCCGAACAGGGCCAGCGCCTGCGCGACATCGCCCAGGGCCTGAACCAGCAGCGCCTCGACGAGTTCGGCAGCAGCCAGATGGAGGTGGTCGGGCGCTTCCGCCTGCGCACCGAGAACAACTGCGTCGCGCGCGACATCGTTCAGGTCGGCGACTGCCTGGTGTTCGGCTACAACGTCTTCCTCGGGCTCAAGAAAGAAACCCGGGTCGAGGATGTGTTCGCGCTGTACAAGCTGGTGCAGGGGCCGGAGGGCTACGACGTCACCCCGGTCGAGCTCAAGGGCAGCTTCCTCGGCATCGACAGCTTCGCCCAGGATTTCCGCGAGCTGTACGCGTATTACAAGAACACCCGCCTGATCCAGCTGATCGTGCGCGACGGCAAGCTGCTGGCCGCGTTCCAGATCGGCGAGCGCATCACCGACCTGCGCGTGTTCCGCTGGGCGATCGCGCCGGGCGGCGAGGTGACCTACATCGACAACCGCGGCGAGCGCGACATCGCCCTGCCGGCGCCGTTCGATTTCGAGTGGACCCGCGCCACCCGCGAGATGGTGGTCAACGGCCGCCACCCGCATCTGAACATTCTCGACAGCGTGTTCGTCGAGACCGTCAACGGCGACCTCACGGTCAAGATCGAGAACAACACCGAGGACGGCCAGGGCATCTACCGCGAGCCGGTCGCCGACAAGACCCAATCGCTCGACGACGCCCAAGTCGATTACGCCCGCGTCGGCAGCCTGATCCTGCTCAAGATCCTGCCGTACCGCGAAGAACAGTGGCGCTACCTGGTCTTCAACACCCTGACCCGCAAGGTGGTGCGCCTGGACGAGATCGGCCTGGCCTGCATCCAGTTGCCCGAAGACCACGGCATCATCTTCCCGGGCGGCTATTACCTGCAGAACGGCGAGCACAAGCGCTTCGACCAGGCGATGGACGGCATGCGCTTCAAGCGCACCATCCGCTCGCCCAACGGCGAGGACGTGCTGTACCTGTTCTACGAGCCCGAGCAGGGCCGCACCGCGATGTTCACCTACAACATGATCGAGCGGCGCCTGCAAACGCCGATCTTCGGCCATGGCTATGCGCGCCTGGAAGACGGACGCATGGTGATCTTCGCCACCGAAAGCGACGAGCCGACCCGCGTGCACCCGATGCAGGTCTGGCAGACGCCGTACTACAGCGACGAATTCGCCGCCAAGCAGCCGGCCGGCAACAGCTTCATGGGCAAGATCGGCAACGCCGAGTTGGTGCGCGGCGTGTCCGAGCTGATGAGCCTGTCGCGCGAGATCGAGGCCACCGAAGTCTCGGCGCAGCGTTACGGCCTGCTGGCGCAGAACACCCGCCGTTTGTTCGACGCCCACCATTGGTTGTCCGACCCCGCCTGCGCTGGTACCGCGCCGCTGCTGCGCGAGATCGCCGCGACCGCCGAGTCGGTGCTCGACGAGTACGAGAAAGTCGAAGGCATCCGCAGCCAGTCCGAGCGCGCGATGGCCGAGGCGCGCACGCGCCAGAAAGCCTTGCTCGACGCCCTGCAGCCGGAAAACTGGGAGCGGGTGCAGGAGTTCGTCGACGCCCTCAACGGCCTGACCGCGCAGCGCGGCCATCTGCTCACGATCCGCGACTACCGCTATATCGACGTCGCCGGCATCGATGCGATGGAACAGGCGCTGATCGCCGCGCACGAGCGCACCGCCGCGGCGACCGGCGCCTTCCTCGCCGGCGACAAGGCCCTGCTGCCGTTGGCCGAGCGTTTGCACGCATTGGAAGCGCAGGCCCAGCAGGCCGTGAGTGTGGCGCAGTTGCTCGAACCGATCGGACAGATGCAGGCGATGTCGGGCGACCTCGACATGCTGTCGGCGTTGATGGCGACGCTCAAGGTCGACGACGCCACCCAGCGCACCCGCATCGTCGAATCGATCTCGGAGATCTACGCCAAGCTCAACCAGGCCAAGGCGCGCGCCGAGCAGCGTCGCAAAAGCCTGGGGTCGAGCGAGTCGGTGGCCCAGTTCGGCGCCCAGTTCACCCTGTTCGGACAGAGCATCGCCAGCGCCCTGTCGCTGGCCCAGGACCCCGAGCGCGCCGACGAGCAGTTGTCGCGGCTGATGGTGCAGTTGGAGGAACTGGAAAGTCAGTTCGGCGAGCACGAGGCGTTCCTCGGCGACATCCTGTCCAAGCGCGAGGAACTGCTCGAGACCTTCGAAGCGCACAAGCAGACCCTGCTCGACGACCGCCAGCGCAAGGCCCAGGCGGTGATGGATGCGGCCACCCGCATCCTCGACGGCCTCGGCCGGCGCACCGCGCGCTTCGCCGGCAGCGACGAGCTCAACGCCTTCTTCGCCAGCGACCCGCTGATCCTCAAGCTGCGCGAACTGGCCGAGCGCCTGCGTACGCTCAAGGACAGCGTCAAGGCCGACGACGTCGAGGCGCGCCTGAAGGGCGCGCGCGACCAGGCGGTGCGCGCGCTGCGCGACCGCAGCGAGTTGTTCGAGGAAGGCGGCAACGTCATCAAGCTGGGGCCGCGCCACCGCTTCAGCGTCAACACCCAGGAGCTCGACCTGACCCTGCTGCCGCGCGGCGACGTGCTCAACCTGCACCTGACCGGCACCGACTTCTTCGAGCCGCTGCGCAACCCCGAACTCGATGCCGCACGCGATTACTGGGGCGTGTCGATGGATTCGGAATCGCCGCAGCTGTATCGCGGCGAGTACCTGGCCGGCCTGGTGATCGAGGCGGCCAGCGCCAACCGCGACGGCCTCAGCCTGGACCTGTTGCGTCAGCAACTGGCGCAGCCGGAAGCGCTCGCGCGCAGCGTGCGCGACTTCGCCGCGCCGCGCTATCGCGAAGGCTACGAAAAGGGCATCCACGACCACGACGCCAGCCTGATCCTGCAGGCCTTGCTGCCCTTGCGCGACAGCGCCGGCAGCCTCGGCTTCGAGCCGGCCGCGCGCGCCTGGGCGGCGCTGTTCTGGTCGCAGGTCGGCGAACAAACCGACGCCCGGCAATGGCCGGAACGCGCGCGCACCGCGCGCGACATTCATCAGTTGTTCGCCAGCGCCGCGGGCCTGGAATCGCTGCGCACCGAGATCGCCGCGGCGATGACCGGCTATGCCCAGCAGCAGACCCTGGCGATCGACCCGGCGCTGACGCCGCGCGCCGCCGAATACCTGGTGCTGGAGCTGTCGGCCGAACACCCGCAATTCGTGTTCAGCAAGTACGCCCAGCAACTGCTGCAGGCGTTGCGCGAGAAACTCACCGCGGCGCGGATGTGGGATGGCTTCGTCCAGGCTCTGGACGGCCTCGGCGACCGCGTCTCCGCACGTTGGGCGCTGGCGATGAACTGGGTCGAGGCGCTGGCGCGTTCGCCCGAACTCGCTCCGGTCGCGGCCTATGCCGCCGAAGCGGCGACCTTGTTGCTGCTCGACGAACGCTTCCCGAAGAAGATCACCGAGGTCGACCTGAGCGCGCCGGTGCAAGGGCTGCTCGGCGAGCATCCGCGCATTGCCGAGGGCCGCATGACCTTGGCCATCGACGACTGGTCGGCGCGCCTGCGCCACCACCGCGAGACCTTCGTCCCCGGCTTCCAGCGCTACCAGGCCTTGCGCCAGGAAATCGTCGGCCGCGAGCGCCACGCCCTGCGCCTGGACGAGTTCAAGCCGCGCCCGCTGACCTCGTTCGTGCGCAACAAGCTCATCAACGACGTCTACCTGTCGGTGATCGGCGACAACCTCGCCAAGCAGATGGGCACGGTCGGCGAAAGCAAGCGCAGCGACCTGATGGGCCTGCTGATGATGATCTCGCCGCCGGGCTACGGCAAAACCACCTTGATGGAATACGTGGCGCACCGGCTCGGCCTGATCTTCATGAAGATCAACGGGCCGGCCCTGGGCCACGAGGTGCGCTCGCTAGACCCCGAGCAGGCGCCCGATGCGACCTCGCGCCAGGAACTCGACAAGCTCAACCTGGCCCTGGAGATGGGCAACAACGTGATGCTGTATGTGGACGACATCCAGCACACCCATCCCGAGTTCCTGCAGAAATTCATCTCCCTGTGCGACGGCACCCGTCGCATCGAAGGCGTGTGGAAGGGCCGCACCCGCACCTACGACATGCGCGGCAAGAAGTTCTGCGTGGTCATGGCCGGCAACCCGTACACCGAGTCCGGCGAAGTCTTCAAGATCCCGGACATGCTCGCCAACCGCGCCGACATCTATAACCTCGGCGACGTGCTCGGCGGCATGGAAGCCTCGTTCGTGCTCAGCTACATCGAGAACAGCCTGACCTCGAACCCGGTGCTGGCGCCGCTGGCGACGCGCGAGATGGCCGACCTGTACCGCTTCGTCGACAAGGCCCAGGGCAAGCCGTTCTCGGCCAACGAACTCAGCCATGCCTACAGCGGCGCCGAGATCAACGAGATCGTCGCCACCCTGGAGCGGTTGGTGAAGGTGCGCGACGTGGTCTACCGGGTCAATCAGCAATACATCGCCAGCGCCGCCCAGGCCGAGAGCTACCGCACCGAGCCGCCGTTCAAGCTGCAGGGCAGCTATCGCAACATGAACAAGCTCGCCGAGAAGATCTCGCCGGTCATGAACGAGACCGAGTTGCAGCAGTTGATCGGCGACCACTACCTCGGCGAGGCGCAGTTGCTGACCAGCGGCGCCGAGGAGAACCTGCTCAAGCTCGGCGAGATGCGCGGCACCCTCGACGAGACGCAGGCCGCGCGCTGGGCCCAGATCAAACGCGACTTCCAGCGCAACAAGGCGATGGGCGCGGGCGACGCCGATGTCGGCACCCGAGTCGTGGCGCAGCTCAACGACCTGGTCGAGAGCGTGCGCTCGCTCGATCAGTCGGCCACTCAGGCCGCCAGCCGTGCCGAGCCGGCGCCATCGGCGCCGTGGCAGGAAATCCTCGCGGCGCTGGAACGCGTGGCGCAAGCGCAGGCGCAACCGCCGGCGACCCCGGCCGCCCCGGCGCCGGATCTGGGCAAGGTGCTGAGCGGTCTCGGCTCGTCGCTGCAAACCTCGCTGGTGCCGTCGCTGCAGTCGGCCTTCGATCCGCTGGTCAACCACCTGCAGGACAGCAGCGAACGCCAGACCCGCCTCAACGAGGCCCTGGTCGAAATCTTCAAGCGGCTGGGCCAGCGCGACGTCGACGACGCGCCGACGCGCGCCGAGATGACCGAGCAGCAGCGCGAGCTGCAGCGTGCGCTCAACGAATTCGCCGACCGCCTCAACGGTCGCATCCAACGCTAAGGAATGGGCAGGGACATGGATTTCGGCCGACTCGATCAGACTTTGCGCGACAGCATCGCCGATCGCACCCTCGACAACGAGGAGAAGTTCGAGCTACGCGAACTCGGCGCCGGACTCGGCAGCGAGCGGGTGCGCTATCTGCGCAACCGCGCTTTCGACATGACCCGCGAGCTGATGCTCGGCGAGCCGGTGCATGCCCTCGACGGCCTGCGCTGGCTGGAGCAGGTGATCAAGACCCTCGACGTGGTCGCTGCGCCCACGGTGGTGTCGAGCGCCTACTTCGCCCCCGGGGATGCCTGCCTGCGCAAACTGCGCGAGTTGTGCCGCGGCGCCAAGCGCAGCGTCGACATCTGCGTGTACACGATCTCCGACGACCGCCTCAGCGAAGAGATCCTCGTTTGCCACCGGCGCGGCATCGCCGTGCGCCTGATCAGCGACAACGACAAGAAGTTCGACGAAGGCAGCGACGTGCTGCGCCTGCGCGAAGCCGGGGTGCCGGTGCGGATCGACGACAGCCCCTTCCACATGCACCACAAGTTCTCGCTGTTCGACGGCCGGGTGCTGGCCAACGGCAGCTTCAACTGGACCCGCAGCGCGACCACCAGCAACGAAGAGAACCTGGTGGTAACCGACGACGCCAATCTGGTGCGTTGCTTCGCCGGGCAGTTCGAGGAGTTGTGGGAGAAGTTCGTGCCGGCAGCGGATGCGGCGCGCTACTGAGCGCGGATCGAGGCCAGCGCCGGACTGGCGGCGTTTCTAGCTCGTTCTCGCTCGGCATTGCGGCGTCAATGCGGGCCTTTCAACCCTGCGTGGTGCCGCGGTGCCCCAAGGCCACCGCGCCGCGGTCGGCCAGCTCGTCCCTGATCGCCTGGGTGTCCTGGTCGAGCATCGGCGCGGCGAACGGGGCCGGGCCGGGGGTGCGGCCGAACTTGATCGATTGGGCGACGCCGCGGTAGCGCCCGACCTGCGGATGCTGGATCGGGCCGACGATACCTTCGGCGAGCACTTGTGGGTGGTCGAACATGTCCTCGATCCGGCGCGCCGCGGCGCAGGGCACCTCGTCGCCGAACAGCGTTTCCCACTCCATCGCGCTGCGCCGCGCCAAGGCTTCGTGCAGGCGCGGCACGATCTCGGCCACCGCCTGCGCGCGTTTGCGCACGCTGTCGTAGCGCGGGTCGTCGGCGAGTTCGTCCAGGCCGGTCTTCTCGCATAGCGATTTCCAGAAGCGCGCGGTGTTGGCCGAAATGTAGATGTGACCGTCGCGGGTCGGGTGGATACCGGTGACGCCGCCGGAGCGCATATCGCGGCCGATGTCGAGGCCTTCGCCGTCGGCCCAGATCATCCGCGCCGATTGCATGGTCAGCGCGCTGCGCAGCAACGAGACGCCGACGAACTGGCCCAGGCCGCTGCGCTCGCGTTCGTACAAGGCCGAGGACACGCCGGCGGCGAGCAGGGCGGCGGCGTAGTAGTCGACGACCGAGCCGTAGATGATCTCCGGCGGCCCGCCGCGGCGGCCTTGCAGCGCGCACATGCCGGTCATGGTCTGCAGCACCTGGTCGTAACCGGCCTTGTCCTTCATCGGCCCGCTCTCGCCGTAGCCGCTGACCGCGCAATAGATCAGGCGCGGGTTGATCAGTTGCAGGCGCTCGAAATCGATGCCCAGGCGCTTGGGCACGCTCGGGCGGAAGTTGTGCACCAGTACGTCGGCCTCGCGCACCAGGCGCAACAGCACGGCATGGTCGGCCGGGCACTTCAGATCCAGGACGATGCCGCGCTTGCTGCGGTTGACGCCGAGGAAGGCGCGGCTTTCGCTGGCCAGGGTCGAGGGGTATTGGCGCAGGTTGTCGCCGTCGGGCGGCTCGATCTTGATCACGTCGGCGCCCTGGTCGGCGAGCAGGGTGCAGCCGTAGGGGCCGGCGATGTAGGCGCTGAGGTCGAGTACGCGGATGCCGCCGAGCGGGCCGGCCGGGGCCGTGCGCTCGGACGTCGGGTCGGGGGGGATGGAGTCCATGCGGTGCGCGTCCGAAAGCCTAGAGCCTGATGCCGGGTTTACTGTGCGCCTGTCGCCGCGGTCGAAACAGCCACGCGGCATATGTTCTGGCAGCACAAATTCTTGCTTGGCCGGTGTGGACTGTGTGTGCAGTCACGGGACGGGCGGCGATGAGCGCAGGGGCATGGGCGCGAGCGACATCCAGGTCAGGCGCCAGGCGCCGTCGATCCGGCCGCCGGCGCAGTAATACGGACGGAACACCAGCGGCGCGCGGTAGCCCGGATCCAGTTCGATGCGCGGCACCGCTTCGATCGCGTCCGGACCGCTCCAGCGCAGCCAATCGCTTTGCGGCGCCGACGGCAGGCGCAGGGTTTCCTCGGTCTTGAAGCCGTCGATCAGGCCGGTCGCATAGACCAGCGGCCCGCAGGCGACGGCCAAATATTCGTAGCGCAGCACTTCCTGCGCCACCGCGCTGCCGTCGGGCGCGCGCGACTCCTGCACGTTGCGATGGATCGCGGTGTGGGTGCGCGGGGCCATCGGGAACTGCGCGAGCACTTCGTCGCCCGCGCCCCACTCGCGGTCGATGACGAGGTAGTCGCCGGCGACGATCGCCGCGTCGGCGGCGACGCCGTCGACCGACACCTGCGCCGCCGCGGCCCAGGAAGGAATGCGCAACTTGATGCGGAAACGCGAGCTGCGTTCGGGGTCGACGCGCAGGCGGATCGCGCCGTCGAAGGGATAGGCGGTGTCCTGTTCGATGTCGACCCGGCCGGCGCCCTGCAGCCCGATCCGCGCCGAGCCCGGTCCGTACAGATTCACCGCGATCGTGTCTTGGTCCGAGCGCGCATAAGCGACGCCGGGAATCTCCTCGACCGCCATCGCGCCGCTGGATTTGCAGCAGCGCCAGTACGTGGTGTGCACGCGGCGCCCGTTCGGGAACACGTAGTAGCACCAGTTCTCGCCGTCGGGCGCCTGTGCGCCGAGCAGATCGTTATAGGCCGAGCGTTCGATCTCCTCGGCGTAGCGCGCCTCGCCGGTGATCGCGAGCAATTCGCGGTTCAACTGCATCCAGGCCAGGGTCGAGCAGGTTTCGACGTAACCGTGCGGATCGAACACGCCGGCCGGATTGAACACCTCGCGCGAACGCTGGGCGACGCCGCCCCAGGGGCCGCCGCCGAGGCTGAGGTGATGCTCGAGGATGCTGCGCCACAGGTTCTCGACGGCGCGGCGGTAGCGCGGCTCGCCGGTGGCGCGATGCAGCTTGGCCAGGCCGACCAGGTTCCAGGCCAGCTGATAGGCCTTGCCGGTGGCGATCTGCGCCGCGTCGGTGCCGTCCAGGGCCTGCGACAACAGGCGCAAGTCCGGATTGCGTTCGGCCTGCTCGAGCACGGTCAGTGCGAGTTCGAGATAGGCCTGCTCGCCGGTGGCGAAGTACAGCTCGACCGCCGGGTCCATCAACACCGTCGCCGACAGGCCGTGGTGGTTGCCGAGTTCGTTGATGTCGATGGCGCCGTCGGCCAGGGTGCGCCGGCACAGATCGCCGATGCGCCGGGCCGCGTCGAGATAGCGCGGCGTCGGGAAATGGCGATGCACTTCGAGCAGGCCGAGAATCAGATAGGCATGGGTCCAGATGTCCCAGGTGCGCACGCTCGGCGCACCGTCCCAGGTGCCCGGCTTGGGCGGCTGTTTGCGCATGAAGCGGCGTTCCGGCGCGTAGGTGCCGAGATAGCCGTCGTCCTCCTGGGTCGAGACCAGGAAGTCGGCGACCCCGAACAGACGCGCGCGCAGCCCGGCATCGCCGCTGCGCGCGGCGGCCTTGGCCGCGGCGATCAGCCACTTGCCGGCATGCTCGCCGTACCAATCGCCTTCGAGGTTTTGTTGTCTGCGTTGCGGAGCGAAGATCGCGATCGCCGGGCTGTGCTCGTCGACGATGAAATGCGAGAGGCGGCCGCGGCGGTTGGCATCGAGGGCCTCGCCGAGCAGGCCGCCGAGGCGGACCTCGACGGCCTGGAGCGCGGGCTCGCCGCGATGCGTGTCGCCGCTCATGCGGCATCGACCACGCAGCGGAAGCCGATGCAGCCCGAGCGGTCCTTGCTCGGCGCCATCAGCAGGTACTTGCCGTGCTGGTCGAGCCGGTAGGCCTGCGGGAAATACCAGTGCGAGGTCTGCGGCCGGTAGGCGCTGCCGCCGCGCAGGATCGCTGCGCGGGTGTGCTCGTCGAGGTATTCGTCGCTCCATTGCCAGACGTTGCCGACCAGATCGAGTACGCCGAACGGACTGGCGCCGGCTGGATGCGCGTCGACGTCGTCGGGCGCGCGCAGGCGCCGGCCGCGGTTGGGCGCCGGCACGGCGTCGTCGCGCCAGTCCTCGCCCCAGGGATAGCGGCGGCCGTCGTGGCCTTGCGCAGCGTACTGCCACTCCCACTCGCGCGGCAGGCGTTTGCCGGCCCACTGCGCATAGGCACGCGCATCCTCCAGCGCCACCCAGGTCACCGGCTTGCGTTCCCAGCCCGGGCGCGGCGCCCCGTCGACCCAGTCGCGCAGATAGTTGTGCGTATCGCGCGGGACATAGCCGCTGTCGATGACGAAGCGCTGGTACTCGGCGTTGGTCACCGGAGTGCGATCGATGAAGAAGCGCGGCAGGCGCATGCGCTTGCGATGGTTGCGGCGCGCACTGTCTTCCCACGGATACTGGACGTCGACGCCTTCCCAGGTCTGGCCTTCGATTTCGATGCCGCCGACGACGAAATCGAACTCGCCGGCCGGGATCTCGATCATGCCCGGTGGCGCCGCCGCGGCGGCCGCGACCGGCTCGATCGGCACCAGCCGTTGCGGCAAGGCGCGCCACTGGTTGGAGTAGCGATGCAGCGGCGTCGCCGCCAATTCGTTCATGCGGGCGAGGAAGACGTCGAGGCCGTCGATCTCGGCGCCCGGCGCCAGCGCGAGCACGGCGCCGAAACCGCGGCCTTCGAGCACGAAGTCGAACACCGCGCGGCCGCCATCGAGCCGCGGCTGCAGGGCCACGCCGTTCCAGGCGTCGAAATAGCGCGCGCCGTCGACGTGGTCGACCGCGATCTGTTCGCCGGCGACTTCGTACTCGTTACGGTTGACGAGGGTCCACACGCTGCTGCCCGCGTGCGGGAAGCGGCTGGCGAACACGCCGGCCTGCAGGGTGTGCGCGTACGGGCGCCAGTCGGCGCTGACGAAGTGGGCCGGAAATGTTCGCTCGATCGTGGCGATGCGGCGCAGGGTTTCGGCGTCGCGTTCGCCGAGCTGGTTCCACAGGCCCCAGACGTTTTCCCAGGCGTTGTAGCCGATGCCGTTGAAGAAGATGTACTGCAGGTCGTGGTTGCGGTCGCGGCCCCAACGGTTTTCGTAGTTGATCATGTGGCGCGGTTCCAGCCACTTGAACTTGGCCACCGGCGGGATCGCTTCGTTGGGCGCCTTCTTGCCCCAGCTCTGCACGTTCCAGATCAGCGCCTCCTCGGCGCTGATGGTCGATTCGGGTTGCAGCACCACCGGGTGGCCGAGCGCGTCGCAGGCGTCGAAGAACGCGCGCGGCACGCCGTTGTAGGTATCGCCGTTGACGCCGTCGGCGCCGACCGCTTGCACCAGTTGGGCCACCGACTCCCAGTCCTTGCGGCCGCTGTCGCGGGTGCCCTGGTCCCAGGGCATGGTCGGCAGGAACACGCGCACGCCGCGGCGATGGAAGTCGGCGATCGCGCCGCGCAGACCGTCGAGCCCGCCGGGCAGGTCGGCGGCGAGGTCGAACTGGTTGCGGTCGTCGACGCCGATGTTCGGATACACGTGCCAGATCAGCACGCTGTCGATGCCGCCGTAGCGGCGTTCGAGATCGTCGAGATAGCGATCGACGGTGTAGCGGCCGGCGACCGGGTCGTAGAAATAGCGGTCCTCGGCCATCATCTGGGCATGGACGAAATTGCGCTGCGCCCATTGCAGTTCCGGGCGGCGATAGTGCGCGTCGTCGTAGCCGATGCGGATCAGGTGTTCGCGGCGCCAGTCGCTGAGCTCGGCGATCCAGTCGTCGAGGGTGGCGTCGACGTCGACCTTCCAATGGCCGATCTCGGCGAACGGCCAGCCCGGCGCCTTGCCCGGCAGCGGCAGGTAGCGCTGGGTGGTGACGTGCGAGAACTTGTATTCGGTGCGCACGAGCGGGCGTTCGTCTTCGCTGGCGGCGTCGGCGGCGTGGTAATCGGGAGGGCGGGGCGCTTGGGTCATGGGGCGTCGCTAAACCTGGAGCGGGAAAGACGTGACGGCGGGCGGCATCGAATCAGCTCCGGCGAGCCAACGCTCGACCTCGTCGTGGCTCGGCACGCTGGCCTGCGCTCCGGCGCGGGTGCAGGCCAGCGCCGAGGCGGCGCAGGCGCGGCGCAGCGCGGCGGCGAAGCTCAGGCCATGCCCGAGCGCCGCGACCAGTGTGCCGCAGAACGTGTCGCCGGCGGCGGTGGTGTCGAGCGCGCTGACGGCGAAGGCGGCCTGATGCAGGTGCTCGCCGTCGAGGCGCGCGCGACAGCCGCGTGCGCCCAGGGTCACCACCACGCCGCGCGTCGGAATGCGCGCCAGCCCAGCGTCGAGGTCGCCGGCGATGCCGCTGAGGACGGCGAGTTCGCCTTCGTTGACGATCAACAGATCGATCGCATCCAGCAACGAGCTCGGCAGCGGCCGTGCCGGCGCTGCGTTCAATACCACGCGGACACCGGCGGCGCGCGCGCGCTGCGCCCAGGCTTCGATCGCGGCCAGGGGCGATTCGAGCTGCAGCAAGAGATGGCCGACGCCGGTGAGGTCGGGCAGATCCTCGCCGCGCAGGGCCTCGTTGGCGCCGGGCGCGACGGTGATCGCGTTCTCGGCGTCGTCGGACACGCACACGAAGGCGGTGCCGGTGGCCCGGTCGGCGACGCGCACGATGTGCGGCTCGACCCCGGCCTCGCGCAGCGAACGCTCGATCGGCGCGGCGTGGGCGTCGTTGCCGAGGGCGAGCAGCATGCGTGTCGGCGCGCCGCCGGCGCGCGCGCAGGCGACGGCTTGGTTGGCGCCCTTGCCGCCCGGGAACAAAGCGAGCTCGCGGCCGAGCACGGTCTCGCCGGGCGCCGGCACGTGGCTGGCGCGGACCACGAAGTCGAGGTTGGCCGAGCCGGCGACGAGGACGCAGGAGGACAGCGCAGCGCTCATTTCGTCGTCTCCGGTTCGGCGCGGGCTGGGATCTGCAAGGCGCGATAGACCTGCCGATAGAAGTCGCTGCCGATGCGCGGCAGATCCCGCCGCGCCTCGCCGTGCGGCAGATGCTGCAACAAGGCGATGGCGATCAATCGGTGCTGCGGGTCGATCGCGTAGGTAGTCGAGGCCGCGCCCGACCAACCGAACTGCCCGCGCGACCCGGGGCGCTCGCGCTTGGCCGGGTCGATCACGACATAACCGCCGAAACCGAAGCCCTCGCCGGCGCTGTATTGGTTCACCGGCGGATCGAGCATGCCCAGTTGGTTGCGCAGCATCGCCGCGACGGTGTCGGCGCGCAGCAAGCGCGGTCGCGGCCGGGCGTTCGGGCCCGTGTTCGACGCCGCAGGGCCGGGTGGGTCGGTATCGCGCGAAGCTGACGCCGCAGGCGCGTCGGCATCGGCATCGGGCAGTGCAGCCGACGGCGCGGCGATCAAGCCGCCGTCGAGCAGCATCTGGGCGAAACGGGCGTAGTCGCACGCAGTCGAATACAGCCCGCCGGCGCCGCTCGGGTAGGGGTTCAAGCGCACGCCGGGTTCGCGCGCGCTCGGGCCGTCGGCGATCCGCAGCCGGCCGTCGTCGCCCATGCGGGTCAGGTCGACCACGCGTTCGCGCTGCGTAGGCGACACCTCGAATCCGCTGTCGCGCATGTCCAGCGGCACGAAGATGCGCTCGTGCAGGAAGGCATCGAAGGGCTGCTCGGCGACCACTTCGATCACCCGTGCCAGCACTTCCAGCGCGGCGCCGTCGTAGCCGAAGCGGGTGCCCGGATCGGCGGCGAGCGGCGCGCGGCTCAGGCGTTCGACGAAGCCTTGCAGGTCGGCGGCCGCATGCGGGTCCTGGCGCCGCGCGATCGCCGTCGCCAGCTCGTCGCCCTCAAGCCCGGCCGGAAAGCCGGCGGTGTGGGTGAGCAATTCGCGGATGCTGATCTCGCCTGCGGCATCGCGCAGCCGCGGCGCATCGACGCTGCCGCCGACGACGACCTGCGGCCGCGCCAGTTCGGGCAGGTACGCCGACACCGGGTCGTCGAGCCCGATCCGCCCTTGCTCGACCAGCAGCATCAGCGCGGCCGAGGTGATGGTCTTGGTCATCGAATACAGGCGGAAGATCGCATCGCGCCGCATCGGTGCGCGACGGGCCAGGTCGCGGTGGCCGTAGGCCTGCCAGTCGACGATGCGTCCGTCGCGCGCGATCAGGGTGACCGCGCCGAGATAGCCGTCCTTGCCGGTGACCGCGCGCATGAACCGGTGCAGCTCGGAGACGTTTGCTCCCCGGGGCGATGGGGCGGCATGGCCGTCGGCCGCCGCCGCCGACCCGATGCAGGCGCCGGCCAGCGCCAATGCTGCGACCCCGGCGAAGCGCCGGCGCCACCCGTCAGCGCCGGCAAAAAGCCACCGCCGCGGACACGACGGCGGGGGCGTCGGTCCGGGGGCGGTTCGAGGGAAACGCGGCAAGGGCGGCAGACGGTTCAGAACTTGAAGGTATGCGTGAGCGAGAAGGTGCGGCCGCGACCGGCCCAGTAGTTCTGGAAGCCGCCGGGCGGCTGCGACCAGCTCAGGATGTACTGCTTGTCGAACAGGTTTTCGATGCCGAGCGAGAACTTGCCGTAGCGTTCGGTATCGAAGTTCATGCCCAGGTCGAACAAGGTGTAGCCGCGGGTGCTTTCCTTGAAGTTGAAGCGCGCGCCGTCGAAGCCGCGCACGTCGCTGGCGGACAGGTTGCGCGAGAACAGAGTGGTGGCGCCCAGGCTGACGTCGCCGCGCGGGTGGAATTTCCAGGTCAGGGTCCAGGCGAACTTGTCGGGGTTGATGTCGAGCACGCCCATCGGTTTGTTCGTGCCGCCCGCACCGAAGCGGCCGGCGGCGTCGGCGGCCCAGAACGAGGTCTTGCCGTGGGTGTGCGAATACACCGCGCTGAAGCGCCAGGCCTCGTTGAAGCGCCAGTCGCCGGACAATTCGTAGCCCTTGATCCGCACCGGCGCGCGCAGCAACACGAAATCGTTGGTGGCCGGATCGATCGCCAGCGACTGGCCGTAGTCGGATTTGGAGTCGTAGTGCGAAGCGCTCAACGCGCCGCGTTCGCCGCGCCAGTTGAAGCCGAATTCGGTGTTCTCGACCACGATGGCGTTAAGGTCGAGCAAGTCGGCGACGCCGATGCGCGGATCGTTCGGGCAGCCGTCGGGCTGGGTGTCGCCCGGGTCGTTGGAGCATTGGATGTTGCGCAGCGGAATACCGACGTTGGCCAGGGTGAAGCCTTCGCCGTAGGAGCCGAACACCGACCAGCCGTCGGTGATGCGCCAGACCGCGCCGAAGTTGGTCAGGTTCTCCTGGTAGTCCAGGGTGCCGCCGTCGACGTGGCGGCGGTCGCGGTACCAGGTGGTGGTGTAGCCATCGACGTGCAGCTCGCCGTCTTCGCGGCGGACGCCGCCGCTGAGCGTGACCGGACCGATGTCCCAGGACAGCTGTGCCCACGGTGCGCGGCTCTTGTACTCCATCGGCGGCACCCACAGCCGGTCGGTCAGCGCCAGGCGCTGTTCGGCGGTGTCTTCGACCAGGTCGAAGCCGAGCCGCAGTTCCAGGCCGCTGACCGAGAACAGCGAGGGCCGCGCCCAGGACGTGCGCAGGCCCTTCTTGTTGGTGACGATTTCGGATTGGTCGTAGATCGAGCCCGACGGCCCGATCAGCGGATCCTGCTTGTCGATGGTGTTCTCGGGCAGGTAGCGCATCTCCTGGTCGGCCTGGTAGCCGTTGAGGGTCAGGGTGCCGCCGAAGAAGTCGGAATGGATATAGGTGAGCTGGTACTGCTTGAAATCGTTGATCGCGGCCTTGGAGCCGAAGATGCTGCCGCGCTCGGAGGTGTTGGTGCGGGTGGCTCCGCACAGTGCGGCCTCGTCCGGGCGGCAGCCCAGCACCTGCACGTAGTTGGCCTTGCCTTCGATGTTGAAGTGGCTGACCGAACCTTCGATGCGCTGCACGCCGTCCTCGCCGAAGGCGTAGCCGGCCTTGAGGAACAGGTTGCGCGACTCGGTGTCGGCCAGCGAGCCGCTGGTGTTCATGCCGATGCGGCGGCCGCTGCCGTCGTAGGTGATGCCGCGGTCGAGGAAGGAAGCGCTGGCGAGCAGGTCGAAGTTGCCGGACTTGCGGGCGAAGTTGAAACCGAGCTTCCAGCCCTCGCTGTCGTCCTCGAACTGGGTGGTGTAGCGCGAGACGACGGTGAACTCGTTGCCTTCCTTGGTCGGGGCGGCCGAGAGGTAGTTGATGATGCCGCCGGCGGCGCCGATGCCTTCCGACGCGGAAGGGCCGTTGATCACTTCGATGCGGCCGACGATGCCCATGTCGGTGAAGGTGCCGTTGCGCGTGCCTTCGCGCAGCGGCGAACCCTGCGGCACGCCGTCGAACAAACGCAGGGCGACGCGGCCGCGCAGGTTTTCGCCGGTGTTGCTCATCGCCTGCGAGGATTCGGCGTAGCCCGGCACCGAGCGCGCCAACACCGCGGTCGCGTCCTCGGTCAGCACCAGGTTGCGCTGCACTTCTTCCTTCGAGACCAGGGTGATTGCGCCGGGAATGCGGTCGACCGCTTTCGGGCTGCGCGTGCCGGTCACCACCACGTTGTCGAGATCGACCGCGGCCTGGTCGGTCGCAGCATCCTTGTCGTCGGCGCTCGCCGCGGCCTCCTGCGCGCTGGCGGGAGCGGCGATGGCGGAAAGCAGCAGGATGCTGCTGATCGCGGCGGTGAGTGGCTTGAGCATGTCGTATCCCGTCCAGGCTGCGGTTGGCGGCGCGCGCCGCAACGGCGTACGCATGAACCCCGGCGTCGAGCGACGGCGGCGTGGCCGCGTCCTTGTGGCGACGTCCCCGACATCGCATGTCCCCGGAGTGAGTGCGAGCCTATGCGTTCGACTGCGCGCATAGAACCGTCGCGGACTATGTTCAGAGACTAGGATTTGTTGCTTGAGAATCAGGGTTTTCTTGCGGCGGTGCAGCATGCGAGGCGAGCGAACGCAGGTGTGGTCCGCGTTCGCGCGCATCGCCTCCGCGTTCGCCCTTCGCGCCCGCCGTTCGCGCCGCGTGCCCGCTCAGGTTTTGGCCTGCATCGCCTTGCGGCTTTCCTGCAGCAGCACGGTCACCAGGCGCACGCGCACGCTCGAACGCGACCAGACGATGCCGATGCAGCGCTTGGCGGACGCATCGGGCAGCGCGATGCGGGCGATGTTCAGGCCTTCCGGCCAGGGCCTGGCCCAGTCCGGCACCAGCGACACGCCGAGGCCTCGGTCGACCATCACCGCGATGGCGTTGAGGGCATTGAGCTCGAAGCGTTCGCGCGGAACGATGTTGGCCGCGCGCAGGTATTCGTCGGCCTGGCGGCCGCCCCATTGGTGGCGGTCGTAGCGGATCAGCGGTTCGTTGGCGAGCAGGTCGTGCGGATCGCGCTCGGCCATCGATGCCGGCGCCAGCACGATCAGCGGTTCTTCGCGCAGCAACTGCCATTCGCAGGTCTTCGGCAGCGGGAACGGCGCCTGCAGCACGATCGCCGCATCCAGGTCGCCCTGTTCCACCGCGTGGTAGAGGTCGGCCGAGTAGCCGGGCTTGATGAAGACGTTGATCTGCGGAAAGGTCTCGACCATGCGTGCGAGCACGTCGGGCAGCATGCCGGCCAGGGCGGTCGGGCAGGCGCCCAGGCGCAGCTCGCCGGAGATCTCGCTTTCGTTGGCCACGCTGCGCAGGTCGGCGACGCTGCGCAACAGCTCGCGGCTGCGCGGCAGGATCCGCGCGCCTTCCTCGGTGACGCTGACGGTGCGGCCGACCCGGGCGATCAGCGGCGCGCCGATCTCGCGCTCCAGGGTGCGGATCTGCTGCGCCACCGCGGCCGGGGTGATGCCGAGCACGCGCGCCGCCGCGGCCATCGAACCCTGGTCGACGATGGTCACGAAGGTGTTGAGAAATTGGGTTTCCATGACCTCTCGCTGGCGTCGTGACGGTTGCGCGAATCGCGGCTAGCCGAGGCTACACGAGGGTCGCCAGACCCGCGTATGCCATCAGGGGGAGGCCGGTGCGGCGGCGACCGCCGCGTCCTTGTCGCGGTAGATCGTCAATCCGTCGAGCGAGCGCGCCGGCGCCGGGAACAACAGGCTGGCGAGGTAGCCGAACACGATGCACAGCAGGATCGAGATCGCCAGATAGAAGTACGGATGCACCAGGCGGAACGACCAGATCACCAGGGTCAGCACGATGCTGATGCCGATGCCGATGGCCACCCCGGGCGAATTGGCGCGGCGGGTGAACATACCCAGGGTGTAGGCGCCGGCGAAACCGCCGCCGAGCAGGCCGGCCAGTTCGATCGATACGTCGAACAGCGAATGGATGTCGAAGCGCGACAGCAACAGCGCCGCGCCGATACCGACCAGGCCGACCGCGACCGTGGTGAGTTCGGCGACGAACACGCTTTTCTTGGCGGTGCCGCGCTTGGCCAGTTTCTCGTAGAAATCCACCGAGATCAGCGTGGCCACGCTGTTCATGATCCCCGACAAGGTCGCCATCGCCGCGGCGAAGATGCCGGCGATGATCAGCCCGGTGACCCCGACCGGCAGTTCGGCGGCGATGAACAAGGGGAAGGTGGCGTCGATCGGCAGCAGCGGGTTCATCCGCTCCGGGTGCGATTTGTAATAGACGAACAGCGCGGTGCCGATCATGTAGAACACG
Organism: Lysobacter antibioticus; assembly: GCF_000731095.1. Lineage (GTDB taxonomy): Bacteria > Pseudomonadota > Gammaproteobacteria > Xanthomonadales > Xanthomonadaceae > Lysobacter > Lysobacter antibioticus_B. The sequence continues at coordinate 9,481 of NZ_JMTZ01000048.1, read as the reverse complement.
AAGCCGCCGGGGATCATGATCGCGGCGAAGGCCCAGATCGAACGCCCGGCCTCGCGGTCGGACTTGGTCGACAGGGTGCGCTGCATCAGCACCTGGTCCTTCGGGAAGGTCAGCACCACGTCGAACAGCACCAGGAACACGAAGCCCCAGACCGTGGCCTTGGTCATGTCGAAGCTGAAGTCGAACAGGTGCATCTTGTCTTCGGCGCGGGCGATGGCGAGGAATTCGCCGAAACCGCCGTGCAACTGCCAGACGATGAAGCCGATGGCGAACACCGCGCCGCCCATCTTGACGATGACCTGGACGAAATCGGTCCAGATCACCGCTTTCATGCCGCCCATCGCGGTGTAGACGATGGTGAAGCCGCCCATCAGCAGCACGCTCCAGAACACGCTGATGCCGGTGATGGTGGCGATCGCCAACGCCGGCAGGAACAGGATCACGCTCATGCGGCTGCCGATCTGGGTCAGGATGCACAGCGCGCTGGCGAGCATGCGGATCGCCGGATGGAAACGCGTCTCCAGGTAGGAGAACACCGACATCAGGTCGAGCCGGCGCAGCAGCGGTACGATCCAGATCGCCACGAAGATCAGCCCGAGCACCGCGATGAGGTTGTTGGTGAGGTACTGCCAGTTGCTCTCGAAGGCCTTGGCGGGAATGGCGATGAAGCTGATCGAGCTGGTGTTGGCGGCGTACAGGCTGACGCCGGCGGCCCAGAACGGAATGCTGCGGCCGCCGACGAAGAAATTGGCGGTCGAGTTGCGTTTCTCGCGCAGATAGAAATACAGGCCGATGCCGATCATGCCGGCCAGGTAGACCACGATCACCAACCAGTCCAGCCAGTGCAGCAGCAGCTTGTTGGCCTGCACTTGCGCGGTCGCGAACGCGGTGCGGCGGCCGTCGGCCGAGGGCTGCGTCCACAACAGGCCGTCGGGCCAGGCGGCGGTGAGCTGCGCGCCGGCCAGTTGCGCGCCCGGCAGCGGTGCCCAGGCGCTGGTGATGGTCTGATAGGTCATCGGCGTCGCCGCCGTGGCCCCCGGCGCGATCACCGGATACAGCACGTGGGCCTGGCCGAGGGCGCGGCCGGCACCGGGCAGCACCTGCCCCGGTACCGCGCCGGCCTGGCGCCAACCGTGTTCGGCCGACCAGCGCAGCAGGCGGTCGGCGCCGCCGTGCGGGTCGGCGACGGCGACGAACAGGGAATGCGTCTGCACCACCAACGAGCGCGGCGCGCCGGCGCCCGGCCAGATCGCGACCGCACTCCAGGCGAGGCTCGCATCGGCGAGGCCGCGTTGGAACAAATGCAGCGCGCCGCCGGCATCGCGTCCGGCCACGAACAAGGTGTCGGCCGACAAGGCGCCACGCACTTGCGACAAGGCGGCCGGCAACGACGGCAGCGGGGCGAGGCGCAGGCCGCGCTCGTCGAGCGACAACTGCGCGACTGCGGTGGCGTCGGCGCTGGCGTCGGAGACGATATAGGCGCGGGTGCCGTCGCCGATCAGCGCGGCGACCTTGGCCGTACTAGCGGCGGTATCCCGGGCGCGCAAGGCGGTCCAGGCGGCGTCGCCGGGCGCCAGGCTCCAGGCGCCGTCGCGGGCGATGGCGACGGTGCGGCCGTCGATGGTGGCCACGCCGAGCAGCGGCGAGGGCGTGTCGAGCCCGGGCAGGCTGGCACTGCGCAAGGGCGTCAGCGGTTCGGCCTGTACGGGCGCGGCCACGATCGTCAGCGCGGCGCAGACGACGAGCAGGCGCCGCGCGATGCGCTGCGCGAGCGTGGCGAGCGCTCGGGGCGAGGCGGCGGCGGGGGCGGTCGGGTGATCGATACGCGGCGGGCTCATGTGCGCTCCGCGGCCGCGACCAGGGCCTGGGCGCGCTTGAGGAAGGGCAGGTCGATCATGCGGCCGTCGACGACGAAGACGCCACGGCCGTCGGCCGGCATCGCTTCGGCCGCGGCCAGCACGCGTCGCGCCGCGGCCAGCTCGCTGGCGCTGATCGCGAAAGCGGCGTGGGCCAGCGCGACCTGGCGCGGATGCACGCAGGTCTTGCCGAGATAACCGAGCCGGTGCGCGGCCTGCGCTTCGGCGCTGAAGCCGGCGTCGTCGTGCAGGTCGGCGTAGGCGCCGTCGAGCGCGAACACCCCGGCCTGGGCTGCGGCCATGCGCACGGCGAACATCGCCGCATGCACGTTGGCGCGGTCGCGGCGGTCGATGCCTTCGGCCTCGAACAGATCGCCCAGGCCGAGTTGCAGCCCGGCCACGCGCGGATGCGCGGCGGCGATCTCGGCGGCATGGGCGAGCGCGCGCGGGGTTTCGATGTTGACCAGGACCGGGATCGGCGGCGCGGCGGCGTTGTCGGCCTGGGCGCGTTCGATCGCCGCGACCGCCGCACGCAGGGCGCTCGCCGATTCGATCTTGGGCAGGTTGATCAGGGTCACGCCGGTGCGCGCGACCGCGGCGAGGTCGGCGGCGAAGTGCGGCGAGGCGGGGTCGTTGACCCGCACGATGACGACCTTGGGCGAGGCCGTCACCGCCGCCGAGCCAACGAAGGCCGCGACCGCGGCGCGCGCGGCGTCCTTGGCGTTTTCGGCGACCGCGTCCTCGAGATCGAACGACAGTGCATCGGCCGGACCGGCCAGCGCCTTGGCGAACAATTCCGGCCGCGACCCGGGCACGAACAGCTTGCTACGCATGGATCACCGCGGCGGGATGCGAATCGTCATGGGGCTGGAGTGTGCGACAAGCGGACCGCGGCAATCGCACAGGGCCGGCATGTTCAAACGATAGGTTTTGTTTCGATCCGCGCCGCCGGCGATCCGGCGCGCGGCCCCGGGATCGGCGGTTTCGGCCGGGCAACGTCGTCGAAGCGGCATCGATCCGGCGTTGAAGCGGCGGGAACGTTCCCCATCGGGCCGATGCAGCCGATAATGGCGCCTGTCCGCCCAGGTCCGCGCCCGTTCGCGTGCCGCCAACGAGCCGCCGATGACCTCCAGCCGCAGTTTTCCCGACTACCCCTTCCAGCCGCAGCGTTTCCAGGTCCGTCCCGGGATCGAGATGAGCTATCTCGACGAAGGCCCGCGCGATGGCGAGGTCGTGGTGATGCTGCACGGCAACCCGTCCTGGAGCTATTACTGGCGCAAGCTGGTGCTGGCGCTGCGCGACCCGAGTTCGGGCAAGGCTTATCGCTGCATCGTCCCCGACCATGTCGGCATGGGCCTGTCGGACAAGCCCTCCGACGATCCGGCAGTGCAGCCGCATTACGCGTACACCCTGCAATCGCGCGTCGACGACGTCGAGCGCCTGCTGCAGCACCTCGGCGTGACCGGGCCGATGACCCTGGCGGTGCACGACTGGGGCGGCGGCATCGGCTTCGGCTGGGGCCTCAAGCATTCCGAACAGATCAAGCGCCTGGTCATCACCAACACCGGCGCCTTCCCGCTGCCGGCGGCCAAGCCGTTGCCCAAGCGCCTGCGCCTGGGCCGCGATTCCGCGATCGGCACCGGCCTGATCCGCGGCTTCAACGCCTTCGCCGGCGGCGCCGCGCGCATGGGCGTGGTCAAGCCGATGCCGGCCGACGTGCGCCGCGCCTACCTGGCGCCGTACGACTCCTGGGCCAACCGCATCGCCACCTCGCGCTTCGTCCAGGACATTCCGCTCGGCGACGGCGATCTGGCCTGGCCGTTGGTGCAGGCGATGGGCCGCAAGCTGCCCGAATACGCCGACCGCCCGGCCTTCATCGGCTGGGGCCTGCGCGATTTCGTCTTCGATCATCACTTCCTCAAAGGCTTCACCGACGCGCTGCCGCAGGCGCAGGTGCACGCTTTCGACGACGCCGGCCATTACGTGCTGGAAGATCAGGCCGAGGTGCTGGTGCCGGAGATCCGCGCCTTCCTCGACCGACACCCCTTGAGTTGAGCCGATGACGAACCCGACGCCAGCACCCGTCATCGAAGCAGGCGCCATCGAAGCAGGCGCCGCTGCGGCGAGCCGTAGCGACACCTGCAACATCGCCGCTGCGTTGCCGGCCTGCGCGGCGCAGTCGCCCGAACGGGTGGCGATGCGTTGCCCGGGCACGCGCCGCGGCGACGGTCTGGCGAGTTACGACGTCGAGCTGACCTACGGCGAACTCGACCGGCGCAGCGACGCGATCGCCGCCGGCCTGGCCAAGCGCGGCATCGTGCGCGGCACCCGCACCGCGGTGATGGTGCGGCCGTCGCCGGAGTTCTTCCTGTTGATGTTCGCTCTGTTCAAGGCCGGCGCGGTGCCGGTGCTGATCGACCCGGGCATCGACAAACGCGCGCTGCGGCAATGCCTGGACGAAGCCGAGCCGGAGGCCTTCATCGGCATTCCGCTGGCCCACGTCGCCCGCGTCGTGCTCGGCTGGGCGAAGTCGGCGCGCATCCGCATCACCACCGGCCGGCGCGCCTTCCTTGCCGACGACACCCTGGCGCGGGTCGAGCGCGACGGCGAAGGCGCGCCCTCGCAGCTTGCCGACACCCGCCCCGACGAAGTCGCCGCGATCGTGTTCACCAGCGGCTCGACCGGCGTGCCCAAGGGCGTGGTGTTCCGCCACCGCCATTTCGTCGCCCAGATCGACATGATGGGCGAAGCCTTCGGCATCGCCCCCGGCGGCGTCGACCTGCCGACCTTCCCGCCGTTCGCCCTGTTCGATCCGGCGCTGGGCCTGACCTCGGTGATCCCCGACATGGACCCGACCCGGCCGGCGCAGGCCGATCCGGTCAAGCTGATCGATGCCATCCACCGTTTCGGCGTCGACCAATTGTTCGGTTCGCCGGCATTGATGGCGGTGTTGGCCAAGCACGGCCAGGCCTTGCCGGGCGTCAAGCGAGTGACCTCGGCCGGCGCGCCGGTGCCGCCGGAAACGGTGGCGGCGCTGCGCGAGCTGTTGCCGCGCGACGCCCAGTTCTGGACCCCGTACGGCGCCACCGAATGCCTGCCGGTGGCGGTGATCGAAGGCCGCGAACTGCAGTCCACGCGCGCGGCGACCGAGCAGGGCGCCGGCACCTGCGTGGGCCGTGCGGTCGAGCGCAACGAGGTGCGGATCATCCGCATCGACGATGCCGCGATCGAACACTGGTCCGACGACCTGGTGTTGCCGGACGGCGTGGTCGGCGAGATCACCGTGGCCGGCCCGACCGCGACCGACAGCTATTTCCGTCGCGATGCGGCGACGCATCTGGCCAAGATCCGCGAAGTGCGCGGCGGGCTCGACCGCATCGTCCACCGCATGGGCGACCTGGGCTATCTCGACGGCGAAGGCCGGCTGTGGTTCTGCGGGCGCAAGACCCATCGCGTCGAAACCGCGAGCGGCCCGCTGTACACCGAACAGGTCGAGCCGGTGTTCAACACCCACCCGAAGGTGCGCCGCACCGCCCTGGTCGGCACCGGCGCCTTCGGTGCGCAGACCCCGTTGCTGTGGGTGGAGCTGCATGAACCGCGCACCGCGCGCGCCGAGTGCGAGCGCATCGCCGAAGAACTGCGCGCGATCGGCGCGGAGCACGCGCATACCGCGGGTATCGAGCGGATCCGTTTCCATCCGGGCTTCCCGGTCGATATCCGCCATAACGCCAAGATCGGGCGCGAGAAGCTGGCGGCGCAGGCGCAGAAGGGCTGAAGCGGGCTGCGTCGGATCGACGCAGGTCGAGGCGCGCACCGGCGGGACTCGGCTCTTGGTGCTTCGGGGCGAAAAGCAAATTCCCCCTGGCCCCCCTTTTGCAAAGGGGGGAACTCGATAAGGGGAGCTCGATAGGACGGGGCGACGAGGCTCCAAGAGCCCGATAGACGGCGCAGCGACGGCTATCGCTGTTGCCCCCTTTGACAAAGGGGGCGAACGGCCGCGCAGCGGACGTGGGGGATTTGCTTTTTCTTCGCCAACGCACGGCGAAGGCCGTCGCGCGCAGCCTATGATGCGCAAGGTTTCCGCAGCCGCGCGCTGCACTCACGACTTTCACGGATGCAGCAACGATGAAGATATTGGTCACCGGCGGCGGCGGTTTTCTCGGTCAGGCCCTGTGCCGCGGCCTGGTCGCGCGCGGGCATGAGGTGGTCAGTTTCAATCGCGGCCTGTACCCGGCGCTGGAACCGCTCGGCGTGATCCAACTGCGCGGCGATCTCGCCGATCGCCAGGCCGTGATCGATGCCGCGCAAGGCTGCGAGGCGGTCTTCCACAACGCCGCCAAGGCCGGCGCCTGGGGCAGTTACGAGAGCTATCACCAGGCCAACGTGGTCGGCACCGAGAACGTGCTCGCGGCCTGTCACGCCCACGGCATCGGCAAACTCGTCTACACCTCGACCCCGAGCGTGACCCACCGCGCCACCCATCCGGTCGAAGGCGGCACCGCCGACAGCGTGCCTTACGGCGAAGGCTTCAAGGCCGCCTATGCGACCACCAAGACCATCGCCGAAAAGGCCGTGCTCGCCGCCAACGGGCCGGACCTGGCCACGGTCGCCCTGCGCCCGCGCCTGATCTGGGGCGTCGGCGACAATCAGTTGCTGCCGCGCCTGGTCGAACGCGCCCGCAGCGGCCGCCTGCGCTTCGTCGGCGACGGCCACAACCGCATCGACACGACCTATATCGACAACGCCGCGCAGGCGCATTTCGACGCCTTCGAGCATCTCGCCCCGGGCGCGCCCTGCGCCGGCCGCGCCTACTTCATCAGCAACGGCGAGCCGCGCACGGTGCGCGAGACGGTCAACGGTTTGCTCGCCGCGGTCGGCGCGCCGACCGCCGACAAGACCCTGCCGTTCCGCGCCGCCTACGCCATCGGCGCGGTCTGCGAGCTGCTGTGGACGGTGTTGCCGCTGAAGGGCGAGCCGCCGATGACGCGTTTCCTCGCCGAGCAGTTGTCGACCACGCACTGGTACGACATGGCGCCGGCCCGGCGCGACTTCGGCTACGTGCCCCAGGTCGGTTTCGACGAAGGCCTGGCGCGGGTGCGCGCCCACCATGCCCAGGCCGGCGGCGCGGCCTCGACATCCGCGTAACAGCCGGCCGGCGCGCGCCGGCTAGAATGGCCGCATGACCGACACCGCCTCGCCCCTGGACGCGCTCAAGCCGATGGCCGGCCGCGCGCTCGAAGCCGCGCTGAACCGCGCGCTCGCGCTCGATCCCGACACCCGCGAAGCGCTGCGCCCGCTCGACGGCCGCAGCGTCGCCCTGCACCTGGCGTCGCCGCCGCTGGCGCTGCGCATCGTGGTGGCCGGCGAGCGCCTCGAAGTCGGGCCGGTGCGCGACAGCGACGAACCCGACCTGTCGGTGCGCAGTACCCTCGGCGCGATCCTGTCGCAGTTGCCCAACCTGCTCGGCGGCGCGCGCAACGATCATGCCGCACCGGTCGGCAAGTTGCGCATCGAGGGCGACGCCGATCTGGCGCGGCGCCTGCAGCGTCTGGCCGAACGCTTCGATCCGGACTGGCAGCAACCCTTCACCGCGGTGTTCGGCGATGTGATCGGGGTGCAGGTCGCCAATACCGTCGCCGGCGCCTTGCGCCACGCCCGCGATGCCGCCGGCGCCTTGGCCGGCAACGCCGCCGAATACGTCACCGAGGAATCGCGCGACGTGGTCCCGCGCGATGAGTTGAACGCCTTCCACGACGATGTCGACACCTTGCGCGACGACGTCGAGCGTGCGGCCGCACGCGTGGCGCGCTTGCGCGACCGCGCAGGACGCAGCGCATGAGGTCGGCGGTGCGTGCCTGGCGTATCGGCCGCGTGCTGCTGCGCTATCGCCTCGACGACCTGCTCGACGGCACCCCGGTCGAGCGCTGGCTCAAGCTTGCGCGCCCGTTCGTGCCGCGCGCTTCCGACGAGATCGCGGCGATGTCGCGCGGTGCGCGCCTGCGCCTGGTGCTGCAGGAGCTCGGGCCGATCTTCGTCAAGTTCGGGCAGATCCTCTCGACCCGGCGCGACCTGGTGCCGCCGGACATCGCGATCGAGCTGGCGCTGCTGCAGGACCGGGTCGCGCCGTTCGACGGGGAGACCGCGCGCAAGATCGTCGAGGACGCGCTCGAGCGCCGCATCGGCGAGGCCTTCGAATCCTTCGACATCGAACCGCTGGCCTCGGCCTCGATCGCCCAGGTGCACGCGGCGCGGTTGCCGGCGCAGGACGGCAAGCCGCCGCGCGAAGTCGTGGTCAAGGTGTTGCGTCCCGACATCGAGGGCAAGATCGCCGGCGATATCGCCTTGCTCAAGGCGCTCGCCGCCCTGGTCGACCGCGCTCATCCCAGTGCCGACAAGATCCGCCCGCGCGCCATCGTCGCCGAGATCGAGAGCACCCTCGCCGCCGAACTGGACCTGCAGCGCGAAGGCGCCAACGCCAGCGTGCTGCGCCGTTTCTGGGCCGACAGCGACGACATGTACGTGCCGGAAGTGATCTGGTCGCACACCGGCGAACGCGCGCTGACCCTGGAGCGCGTGTACGGCATTCCGTCCGACGACATCGCCGCGCTCGACGCCGCCGGCATCGATCGGCGCGCGCTCGCCTCCAAGGGCGTGCGGGTGTTCTACACCCAGGTGTTCCGCGACAATTTCTTCCACGCCGATGCCCATGCCGGCAACATCTGGGTCGACAGCGACCCGGCGCGGCGCAGCAATCCGCGTTTCATCGCCCTGGATTTCGGCATCATGGGCCAGTTGTCGGACGAGGATCAGTACTACCTCGCCGAAAACTTCATGGCGATCTTCAACCGCGACTACCGCCGCATCGCCGAGTTGCACGTGCAGGCCGGCTGGATTCCGCCGCACATCCGCATCGACGAGCTCGAAGCGGCGACGCGTGCGGTGTGCGAGCCCTACTTCACCCGACCGCTCAGCGAGATCTCGCTGGCCGAGGTGCTGGTGAAGTTGTTCCGCACCGCGCAGCGTTACGAGTTGACCCTGCAGCCGCAGCTGATCCTGCTGCAGAAGACCTTGCTCAACATCGAAGGCGTCGGCCGTCTGCTCGATCCCAAGCTCGACATCTGGGCGGTGGCGCGGCCGGTGCTGCAGCGCATCCTGCTGGACCGCTACAGCCCGCAGCGGCTGGCGAGCGAGTTCCGCAAGCGTTTGCCGGAGTTGGTCACGCGTGCGCCGGAGATGCCGCGCCTGCTGCACAGCTGGCTCAATCAGCAGGTGTCGGGCCAGCACGAATTGAAGATGCGCTCGCAGGACATCACCGACCTAAATCGCACGATCAAGGATGCGGTGCGGCGCACGGTCGCGGCGATCCTCGGCACCGGCCTGCTGGTGGTCGCGGCGGTGCTGTACGGCATGGAATCGGGCGGCCCGAGGTTCTGGTCGATCCCGGCTTCGTCGTGGATTGCCGGGCTCGGCGGTCTGTGGGCGCTGCTGGCGGCGTGGCCGCGGAGCAAGAACTCTGGTTGATGGGGCACCTTGCTCTGTTGGCGCACGTGCCGTTGCCGAGATTTTGACCTGCTTTGCCGCTTTGCCGGTCAAGTGGAGACCCGGAGGGCGGCGCACAGGACGTG
>NZ_JMTZ01000047.1 GCF_000731095.1 Lysobacter antibioticus | reverse complement strand
CCTTTTCTTTGGTTACCTTTCTTTTGGGCTTAGCAAAAGAAAGTAACCCGGCCGCGCTAGCGGACGGAAGCTTTAGACCTTGATGTTCAACGCTCTACGGTAAGAAGCGCTGCAGCGGCAAGCAGAGCGGCGGCTTGTGACCGAAGGAAATCCAGTAGGGCGCCGCTCCTAATCTTCGCGAAGACACGCCGCTTCGATAGACGACACCTCAGCTGCGACGACTGCGTATCCCGCGGTCGCGGCTCGCGCCGCTCCTACCCTCAGAGCCCCCACCGCGATGCCACGAACACGAACCAACCCGCGCCACCGGCAACCCCTCAGCGGCGTATCTCGAACCCCGGGTTCTCATTGAGCGAACCATCCGCCTCCAACACCGCGTAACGCTCGCCATCGGGATGGAATACCACCGGAATCGGCTCCAGGAACAGCGGCCGCCGAACGAAACGCAGTTCCCAGCGGAAATGCTCCAGGGTCGTCAACGCGTCCAGTTGCTCGCGGGTCAGCCCTGCGCGCAAGGCCACGGCACTGGCCTGCTCGGTGCCGTTGCGTCGTTCACGGTTGGTCATCGGGTGCCGCTCCTTCAGGAATGCCGTATTGCGCTCTCGCCATGATCTTGCAACGGCATGCGAATGTCACCCGAGCGGCCACTGCCCGCGGGATGCTTCAGCGCCGGCGCTCGACGACCAACCCATCCACCACCACCGATGCTCCCCATCGTGGCGATACGCCCATGCCGATCCGGATGCCCCTGGTCACAGCAGCCCCCGCCGCACCAGTCATTTCGCCCGCATCGTTTCCAGGAATACACGCTGCCCATCACAGTATCGAGCGATGCCCGGCGTTTCGCCCGAGCATCGCACACAGGCGAACGCGATCTCCTACGCAAGCAAGCGAACAGGGCGCATTCGTCGCGATGCATCCCATTCGCCGTGGTGCGGTGCCGTGCAGAGGCGTCACACATCCGCGCGACGACAAGATGAATGCGGCGTTCGAAGCAATCCGACCACGCTGTCGTGCGAGCGAGCGCGCAGCTTTGCGCAGCGCAGCTTGTCCGCTTTCGATCCGACGCCTACACTCCGCCGGCCACAGGTGTCCTGCCGCCGTACCGGCGAGCAGGGTGAAACGGGAAGCCGGTGCGAGTCGACAGACTCCATTCCGGCGCTGCCCCCGCAACGGTAGGCGAGAACACCCGACTCAATACCACTGCGATTTCGCGGGAAGGTGTCGGGGTGATGCGGATCGCTCCGCATCGCTCGCAAGCCCGGAGACCGGCCAGTGGCGGGCATCGCATGCGATGCCGTCCTCGGGTGTTGCGGTGGGCAACCGGACGGGCTGGCTCGACGCGGATGTCCGTTGCGTGGAACCGACTTGTCTTGCTCCGCAATCCCCGTCACGCGGGTGAGCGACACGGAGCTGAAACAATGAACGATATGAATCGCGTCGCGACCGAAGTCGCGACGGTCAAGCTGCTGATCGACGGTGCATTCGTCGAATCCCGATCCGAACAATGGCGCGATGTCGTCAACCCCGCCACGCAGGCGGTGCTGGCGCGGGTGCCGTTCGCGACCGCGGACGAAGTCGACGCCGCGGTACGTTCGGCGCACCAGGCCTTCAAGAGCTGGCGCAAGACCCCGATCGGCGCGCGCGCGCGCATCTTCCTCAAGTACCAGCAACTGATCCGCGAGCACATGGGCGAGCTCGCCGCGATCCTCACCGCCGAACAAGGCAAGACCCTGGCCGACGCCGAAGGCGACGTATTCCGCGGCCTGGAAGTGGTCGAGCACGCAGCGGCGATCGGCAACCTGCAACTCGGCGAGTTGGCCAACAACGTCGCCGGCGGCGTCGACACCTACACCCTGTTGCAACCGCTCGGCGTCTGCGCCGGCATCACCCCGTTCAACTTCCCGGCGATGATTCCGCTGTGGATGTTCCCGATGGCCATCGCCACCGGCAACACCTTCGTGCTCAAGCCGTCCGAACAGGACCCGCTGGTGACGATGCGCCTGGTCGAGCTGGCGCTGCAGGCTGGCGTGCCCAAGGGCGTGCTCAACGTCGTCCACGGCGGCGAAGACGTGGTCAATGCGATCTGCGACCACCCCGACATCAAGGCGGTGTCCTTCGTCGGCTCGACCAAGGTCGGCACCCATGTCTACCACCGCGCTTCGCTGGCGGGCAAGCGCGTGCAGTGCATGATGGGCGCGAAGAATCACGCGGTGGTGCTGCCCGACGCCAACAAGGAGCAAACCCTCAACGCCCTCGCCGGCGCCGCGTTCGGCGCCGCCGGCCAACGCTGCATGGCCGCCTCCACCGCGGTGCTGGTCGGCGAAGCGCAGGCCTGGATTCCCGAGCTGGTCGCCAAGGCGCGCACGCTCAAGGTCAATGCCGGCACCGAGCCCGGCACCGATGTCGGCCCGGTAATTTCCTGCGCCGCGCGCGAACGCGTCGAAAGCATGATCGCCTCCGGGGTCGAGCAAGGCGCAAGGCTCGAACTCGACGGCCGCAAGCCGTCCGTGCCGGGTTTCGAGCGCGGCAACTTCGTCGGCCCGACCATCTTCTCCGGCGTCGAGCCCGGCATGCGCATCTACGACGAAGAGATCTTCGGCCCGGTACTGATCGTGCTCGCCGCCGACACTCTGGAAGCCGCGATCGAGCTGATCAACGCCAACCCCAACGGCAACGGCACCGCTCTGTTCACCCAGTCCGGCGCGGCCGCGCGCCGCTTCCAGGAAGACATCGACGTCGGCCAGGTCGGCATCAACGTGCCGATCCCGGTGCCGGTGCCGCTGTTCTCGTTCACCGGCTCGCGCGCCTCCAAGCTCGGCGACCTCGGTCCCTACGGCAAGCAAGTGGTGATGTTCTATACCCAGACCAAGACGGTCACCGCGCGTTGGTTCGACGACGACACGCTCGGCCACGGCGTCAACACCACGATCAGTCTGAAGTGATGGCCGCCGTCATGAACCTGCAGGCGGTCAGTCCACCGCCATCGCAGCTCGGCGAAGACCAGCTCGCCTTCCGCGAGGCCGCGCGCGATTTCGCCCTGGCCGAACTGGCGCCGCACGCGGCGCACTGGGACGCGCAAGGCATCTTCCCGCGCGAGGCCATCGGCAAGGCCGGCGAGCTCGGGTTCTGCGGCTTGTACGTCGACGAAGCCGCCGGCGGCTCGGGCCTGACCCGGCTCGATGCGGTGGTCGTGTTCGAGGAACTGGCCGCGCTCGATCCGTCCACGGCGGCCTTCATCAGCATCCACAACATGGCCACCTGGATGCTGACCGCGCACGCTTCGCTCGCCGTGCGCGACCTCTGGGGGCCTCGGCTCGCCAGCGGCGAATGCCTGGCCTCGTACTGCCTGACCGAACCCGGCGCCGGTTCCGATGCCGCATCCCTGCGCACCCGCGCCGAACGCGACGGCGATCATTACCTGATCAACGGCGCCAAGGCCTTCATTTCCGGGGCCGGCGCCACCGACATGCTGGTGGTGATGGCGCGCACCGGCGGCGACGGCGCACGCGGCATCAGCGCGTTCGCGGTGCCGGCCGACAGCGCCGGCATCGCCTATGGGCGCAAAGAAGAAAAACTCGGCTGGAACAGCCAGCCCACGCGCGGCGTGGTGTTCGACAACGTGCGGGTGCCGGCCGCGCATCTGCTCGCTGGCGAAGGCGACGGTTTCAAGATCGCCATGAAAGGCCTCGACGGCGGCCGCCTCAACATCGCCGCGTGCTCGCTCGGCGCGGCCCAGGGCGCACTCGACGCCGCACGTCGTTACCTCGGCGAACGGCGCCAGTTCGGCAAACCGCTCGCCGAGTTCCAGGCGCTGCAGTTCAAGCTCGCCGACATGGCCACGCAACTGGTCGCGGCGCGGCAGATGGTGCATACCGCGGCGCGCAAGCTCGATGCCGGCAGCGCCGACGCCATCGTCTGGTGCGCGATGGCCAAGCGCTTCGCCACCGATGCCGGCTTCGCCATCTGCAACGAGGCCCTGCAAATCCACGGCGGCTACGGCTATATGCGCGAGTACCCGATCGAGCGGCTGCTGCGCGACTGCCGCGTGCACCAGATCCTGGAAGGCACCAACGAAATCATGCGCGTGATCATTGCGCGCCATCTGCTGAACACCGAAGAGGAATTGCGATGAGCCGTGCCGACAAGCAGCACACCGGGAAGGTCTATGACGGACTGAAGCTCGACATCGACGGCCACACCGCCGTCGTCACCCTGAGCAATCCCCCGGCCAACACCTGGACCCGCGACAGCCTCGCCGCCTTGCGCGAGCTGGTGCGCGACCTCGATACCGACCGCGAGGTCTACGCCCTGGTCGTCACCGGCGAAGGCGAGAAATTCTTCTCCGCCGGCGCCGACCTGAAGCAGTTCGCCGACGGCGACAAGGCCTTGGCGCGCGATGCCGCACGCCGCTTCGGCGAAGCCTTCGAGACCCTCAGCGCGTTCCGCGGCGTGTCGATCGCCGCGATCAACGGCTACGCCATGGGCGGCGGGCTGGAATGCGCCCTCGCCTGCGATCTGCGTATCGTCGAGGAGCAGGCCCAACTGGCCCTGCCCGAAGCCACCGTCGGCCTGCTGCCCTGCGCCGGCGGCACCCAGCACCTGCCGCGTCTGGTCGGCGAAGGCTGGGCCAAGCGGATGATGCTGCTCGGCGAACGCGTCGACGCCGCCACCGCCCTGCGCATCGGCCTGGTCGAAGAGGTGGTCGGCAAGGGCGAAGCCAAGGCGCGCGCACTGCAGTGGGCCAAGCAGGCCGAGAAGCAGAGCCCGACCAGCGTCGCCGCCTGCAAGGCCCTGATCCAGGCCACCCGCAGCCAGAGCCACGACACCGCCCTGGTGCGCGAGCGCGAGGCCTTCGTCGATCTGTTCGACAGCGCCGACCAGACCGAGGGCGTGCTCGCCTTCCTGGAAAAGCGCGCGCCGCAGTGGAAGAACGCATGAACGCCGTGCTCGAAAACGAAGCAGTCGCCGCGCCGGTCCTGTTCGAAGAACGCGGCACCGCCAACGGGCGCCGCATCGGCTTCGCCACCTTGAACGCAGCGGCGACCTTGAACGGCCTGTCGCTGACCATGGCCGAACTGCTCGATGCGCAGTTGCTGGCCTGGGCCCAGGACGACGCCGTCGCCGTGGTCGTGCTGCAAGGCGCGGGCGAGAAAGCCTTCTGCGCCGGCGGCGACCTGCACGGGCTGTATCGCGGCATGCTGGAGCATCGCGCCAGCGGCAGCCGCGACATCCGCGACAACGTCCACGCGCGCGAGTTCTTCGAAACCGAATACCGGCTCGACCACCGCATCCACACCTATCCCAAGCCGCTGCTGTGCTGGGGCCATGGCATCGTCATGGGCGGCGGCATCGGCCTGATGGCCGGCGCCAGCCACCGCGTGGTCAGCGAGCGCTCGAAGCTGGCGTTTCCGGAAATCACCGTCGGCCTGTACCCGGACGTCGGCGGCAGTTGGCTGTTGAACCGGGTGCCGCAACGCGCGGGCTTGTTCCTGGCCTTGACCGGCGCGCCGCTCAACGCCGGCGACGCGATCCATGCCGGCCTCGCCGATCACTATCTGCCGGAAGCGCAACGCGAAACGGTGTACGCCGCACTCGCCGCGGTGAACTGGGCCGACGACGGCGACGATGCGCGCCGGCTCAGCGCGGTACTGAAGGGTTGCGCCGAACCCGCCCCACCCGGCCCTTTGCAGCACCACGCGGCCGCGATCGCCGCGGCCTGCGCGCACGACGATCTGCCCGCGGTAGTCGAAGCGATCGCCGCGCTCGACAGCGACGACGCCTGGCTGCAGAACGCGCGCAAGACCCTCGCCGCCGGCGCACCCGGCTCGGCCCGGCTCGGTTACGAGTTGCAGCGCCGCGCCGCCGGGCTGTCGCTCGCCGACACCTTTCGTCTCGAATACACCGCATCCCTGCATTGCACCGCGCACGGCGATTTCGCCGAGGGCATCCGCGCCCTGTTGATCGACAAGGACCGCAGTCCGCGCTGGAACCCGGCCCACCTGACCGAAGCCACGCCGGCCTGGGCCGAAACTTTCTTCACCGCCCCCTGGCCGGCGCAGGCGCACCCGCTCGCCGATCTGGGCGCCCTCACGGAGACCACCGCATGAGCCGCATCGCTTTCATCGGCCTGGGCAATATGGGCGGGCCGATGGCCGCCAACCTGCTCAAGGCCGGCCACAGCCTGCGCGTGTTCGATCTCGCGCCGGCCCTCGTCGCCGGCGCGGTCGTGGCCGGCGCCCACGCCGCCATCGACGCGGCCGATGCCGTGGTCGATGCCGAGGTGGTGATCTCGATGCTGCCGGCGAGCCGGCACGTCGAAGGTCTCTACCTCGGCGATGCCGGCCTGCTCGCGCAGATGCCGGCGGGCGCGTTGGTCATCGATTGCAGCACCATCGCCCCGGCCACGGCGCAGAAAGTCGCCGCGGCCGCGACGGCGCGCGGCCTGCAGATGATCGATGCGCCGGTGTCCGGCGGCACCGCCGGCGCGGCCGCCGGCACGTTGACCTTCATCGTCGGCGGCGAAGCCGCGGCGCTGGAACGCGCACGGCCGCTGTTGCAGGCCATGGGCAAGAACATCTTCCACGTCGGCGCCAGCGGCGCCGGCCAGGTCGCCAAGCTGTGCAACAACATGGCGCTCGGCGTGATCATGGCCGCGACCGGCGAAGCGCTCGCGCTCGGCAGTGCGCACGGGCTGGACCCGAAAGTGCTGTCGCAGATGATGGCGGTCAGCACCAGCCGCAGTTGGGCGACGGAAGTCTGCAACCCCTGGCCGGGCGTACTCGAGAACGCGCCGGCCTCGCGCGGCTACAGCGGCGGCTTCGGCAACGATCTCATGCTCAAGGACCTCGGCCTGGCCGCGGAAGCAGCGATGAGCAGCGGCGCCTCGATCCCGCTGGGCGAACTCGCGCGCAATCTGTACGCGATGAACAGCCGCGCCGGTCACGGCGGCCTGGATTTCTCCAGCGTGGTCAAGCTGGTGGCGAAAGACCTGTGAGCGCAGCGACGCTGAGCCCTGGCCGCGAGCGGCTGCGCCTGCCCGGCGACGGCGGCAGGCTGCTGCTGCACTCGTGCTGCGCGCCGTGCTCGGGCGAGTTGATGGAAGCCTTCGTCGAGTCGCAGATCGACTACACGGTGTTCTTCTACAACCCGAACATCCATCCGCTGAAGGAGTACGAGCTGCGTAAGGAAGAGAACATCCGCTTCGCGCAGAAGCACGGCGTTCCCTTCGTCAATGCCGACTACGACACCGACCATTGGTTCGCCCGCGCCAAGGGCATGGAGAACGAACCCGAGCGCGGCATCCGCTGCACCATGTGCTTCGACATGCGCTTCGAGCGCACCGCGCTTTATGCGCACGAGCACGGCTTTCCGGTCATCACCAGTTCGCTCGGCATCTCGCGCTGGAAGAACATGGAGCAGATCAACGGCAGCGGCCACCGCGCCGCCGCGCCGTACGAGGGCCTGGTCTACTGGGACTACAACTGGCGCAAGGCCGGCGGCAGCCAGCGCATGATCGAGATCAGCAAGCGCGAGCAGTTCTATCAGCAGGAATACTGCGGCTGCGTGTACTCGCTGCGCGACAGCAACCGCCACCGCAAAGCGCAGGGACGCGAGCGCATCAAGATCGGGCTGATGTATTACGGCAACGACGGCGGCGATTGAGCCACGGCCGCGGGTGCCGGCCGTTCCGCTGCGAACGGCCCCGCTGCTTACTCGACGATGCGGTGCAGGTTGCCGGAGAAGCTGGCGCGGTCGCGATCCTCGGTCAGCGAGTACAGGCCATAGCGCTTGTTCAAGCGCGCGCCGTTGTCGCGGATGCCCGGCGACCAGGCGAAATCGGCGCGGCTGCGGCTGGAACGCTGTCGCGCCAGGTCGAACGGAACCGACAGATACAGGCCGCGGTCGAAACCGCCGTCGCCGGGCTGGCGCGGCGAGTACTCGGTGAAGGTCGCATAGGCGCCCATGCGCACGCCGTTGTTGAACTGGCGCGAGACGTCCACGGTCGCGCCCCAGTCGCGCGCCAGATAACGCCCGGCGCTGACCTTCAAGCTGATGTCCTTGTAGCCGGTGTCGATGTAGGCGCTGACATGGCCGGTGACGGTGCGATAGCGGCGGAACGAGAAATCCTGGTCGAAGCTGCGCTGGCGCACCCAGTTGACGTCGGCGCCGATCGCCCAGCGCTGCCCGAACGGCCGGTACAAAGTCTCGGCGCCGGCGCCGCCGTACATGCTTTCGAGCATGCCGACATACGCCATGCCGTACCAATCGGCGCCCAGCGAGCCGGCTGCGGTCAGTTGCAGCTGCGGCATGGTCACGCGCGAGGACGTCACGTACTCGCGCACGTCGCTGCGCACGCGCGGCAAGGCCGTGACCGGGCCGCCGTCGTAGCGGTCGTAGTTGTCGGCGATCAGGGCCTCGATGCGGCCGCTCAACCACAGGTTCGATGCGAACCGGTAGTCGGCGTCGTAGGCCATGCCGATCTTGTACAGGGCGGCGGTGTCGGGCGCACCGAGTTCGTGACCGACGCTGAGGCCGAACCCGCCGTCGTAGCGGTCCAGCGGCGCCCGATACAACAGCTCTTCGCGACGCGCCTGCGGGCGGTTGCGCTCGACGCCGAGGCGGAAGGTCTTAAGGTCGGCCTCGCCATCGAGCAGTTCGCCGAAGCGTTCGCGCTGCACGCTGGTCTCGACCACTACCATGCCGGCGCGGGTCGAGACCAGGGTGTACCAGTCGACCGAGCCATCGACTTGGTTATCGAGGATGCGAGCGGTGCGGCCCAGGCCCTTCGCCGAATGCCGATAGCGGGTCTGCTCGCCGGTGACGAACAATTCGCTGCCGCGCCGCGAGATTTTGCTGACCCTCACGCCGGCGTTGTCGTACAGCTCGCGGCTGACCTGTTCCCAGTCGACCTGCTCGGGCGCGGCCGGCTCGGGCCACGTTTGCGTCGTTGAGGCCGGTGTCGTCGCGATTGGCGGCAGACCGGTTTGCGGCGTTACGCCGGCCTCGCTGACCGCGGTGAGCGGAGCGAGACCCGGGGACGGTGCCGCCTGCGGCAACGGCGGCGAAGCGGCGCTCGTCGCTGCGATCGCCCCCGAAGCGAGCGCGGTCGGAGCCGCCGGTCCTGCAGCGGCGGTCGCCGAGGCGGCCGGCACGTGCACTGACGCGGCTGCCGGCGTAGCCGCCATCGTCGGAATCGCCGGCGCATCGTCGTAACGACGTACGACCGGCGGCGGGTCCTTGGCCTTGATCGGTTCGGCCAGGCGGGCCGCGTTGGTGTGCAGGGTCAAAGCGAACGAGGCGGTATTGCCGCGCTGCAGGCCCAAGCTCAGGTCGAGATGGCGATTCGGGCGATAAACCACGCCGACGTTGAAGGGCGAACTCTGCTTGATGCGGCGCGGCCCGGGCTCGTGCCGGTAGTCGTTGCCGTCGTATTCGACTTTCACTTCCCAGGGCTTGCCGGCCGGGCGATAGGCCACGCCGCCGAACACCGCGGCGCGGCCATGAAAGTAGCGCGGCCGGTCGAACTGATAGCGGGCGTCGGAAAAACCGCTGCGCGAAGGACGGTGATCGAAGCGATCGTCGAGCGCCGACAAGGGATTGGCCAGGTTGCCGCGCGCTCCCAGATTGCCCCAAGCGACGCCGAGGCTGGCGTCGACCGGGCCGAAGCGCTTGTTGGCGACCACATATTCGCTGGAGAAATAGCGCTTGCCGGCGATGTCGCGCGCACCGACCGCCACCTCCGGCAGGTAGCGGCTCTCGCGGCTCAGGCGGATCTTGGCGTCGAAGGCCTTGGCCGAGTTCGAACGGCCGCCGTCCGCGACCGGCGCGGCGTCGTTGTCGAAACGGGTGTAGCGGAAGCTGCCTTCCAGCCACGACAAGGGCTGGGCGGTGAAGTTGTAGCGCGAGTACGGCTCGACCCGGCTGACCGACAGCGCGAGTTCGCCTTCGTCGGCCATGCGCGCGGTCGGCGTCTGCCACAGGCCGGCGCCGCCGAAGTCGCCCTGGGTCGGCGCCTGATCGCCGGCATGGGCGAAGCGCGCGGCCAGCGTGGCGACGACCAGCAGCGCGATCTGGCTGTGGCGCGGAGGCGGTCGGCCGGTATTCAGAACGGCCTCGCATCGGCCGCGGAGGCATGGGCCGCGACCGCTTCGGCTTGCGGCGCTGCACCGCCCGCCTCGGGCAAGGGTTGAGTGGCCAGGAACTCGGCGTATTCGCGATTGAGGTCGGGCGCGGTCCGCCGCACACGCCGGTCATCGATCGGTACGTAGATCGTCGTGCCCGGCGCCAGGCGCAGGGGCTCGCCGCGATTCCACAGGGCGATGCCGTACTCGCTCACCCGTCCGTCGGCTTGGACCAGATAGACCCAATCGCGGTCGGCTTCGGCCGTCGCCGGGCAATCGCCGAGATAGTCGCGGACGCCGCGCCAGCTCGCATACGGCAGTACGCAATCCTTGCCGACCGCGCCGACGATGCGAAGCGACTTCGGCAGTTCGGGATAATGCAGGCGGTCGCCCTCGGCGAGCGGTGCATTGTTCGCCCGCTCGCTTTCCAGCGCTTTCGGATCGAGCGAGACGATGCGACGTCCGGTCGCCGGCATCGCCCGCACGCCAGCGCTCATGCGTTCGGCAAGCGCCAGCAGGCCCTCGTCGTTGCGCGCGCTCGCCTCGGCGATCACTTGTGACAGATCGAACAGGACGCCGGTCTTGAAACGGCGCTGCGCTTCGACCAGGCCAGGACGCAGCCAGGCCGCGCCGGCCACATAGGCCTGCGGCCGCACCCGCGCCGCCAGCACGGCATCGCGCAGGCGCGCTTTACCCGCATACACCTGCTCGCCGGGATGCTCGACCGCACCGCTCACCGAAACCCGTGTCTGCGCGCCGGCCGAGGCGCCGCACAAGGCAAGCGATACGAACGCCGCCAGCGCGAATCGCGCAGCGGGCGCGCAGAGCAACGCACGGGCGAACGCAGGCGTCCGAAGGAATCGGCCGCCCACGAGCCCTGCATTGGTGCTGCGATTACCCATCCGCTCGATCGCCTTACTGCTCAAACCTGCCGGCTCAGCGCTCGAGCAGGTCCTGCGTGTTCGCGGAGTTGTTGAGGATGTTGGAGAACGGCAACAACTGGTTGACGAATCTGTTCCAACGCGTCACCCCGGCCGGCCCGACGAACACCACGTCGCCGGCCCGCACCGTGAACTGGCTGGCCAAGGCGTACGACGCCGGCGACTTGGCGCTGAGGTGATAGATCTTGGCCGGCTGTTTCTGCATGTCCTCGACGCCGCGGATGACATAGACCGCATCGCCCTTGGCGGTCAGCGGATTGAGGCCGCCGGTGCGCCCGAGCGCCTGCGACAGGGTCATGTCGCTGGTCTTGAAGTTGATCGCCATCGGCCGGATCACTTCGCCGACCACATAGACTTCCTTGCGGTCGTTGTACGGCAGATAGATATGGTCGCCGGCCCTCAGATAAATGTCGGGCGCGATCTGCTTGCCGCGGTTGAGCGCGTCGAGATCGATGCGGTAGTGCTGGCCGGCGCGCGTCAGCACCAGGCCGGACAGGTCCGCGCGCAAGGGGTCGATGGTGGCGCTGCCGATGGCCTGCGACAGGGTCAGCGGCGTGGCGGTGATCGACTGGCGCTCGGTCTTCACGAACGCGCCCTGCAAGGTCACGCGCTGGCTGCCGTAGTCGATGATGCTGACGTCGACCTGCGGGCTTTCGATCACCTGGGCGATCTTCGCGGTGATCAAGGTGCGCAGTTCGTCGATGGTCTTGCCCTGCGCCTGCAGGGAGCCGATATAGGGATAGAACAGCGTGCCGTCGGGCCCGACCATGCGGCCGTTGGCGGCGGTCTGTTGCTGGGTGCCGGCCGGCGAAGTCAGTTCGGGGTGGTCCCAGATGGTGATGTAGAGGGTGTCGCCGGCGCCGATGCGGTAAGGCTCGGGCTTGTAGCCCAACAACTCCGCCGGCACTTCCGCCACCGGCGCGTCGGCCTTGTCCATCGCCAGCAGCTTCGGCGTGATCGGCACGATCTCGACGTGGTCCTCGTCGAGGGACGCGTCGCTCACGAACTGCTTCGGGCTCATATGTTGGCCTGGGGCCAACATGCAGCCGTTGAGTCCGACGACGGCGGCGGCGATCGCCACCCAGCCAGAAAGCTTTCTCATATGCGATTCAGTCTCTCGATGTCGCGGGCGCGGACAGCGCGCCGGACGGGTTCGTACATCGGCCTGTCGATGGACGGCCGACTTCATGGATGTCGATGGGGAGGTCGTTGAGTCGGCCGGTGCCGACGTGGCCGCGTCAGAGAACCTTGCCGGTTCGATTAACGCGATGGCCGCCGGCACGCGCACCCGGTTCGGGCTGCAGCGCTGCGGCGGACGAAGGGCCCGGGCGATCCGGCGCGGCCCAATGCGTTGCGGAAGGCGAAGCCGGGGGCGCGGTCGGGTGGAACGGCGCGGTGGCCTGCGGCAACAAGGGCGAGGTACTTCATGAGACGTGGGCTCCTAGCGGATACGATCGTTAGCAGTGCAGTCCCCTGTCCGAAGTATAGCGACAGCGCGCGGCGATTGGCCCCTCGCCGTTCACGCGCATTCGGGCAAACGGTACCTGATCACGTTTTTCGCGAGCGCGCGATACGGCGCGAAGCGGCCGCAACGCTCGCAGCAAGGCCTTGCGCGCCTTGCGCATACGCCATATCGCGCCGGCGATGTTCAGCGAAGGCTTAAGTTTCGCGTTGCGATACGTGACCGCATCGCCGATCCTCCATCGCCGATGCAATTCGCGTTGCACACGTATGACATCGCCGACGAGCGGCTTCGACAGAAGCGGGCGTCGACCGGTTCATCGTCGACCATGGCGTATCGACGGCAACGCGATGCGGATAACGCAATGCGGTTAAATCCAAATCCGTCAAAATATTCCGTTAAAACGCCGTATTGCCAAGGAATTCGTTTCGGGCGTACGCAATCGCCAAGTGACTCGCGTCACGTCTTTGAAGTCGCGAGCTTGCTTCGTGTTGACCCTGCAAGAATCAGCTCTTACATTCCGCACCGTCACTTTCGGCGCACTGCAACATGTTGCGTGCACCGAGTCGCCGACGGCACGGAGCCGGACGAAAGGCCCGAACCATGCACCCTCGGGCTCTGAGATTCTGCAGCCGCCGGCATCGCGCACGCGAGGTCGAAACTTTCCCGGGCCGTTCCGACGCCCCCTTCAAGGTGAGACCTACCGCACGTGTTCAACCGGGTTTTGATGGTCTGCATCGGCAACATCTGCCGAAGTCCGACCGCTGAAGTACTACTGCGGCACCGCCTGCAAGGCAAGAACATCGTCGTCGAGTCGGCGGGCCTGGCCGCGGTGGTCGGCCATCCGATCGACGCCACCGCGCAAGTCCTGCTCAACGAGCACGGCTTGAACGGCGAGTCGCACGTGGCGCGGCAGATCGATCGCGCCATGATCGATTCGGCCGACCTGATCCTGGCGATGGAGCGCAAACACCTCGACGCGGTGCTGCAGTTGGCGCCGCACGCACGTGGCAAGACCTACCTGCTGGGCAAATGGCAGGACGACACCGCGGTTCCGGACCCGTACCGGAAACCGCGCAGCGCTTTCGAACAGGCCTATCAGCTGATCAACTCAGGGGTGAGTAGCTGGGCGGCCCGTCTTTGACATAGCACGATCCACTCTTCAGCAGGTCTCACCCCAATGTCGAAAACATCCGCGGCTCCTGGTCCGTCTCAGGACGATAACGATGAGATCGATCTGGCCGCGCTACTCGGCACGCTTATCGACCACAAGTGGCTGATCGCCAGCGTCACCGCGGCCGGTTTCGCCCTCAGCGTCGCCTATGCCCTGCTCGCCGCGCCTGTGTACCAGGCCAACGCGATGATCCAGGTCGAATCCAATACCCCCACCCTGCCCGGCCTCAATGCGGTCTCGCAGGTGCTGACCGATTCGGCGCCGCAGGCGGTGACCGAGATCGCGCTGTTGACCTCGCGTGCGGTGGTCGGCAAGGCGGTGCAAGACCTCAAGCTCGACGTGCAGGTCGAACCCAGGCAGTTTCCGCTGATCGGCGGCGTGCTGTCGCGTGGTTTCAGCCCGTCGACGCCGGGCGAAGTCGCTTCGCCGTGGTTCGGCCTGAGCAGCTACGGCTGGGGCGGCGAGCGCCTCGACGTGTTCCAGTTCGACGTCTCCAAGGAACTGCTCGGCCTGCCGCTGACCTTGGTCGCCGACAACGCCGGCGCGTACCGCTTATACGACGAAGACGACACCCTGCTGCTGACCGGCAAGGTCGGCGAGCCCGCCGCGGGCGGCGGCGTCAAACTGCAGATCAAGGAGATGGCGGCCAACCCGGGCATGCGCTTCGACCTGGTCAAGCTGCCGAGCCTGGCGATCATCACCGCCCTGCAAAAGAACCTGACCGCGACCGAGCGCGCCAAGGACTCCGGCATCATCCAGCTGAGCTATCTGCTCGGCGACCCGGGCCAGGCCGCCGCGACCCTGGACGCGATCACCCGCCAGTACACCCGCCAGAACGTCGAACGCAATTCCGCCGAAGCCGCCAACAGCCTGGAATTCGTCAAGGGCCAGTTGCCGAACGTGCGCCGCGACCTGGAGAAGGCCGAGCAGGCGCTCAACGCCTATCAGTCGCAAGCGCATACCGTCGACATCACCGTCGAGACCAAGTCCTACCTCGACCAGATCGTTGCCCTCGACAACAGCATCTCGCAATTGAAGATGCAGCAGGCCGAAGTCAGCCGCCGCTATACCCCCAAGCACCCGGCCTACCGGGCGCTGCTGGAACAGCTCGGCGAGATCGAAGCGCGCAAGAAGGAACTCAGCGACCGCATCGGCGGCCTGCCCGAGACCCAACAGGAATTGCTGCGCCTGACCCGCGACATGCAGGTCAGCACCCAGACCTATACCAACCTGCTCAACCAGGCCCAGCAGCTCGACATCGCGCGCGCCGGCACGGTCGGCAACGCCCGCGTCATCGACCCCTCGGTGGTCGACGTCAACGAGCCGGTCAAACCCAAGCGTCTGCAGCTGGTGCTGATCGGCACCTTCCTCGGCGCGTTCGCGGCGATCGGTTGGGTGCTGGTGCGGCAAATGCTCAACCGCGGCGTCGAGGAGGCCAAGGAAATCGAACAGCTGGGCCTGCCGGTCTACGCCTCGATTCCGATGAGCCAGTACCAGCGCGACCACGAAAGCCTGGGCAAGCAGCTGCGCAGCAACGGCAAGCGCCACGACAAGCCGCACCTGTTGTCGCTGGATGCGCCCAACGACCTGGCGATCGAGGCCATGCGCAGCCTGCGCACCGGCCTGCACTTCGCCATGATGGAGGCCAAGAACAACATCCTGATGATCTGCGGCTCGGGCCCGAGCGCCGGCAAGACCTTCGTCTCGACCAACCTGGCCACCGTCATCAGCCAGGGCGGCCAGCGCGTGCTGCTGATCGACGCCGACCTGCGCCGCGGCACCCTGCATCGGGTGATGGGCCACACCAACCAGAACGGCTTGTCCGATCTGCTGGTCGGCCGCGTCGACATCGCCGGCGCGACGCGTCATTCGACCATCCCCGGCCTGGACTTCATTCCGCGCGGACAGGTGCCGCCGAATCCGTCCGAGCTGTTGATGCACCCGAACTTCGCCACGCTGTTGAACACGGTGTCGCAACGCTATGACCTGGTAGTCATCGACACCCCGCCGATCCTGGCGGTGACCGACGCGGCGATCATCGGCCGCTACGCCGGCACCAGCCTGCTGGTCGCGCGTTTCGGCTTCAATTCCGCCAAGGAACTGGCGCTCGCCAAGCAGCGCTTCGAGCAGAACGGTATCGAGCTCAGGGGCGCCATTCTCAATGCGGTCGAGAAGCGCCATGACAGTACCTACGCCTACGGTTACGAATACCAACCGATCGCCGAACGCTGATCCGCACATCGCTGCGCCGGCAGGACCCGCGCGCAGCGAACGCCGTCGATGCGCCGCTCCGCGCTCGCTGCGATCGGGTTCTGCGAATGCCGTCGGTTCTGCCGATGCGGTCGCAGGCGCGATGCGAACCGGATCGAGAGCGAAACTCGATCGGCGTACATATGCACGACGCGCTTTCGCTTATGCAAAAGCGCTATTTGGAACCGCCGACGGCTGCGGCACAGTCGCAGGGTCGGCGCGGTTTGATGCAAGGCGAACGTTTCCGCTCATTCGCCGCAGCGATGACATTGCAGCGTCATGCAAGCAGAGCAGCCTGTCGGCGCTGCGGTATCGCCGCAAGGAGCGCACGCGGACAGCCGACCGACTGCAGCGATGGAACATACAGCGGGCGGCACCGGCGATCGCGAAACCCAGTTGCCGGATCCGCAAAAAAGCCGCTTTTTCGAGGAAAACGACGATACGCAAGGCGACGGCAACGCATGGACACTTCTTGGCCATTGGATGTTTTTACGCAGCGCTAACCAATGCGTAATCGAACGTCGCAGTTCGCATGCGAAGCGCAACCCAGAACAGAATCACGCTCGCTCACTCGCCGCGAATGCGAACGACAAATGAACGAAACATGAGATTCGTTCGCGACGGGACGACGTCACCGTGAAAGCCCTTACGGATTCACAGTATTTCCTGAACTCGAGATGGCAACCTAGGCGCACGTATGCAGCTCACCGTGTAGTACACAGGCAAGCAGTCGCGCACGAGCACGCATGCAAACGGACGCTGCCGCAGGCAGACGATCCCAGCGACATGCGATGCACAGCGCATCTGCACCCACGGCCGCCGGACATGTCGATCAGTCATTCCACTTTTGTTTTTGAAAACCATTATTCGAATCGACCGGCATCGACCGGCCGACGCACCGCGAACAACCGCAAGAACAACTAGAAACGCCAAAGGGACGATCACCGTGGGGGGCGGCGATTGTCGGCCAGGTCAACGAAGACTACCCCCGGACTCATCGTCATGCTGGATGAAAAATTTGCGATAGCGTGCGCCCTCGCGCTATTCGTCACCTGTGTCGCGATGTACGCGATGCATCCTCTGGCCGAGCACATAGGCCTGGTCGACCGGCCCAATGCGCGCAAGCGGCATCAGGGGCATATCCCGGTCATCGGCGGCCTGTGTTTCTTCGCCGGCCTGCTCGCCGGCGCGGTCTACCTCGGCCTGGCCGACCGCTATGCGCTCTCGCTGCTCGGCAGCGCCGCGCTGATCGTGGTGGTCGGCGCGATCGACGACGCCAAGGACCTCAGCGTGCGCTCGCGCCTGTTCGTGCAGGTGCTGGCGACCGGCCTGATGATCACCGGCAGCGGCCTCTACCTCAACGACGTCGGCAACGTCTTCGGTACCGGCCCGATCCGCCTCGGTCTGCTCGGCATTCCGCTGACCGTGATCGGCGTGGTCGGCCTGATCAATGCCTTCAACATGCTCGACGGTATCGACGGCCTGGCCGGCAGCCTGGCCCTGGTCAGCATCGCCGCGATCCTGCTGTTCGATCGCGCCGGCCTGCTCTCGCAAGGCGCCCTGCCCTTGTTGCCGGTGCTGTTCGCGGCCTTGATTCCTTACCTGTTCGTCAACCTCGGCGGCTGGCGCGGGCGCAAGATCTTCATGGGCGACGCCGGCAGCATGCTGCTGGGCTACGTGCTCGCATGGAGCCTGATCTACATGAACCAGCGCGGCACGCCGCGCATCCACGCCGCCGCCGTGCTGTGGTGCGTGGCCCTGCCGGTGATCGACACCTTGGCGGTGATGTACCGCCGCGTGCGCCAGGGGCGTTCGCCGTTCAAGCCCGACCGCCAGCACCTGCACTACATGCTGCTCGATTCCGGCCGCTCGCCGCGCGCGACCCTGCTGATTCTGATCGCCGCGGCCTGCGTCCTGACCGCGCTGGGTTACTCGCTGCGCGGTGCCGGGCTCGGCCTGAACCTGCTGCTGTTCTTCGGCCTGCTCGGCGGTTACACCACCGCGACCACCCACGGCTGGAAGCCGCAGCCCGCTTCGGCCTGGCAGCCCGAGGGCGAGACCGCAACCGCTCCCGCGCTCGCCGAAGCCGCGACCCTGAGCTTCGGCCGCAACGAGTTGTTCGGCGACGACGCCGCGACCCTGCCGGCGATGGCCTCGACCGCGGCAATGCCGCAGTCGGCCTACCGCATCAAGACCTTGTGCGTGTTCGGTACGCGTCCGGAAGCGATCAAGATGGCGCCGCTGGCTTTGCTGCTCGCCGGCGACCCTCGCTTCGAGGCGCGCGTGTGCGTGACCGGCCAGCACCGGCAGATGCTCGACCAGGTGTTGACCCTGTTCGACATCCAACCCGATTACGACCTGGCGATCATGAAGCCGGGCCAGGACCTGACCGACGTCACCACCGCGATCCTGACCGGCATGAAGCGTGTGCTGTCGGAGCTCAAGCCCGACGTGGTGCTGGTGCACGGCGACACCTCGACCACCATGGCCACCACCCTGGCGGCGTATTACCAGCAGATTCCGGTTGCCCATGTCGAAGCCGGCCTGCGCACCGGCAATCTGTACTCGCCGTGGCCGGAAGAAGCCAACCGCAAGCTCACCGGCGCCCTCGCCGCTATCCATTTCGCGCCGACCGAGTCGTCGAGCGACAACCTGCGCGCCGAAGGCATTCCGACCGACCGCATCGAGATCACCGGCAACACCGTGATCGACGCGCTCAAGCAAGTGGTGCAGCGCATCGAGCGTACGCCGGCGTTGCGCGCCGAGTTGTCCGCGCAGTTCGCTTTCCTGCGCCCGGAACGCCGCGTGGTGCTGGTCACCGGCCATCGCCGCGAAAGCTTCGGCGGCGGTTTCGAGCGCATCTGCCACGCCCTGCGCGACATCGCCCTGCGCCATCCGGACGTCGACATCGTCTATCCGGTGCATCTCAACCCGCAGGTGCGCGAGCCGGTCAACCGCCTGCTCAGCGACATGCCGCAGATCCACCTGATCGAGCCGCTGGACTACCTGCCGTTCGTGTATCTGATGAACGCGGCCCACATCATCCTGACCGACTCCGGCGGCATCCAGGAAGAAGCGCCCTCGCTCGGCAAGCCGGTGCTGGTCATGCGCGACACCACCGAGCGTCCGGAAGCGGTCGGCGCGGGCACGGTCAAGCTGGTCGGCACCGACCGCAAGGCGATCGCCGACGGCATCACCGCCTTGCTCGACGATCCCGCCGCGTATCAGGCCATGAGCATCGCCCATAACCCCTACGGCGACGGCAAGGCCTGCCAGCGCATCGTCGAAGCCCTGGCCGGCCTCAAGACCACGGCCTCGCAGTTGGCGGCCTGACGTCGGCATCCGCAGGCGCCGCGGGCTTGCGCCTGCGCGCCGCATGCGCACCGGAGGCGGCCCGTCCGCCTCCGCTGTGCGTTCGTATTTTCTGGTTCGTACGGTCCCTCTTCGCAACGTCTCTTAATCGAGCAGCAACGCCCTCCCCCGCGGGCATTCAACGGAGTCTTTCATGAGTTTCGAAACCGTCTCGGTCATCGGCCTTGGCTACATCGGATTGCCCACCGCCGCCGCGTTCGCCGCAGCGCGTAAAAAGGTGATCGGCATCGACATCAACCGCCATGCCGTCGATACCATCAACCGGG
Source organism: Lysobacter antibioticus (assembly GCF_000731095.1). Taxonomy (GTDB): domain Bacteria; phylum Pseudomonadota; class Gammaproteobacteria; order Xanthomonadales; family Xanthomonadaceae; genus Lysobacter; species Lysobacter antibioticus_B. The sequence goes on along the minus strand of NZ_JMTZ01000047.1, from coordinate 13,186 downwards.
GCGAAATCCACATCGTCGAACCGGAACTCGACGTCGCCGTGCGCGCGGCGGTCACCGGCGGCTTCCTGCGCGCCTCGACCCAGCCCGAACCCGCCGACGCCTTCCTGATCGCCGTGCCGACGCCGTTCAAGGGCGACCACGAGCCCGACCTGGCCTACATCGAAGCCGCCGGCAAAGCCTTGGCGCCGGTGCTCAAGAAGGGCGACCTGGTGGTGCTGGAATCGACCTCGCCGGTCGGCGCCACCGAGCGCCTGGCCGACTGGCTCGCCGCCGCGCGCCCGGACCTGAGCTTCCCGCAGCAGGCCGGCGAACAGGCCGACGTCAACGTCGCCTACTGCCCCGAGCGCGTGTTGCCGGGTCACGTCATGCGCGAGCTGATCGAGAACGATCGCGTCATCGGCGGCATGACTCCGCGTTGTTCGGAACGCGCCTGCGAGCTCTACAAGAGCTTCGTGCGCGGCGAATGCGTGGTCACCAACGCTCGCACCGCGGAGATGTGCAAGCTCACCGAGAACGCTTTCCGCGACGTCAACATCGCCTTCGCCAACGAGCTGTCGATCATCTGCGACAAGCTCGGCATCAACGTCTGGGACCTGGTGCGCCTGGCCAACCGCCATCCGCGCGTCAACATCCTGCAGCCGGGCCCCGGCGTCGGCGGCCACTGCATCGCGGTCGACCCGTGGTTCATCGTCGACAGCGCACCGGAAGAAGCGCGCCTGATCCGCACCGCGCGCGAGGTCAACAACGGCAAGCCGGCCTGGGTCATGAACAAGGTCGAGGAAGCGATCGAGCAGGCGCAGGCCGACGGCAAGCAGGGCAAGGACCTGACCATCGCCGTGTTCGGCCTGGCCTTCAAACCCGACATCGACGACCTGCGCGAAAGCCCGGCGCTCGACATCGCAATCGAACTGGCCAACCGCCACCCGGGCCGCGTGCTCGCGGTCGAGCCGCACATCTCGGTGCTGCCGGACAAGCTCAACTCGCCGAACGTGATCCTGGTGGACCTGCCGACCGCGAGCGCGCAGGCCGACATCGCGGTGTTGCTGGTCGATCACAAACCCTTCAAGGAGCTGTCGATGCCGGCGCACCTGAAGATCATCGACACCAAGGGCATCTGGACCTGAGCGCCGCAAGGCGCTCGACCCGGACACGACCACGATGATGCGGCGACTGATCACCACGGCCAGCCTGTCGGCGTTGAGCGCCATGGCGTCGCGTGGCGCGGTGTTCGCCGGCATCTTGTTCACCGCGCATTCGCTGGGCCCCACCGCGTTCGGTCAGTTCACCCTGATCCAGACCACCGCGCTGTTGTTCACCACCTTCTGCGCGTTGAGCCTGGGGCAGATGGCGACCAAGATCGTCGCCGAGGCCGCGGCCACCGATCCGCGCCGCATCGCCACGGCGCTGACCGTGTCCTACGGTTCGGCGCTGTTCGCCTCGCTGCTGTTCGCGGCCTTGTTGCTCGCCCTGTCGTACCCGCTGGCAGTCAAGGTCGGCGGATCGAACGATCTGGTCGCGGTGTACGCCGCCTCGGCGCTGTTGGTGCTGACCGGCTTCCTCACCGCGATCCAGAACGGCGTCGCCCTGGCCTTGCACAAGGTCAAGGAACAGGCGCTGGCCAACCTGCTCAGCGCGCCGCTGGTGTTCCTGGCGATCGTGCTGGCCGCGCTGCGCCGCGACATCGCCTGGGCGATCTACGGCTACATCGCCGCGCAGATCGTGATCGTGCTCGGCCAGGAACATGCGCTGCGCCGCTATCGCCGCGAGCAGGGCCACCGTTTGTCGCTGCGCGCCACCGAACGCGGCGACTGGACCGTGCTGTGGAAGCTCGGCCTGCCCTCGTCGGTGTCGGGCTTGCTGACCATGCCGAGCATCTGGCTGTCGATGGTGATGCTGTCGAGCAGCGTCGGCGGCGCCACCAGCCTCGGCAATTTCTCGCTCGGCAACCAGGCGCGTTCGATCCTGATGTTCGGCATGGGCGTGGTCGCCAACGCCACTCTGCCGTTGCTGGCGGCGGCGCTGGCGCGCGGCGACAAGCACGAGGCCAACACCGCCTTGCGCCACTCGATCCTGCTGCTGGTCACGGTCACCGCCGCGGTCGCCGGCCTGGTCGCGGTGGCCGCACCGCCCTTGATCCATCGCTTCGCCCCGGCCTACGCCGGCGCGATCGTGCCGCTGCAGTGGCTGTTGCTGTCGACCGTGGCGATGGCGCCGACCACCATCCTGATGCGCAAGGCCACCGCCGACGGCCGGCCCGGCGTGCTGTTCGCCGGCAATGCGGTGTTCTCGGCCGCCCTGCTCGGCGCCAGCGTGCTGGCCCTGCGCCTGCACGGCGGCGCCACCGGCCTGGCGATCGCCTACGTCGTCGCCACCACCGCCCAGTTGTTGACCTTCGCATTGTGCAATCGCGGCGAGTTCCGCAAAGCGCTGCCTGGAAGCCTCCAATGAACGTATCGCGCCTGCTCAAGAAATCCGTCGTGCTGTCGGTCATCCGCATCGGCTGGTTCATCAAGCCCGGCCTGGTGACGCGCTTGTTCACCTGGTTCCTGCGCTCGGAAGGCGCGCACATCGAGGGCATGCCGAACTATCTGTCGGCCAAGATCTGGTTCGACGGCACCGACTATTCGCTGATCACCCTCGGCGAGGGCTGCACCATCTCCAGCAACGTGCGCATCCTGACCCACGACGCGGCGATCAACACCGTGGCCAAGGAGCTCGGCATCCGCTTCGACAAACCCGAGATACGCATCAAGCCGGTGCGCATCGGCCGTTTCAGCTTCATCGGCACCGGTTCGATCATCATGCCGGGCGCCGACATCGGCGCCGGCTGCATCGTCGCCGCCGGCAGCGTGGTGCGCGGCAAGATCGCCCCGCTCAGCATCGTCATGGGCAGCCCGGCCCAGGTGGTCGGCTCGGTCACCGACTACCTCGCCAAGACCCACCCGCATCTGTTGCCGAGCGCGGTGCGCGAGACCGCCCATCCGCACCCCGAACCCGAACCGAGCTCGTGGCGCAACCGCGGCAACGCGCACTGAGCCCGGTCCCTTCTTTCAGCCCCTTCCCTCCACCGCAGCACTGACGGATCAATCACGGCGTCGTCTTGGCGATTCTCTATTTCATCTTCTTCACGAGCCTGACCCTGGTGACGTTCCTGCGCGTCGGCGGGCGGATGGACCGTATGTTCGTCAAGCCGATCTACGCCTTCCTGCTCGGCATGGCCTTCATCTACGGCTTCATGCCGTGGGTGAAGGAACTGCGCGGCATCCAGTCCTACCCGTTCTACTACTCGACCGACGCCAAGGCCATGGCGCTGATGCTGTCGGTGATGTTCTGCATCTCCGGCATCGGCGGTTACCTGGCGATGGGCGGGTTCTCGACGCCGTCGCTGCCCAAGGTGCGCAGCCTGACCGCGCGCGAACGCCGCCGCGTGCTGGTGTTGGTCGGCATTCCGGCGATGGCGGCGGTGCTGTACCTGGCGCGCACCATCGCCAGCCACGACCTCGCCGACTACATGCGCGACCGCATCGTGATCCGGCGCGGCCTCGGCCCGGCGGTGGTGCTGGCCTTCGCCGCGATCTGCTACGGCGCGATCCTGGTCACCAATTATCTGGCCGAAAAGAAAGAGCGCGGCCGCAGCCCGGCGCTGTGGCGGCTGATCGCGATCTCGGCCACGGTGCTGGTGATCGCCGTAGCGTTCGTGGCGATGGGCAACCGCAACTTCGTCTTCAGCCTGATCGCGATCATCCTGTTCGCCTCGCTGTCGATGTTCCCCGGGCGCCTGCGCAAGGCACTGATGCTGTTGCCGGTGATGCTGGCGCTGGCGCTGGGCTTCTCGGCCTGGGCCAAGATCCGCACCACCCTCGATAGCGCCGGCCCGTCCGCACTCAGCGGCCAGGACCCGACCGAGCTGCTCGTGTACGGTTTGAACGGCGCCTTCGGCAACAGCGAAAACCTGATCTGGCTGGCCCAGCACGATTACGCCTGGCATCCGTTGTGGGGCGAGACCCTGTTCGCCGCCGCGGTCAACCCGGTGCCGCGCGCGATCTGGCCCGACAAGCCCTTCGGCGGCGGCCCGGCGTTCCGCAACATGATCTATCCCGGCAGCTACACCCTCGACGGCGAAAAGCTGACCTCCTACACCACCGGCCTGCCGACCGAAGGCTACATGAACTTCGGCATGCTCGGCCTGATCCTGTTCGGCGCGGCCAACGGCATCTGCCTGGCCTTGATACGCAACGCCTATTCGCGGATGCGCACGGTCACCCCGGTCGGGGTGGTGATCTACAGCTTCTCGATCTTCATGTTCTCGATTGGATTTCTGTATATGGAACTGCTCGGCGGCTGGAGCCGTTATTTCATCACCGTGTTGCTGCTGTTCGTGGTGAGTTACCTCGGCAACCGGCCGATCCGCTCCAGGCTGGTGACGGCATGAACGCGATCATTCTCGGCCAGGGCAACCCCTACCTGAAGAATCCGTATCTGAGCAAGCTGTCGAAGGTGCTCGAAAGCGCGTCGATCCCCTACGAGTTCTGGATCTGGAGCCGCGACAAGCAGGCCGCCGAACTGCCGCGGGTGAAGGTGCTGCTGAGCTTCGGCTCCTGGGGCGGCGGCGCGGTCAATGCCCTCGGCTACGCCCTGTGGGTCGCCTGGCTGACCTTGCGGGTGTTCGTGCAGCCGCGCGCCGGCATTTATTTCTGCTCGCGCCTGGACGCCGCTCTGCCCTGCGCCCTGGTCGCTTCGGTGCGCCGCTGCCAATACGTCTTCCTCGACCGCGACAAGCTGTCCAAGAGCTACGCCTGGCCGAAGCCGGTCAAGCGGATCATCGAATGGGTCGAGGGCTTCGTCGGCCGCCGCGCTTCCCTGCACGTGCTGCCGGGCGCCTCGCGCGCGGTCGACGGCGACGCCGCCAATATCCGCATCGTCCGCAACACCCCGCACACCGACGTGATCGAGCGTGCGCGCAGCCTGGCCGCCGAACTGCCGCCGAAGAGCGGCCGCCTGCGTGTACTCATCAGCGGCCTGATCTCGCCCGAACGCGGCGCGACCATGATGCGCGAAGCGGTCGAGCAGACCGCCGGCCGCATCGAGTTCGTCGCCGCCGGACGCCTGCTCGGCGACGACGCCAAGCGCCTGGCCGAACTGCTCGGGCCGCATTACCGCGGCATCGTCAGCAACGAGGACGCGCTGGCGCTGTTGCTGAGCGCCGACGTGGTGCTGGCCTTCTACGACCCCTCGCTGGAGATCAACCGCCTGGCCGAGCCGAACAAGTGGTTCGATTGCGCCGCGCTGGAGATTCCGTTCTTCACCAACCCCGGCCTGAGCACCTCGCAGCCGTTCGAAGACGCGCAGGCCTGTTTCCTGTGCGACTACGGCGACAGCCGCCAGCTCAGCGAACAGCTGCTGCGCATCGCCGAGGCGCCGGCCCTGCTCGAACAGCGCCGCGCCGGCCTGCGCACCCTGCGCTACGAGGCCTGGGACACGGCGATGGCGCGGGTGATCGCCGAATGCGCGAGCCTGCAGCCATGAGTCTTCCGCGTGAAACCCCGCTGATCTGCCTGCGTCACTGAGCCGGCCTACCGATCGGCCGCGCGGCTCCCCCCAGCCGGCGCGGCATCCCCCCTCTCGATACGTACTGGAATCACCATGCAACAGGTCCTGCAAAACCTGCGCGACGGCAGCACCGAAATCGCCGACGTGCCCGCCCCCGCCCTGCGCCGCGGCCATCTGCTGATCCGCACCCACGTCACCCTGGTGTCGGCCGGCACCGAGCGTATGCTGGTCGAGTTCGGCAAGGCCAACATGCTGCAGAAGGCGCGCCAGCAACCCGACAAGGTGCGCATGGTGCTGGAGAAGATCCGCACCGACGGCCTGGCCACCACTGTCGACGCGGTGCGCAGCAAGCTCGACCAACCGCTGGCCCTGGGCTATTGCAACGTCGGCACGGTGATCGGCGTCGGTGCCGGCGTGACCGGTTTCGAAATCGGCGACCGCATCGCCTCCAACGGCAAGCACGCCGAAGTGGTGGCGGTGCCGTCCAACCTGTGCGTCAAGATTCCCGACGGCGTCGGCGACGAAGCCGCGGCCTTCACCGTGCTCGGCGCGATCGCCCTGCAAGGTATCCGCCTGGTCCAGCCGAGCCTCGGCGAAGCGGTGGTGGTGACCGGCCTGGGCCTGATCGGCCTGATCACCGTGCAACTGCTGCGCGCCCACGGCTGCCGCGTGCTCGGCATCGACTTCGACAGCTCCAAGCTCGCCATCGCGCGCAGCTACGGCGCCGAGACGGTCGACCTGTCCAAGGGCGAAGACCCGCTGGCCGCGGCGCAGGCATTCTCGCGCGGACGCGGCGTCGACGCGGTGCTGATCACCGCCTCGACCAAGAGCAACGAACCGGTCTCGCAGGCCGCGCACATGTGCCGCAAGCGCGGCCGCATCGTCCTGGTCGGGGTCACCGGCCTGGAACTGTCACGCGCGGATTTCTACGAGAAGGAACTGTCGTTCCAGGTGTCGTGCTCGTACGGCCCGGGCCGCTACGATCCGTCCTACGAGGAACGCGGCAACGACTATCCGGTCGCCTTCGTGCGCTGGACCGAACAACGCAACTTCGAGGCCGTGCTCGACATGATGGCCAGCCGCGCGATCGACGCGCCGCCGCTGATCAGCCATCGCTACTCGATCGCCGAGGCCGAACAGGCCTATGCCCTGCTCGGCGGCCACGAGCCCTCGCTGGGCATCGTCCTCGACTACGGGCGCGACAAGGCGATTCCGGAGACCCTGGTGCGCCGCACCGTGCCGCTGTCGGTCAAGACCCCGGCCGCGACCTCCGATACCGACAAGGGCGGCGACGCGATCGCCTTCATCGGCGCCGGCAACTACGCCGGCCGCGTGCTGATCCCGGCCTTCGCCAAGGCCGGCGCCGAACTGCACACGGTGGTGTCCAGCGGCGGCGTCAGCAGCGTCCACTTCGGCAAGAAGTTCGGTTTCCGCAACGCCAGCACCGACACCGACGCGACCCTGCGCGAGAACGGCGTGGGCTCGGTGGTGATCGCGACCCAGCACGGCAGCCATGCCGAGCTGACCCTGAAGGCGCTGCGCCACGGCAAGCACGTATTCATCGAAAAACCGCTGTGCCTGACCCTGGACGAGTTGCAGGCGATCGAAAAGGCCTACGCCGAGCATTCGATCTACGGCCGCCCGCCGGTGCTGATGGTCGGCTTCAACCGCCGCTTCGCCCCGCAGGTGCAGAAGATGCGCACGCTGCTGGCCGGCGTGCGCGAGCCCAAGTCGTTCGTGATGACGGTCAACGCCGGCGCGATCCCGGCCGACCACTGGACCCAGGACAGCCAGCTCGGCGGCGGCCGCCTGATCGGCGAGGCCTGCCATTTCGTCGACCTGCTGCGCTTCCTCGCCGACTCGCCGATCGTCGGCCACCAGCTCACCGCGGTCGGCAACGTCCCCGGCGCCGGCATCCGCAGCGACCGGGTCAGCTTCACCCTGAGCTTCGCCGACGGCTCGTTCGGCACCGTGCATTACCTCGCCAACGGCGACAAGAGCTTCCCCAAGGAACGTCTGGAGGTGTTCACTGCCGGCCGCGTGCTGCAGTTGGATAACTTCCGCCGCCTGCGCGGCTACGGCTGGCCGGGCTTCAAGAAGATGAACCTGTGGCGCCAGGACAAGGGCCAGGCGCAGTGCGCCGCCGCCTTCATCCAGGCGGTCAAGGGCCAGGCCGCAGCGCCGATCCCCGCCGAAGACGTGTTCGAGGTGGCGCGCGTCACCATCGAACTGGACGCCTCGGTCTGAACGCCATGCGTCGCCTCGTCGCCTCTCCGAGCGGAATACGGTCGTGACCTCGTCGTCCCGAGTGCCGCGCCTGTGGCACACGGTGCGCCATCTGCGCGCCGTGCAAATCTACGGCCGCGCCTGGCATCGCCTGCACCGCCCGCGCATCGACGATTCGCCGGCGCCGCCGCCGGCGGTCGTGCGCGATCGCTGGCGCGGTTGCGCACGCGCGGCCTCGATGCTGAGCGCGCAGCGCTTCCGTTTCCTCAACGACGAACACGAGATCGCCGGCGACGATTGGAACAGCTCCGCCCTGCCGAAGCTGTGGTTGTACAACCTGCATTACTTCGACGATCTCAACGCCGACGACGCGGCGGCGCGGCTGGCCTGGCATCGCGACCTGATCCGGCAGTGGATCGCGGCCAATCCGCCGGCCGCCGGCAACGGCTGGGAGCCGTATTGCCTGTCGCTGCGCATCGTCAACTGGGTCAAATGGTGCTGCGCCGGCGACACCGTCACCGACCCGGCGCTGCGCCGCAGCGTGCTCAACAGCCTGGCGACGCAGGCGCGTTATCTGCGCGGTCGCCTGGAACGGCATTTGCTCGGCAACCATCTGTGGGCCAACTACAAGGCGCTGCTGTTCGCCGGCGCCTTCTTCGACGGCGCCGAAGCCGAACGCTGGCGCAGCGTCGGCCTGCGCGGTCTGCGCGCCGAGATCGACGAGCAGATCCTCGCCGACGGCGGGCATTTCGAACGCAGCCCGATGTACCACGCGATCCTGCTCGAGGACTTGCTCGACCTGGTGCAGTTGGCGACCTTGTTCCCGGGCGCCTTCCCCGAACGCGACATCGAGCTGTGGCGCCAGCGTGCGAGCCGCATGCTCGGCTGGCTGGCGGTGATGACGCATCCCGACGGCGGCATCGCCTTCTTCAACGACGCCGCCCACGGCATCGCCCCGACCCTGGCGCAGTTGCAGGCCTATGCGCGCTTGCTCGGCGTGGCGGTGCCGGCGGCCTGCGACGATGCGCTGCAGGTGCTGCCGGTGTCGGGCTATGTACGGCTGCAATGCGGACCCGCGGTGCTGATCGCCGACGTCGGCGAAATCGGCCCGGCCTATCTGCCCGGCCATGCCCACGCCGACACCCTCAGCTTCGAGCTCTCGCTCGGCGGCCGCCGGGTGTTGGCCAACGCCGGCACCTCGCGCTACGACATCGGCGCCGAGCGTCTGTGGCAGCGCGGCACCGCCTCGCATAACACGGTCGAAATCGACGATGCCGATTCCTCCGAGGTATGGAGCAGTTTCCGCGTCGCCCGTCGCGCCCATCCGCTTGCGGTCGAACACGGCCGCAACGACGAGGGGCTGTGGCTCAGCGCCGCCCACGACGGCTACCGGCGCCTCAAGGGCCGGCCGCTGCATCGCCGGCGCTGGGTATTGCAAGCCGGTTCGCTGCGCGTCGAAGACCGCATCGAAGGCGAGTTCGAGCGCGCCGTCGCCCGCTTCCGCTTGATGCCCGACGTCCGCCTCGACGGCCCGCAACTGCGCCTGGACGAATCCGGCGCGGTGCGCTGGCAGGTCGAACCGGCGAACGCAACGACCGCCGCGGCCCGCAGCACCTATCACGCCGGCTTCGGCCTGAGCGAAGCCTGCGATGTCCTCGAAATCGCGCTGCCCCCCGAGGCCGGCGCGCTGACCACCACGTTCCATTGGGATTGCTGAGTTCTCATGCGCATTCTGTTTCTGTCGGACAATTTCCCGCCCGAAGGCAATGCGCCGGCCACGCGCACCTACGAGCACGCGGTGCGCTGGGTGCGCGCGGGGCACGAGGTGACGGTGATCACCTGCGCGCCGAATTTCCCCGAGGGCAAGCTGTTCGACGGCTACCGCAATGCCTGGCGCAGCGTCGAGACCGTCGACGGCATCCGCGTGGTCCGGGTCAAGACCTACATCACCGCCAACGAGGGCTTCGTCAAGCGCACCCTCGACTATCTGAGCTTCATGGCCGCCTCGGTCGTCGCCGGCCTGTTCGAGCCGCGCCACGACGTGGTGGTGGCGACCTCGCCGCAGTTCTTCTGCGCGCTCGGCGGCTGGGCGTTGGCGCGCCTGCGCCGGCGGCCGTTCGTGTTCGAGCTGCGCGATCTGTGGCCGGCCTCGATCACCGCGGTCGGCGCGATGAAGCGCAGCGCCGCGGTGCGCGCGCTCGAACGCCTGGAGATGTTCCTGTACCGCAGCGCCGACGCGATCGTGCCGGTCACCCACACCTTCCGCGAAGAACTCATCCAGCGCGGTATCGCCGCCGACAAGATCCACGTCGTGCTCAACGGCGTCGACCTGCAACGCTACGCCCCGGCCGCGCGCGACGAGAACCTGAGCCGCCAGTACGACCTGGACGGCCGCTTCGTGGTCGGCTACCTCGGCACCCACGGCATGGCCCATGGCCTGGAGAAGGTCGTCGACGCCGCCGAGCGGCTGCAGCACGATCCGCGCATCGCCTTCTTCTTCGCCGGCAGCGGCGCCGAGCGTGCGCGCGTCGAGCGCCTGGTCGCCGAGCGCGGGCTGAGCAACGTGCGCATGATCCCGCGCCAGCCGAAGGAGATGATGCCGAAGCTGTGGAGCCTGTGCGACATCTCGCTGATCCCGCTACGCAACAACCCGGTGTTCTCCGGGGTGATCCCGTCCAAGCTGTTCGAAGGCATGGGCATGGGCATCCCCGCGCTGATGTCGCTGCCGCGCGGCGAAGCCACCCGCATCGTCGAAACCACCGACTGCGGCGTGTGCGTGCCGCCGGAAGACGCCGAGGCGATGGCCGCGGCGATCCTGGCCCTGGTCGAGGACCCCGGCCGTATGCGCCGCCTGCGCGATTCCAGCCTGGCCGCGGCGCCCTCGTATTCGCGCGACCGCCAGGCCGCGTTGATGACCGACGCCCTGGCCCGGCTGCTCGACGACGACACCGCCGACCTGGCGCGGGTGGCGAAGTAAGCCTGCGGCCATGACCGGCATCGGCCGATGGTTGGCGTGGCCGCTGGAACCGCTGCACTTGTCGTGCTGCCTGCTGGTGCTGGCGTTGCTGGCCTTCGCCTTGCGCCGGCGCCGTGGCGCGCTGGCCTTGATCGGCATCAGTCTGGCTTGGTCCTTGCTGTGGTCGCTGCCGGCGGCCTCCAACGCGCTGCGCAATAGCCTGGCGCTGCGCTATCCGCCGCAATCCGCACAGGGCCTGCCGATGGTCGATGCGATCGTCGTGCTCGGCGGCGGTATCGGCAGCGTCGCCTGGTTCGAACAGGGCGATCCCAACGATCCGCGCCTCGCCGGCAACCGCGTCGCCCTGGGGGCGCGCGCCTGGCACGACGGCCGCGCGCCATGGGTCTTGCTCAGCGGCGGCCCGACCCCACGCACCCACGGCGTCAGCGAAGCGCGCGAGATGGCCGCGGCGATGCACGCGCTCGGCGTACCCGAGCGCGCCCTGGTGCTGGACGAGCGCAGCCGCAGCACCGGCGACAACGCCCGCAACAGCGCGCAGTGGGCGCGCACGCACGGATGGCGCAGGGTCGCTCTGGTGACCTCGTCCCTGCACATGAGCCGCGCGCGGGCGCTGTTCGAGCGACAAGGCCTGCAGGTGCTGCCGCTGGCTTCGGCGGAGAAAGATTTCGAGCCGGTGCCGAAGCACGGCGCGGCGTCGCCGTGGTGGCCGACCCGCCGTGCCCTGCGCCGCAGCGGCGAGGCGTTCAAAGAGTACGCCGGCCTGCTCGCGGCCAAGCTCGGCGTCGGCGGCTGAGCCGGGCTGGGTTGAGCCGGGTTGCGCGCTAGGGCGCAGGCTCTTCCACGAATGCAGCCAGACCGCGTTGCCCTCGCGCGGTCACGTTCAAGGCGCGCGAGTATTGGATGCGGCGCAGCCAGCCCTGGGCGATGAAACGATCCAGCAAGACCGCGCCAAGCACGCCGGCCAGATGATGGCGGCGTTCGCTCCAGTCCAGGCAGGCTCGGCACAGCGGCCGACGGGTGCGCGGCAAGGCCTCCAGCGCGATCCCGGCTTCGGCGACGAAACCGCGGCCGCGCTCGGTGAGCTGCAGGTCGTCGTCGCCCAGATGCAGAAAACCGCGGCGCACGAAGCTGTCGTGCACGCGCACGCCCCACTCGCCGGCGAGGTGGTCGTAGCAGACCCGCGCCTTGCGCAGCGCCAGGTCGCTCGGCCCGACGCTGACCGGCGCATCCGAGATGCGGTACGCCACCCGCATCAGATCTTCGAGCAACCGCACCACATCGTCGTCGGCGATACGGAAGTAACGATGGCGGCCCTGCTTCTCGACGCTGAGCAGGCGCGCTTCGGTCAGCGCCGACAAATGCGCGCTGGCGGTCGGGCGGGCCACGCCGGCGGCCTCGGCCAGTTCGGTCGCGGTAAGGGCGCGACCGGCCATGAGCGCGGTCAGGATGTCGACGCGGGCGCGGTCGCCGATCAGCGCGGCGACCCGGTTGAGGTTGGCGGAAATGTCCATGCGGCGATCCTGCATCACGCCCGGCGGGAATACTTCGATACTGAGCGAAGCATCGCCCCGGCGGCAATCGCTATGGTGCCGGCCACCTCTCCCGGAGCCCAACGATGCGCATCGCCTGCATGATCCGTTACCGGATCGACCCCTTCCAGCTCGACGCCTTCCGCCGCTACGCCGAAGCCTGGGGCCGCATCATCCCGCGTTGCGGCGGCGACCTGGTCGGCTACTTCCTGCCGCACGAAGGCAGCAACGACATCGCCTGGGGACTGATCGCCTTCGACAGCCTGGCCGACTACGAGACCTACCGCGCCCGCCTCAAGACCGATGCCGAAGGCCGCGACAACTTCGCCTTCGCCCGCGAGCACCGCTTCATCCTGCGCGAGGAACGCAGTTGGACCGAAATCGTCGATGGCGCGTTCCGTATGCCTGCAACCATGGGCGTGCCGGCATGATCGCGGTGATCTTCGAAGCGCAGCCGCATCCGCAGGCCCGCCCGGATTACCTCGACGCGGCCGAACGCTTGCGGCCCTTTCTCGCCCAGATCGATGGTTTCGTTTCGATCGAGCGTTTCGAGAGTTTGAGCCAACCCGGCAAGCTGTTGTCGCTGTCGTACTGGCACGACGAGGATGCGGTGAGGCATTGGCGCAATCTCGAAATGCACAGGCAGATCCAAAAGGCGGGCCGGGACTCGATCTTCGCCGGCTATCGGCTGCGCGTGGCGGAGGTTGTGCGCGATTACGGCCTGTATGATCGCGCGCAGGCGCCCGAGGACTCGCGCATCCGGCACGACGAGTAATCGCGACAAACGCTTTAGCTTTAGCTTAGCTTTAGCCGTTGCCGTTGCCGTTGCCGTTGCCGTTGCCGAGGTCTTGATCTGCTTTGCCGCTTTACCGGTCAAGTGGAGACCCGGAGGGCGGCGCACAGG
>NZ_JMTZ01000046.1 GCF_000731095.1 Lysobacter antibioticus | reverse complement strand
CGGCGCCCTCCGGGTCTCCACTTGACCGGTAAAGCGGCAAAGCAGATCAAAATCTCAGCAACAGCAACAGCAACAGCAACAGCAACAGCAACAGCAACAGCAACGGTAAGCGTTTGCGACCATCAAGCCGGCGGCGCACCGCGGCTGGTGCCGGCGATGTATTGCGGCGGCCACACCGAGCTCGGCGGGGTGGTGCCTTTGGCCCGCATCTGCGCCTGCAGTTCGGCCTCGAGTACGAGCTGCTGCATCGCGAAGGCCGGGTTGCCGGCGAGGTTGTCGTTCTGCTGCGGGTCGGCGAGGAGGTCGTACATCTCCCAGTCGCCGCCCTGGCCCGGGTCGGATGCCGATCCATACACCGCATACGTCCACTGCGTCGAGCGGATCGCGCGGATCAGGCTCGGGCCGCCGCCGGCGATGTCGTCGTAGGTGTAGTGCACGTAGTCCTGCACCGAACTGCTGCTGCCGTCGAGCACCGTGCTGAGGTCGGTGCCGACCAGGTCGGCGAATTGCCCGCTCACCCCGAGCAAGCTGGCCAGGGTCGGCAACAGGTCGACCGAGCTCGCCAGGGCCTGGGTGGTCTGCGCCTGCGGCCAGGCGACCGGGTTGGAGAACAGCAGCGGTACATGGATCGCTTCGTCGTAGGCGTTGACGAATTTCTCGACCATGCCGTGCGACAGGCCGAGTTCGCCGTGGTCGGCGAAGCGCACGATCAGGCTCTGCTCGATCAAGTCGCTGCCCATCGCATCGAGCACCTGCTGGATCTGCGAATCGACGTATTCGACCAGATACGCATAGAAGTCGACGAAATCCTGTTGATTGGCCTGTCCCTCGCTCATCTGGCCCCAGGTGAAGCTCGACTGCGCGCGCGGCTTGGTCGACAGATCTTCGTCGGCATTGGTGGGGATCGGCGCATCGGCGAGGCTGTAGGTCGCCTGGTCGTAAAAGGTCGAGGCCTCGTTCAAATAGCCCAGGTGCGCGTCGTGCGGATTGACCAGCGACACCACCAGGCAGAACGGACTCGCCGGCGGCGCTTGCAGGAAGGCGCGGGCGTCGGCGACGTAGCGTTGATCGTTCTGGTTCGGTTGCACCGGCTGGCCCGGCGGTTGCAGCGGCTGCAAAGGGATCAGGGTGCCGCCGCCGAGGAAGGTGGTGCCGAGGTTGAGTCCGGCATCGTTCGGGTCCCAGCTCTGGAAACCCCAGGGCTGTAGATCGGTGCTCAGCGAGCCGGGTTCTTCGCCGCCGAGCAGATGCCATTTGCCGATCCAGTAGCAGTCGTAGCCGGCGGCCTTCAGCACGGTGGCCAGGTTCGGTACGCCGTTAGGGAAGTGCGGCGGCAGCGGCACGTCGGGCTGCGGCAGGGCCTGCCCGCCGGTGGTGGTGCAGCCGGTGCGCGCCGGGTACTGGCTGGTCAAAAAAGTCGCGCGGCTCGGCGAGCACATGCAGGCGCCGGTGAAGGCGTTGGCGAACTCGATGCCGTTGGCGGCGAGCTGACGCATCGCCGGCATCTTCGCTGCGAGCGTCGGCTGATAGGTCGCTGGCCACTGCAGCAGGCTACGTTCCTGGTCGGTGACGATCAGGATCAGATTCGGTTTGTTGCCGTTCGAGAACAGATCGCTCAGGGCCATGACGGTCGCTCCGTGAAGTGCAAGCTCAAACGCGCGATGCCCCGCGCTCAGGCCGGCGCACGCCGCGGCGCGATATCAAGCCGTGATCGTGGTCACGCCATGGCGGCACTCGGCGCCGGGTTGCGGCTCGATGGGCGCCGGGAACCGCATCGATCGGGCGGTTCCGTGACCGGTGTCGCCTGGGTTCACGAAAGTCGGTTTGCGGGTGCTAGCCCGGCGTCCATGCGCGGTGGTACGGTCGTGGCGCAACAAACCATACGCAAACGTATCCAATCGTGCTGGTCGATCCTTGGGAGGGGATGAACTCATGCGCAGAATCTGGTCGTGGTTCGTGTCGTGTTTGGCCCTGTTCGTCGTCGCCCTGCCGGTCGTGGCGGGCGGATTCACAGGCAGTTACCAGCGCATTCCGGGCTGGGATGGGGCCGAGATGGGCGCCTTCGTGATGGTGCCCAAGGACCAGGGACCGGGTCCGTTTCCGCTCGTGGTGATGCCGGCCAGCTGGGCCGTGCCGAACCTGGAGTACGTCGGCCGCGGCGGCATCCTCGCCAGCCAGGGCTATATCGTCGTCAGCTACACCTCGCGCGGGTTCTGGGATTCGGCCGGGCAGATCGACATCGCCGGGCCCGGCACGGTCGAGGACGTCAGCTCGGTCATCGATTGGGCGCTCGCGCACACGCCGTCGAATCCGGCGCGGATCGGCGCCAGCGGCATTTCCTACGGCGCCGGCATCAGCCTGCTCGCGGCCGAGCGCGATCCGCGCATCAAGGCGGTCGCGGCGCTGAGCGGTTGGGCCGACCTGGAAGCCTCGCTGTATGCCAATCGCACCGTCAGCCAGCAGGGCGCGGCCTTGTTGGTGGTGGCCGGCAGCCTCACCGGCCGGCCCGGTCCGGAGTTGGCCCAGGCCACCGCGCGCATGGCGTTCGGCGACTTCGAGGGCGCGGTCAACGGCCTGCTGCCGGTGATTCCGCAACGCAGCCCGGTCACCGAGGCGGCGGCCTTGAACCGCAACGGCACCGCGGTGCTGCTCGCCAACGCCTTCAACGACAGCCTGTTCACCCCGGGGCAGTACATCGATTTCTACAACGGCCTGAGCGGGCCGAAGCAATTGCTGTTCAGTCATGGCGACCACGCCACGGTCGAAGCGCCCGGCGCGCTCGGCCTGCCGAACGAGATCTACGACGCGGTCGGCCGTTGGTTCGATCGTCACCTCAAAGGCCTGGCCAACGGCGTCGACAGCGAATCGCCGGTGCGCCTGAAATCGCAGGACGGCGACTGGCGCGGTTACGCCGACTGGAACGCGGTGCAACGCGGCGCGACCGTGTATGCGCTGAGCCGGCCGACGGGCCTGTTGGCGCCGACCGGCGAACTGTCGGGTTCGCCGAGCACCGGCTGGAACCACTCGATCCTCACCGGCCTGCCGACCGTCGCCGACTCCGGCGTGGCCATGCTCAGCGGTTTCCTGCAGTCGCTGCAGATCGCGCCGCAGGCCTCGATCCCGCTGGTGGCGCGTGCCGGCGCCGGGGTGTGGTCGTCGCCGACCTACTGGACCGGCAAGCAGCTCAGCGGCATGCCGCAGTTGCATGTCACGGTCACGCCGACCCAGACCGACGTCAGCTTGTTCGCCTATCTGTACAGCGTCGACCTGCTCGGCAACGGCACGCTGTTGAGCCACAAACCGTACTCGCTGCGCGGGGCGACGCCGGGCGTGGCGAAGACGATCGACCTGCGCATGGAAGCGACCAGCTGGGACATCCCGGCCGGCCGCAAGCTGGTGCTGGTGGTCGACACCGTGGACCCGCGTTACACCGCGGCGACGCGCATCGGCGGCTCGGTCAGCTTCAGCTCGCCGGCCTCGAACCCCTCGACCCTGACGGTGCCGTTGCGCTGACTCTCGGCGCCACCGCAGCTCGCGACAACGGCGCCCCAGGGCGCCGTTGTCGTGTCGGCGCCGCGCTTGCGTTGCGCCCGCGCCCGGCTAGGATGAGCTGCGAAGGAATCGGCAGGCACTACAACGGCGAGTGCGCGGCGCCGCTGCGATCCGCGCCGTCGCGCCGGCGACGCGCCAAACGATTACGAAATCGGGGATGCGACAGGGGACGCGATGTCGAGCTTCAATCCGTACGAGGCGCCGAAGAGCGCGCTGATCCATTCGCCTCGCGACGCCGGCGAACAGGCCGGTCCGTGGCGCGACGGCAAGGACCTGGTGGCCCAGCGCAGCAGCGAGCTGCCGGCGCGTTGCGTCAAATGCAATGCCGAGGCGACGGCGCCCAAGCTGCTGCAGCGCTATTACTGGCATCACCGCGGCTGGCACCTGCTGATCCTGTTCAACCTGTTGATCTATGTGATCGTAAAGGTCGCGATCCGGAAGAGCGCGCGTCTGAACGTCGGGGTCTGCGCCGTGCATGCGCGCAAGCGCTTGGTCGCGATGTGGGCGGCGGCGTTGTTGCTGGCGGCCAGCGTCGCGACCTTGCTCGTCGCGATGAGCGGGCAACTTGGCGGCGCGGCTTATCTGGCGAGCCTGGCTCTGTTGATCGCCGCGATCGCGGTCGGCCTGGTCAAGGCGAGGTTGCTGTACCCCAAGCGGATCAGCGAACGTTATGCGCGCTATGCCGGATGCGGCGACGAGTTCCTCGCCACGTTGCCGAGCTTCGGCGACAGCGATCGTTGAGCGTCGGCGTCGATCCGGGCGCATTCGGGCAAGGCATAAAAAAAGGGCCGCTTCGAAGGCGGCCGTTTTCGTCGGGGGCGAGACTCAACCGCGCAAACGCGGCATGCCGTGTTCGTCGCGCTCTTCGATCACCGCCTCGTCGAAGATCTTCTGGCGCAGGTCGCGGCCGGGCAACTCGGTGGCGGCTTCGCCGCGCGCCGCGCGCAATGCGTTGACGTAACTCAGGCGGGCGCGGTTCTCGTCGCCGGCCTGGGCGTAGCCGTGGCCGAGCTCTTCCCAGGCTTCGCTGTTCGCGCCCTGGGCGAGCGCGCGGTGCAGATAGCCTTCGGCCTGCGGCCACTGGCCTTGGGCGCGGCTGATCCGGGCCAGGCTGACCAGCAGGCCCGGGCTGCCCGAATGCGCCTGCAGCCAACGCTCGGCATTGGCGCGGCGCGCCTCTAGGCGGCCGATCGGCAGGCGGCCGTACAAGGCCGCCAGCGATTCGTCCCAACGCGTGTCGAGCGCCTGTTCGAGGCTCTTGGCCGCGGCTTCTTCCCAGCGCAGCGCGGCCGCGCGTTCGGCATAAGCGGCGACCGTGGCCGGCTCGCTCTTCAGCGGCTTCGGCAGGGTTTCCCAATGGTCGGCGAGGACGTTGGCATCGGCGGCTTCGCGCAGCGCCGCTTCGGCCCAGGCGGCTTCGAGCTCGGCGAGGCGTTCGGCCGGCCACACGTTGTGCTGACGCAGTGCGCCGAGCAGGCCGTAAGCCTCGCCGGCGCGGCCGAGTGCGGCCAGGGCCTGCGCGCGCAAGGCCAGGCCGCGCGGCGGCAGCGGTTGCACGTTGGCGGCGTCGAGCGCAGCGAGCGCATCGCCGGCGCGGTCTTCGGCCAGGGCGAGGTCGGCGACGGCGAGCGCGCGCGCGACCGGGTAATCGACGGCGAGCGCATCGAGATGGCGGCTCGCGGCGGCGGCGTCGCCGCGCGCGCTGGCCGAGCGTGCGGCGGCGACTTCGGCGATCGCGGCCACGTCGCGGCTGCGCGCGGCCTGGCCGAGCGATTTCTCGGCGCGGGCCCAATGGCCCTGGTGCAGCGCTTCGAGACCGTCGATGAGGCGTGCGCGTGCCTGCTTCTTGCGATGCCGGCGCATCGCCACGAACGGCAGGCTGATCACTTTCCACACCAGCCACAGTGCGAGCAGGCCGCCGATCAGGATCAGCAAGGCCTTCGGCAGGTTGGTGACGTAGTCGATGCCGCCGTAGGTGACCACGACGTGGCCGGGGTCCTGCACCAGCAACTGCGCGACGAGCGCGCCGACCAGGGCCAGGACGATCCAGAACAACAGATTGCGGAACAGATTCATGTGCGGCACCTCCTTATCGCGCCAGCTTCCTGATCGGGTGTCGGCGGCCCGGCCGGTTCATTGGGCCGTGCGCAACTGGCGCAACTGCTGCAGTGTCGT
The DNA here is from genome assembly GCF_000731095.1 of Lysobacter antibioticus. GTDB lineage: Bacteria > Pseudomonadota > Gammaproteobacteria > Xanthomonadales > Xanthomonadaceae > Lysobacter > Lysobacter antibioticus_B. The sequence continues at coordinate 29,552 of NZ_JMTZ01000046.1, read as the reverse complement.
GCCCAGGGTAGGAACCGACAGTGAAAGCGGCAGCGCGGCCAGTTCGCGCAACTGCGCGAGTTGGCGGTTTTGGGCCGGCGAAGGCGCCGACAGGCGCAGCACCCAGCTTTCGGCACGCTTGAGCGCGGTGCGATAGCCGTCGGCGTCGCGCCGTTCGGCGGCGGCGCGCGCCAGCGAGATTTCCAGTTGCAGGCCGGCGAGCGCGGCGGCGCGGTCGCTGGGGTGGGTGGCGACGGTGCGGTCGACCGGGCGGGTCTCGATCAGGGTGCCGAAGGCGCGGCGCCACCACGGCGCCAGCGCCGGCGCCGCTGCGCTCGGGCGCTCCGGCGGCAGGCTCAGGTTCTGCGCCAACGCATCCAGCTTGGCCATCGCCTGCACGCGCGGTTCGATGCCGAGCTCCTTGAGCGCGGCGGTTTCCTGCAGCAGGGTCTGGCGCAGGCTGAGATAGGCCGGGTCGTCGACGCCGTCGAGGACGCCGCCGGCCAGCGCATAGGCGCGGCGTGCGCCTTCCAGGTCGCCGGCGATCTGCAGGCGCTGCTGGCCCAGGGTCAGCAGCAGTTCGGTCTCGTCCAGGCGCATGGCCTGGGCGCCGTGGCGGTCGGGATCGGCGAGCTTGGAGACGCTGTCCTCGATCAGGGCGGCGCGCTGGCCGATGCCGTGCAACTCGTCGCGCAGCACCCGGTTGGTGGTGTCGGCCTGGGCGATGCGGCGGTTTTGCGCTTCCTGGTTGGTGCGGATCGTGTCCAGGCGCTCGCCGAGCGCTTCCAGGCGCTGGCCGGCATCGGCTTCGGCGGCGCGGTCTTGTGCCTGCCGGTTCTGCCATTGCTGCCAGCCGTACCAGGCGCCGCCGCCGGCGATCAGCAGCACGATGAGCAGCCAGAGCCAGCCGTTGGAACCGCGACGCGGCGTCGGCGATGCGGGAGCGGGGGATGCGGGAGTCGTGGACACGGTATCGAGGGGGGTGTTCATGGCCCGGCCATGCTACCGGATCGGTGCATCAAGACTGCCTTGACGCGATCAGCAGGCCGGCGGCGGCCGCTCGGGGGCGTCGCCGCCGGCGAGCGCGGCGCAGCCGGCCAGCAGGTCCTGCGCGCGCGGCCCGGCGGCCACCTCGACCTCGGCGAAGCCGAGGCCGCGCGCGAGCTCGGCCAGACGCGCGCTGGCGGCGCTGACGCGTGCCCGGCGCAGACGCGCGCCGGCGGCTTCGGGCAATTGCGCGAGCACGCGTTCGAGCGCTTCGCCGCTCGACAGCGCCAACCACAGCGGGCCGTCGAAGCCGAGCAGTCGCGCGATTTCGAAGCGCGACGGCGCGGCCGGTTCGCGCACGTAGATGTCGGCGCGCAGCACGCGCGCGCCGCGCGCCTGCAAGGCCGGCGCGAGCACGCCGCGCCCGCCCGCCGCAGTCAGCAAACCGAATGCTTCGTTATCGAAATGTTGCAGTTCCGCTAACGCGAGCAGACCTTCGCTGTCCATGCGACGCGGCCACAGCACTTCGGCGATGCCGATTTCGTTCAACACCGCGGCGGTGCCTGCGCCGACGGCGTACCAACGCTGGCCGGCGCGCGTGCTCAACGACGGTTGCAGATCGCGCAACGCGCGCGCTGCGGCGGGACTGGTGACGAGTACGTGCGGCGCCGCCAACGCATCCGATAACGCACGCCGGGATGCCGAATCGTCCTGCGTGCGCACCGACCACGGCGAAAGCTCGATCAATCCGCCGCCGTACTGTGCGGCGATACGACGAAGTTCTTCGTGATCGCCGCTCGGACGCAGTGAGATCACGTACCATCCCGGCGGTTGTCGCAGCTCGCGGCTCATGCGAACAGCTTCGCACAGCGCTGCCGATCGCGGCACTCGCCGGTGGCCGCCGTCTCCGGCGCGACACTCAATACTCCCCCGAACTGCAATGCCTTCGATGACTTCCGACGCCGCTCTGCAACGCCTTCATCAGCACTACCAATCGATGCCGCCGGTCGCGGCCATGCAGGTCAACATCGCCGGTTACGACGGCTCGCGCCTGCGCCTGCACGCGCCGCTGTCGCAACACGTCAACGACAAGGGCTGCGCCTTCGGCGGCAGTCTGGCCTCGATGATGACCCTGGCCTCCTGGGGCGTGATGTCGCTCGGCATCGAACAGGCCGGCCTCAAGGCCGAGGTGTTCGTCGCCGACAGCCAGACCCGCTACCTCGCGCCGCTGTTCGCCGACCTGGACGTGCACGCCGAGCTCGCCCCGGGCGCCGACTGGGGCAGCTTCCTGACCACCCTGCGCGAGCGCCGTCGCGCCCGCACCTCGCTGATCGCGCGCGCGCTGCTGCCCGAAGGCGGGATCGCGACCGAGTTCACGGCGCGCTACGTGGCCATCGCTAAGCCCTGACGCGAACGGTAGGATGCACGCCGAACGTCCTTTCCGCCGGAGTCCGCGATGCGCCCGCTTTCGAACAGCTCGCTCCTGATGCGCTTGTTGCAGCTCGCCCTGATGTTGTCGTGCGTGCTCGCGCTCGGCGGTTGCCAGACCACCGGCACCCAGAACAACAAGATCGGCGAGACCCAGTACGCCTATTCGGCGGCGATCCGCTGGGGCGACTTCGAGGGTGCGGTCAACCTGATCGAGCCCAAGCTGCGCAAGCAACTGGCGCCGACGACGATGCAACTGGAGCGCTACAAGCAGATCCAGGTCTCCTCCTACCGCGACGTCGGCACCGAGATGGACAAGGAAAAGGGCACCGCGGTGCGCCTGATCGACATCGGCGTGATCAACCGCCACACCCTGGCCGAGCGCACCGTGCGCTACACCGAGGCCTGGACCTGGGACCCGGAAGCCAAGACCTGGTGGCTGGTCAGCGGCCTGCCGGACTTCTGGGCCGGCCAGTAACCGCTCCGGGCCGCCCGGCATGGGCGGCCCCGCTCGCACCGCCCCGCTCGGACTGCCCCGCTCAGAGCGCCCGCTCCGAACGCGCTTTTGCGCCGCCGCGCGCGCTGGGCGACAATCGCCGCCCGTTCGGGCCTCTGCGAGTCCGACTTCGTGAGCCCGACCTTGTGAGCCCGATCCTGTGAGCATGACCCCGTGAGTCTTGAAGAACTGCTGGCGTTCGCCGGCCGCCACCTGTACCTGTCGCTGGGCTTCGCCGGCCTGACCCTGGCCATCGTCTACACCGAGATCGCGCGCCTGTTCCGCGGCTACAAGGCCCTGCGCCCGGCCGAGCTGACCGCACTGATCAACCGCGACAACGCCCTGGTCATCGACCTGTCGGCCAGCACCGAGTTCGAGAAAGGCCACATCCCGGGCAGCCGTTCGGTCCAGCCGAGCCAGTTCGACCCGGAGAGCAAGCTGCTCGCCAATGCCAAGGCGCTGCCGGTCGTGGCGGTGTGCCGCACCGGCCAGGCCTCGGCCGACGCCGCCAAGCGCCTGAAGAAGGCCGGCTTCGAGCAGGTCTATTGGCTCGACGGCGGCATCCAGGCTTGGCAACAGGCCGAACTGCCCTTGATCAAGGGCCGCGGCTGAGCCCTGCGGCGGGGCCGCGACGCTGTCGCGCCACCGCCACGGGCGCCGCCTAGACTGCGCCTCGTCCACCCTCGATAGCCGCCGTGCGTGATCCCGGTCCGGGTGTTTGGTCCCGGTCCGCGCGAGCGGGCATAATCGACCTCTTTTCTGAATTCCGCTGGGGAGTCACCCGAATGTCCGAAGAAAACGTCAACGGCGCCACCGCGCCGGCCGAAGCCGCAACCGGCCCCGCGTTCACCGTCGAGAAGATCTACGTAAAGGACGTCTCCTTCGAGGTGCCCGGCGCTCCGGCCGTGTTCGCCGAAGCCGCGCAGCCGCAGCTGCAGCTGAACCTGTCGCAGAACGTGCAGCGCGTCGGCGAGAACGCCTTCGAGGTCGTCCTCGGCATCACCCTGACCTGCACCGCCAACGACAAGCCGATGTACCTGGCCGAAGTGAAGCAGGCCGGCGTGTTCGGCCTGATCGGCTTCGACGCGGCGACCCTCGACGCGATGCTCGGCACCCACTGCCCGAACGTGCTCTACCCGTACGCGCGCCAGTTGGTCAGCGACCTGATCCAGGCCGGCGGCTTCCCGCCGTTCTTCCTGCAGCCGATCAACTTCGACGCCCTGTACGCCGAAGGCGTGCGTCAGCGCGGCGCCCAGTCCGAAGGCGGCCTGGCCGACGCGGAAACCGCTGGCAACGCCTGAGCCACGGCTCGCCTCGCGCATGACCCACGATCCGTCGCCGGCCGCTGCGCCGAAACCGCGCGTGGCGGTGCTCGGTGCCGGTTCCTGGGGCACCGCGCTCGCCGCGCTGATCGCCCGGCACGGTCATCCGACCGTGCTGTGGGGCCGCGACGCCGACGGCGCCGCGGCCATCGATACGCGGCATGAAAACCCGCGCTACCTGCCCGGCATCGCCTTGCCGGACTCCCTGCGCGCGACCACCGACCTGGCCCTCGCCCTGCGCGACGCCGACCTGGTCCTGGTGGTGGTGCCCTCGCACGCCTTCGCCGAAACCCTGCGCGAGCTCGCCCCGCACCGTCCCGCGCATGCGGGCGTGGCCTGGGCGACCAAGGGCTTCGAGCCCGGCAGCGGCCGGTTCCTGCACGAAGTCGCCGGCGAAGTGCTCGGCGACGACGTGCCGTTGGCGGTGGTGACCGGGCCTTCGTTCGCGAAGGAAGTCGCGCAAGGCCTGCCGACCGCGCTGACCGTGCACTCCGACGATGCCGCCTTCGCCCAGAGCGTGGCCGATGCCCTGCACGGGCCGGCGTTCCGCGCCTATACCGGCGACGACATGCTCGGCGCCGAACTCGGCGGCGCGATGAAGAACGTGCTCGCGGTCGCCACCGGCGTCGCCGACGGCATGCAGCTCGGCCTCAACGCGCGCGCCGGCCTGATCACCCGCGGCCTCAACGAAATGCTGCGCCTCAACCAGGCCATCGGCGGCCAGCCCGAGACCCTGATGGGCCTGGCCGGCCTCGGCGACCTGGTGCTGACCTGCACCGGCGATCTGTCGCGCAACCGCCGCCTGGGCCTGGCCCTCGGCCGCGGCCAGTCGATCGAAGACGCGGTGCGCGAGATCGGCCAGGTCGTCGAATCGGTGCAGACCGCCGACGAAGTGATGCGCCAGGCCGAACGGCACGGCGTCGAACTGCCGATCTCCAGCGCGGTGCGCGCCGTGCTGCACGGCGAGATCACTCCGGCCGACGGTCTGCGCAAGCTGCTCTCGCGCGAGCAGAAACCCGAATACCCGACCGACCTGTTCGGTTGAGTCGCAACGCCGGCGCTGCTGCCGGCGTCGCTGCGTCCGCCGCGACTATCGCGGCCACCCACCCCCTCGAAACCCTCGGGAAAGGAACTCCTATGCGTCGTACGCGGGCCGTCTGGCCGCTCGTGCTCTCCCTGTTGTCGTTGCCGGCCTTCGCCGCGCCGCCGCCCTGCGGCAGCTATGTGACCGACGACTCCCCCGATCGCCTGATCTTCGACGGCAGCCGCGTCGAGCTGCGCGACGAGGAAGGTTTCCTTTCCGAGTTCTCGCCCTACGCCTACCGCGTCGAAGGCGACACCTTGTGGGTGCGCTCCGCCGACAGCAATGTGCTCAAGACCTACAAGATCGAAAGCGACGGCCGTCTGATCCAGCAGGCCGACCGCTTCGACAAGGGCGGCGAGGTCTACCGGCAGGTCGCCAAGGCGCAGTGCCAGCCGGCGGGCACCCAGGTCGTGGCGGTCGCGCCCCTCGAAGGCAAGCAACACCGCGACGACCAGCAAGATTGCGCGCTCGGCGACGTCCAGTCCTGCGTCGCGGTCATCGATTTCGGCCACACCCTCGCGCCGGCGCAAAGCGCGGCGAAACTGGAAACCTACTGCCGCCGCGACCGCAGCCCCTACGCCTGCAAGCAATGGGTCAAGTCGCTGAGCGCCGAGGAAGCGGGCGCGCCGATATACATGTTCCGCACCCAGCGTGTGTCCGAGGCCGGCCTGGCCGCGTTGCGGGTGTCTTGCCGCGACATCGGCGACGGCAAGGCCTGCGTCTCGCTGGCCGACCAGCAATGGCTGGCCGGGCGCTATGCCGATGCGCGCGACAGCTTCGCCTTCGCCTGCGACGGCAAGCTGTCCAAGGACGCCTGCAAGCGCGTCCAAGAGCTGAGGGGACTGAGCTTACGCAACGATGCGCCGCGCCAGCCGCCGCGTCAGCCGTGCGGCAGCTACGTCCTTCCCGATTCCGAAACGAGCCTATTCGGCGTGTTCCGTTTCACCGATGGGCAGGGCGCGAGCATGTCGGAAGAAGGCGAAGCCGACATGCGCTATCGCCTGCGCGAAGACGAAGTGCTGGTGCGCCACGACAAGGGCGACGATTTCGTGCTGCGCTGGTTCGATGCCGACACCCTCATCGGCATGGACGAGTGGACCCGCTACAAGGCGTATCGGCGCACCGAGCCCGCGCAGTGCGAGGCCATCGCCATGCCGGTGGCCGGCAAGCGCCTCAGGGAAACGCCGTACAAGGTCGACCACTGTGCCTTGACCGATCCGGGCGGCGCCGCGGCCTGTTGCGCGAAGGGTTCGATGTCGGCCTGCATGGGCGAGGGCCACATGGCCGCGCTCAACAACAACTGGGCCGTGGCCGCGCGTTCTTACGACAAGGTCTGCGCGATGCACGTGCGCGAAGGCTGCGGCAATCTCGTCGCTGCCTACCACAACACCGGCGACGACAAACTGCTCGCCGGCATCCGCAAGGTTTGCGCGGACACCCCCGACTCGGTGGCTTGCGAAGAACTGCAGCTGGCGAGCCCGCAGCAGGTCGAAGAGAAGCGCCTGGAGCGCGAGATGGCGCAGGAGCTGCAGAAGCTGCTGCAGGAAGGCGCGAAAGACGGCGAATCGCAGGACGCGCCCGAAGGCGAGCGCTGAGCGCGAGGCCCGGTCTGCCGAGGTTCGTTATCGGCGGGCCCTGGCGCCGTCGCTACGAAGCGAGTCAGCCCAGCGGCTTCGCCGATCCGAACCCCGGACAAAAAAAGAGCCCGGCCTTTCGGCCGGGCTCGATCGCGACGTTTCGGGGGAGAGAGAGAACGGATCGCGGTGTTGCGGAATACTTATCGGTAGCGCTTTCTATCAGAAGCTGAAGCGCGGGCCGATGAAGAATTCCTTTTCGCCGCCGTCGAGGAACTTGGCGTCGGCGGTGATGCCCCAGTTCTGGTTGAACTTCACCAAGGTACCGACACGGCCGTAGAACTTGCCGTCGTAGGACTTGTCGTAGTCCTGGTAGCCGGCGAAGGCATAGCCTTCCCAGTTCGGCGTCAGGGTGCCGTTGACGCCCACTTCGACGCTGCCGCCCTTGAGCTTGTAGTCGCCGAACGAGTCGAAGTCGGACTTGTTGTGCTCATAAGCCAGGCGGGTCACGAGGTCGACGCGCTTGCTCAGCTCGTGGTTGTAGCCCACGCCCACGCGCAGATGATCGACGTCGTAGCCGGGAACGCGGAAGGTGCCGAAGTTGTACGAATCGGTCTTCTGCTGGCTGTAGCTGCCGAAGACGTGGAAGTTCGGGTGGAACGCGTACGAACCGCCGATGGCCCAGCCGTCGGAGTCGGTGTACTTGGTTTCGCCGTCGGTCTTGGCGTAACCGGCCTGTGCGTAGTTGTAGGACACGCCTTCGGCCGCGGAAGCTGCGAACGGCAGGGCGGCGGCGAGGGTGAGGGCAAGCAATGCACGCTTCATAAGGTCTAAGCCTCTTTATTGGTTTTATTCCGAATCCTCGCGCCTCGGAGTAAGGCGTCCGTGTGGATTCGGTGTGCGCAGTATCGGCATCGCGCTTCAATCGAACCTGAATTTTGTGTGCCTTTTTACAGGAACTAAACGTTCTGCTTACGGTACTTGGACATTTACCTAGGCCTTAAGTCATGGTTTTTTCCGCTCGGTTCAGCGAATGACGAGGCAATCTTGCCCGCGGCTGAATGTCTTGTTTCGCCGTATTCGGCAAAGCCGCGCGAATCGATCGGAGTGAAATGCAAGGAACGGATATCGCCGGACCCGATCGCGGCCCGAACATGAGCGGACCTGGTTTGTTCCGCGAGCGCCGACCCATGACGTTTGTCACCGATCACCCCTTACGCCCGATGCCGTCGGACGAATTCCTGGCGCTTGACGAACGCATCGGAGCGCAGGACTGGGGCGCCATCGCCGCCGCGTTGGATGGCGGCGGTCATGCGCTGATGCGGCAGTTGCTGACGCGCGAGGAGTGCGACGCCATCGCCGGCGCTTACCACGATGAGGCCCGTTACCGCAGTCGCGTGGTCATGGCCCGGCATGGTTTCGGGCGCGGCGAATACCGTTATTTCCGCTATCCCTTGCCCGATCTCGTGCAAGGTTTGCGCGGCGCCCTGTATCCGCGGCTCGCGCCGATCGCCGAGCGCTGGAACCAGGCCATGGGCATCGCTGTGAGCTACCCGCCGCGGCTGCAGGACTTTCTCGCGCGCTGCCATGCTGCGGGCCAGACCCGGCCGACGCCGCTGCTGCTGCGTTACGCGAGCGGCGACTACAACTGCCTGCACCAGGATCTGTACGGCGAGCATGTGTTCCCCTTGCAGGCGGCGATCCTGCTGTCGCAGCCGGGACGCGATTTCGAAGGCGGCGAGTTCGTGTTGACCGAGCAGCGCCCGCGCATGCAGTCGCGGGTCGAGGTGGTGCCGCTGCAGCAGGGCGACGCGGTGGTGTTCGCGGTCAACCAACGGCCGGTGCGCGGCGCGCGCGGCCATTACCGCGTGGCGATGCGTCACGGCGTCAGCCGCCTGCATTCGGGACAGCGGCATACCCTGGGCGTGATCTTCCACGACGCGAGCTGAGCCGAGGTCGCGGCGATAACGTCGAGGCGTGCCGGGCACGGCCAGCGTTGGCGCCGTCGACGGCGCCGGCGACGCCAGGTTACGGCGGCCAGCGCCGGTGTTTCATGCATGAACGACTCGGACGTGACCGTGTTCGCGCGGCCACGGCGTTGGCTATGGAGTCGCGGCCCATGCGCCGCGACGACGCGACGATGGCCGATCGCGGTGCGCGCCTGGCGGCACGCGCCGACGCCGGAGGCTTCGCGCGTCCATGGACGTAGTCGCCGTCAGGGAGTCAGGTCATGGCATTGCACGAACAAGCGTATATCCGTCGCGAACTGGAGTTTCCGGGGGCCTTGAGCAATGGCGCGAGCGGGGCGGGCGCAAGACGGGTCCAGGAATGGCTGGGGTTTCACGGCAACGGCACGCCGATCGACGGCAAGTTCGGTCCGGCCACCAACCGCGCTATCGAGGCCTTCGCCGCACGCAAGCATCTGAGTTACGCCGGCATCTTGACCCACGAGGTGTGGGCGGCGCTGACCGAGCCGATGGCGCGCGTGGTCGGTTTGCCGGCGAAGGCGCCGAACAAGTCGTATCCGCAACTCGTGCGTTGGTTCGCCGAGCAGCACTTGGCCGAGCATCCGGTCGAACTCGGCGGCGCCAACCGTGGGCCGTGGGTACGCATGTACATGAAGGGCAGCGAGGGCGAAGCCATGCTCTGGTGCGCCGGCTTCGTCAGCTTCGTCATGCAGCAGGCCGCCGAGAAGGCCGGCCGCGCCGCGCCGATCGCCGGCAGCTTCGGCTGCGACGAACTCGCGCGCCAGGCGAAGGCGGCGGGGCGTTTCGTCGCCGGCAAGAACGTTGCCCATAACGGCGGTTTCGGCGCGCTCGGCGCTTGCGGCATCTTCCTGGTGCGCAAGACCTCGAGCGACTGGATCCACACCGGTTTCGCCTTCGACGGCGGCGAGGAAAGCTTCCTCAGCATCGAAGGCAACACCGACCACAAGGGTTCGGCGAACGGCTTCGAGGTCGCGCGCCGCACCCGCCGCACCGCCGCCAACGATTTCATCCGCCTCGCTTAAGCGGGGCGCTGCCCCGCCGCCGCGCCGTCTTCCCGCGTTCCGCCCGCCGAACGGGCGGAGCGTCCTGGTTCCGTTTTCGCCCGTCCCCGCCAGACGAAATGTTGGCGGGGCGTATTGACGCGCCCTTCACCTCGACTTACATTGCCTCGTCAATGAAATGATATATCGTTTCATTTCACGCAAGGCATGGGGCGAGGATCACAGTGAGCGCAGGCAAGCAGGGCAGCCGGGCAGGTGCGGCGTACTTCGGGCGGATGACGCTCGCATCGGCTTTGGCATCGGTGACGTTGGCGTCGCCGGCGGCGGCACAGGAGGCCGCCGGCGGCGCGGCGGCGACCCTGCTCGACACGGTCACCGTCGAGGGCCGGCGCGCCGCCACCGCGCCGCTCGACACCGCCAACGCCACCGGTTCGCGGCTCGGCCTGACCGCGCGCGAGACCCCGGCGATGGTCGAAGTGCTGAGCCAGGACGCGATCCAGGCCCGCGGCCTGCGCGGCAGCGTCGATGCGCTCAACGCCGCGCCCGGCGTATTGGCCGGGCAGTTGCCGTCGTCGCCGGGCATGACCTCGATGCGCGGGTTCACCGGCGGCGCCATCGCCTTGCTCTACGACGGCGTGCGCCAGACCGCGGCGCCGTTGGTCACGCGCGACTTCGACAGTTGGAGCTTCGAGCGCATCGAAGTGCTCAAGGGCCCGGCCTCGGTGCTGTACGGCGAGGGCGGGCTGGCCGGCGCGATCAACCTGGTGCCGAAGCGGCCGCAGCTCGGCGACAGTGCTGTGGATGCCCGCGCTTTCGAAGGCATGGCCGGCTGGGGCAGCTTCGGCAGCCAGCGTTATGCGCTCGACGCGAACATTCCGCTCAGCGATCGCTTCGCCTTGCGCGCGGTGGCCAGCCATCGTCGCAGCGACGGTTATGTCGACGACACCGCCAGTGAGGCGACCTCGGCGACGCTGGCCGCGCGCTGGCGTCCGAGCGACGCGCTCGACATCGATCTGGCCCTGGATCATTACGAAGACGACTACGACACCGCCTACTGGGGCACGCCCCTGCTGCCGCGTGCCATCGCCCGCGAGCCGAGCGGGCTGGTGCGCAGCGGCAGCGACTACGTGCTCGACCGCTCCCTGCGCAAGCGCAACTACAACGTCGACAACGGCGTACAGGACGCACGCAGCGACTGGCTGCGCTCGCGGGTGAGCTGGCAGCTCAGCGACGGTCTGCGTTTCAGCAACGAGTTCGGCTATTACGACGCCAAGCGGCGCTGGCTGAATTCCGAGACCTATACCTATAACCGCCGCAGCGGCCTGCTCGATCGCGGCACCACCCGGATCGAACACGAACATCGCTTCTGGGTGGAACGCGCGACCCTGTTCTCGGAGCACCGCCTGGCCGGGCGTCGCAACCGGGCCTCGGTCGGGGTCGAGTTCAGCGACGGCGACTTCTTCGTCATGCGCCGTTTCGGCACGACCACGGCGGTCGACCCGTTCGCGCCGGTCCGCGGCCGGGTGTCCTTCGACGACGTTGCGCGCAACTTTCCCGGCACCGGCAACCGCGTCGATTTCGACTCGACGACCCGGGTCGCCTCGGTGTTCGCCGAAGACGCGCTCAACCTGAGTCCGCGCTGGTTGCTGCTGGCCGGGCTGCGTTACGACCGCATCGAACTCGAACGCAGCATCCGCGACCTCAACACCGCAGCGCTGACCCGGTTCGAGCGGCGTTACGAACCCTTGTCGTGGCGGCTCGGCACGGTATTCGACCTCAGCCCGAAGACCCAGTTGTTCGCCCAGTACAGCGAGGCGGTCGCGCCGGTCGGCAGCCTGCCGCTGCTGTCGCTGGCCAATTCGCGCTTCGAGCTGACCCACGGCCGCGCCGTCGACGCCGGCATCAAGAGCAGCTTCTGGCAGGACCGCATCGACCTCAGCCTGGGCGGTTACTGGATCGAGCAGGACGACATCGTCACCCGCGATCCGCTCAATGCGAATCTGTCGGTGCAGGGCGGGCGCCAGTCCTCGCGCGGCATCGAACTGTCGGCATCGGCGGCGCTGACCCGCGGCCTGCGTCTGGATGCGAGCTTGGCCGCGCTCGATGCGCGCTTCGACGAACTGCGCGAAGCCGGCGGCGTCGACCGCGCCGGCAACGTGCCGCCGAACGTGCCCGAGCGCGTCGCCAACCTGTACGCGAGCTATCGCTTCGAGGCGATCCCGCTGACCCTCGGCGGCGGCGTGCGTCATGTCGGCGCCTTCTACACCAACAACGCCAACAGCATCCGCGTCGGCGGCCACGACGTCTGGGACGCCTCCGTCGCCTACCGCCTGCCGTTCGGCGAGATCGCCCTGCACGGGCGCAACCTCGGCGATGCCTTCTATGCCGACTGGTCCGGCGGCGCTGCCGACCAATTGGTGATCGCGCCGCCGCGCAGCGTCGAACTGACTTTCCGGGTGAACCTATGAGTCTGCTGGAAACCCGCAGCGACGCGCTGCGCCTGCACGAGGTGCGCAAGGACTTCGGTGCGCGCCATGCGCTAGAAGCCTTGTCGCTGGCGATCGCGCCGGGCGAGGTTTATGCCTTGCTCGGCCCGAACGGCGCCGGCAAGACCACCGCCTTGAACCTGATCCTCGGCTTCCTGGCGCCGGAGGCGGGCCATATCGACGTCGCCGGCACCCGCGTCGACCGCGACCCGCTCGCGGCACGGGCCAAGATCGCCTACCTGCCGGAAACGGTGATGCTGCATCCCACTCTCAACGCGATCGAGAACCTGAGCTATTTCGCCCTGCTCGGCGGGCGCCGTCTCGACGATGCGCAGGCGCGCGCGTTGCTCAGCGAAGCCGGTTTGCAGGAGGAGGCGCACAGTCGCCGCGCCGCCGGATTTTCGAAAGGCATGCGCCAGAAGGTCGGCCTGGCGATCGCCCTGGCCAAGAATGCGCAGTTGTTGCTGCTCGACGAACCCACCTCGGGGCTCGACGCCAGCGCCGCCAACGACCTCTCGCAAGGCGTGCGCGCGGCGGCCAAGCGCGGCATCGCGGTGCTGATGGCGACCCACGATCTGTATCGGGTCAAGGATGTGGCGCATCGGCTCGGCATCCTGCGCGCCGGGCGTCTGCTGGTCGAACGTCATACCGACGAACTGTCGGCGACCGAGATCGAAGCCCTGTATCTGGAGCAGCTCGCCGCATGAGCGCGTCGCTGACCGGTTACGAATGGACGCTGCTGCGTCGCGACCGTCGGGCGTGGTGGGCCTTGCTTTGCCTGGGCGCCTTGGTGTTGCTGGCGTTCGCGGTCAATCTGGATGCGATCGCCACGACCAATGCGGCCAAGAGCGAGATCGGCCGCGCCGAGCGCGCGCGCTGGCTGGGCCAGGGCGAGAAAGACCCGCACTCGGCCGCGCATTACAGCATCTACGCCTTCAAGCCGACGCCGGTGCTGGCCGCGCTCGATCCCGGCGTGGAGCCCTTCGTGGGCCAGGCGGTCTGGCTGGAAGCGCATGTGCAGAACGACATGCTGTACCGGCCGCAAGGCGAGGCCTCGATGCTGCAGCGCGCCGGCCTGGTCAGTCCGGCCGGGCTGCTGATCGGCTTCGCGCCCTTGGTCGCTTTCCTGCTTGCCTTCACCGCGGTGGCGATGGACCGCGAACGCGGCACCTTGCGCTTGGCGCTGGGCGCGGCGATCCGGCCGCGCGCGATCGTGATCAGCAAGGCCTTGGCGATCTGGTCTGCACTCGTGTTGGTCTTGCTGCTGCCGGTGACCGCTGCGACCGCTGCATCGAGCTTCGTCCTGGGCGTGTTCGACCTCGACACCGCCACGCGCCTGGGCTTATGGACGCTGACGATGGCGCTGTATCTGGCCTTGCTGACCGCGGTCGGCATTGCGGTGTCGATGCTCGCCGGCAGTGTGCGCGCGGCGTTGGCGCTGTTGTTCGGTCTGTGGATCGTGTTCGGCCTGGCCTTGCCGCGCTGGGCCAACAGCGCGGTCGACAGCGCGCAGCCGTTGCCGTCGACCCAGGCGGTCAAGCAGCGTTTGCTCGACGAGGCGCCGGCGTTCTGGACCGCCGAGGATGCCAAGGCCAACCAGGCCAAGCTGCTGGCGCAGTACGGCGCGGCGAGCAAGGACGAGTTGCGGGTCGATCTGCGCGGCGCCGAACTCGATCTGAGCGAGCGGCATTCGCATGCGGTGTTCGACCGCGTGCTCGGCGGTTTCTACGACCGCGTCGAAGCGCAGGATCGCGGCTATGCCGTGCTGGGCCTGCTGTCGCCGATGGCGGCGATGCAGAGTCTGTCGCCGGCCCTGGCCGGCAGCGACTTCGTCCATCACCGACGCTTCGTCGATGGCGCCGAACGCTACCGGCGCGAGTTGGTCAATCGCATGAACCAGGACGTGATGGCGCATCCGCTCAACGGCGAGGGGCCGCGTCATACCAACGATGCTTCGCTGTGGGCGCAGATCCCCGAGTTCCGCCATCGCGTGCCGCCGTTGGCGAGCGCCTGGGGCGTGAGCACGCCGGCCTTGCTGGCCTTGCTGGGCTGGTGCGCGGCGGCCTGGGCGGCGTTGGCGCTGGCGGCGCGGAGGATGCGGCCATGAGCGCGACGGTCGACATCGGTTTCGTCGCGTTGTGGCGCTGGGAGCTGCGCCACGTCGGACGTAATCGCTTGCTGTGGATGGTGATCGGCCTGCTCGGCGTGGCGATGCTGTGGGGCGCGCTCAGTGGCGCCGCCCTGCATCGAAGCCAGGACGCGGCGATCGAACGCAGCCGCGCCAGCGATGCGGCCTGGACCGCGCAGATCCGCGAACGCGCGCGCCGCTACGCCGAGCCGGCCGAGAGCGAAGTGCCGTACTGGCAGGACCCGACCGACGCCGCGGGCTTCAGCCGCTATTTCCTGCGTACGCACAGCTACAAGCCGAACCTGCCGTTGTCGCCGCTCGCGGTCGGGGTCAGCGATCTGATGCCCGGGCGCTTGCCGGTCAAGTTGGAAACGCCGTTCGGGGTCGAACCGGTGTACGACTTCGAGAACCCGCGCGGGCTCGGGTTGGGACGTTTCGACCTCGGCTTCGTGCTGGTGTATTTGCTGCCGATCGCGGTGGTGCTGTTGATCGGCTTGCTCGCCACCTTCGAGCGCGACCACGGCATGCTGCGTTTGATCGCCGCGCAACGGGTCGGTCCGCGGACCTGGCTCGGCGCGCGCGTCGCCGCCATCGTCGCCTGGCTCGCGCCGGCGACGATGGTGTTGGCGACTGCCTCACTCCTGGTCGCCGGCGCCGATCTCGCCGCGGCCTGGCCCGAACTGATCGCGTCGGCGGTACTGGTGGTGGCTTACCTGTCGTTCTGGGCCGCGCTGGGATTCGTCGTGGTCTCGGCCTGGCCCAGCGCCGCCGGCGCGATCAGCCTGATGAGCGCGGTGTGGGCGCTGCTCGCGATCGGCCTGCCCCTGTTCGGCAACGCGCTCGCGACCCGGCTCGGCGACGCGCCGTCGCCGGTGGCCTATGTCGATGCGCAACGGCGCGCCAACGACGCCATCGCCGAGCAGCGCGACGCGATCGTGGGCGCGGCCTTCCGCCGCTCTTCCGTACTCGCCGCGGCGACCGAACGCGTGGCCGAGATCGACTACGCCACGCGCATGACCTTCCTGACCCCGGAGCTCGAACGGCGCCTGCTGCCCTTGCGCGAGCGCCAACAGGCCGCACGCGAATGGCGCGGCCGGGTCTCGGACTGGGCCGGCTATCTCGCGCCGCCGTTGGGACTGGAAGAAGCCCTGGCGGTGCTTGCCGGCACCGATGCTACCCGTCATGAACGCTTCGAACAGCAGACCCGCGCATACCAACTGCGCCTGCGCGATTGGTTCTACCCGCGCATCCAAGGGCAAATCGCCGCGCCGACGCCGCGCGCGGTGGCCAATAGCTACGGGCGGATGAACTTCGCCGATTACGACGGCATTCCCGCGTATCTCGGCACCGAGGCGCCAGCGCGCGCGCGGGTCGCCGCGGTGCTGCCGATGATCGGTTGGCTGTGCCTGCTGGCGGGTCTGCTGACCGCACTCGCCTGGCGGCGTTTGCGTCGCTGGCCGACGGAGCTCTGAGCGATGAGACGAGACGCACTGGCCTGGGCCTTGGCCCTGATCGCTGCGACCGCGACGGGCGCGGTGCAGGCGCAACGCACCGACGACAACGCCGTCACCGCGGCCGAGGACGCGTTCGGTGCCACCCTCGGCAACGAAACCATCGGCTTGTACAGCACCAAGCAGGTACGCGGCTTCTCGCCGGTCGACGCCGGCAACGTGCGCATGGACGGAGTCTATTTCGATCGCCAGGGCACGGTGCCGCCGCGCCTGGTCGAGGGCTCGACCATTCGCGTCGGCCTGTCGGCGTTGAGTTATCCGTTCCCGGCGCCGACCGGCATCGTCGACTATCGCCTGCAGAAGGCCGGCGACCAGCGCGTGATCAGCGTGGTCGGCGCGCTCAATGCCTACGGCGCGCCGGCGTTGGAACTCGACGCCAAGCTGCCCGTGATCCCGGGCCGGCTCGGGATCGCCGCCGGTGTCTCGTATGCGCGCGAGGAGTATTACGACGGCGCCGACGCGCGCTATCTGCGCGCCGGTGTGGTGCCGCGTTGGCGCCCGACCGAGAACATCGAGATCCTGCCGTTCTGGAGCATCTCGCGCGGCTGCGACGAGGAAGTCGCGCCGACGATCATTACTGCCGGCAATCATCTTCCGCCGAAGATCAAACGCCGCCGTCATTTCGGCCAGACCTGGTCGGACAACGAGTACGACAGCCGCAACTACGGCGTGCTCGGCAAGGCGCGCTTCGGCGACGACTGGGCCCTGACCGGCGGCGTGTTCCGCTCGATCAATAATATGCCGAGCGGTTTCGCCGAGTTGTTCGTCGACACCACCCGCGATGGCCTGGCGCGCGAGAAAGTCATCGCCGATCCGCGCCAGCGCTCGGCCTCGACCAGCGGCGAGCTGCGCCTGAGCCGCAGTTTTCGCGAAGGCCCGCGCCTGCATGTGCTGCACCTCGCCGCACGCGGCCGTCGCCTCGACAGCGAGTACGGCGGTTCGGCGCCGGCCCTGGATTTCGGCGTGCGGCCGCTCGGCGAACCCTTGCCGATGCCCGAACCCGCAGCGTTCGCGTTCCGCCCGCGCACCCACGACCAGGTCCGCCAATGGACCGGCGGCCTGGCCTATGAAGGGCGCTGGCGCGAGGTCGGCGAACTCAGCCTCGGCATCCAGCGCAGCCGCTATGAAAAAAGCGTCGACCAACCGGGCCTGCCGCGCACCGCAACGCGCGATCAGCCCTGGCTGCCGAACGCCAATGTCTCGGTCTATCTCGGCAAGCGCCTGGCCTTGTACGCCGGCCACACCCGCGGCCTGGAGGAAAGCGGCATCGCGCCCGACGACGCGGCCAATCGCAACGAAGCCCTGCCGGCGATCCGCACGCGGCAGAGCGATGCCGGCCTGCGTTGGGCCTTCGCCGACGGCATGAAGCTGGTGGCCGGTGCCTTCGACGTGCGTAAACCCTATTTCACCACCGACGAGCGCAACGTTTACGGCGCGATCGGCGAAGTGCGCCACCGCGGCGTCGAGTTGAGCCTGAGCGGTCGGCCGATGGACTCCCTGAGCCTGGTCGCCGGCGCGGTGTTGATGCGGCCGCGGGTGAGCGGCGAAGCGGTACGCCTGGGCCGGGTCGGCGATCGCCCGATCGGCCAGACCGAGCGCGTGCTGCGCGCCGATCTCGAATACCGCCCGCCGTCGTGGGCGGGGCTTTCGTTCGATCTGTCGATGAGTCACTACGGCGAACGCATCGCGTCGCGCGACGGACGTAACCGCGTGCCCGACTACACCTTGGTCGATGTCGGCGCGCGCTATCGGTTCCGGCTCGGTTCGGCGCCGGCGACCTTGCGCCTGCTGGTCGCCAACGTCGGCGACACCTACACCTGGAACATCTACGGCAACAACAGTTTCGGACTCACCGACGGGCGGCGCTACGTGGCCCAGCTCGCGGTCGATTTCGACGGTTAATTCGGCGGTTTTGGGGAGCGTGCGGCCATGCTGAGGCAGGAGCGGTATCGCGATAACGACCACGCGCGGGGTGGGGCCCGCGCGCAGGTGCGCTCGTCGTGCGAGCGGACTTCGAAGATCTACAGCGGCGTCTGCCACGGCACGCTCGGCGAGCTGTTGCAGGGGCCGTACGCGCAGGACGGCGAATTGCACATCGGCCTGATCTCCTTGCCGGTGCGCAAATACAGCTGGATCCATTTCGCCCCGGGCGACGAGGGCGACATCGCCGTCGACCTGGCCGGCAAGGACAAATGCCGGCAGGCGATCGCGCTATACCTGCAAGCGCACGGCAAGCGCCTGCCGAGCGGGCGCTGGAGCCACGACTCGGAACTGCCGCTCGGCAAGGGCATGGCCAGTTCGACCGCCGACATCGTCGCCACCATTCGCTGCCTGGATCGGATCTTCGGCCTGGCCTCGGCGCCGGCGGCGATCGCCGACCTGCTGCGCGGCATCGAGCGTTCCGACAGCGTGTTCCTCGACACCCACGCGTTGTACCTGAGCGGACGCCAGCAGATCGTGCAGGCCTTCGATACGCCGTTGCGCCTGCATGCCTGTTACATCGATGAGGGCGGCACGGTCGAGACCGAGAAGTGCGCGCATCCCTTGCTGGCCCACTACCAGCGCCATCTCGACGCCTATCGGGACAATCTCGAGCGCGCGCTGCAGGCCTTCGCCGCGCACGACCTCGCCGCCATCTGCGCCTGCGCGACCCAGAGCGCGCAGTTGGCGCAGGGGGTGATCGCCAAGCGCCACCTCGATGCCTTGCTCGAACGGCGCAGCGATTTCGCCGCCGACGGCATCGTCGTCGCCCACACCGGCAGCCTGCTCGGCTATCTGTTCGTCGAGCGGCCCGACCCGGCGCGCATGGGCGAGCTGTCGGCCTTCTTCCGCGGCCTGGGCCACCAGTGCCGTTTCGCCGAAACGGGGTTCTGATGAGCATGCACACGCATATCGCCGACGCGATCAAGGCGCCCGACCTGGTCCGGCTGGGTGCCAATCTCTATGTCGCGCGCTTCGAGACCATGAAGGTCTATTCGACCCTGGTCGCGGTCGAGCGCCTGCTCGCCAGCGGCCGCATCCGCCCGGGCGCGACCCTGATGGACAGCTCCAGCGGCATCTACGCGTACGCACTGGCCCTGGCCTGTCACAAGTACGGCCTGCATTGCCACATCGTCGGCTCCAAGACCGTCGACCGCACCTTGATGCTGCAGCTGCGCATCCTCGGCGCGACCATCGAGCAGGTCGAGCCGCAGGCGACCCTGAAGATGGACCAGAGCCTGCGCGTGGCGCGCATCCGCGAGCTGCTCGACAGCCGCCCCGACGTGCACTGGATGCAGCAGTACCACGACGACATCCATTACGACGGTTACGAGCCGGTCGCGGCTTTGTTCGCCGATGTTCTTGGCGACAGCGCGCTCAGCGTGGTCGGCGGGGTCGGCTCGGGCTGTTCCACCGGCGGTCTGGCCAGAGCCTTGCGCGCGCACGATGCCGCGGTCGAACTGATCGGCGTGCAACCGTTCGGCAGCATGACCTTCGGCTGCCAGCACATCGAAGACCCCGGCATCATCATCGCCGGCATCGGCAGTTCGATTCCGTTCCGCAACGTGCAGCATCGCTTGTACGACCAGATTCACTGGGTCTCGTTCGATTACGGTCTGTCGGGTTCGGTGGCCCTGCTGCGCGAACACGCGGTGTTCGCCGGATTATCGACGGGCTGTTGTTATCTGGTCGCCGCGCGCGAAGCCGCGCGCCGGCCCGAACGCAATATCGTCTTTCTCGCCGCCGACACCGGCCACCGCTACGTCGAGGGCGTGTTCGCCCATTACGAACAAGCTCTGGACCCGCGCGGCCTGGAGCCCAAGCCGATCGCCTCGCTCGACGAACTGGCCCTGCCGTGGTCGGCGATGGCCTGGGCGCGTGCCGACTTCGCCGCCGATCCCAACGACGCCGTAGCGCCGCCGCAACGCGATGCGGCGCTCGTCGCCGCGCACTGAATCCCTCCCTGGAGCAACCCCTCATGGCGCACCTGTTGATGATCGAAAGCTGGGTCGGCGGCACCGGCCGCATCTTCCCGCCCGCGATCGGCCGGCTCGGCCACCGCTACACCTTCGTCACCCGCAACCGCGGTCATTACCGCGACGCGCGTTCGCAGGAGATCCACCCGGTAATCGACCACGCCGATCACGTGCTGACCGCCGAGACCAACGACGTGCCGGCGCTGATCGAATTCCTGCGCGCCCAGCACGCCATCCTCAAGTTCGACGGCGTGGTGACGATCTGCGATTACTACATCGACACCGTGGCCCAGGTCGCGCAGGCGCTGGGGCTGCCGCAGGCGTTCTCGGCCAACGTGGTGATGGAGCGGCGCAAGGACCGGGTGCGCGAGGCGATCGAAGGCGCCGGCCTGCCGAACCCGAAGTTTGCGGTGACCCGCTCCTGGGACGAGACCCGCAGCGAGGCGCAGCGGATCGGCTATCCCTTGATCGTCAAGCCGACCGACCTGGCATCGAGCGCGTTCGTACGCCTGATCCACGACGAGGAAGAGCTGTGCGCGGCTTTCGACGCGCTCGAACAGTTTCCGCGTAATTTCCGCGAACAGGCACGCGTTCCCTTGCTGTTGCTGGAGGAGTACCTGCGCGGCGAGGAGTTCAGCGTCGAGGCCTGCACCTATCGGGGCCGGACCACGGTCATCGGCATCACCGACAAGAGCCTGACCGGGTTTCCGTATTTCATCGAGGACGGGCATATGTTCCCGGCCCGGCTCGATCCGGCCGACGCCGCGGCCATCGAAGCCTTGGTGCTCGGCGCGCTCGACGCGGTCGGACACGACCACGGCATCAGCCACACCGAGGTCAAGCTGACTGCGGACGGGCCGCGCGTCGTCGAGATCAATCCGCGCCCGGGCGGCAACTACATCGCCGAGTTGATCCAGCGCGTGACCGGCATCGACCTGCTCGATGCGCAGATCGAGCTCGCCCTGGGCCGCGAACCGGACCTGCGGCGTCGCGACACCGGCGTCGCCAGCGCCGCGATCAAGTTCCTGGTGCCGCCGCGCGGCGGCTACGTGCTGGCGATGGACGGCGCCGCGAGCCTGGAGGCCGATCCGAACATCGAGCGCTGGAGCCTGAGCGCGGTGGCCGGCAGCGAAGTCGCGGCGCCGATCGACAATGCCTGTTACCTCGGCCACGTGATCGCGGTCGATCGGGTAGGCGGACAGGCGCGCGGGTATGCCGAGCGGGCGCTGGCCGAGGTCACGCTGCGTTATGCGGACACGAGCGCGGGCCCGGATACGCAAGCGGATGACAGGGAGGAGGCCCGGACTCGCGCTGCTGCAGAACTGGCGTCGACTGCGGCGTGAGCATGACTGCACGGAATCGCTTCCGCTATGCCATTGCTGTTCCCCCCTTTGAAAAGGGGGCGGGGGGGCTTTCGCTTTTAGTTCGAGGCCAAGTAGCCGCAACAGCAACAGCAAATCCTCCCGCGTCCGCTGCGCGGTCGCGGCCCCCTACTCAAAGGGGGCAACGGCAACAGCAAGGGCAATAGAAGCGATAGCAGGAGCAACGACAGCAGTAACAACAACCGCAACCGCAACCGCAATTGCTCCATCGACCGCAATCCGCCGCGCCTCCCCGGCACCACTTCTCCGAGAACGACGACATGACGCTTTCCGCACCGACGGCCGTCGCTGCCGCACCTTCCACCGGCCAACTGCCGCCCATCGACGTCGCCGCCCTGACCGAGGCGGTGCTGCGCGGCGACTACGGCCCGAATCCCGAAGGCCTGCATGCCGTCGGCGCGTTCTGGGTGCGCCAGAGCACCCAGTTCCCGGGCACCGAGACCAAATACCGCAACTACTATCTGGTGCTGCGGGTGGAGTCGGGCTTCGGCGGTTGTTGTGTCGAACGCGATCAGCTCGACTCGGTGATCGCCGAGGAATTGTCCGGGCGCAGCGTCGCCGAGTTGCTGCGCGATCAACGCACGCCGGTGCGGGTCGCCGCGCTCGATGCGTACCTGTCGCTGGTGCGGCCGCATCGCGAGGCGGCCGAGGCGCAGGTGTTCATGCTGCCGCACGGAACGCCGCTGGAGCGGGCGCGGGCGCGCGACGAGGCCATTGCCGGCCTGCTCAAGATCGAGCCGGGCATGCGCGTGGGTCTGATCGGCGTGGTCAACCCGCTGGTGGCGGCGATCCAGGCCCAGGGCGGCGTTTGCCTGCCCTGCGATTTCAATCTGCAACGCACCCAGGACGGTACCGAGGTGGTGCGCGATATGCGGCCGGTGCTGGCGCAGGCGGACCTGGTGATCGCCACCGGTATGACCCTGAGCAACGGTTCCTTCGACGAGATCCTCGCCAGCGTGCGCGCACGCGGCATTCCGTTGATCGTCTACGCCCAGACCGGCAGCGCGATCGTGCCGCGCTTTCTCGGCCACGGCGTCGCCGCGGTGTCGGCCGAGCCGTTTCCGTTTTCGCAGTTCAGCGCCGACCCGACGCCGATCCATCTGTATCGCGCCGCCGGCGCGGTGCGCGCGGCGGCCTGAGCACGGCCATGAGCGCGAGCCCGCCGCTGCACGCACCCGTTCCGCTCGGCGCCGACGCGCGCCGGCGCGGCCTCAACGGTTTGCTGGTCTACACCTTCTTCATGGTGACCGGCTTCGCCATGTTGATGCCGCTGGTCGCGGTGCACTTCGTCAACGACGTCGGCCTGGCCGCGGCGGCGGTCGGCCTGGCCCTGGCGGTGCGGCAACTGACCCAGCAGGGATTGGCCCTGGTCGGCGGCATGCTCTCGGACCGCTTCGGCGCTCGCCGCATGATCTGCCTCGGCGTGTTGCTGCGCGCGGCCGGCTTCGCCAGCGTGGCCTTCGCCGACGATCTGCCGCTGCTGTTGTTCGCGATGGCGGTGTCGGCGCTCGGCGGGGCGATGTTCGAGGCGCCGTACCAGGCTTCCATCGCCGCGCTCACCGACGAGCGCACGCGGCCGCGTTATTACGCGATCAGCAACTGGGTCAGTGGCGTGGCGACCACGCTCGGGCCCTTGCTCGGGGTCGCCTTGTTGCGTTTCGACTTCCGCGTGGTCTGCCTGGTCGCCGCGGCCTGTTTCGCGCTCAACTTCGTCATCGCCCTGCGCCTGTTGCCGTCGGTGGAGATGCCGGAGCAGCCGCCGCCGCTGCGCCACGGCCTCGACCTGGTGCGCCGCGACCGCGCTTTCCTGAGCCTGGTCGTGCTGATGATGCTGTACTGGTTTCTCGCGGTGCAGATCAACATCAGCCTGCCGCTGCTGGCGCAGCGGTTGACCGGCGAAGTCGACAGCGTGGGGGTGATGTTCGCGGTCAGCGCCGGCCTGACGGTTTTGCTGCAATACGGCTTGGTGCGCTGGCTCGAACAGCGTCTCAGCACCGCCCAGGTGCTGGTGCTCGGCGTGGTGCTGATGTCGCTGGCGGTCGGCGCGATCGGCTTCACCGACGGCTTCGCCGGTTTCCTGTTGTGCATCGGCGGCTTCGCGGTCGGCGCGGTGATGACCCGCCCGACCCAACAGACCTTGATCGCCGGCATGGCCGACCCGCGCGCGCTCGGCACGTTTCTCGGCGTGAGTTCGCTCAGCCTCGCCATCGGCGGCGGCTTGGGCAACGTCGCCGGCGGTTGGCTGGTCGATGTGGCGACGGCGAGGCACTGGCCGTGGTTGCCGTGGACGGTGTTCTGCGCCATCGGCCTGCTCAACGCGCTGGGCCTGTCGCTGCTGCTGCGCGCGCCGCGCGCGCAGGCGCTGCCGGCCGCATGAGACCCGACCCGGTTCGATAGCTTTGCTCCCTCTTCCCGCACCCGAGGGGAAGGGGGAGTCTTTTTCTTCGTGCGGCTCAGGCGCCGCCGGCGAAGTCGTGCTGGCGCCAGGCCTCGAACACCACCACCGCGACCGCGTTGGACAGATTCAGGCTGCGGTTGTCCGGGCGCATCGGCAGGCGCAGGCGGTGTTCGGCCGGGATCCGGTCGAGCACGTCCTCGGGCAGGCCGCGGGTTTCCGGGCCGAACACAAAGGCGTCGCCGGCGGCGTAGCGGGGCTGGTCGTGGCGGACCCGGCCGCGCGTGCTCAGCGCGAACAGCCGCGGCGGCGCGATCGCGTCCAGCGCCGCGGCCAGGCTGTCGTGCACCTGCACGGCGGCGTACTCGTGATAGTCGAGCCCGGCGCGGCGCAATTGTTTGTCTTCCAGGGTGAACCCCAGCGGCGCCACCAGGTGCAGGCGCGCGCCGGTGTTCGCGCACAGGCGGATCACGTTGCCGGTGTTGGGCGGAATCTCGGGCTGGTAAAGGATGACGTCGAACATCCGCGCATTATGCGCGGCGAGGCCGCTCGACCGCAGCGACAACGTAAATGCGACCGGCCACCCCCTATGACCGCCGGCCTAGTGCCTGGGCGCCTCGACCCGCCTAGGATGGTGCTTTCGTCCGCGCGCGGACGACCCCAGCCAGGAGTGCCCATGTCGCCGAAGTCCCCGTTGTCCCCGAACGCGCTCCGCGCCGCCCGCCCGCGCGCCGCCGCGCTGGCTCTCGCGCTGACGACCGCCCTGGCCGGCACGGTCTGCGCGCCGGCGCTGGCGGCACCGGCCGCCGGCGCCAACGCGAACTCGAAGGCCGAGGTTTCGATCCCGTATGAAGAGTTCACCCTGCCCAACGGCTTGCGGGTGATCGTCCATACCGATCGCAAGGCGCCGATCGTCGCGGTCAACGTCTGGTACCACGTCGGCAGCAAGAACGAGCAGGCCGGGCGCACCGGTTTCGCCCATCTGTTCGAGCACCTCATGTTCCAGGGCTCGGAGAACCACAAGGGCGAGTTCTTCGCGCCGTTCGAGCTGGTCGGCGTGACCGACCAGAACGGCACCACCAACCAGGACCGCACCAACTACTTCCAGAACGTGCCGACCACCGCGCTCGACATGGCGCTGTGGATGGAATCGGACCGCATGGGCCATCTGCTCGGCGCGATCGACCAGAAAACCCTCGACGAACAGCGCGGTGTGGTCCAGAACGAGAAGCGCCAGGGCGAAAACCAGCCCTACGGCCGCCGCATCAGCGCCAAGCTCTACGAGGCGCTGTATCCGGCCGACCACCCCTACAGCTGGCAGACCATCGGCTCGATGGCCGACCTCGATGCGGCCTCGCTCGACGACGTCAAGACTTGGTTCCGCAGTTGGTACGGCCCCAACAACGCGGTGCTGGTGCTCGCTGGCGACATCGACGTGGCGACCGCCAAGGACAAGGCGCTGCGCTACTTCGGCGACATCCCGGCCAGCGCGACCCTGCCCGACATGGCCGCGCGCGTGCCCAAGCGCGAGCGCGACACCGAGGAAACCGTGCCCGACCGCGTGCCGCAGGCGCGCGTTTACCGCGCCTGGCCGGTCGCCGAGTTCGGCAGCCCCGACGGCACCGAGCTCGGCCTGTTCGCGCAGGTCCTCGGCGGCAGCGCGGCCTCGCGCCTGGACGCGCGGCTGGTCCACGCCGACCGCATCGCCGACAGCGCCAGCGTGTCGATCAACGACGCCGAGATCAGCGGCACCCTGGTGGTGGTCGCCAACGTCAAGCAGGGCGTCGACCCGGCCAAGGTGCGCGCCGCCATCGACGAAGAGATCAAGCGCCTGATCGAACAAGGCCCGACCGCGCAGGAGCTCGAACAGGCCAAGACCGCGAGCCGTGCCGACTTCGTCCGCGGGGTCGAACGCATCGGCGGTTTCGGCGGCAAGTCCGACGTGCTCGCGCGCTGCGCGGTGCTGCTCGGCAAGCCCGACTGCTATCGCGACGAACTCAAGGAACTCGCCGCGGCGACCCCGGCCAGCGTGCAGGCCGCGGGCCGTCGTTGGCTCGGCGTCGGCTCGCACACCCTGATCGTGCAGCCCGGCGACAAGCCGGCCTCGTCGCTGCCGGAAACCGTGCGCGCCGCGCCCGCGACCCAGCCGGCGGCGATTCCAGCCGCCGACCCGCGCTTCAAGACCGTGGCCTCCCCGGTCGACCGCAGCACCGGCGTGCCGGTGACCCAGCGTTTCCCCGATCTCAACTTCCCGACCCCGCAGCACGCACGCCTGGGCAACGGCATGGAAGTGGTGCTGATCGAGCGCCACGAAACCCCGGTGGTGCAGTTGGCGATGGAGTTCCCCGGCGGTTTCAGCGCCGACCTCGGCAAGAAGGTCGGCACCGCCAGCTTCGGCATGGCGATGCTCGACGAAGGCGCCGGCGACTACGGCGCGCTGCAACTGTCGGCGCGCAAGGAAGCGCTCGGCGTCGAGCTGTCGTCCAATGCCAGCCTCGACAGCGCCAACGTCGCGATGTCGGCGCTGACCGACAAGCTCGAACCGTCGTTGGACCTGTTCGCCGATGTCGTCCGTCGCCCGCGTTTCGAGGCCGCCGAGATCGAACGCGTGCGCGCGCAATGGCTGGCCGGGATCAAGCAGGAGAAGGCGCGTCCGCAGACTGCGGCGCTGCGCGTGTTGCCGCCGCTGCTGTACGGCGCCGGCCATGCCTATGCGATTCCGTTCACCGGCACCGGCACCGAGGCCTCGATCGCGTCGCTGAGCCGCGACGACCTGGTCGCCTTCCATCGCGATTGGCTGCAGCCCGACCGTGCCCGCGTGTTCGTGGTCGGCGACACCACCCTGGCGCAGATCGTGCCGCAGTTGGAGCGCCGTTTCGGCGACTGGAAAGCCGGCGCCAACGCACCGGCCCTGCCGGCACTGGCCACGGTGGCGCGCCCGAAGGCGCCGCGCGTGTTCCTGGTCGACCAGCCCGGCGCGATCCAGTCCAACCTCTACGTCGGCGAGCTGATCGCACCGACCGGCGATGCCGGCACCATCGACTTCGATTTCGCCAACGGCGTGCTCGGCGGCGAATTCAGCTCGCGCCTCAACATGAACCTGCGCGAGGACAAGCACTGGGCCTACGGTTCCTACAGCGGCTCGGGCAACGCCAAGGGCCAGCGGCCGTGGATCGCCCAGGCCGCGGTGCAGTCGGACAAGACCGTGGAGTCGCTGGCCGAGCTCAAGCGCGAGATCGAGTCCTTCGCCAGCGGCAGCGCGCCGATCAGCGCCGCCGAGGTCGCCAAGATCCGCGCCTCGAATACCTTGAGCCTGCCGGGCGCGTACGAGACCACCGACGCCCTGATGGCCCAGGTCAGCGCCGACCAGCGCTACGGCCGTCCTGCGGACTACATCCTCGAGTACAAGGCGCGCAACGAAGCGATGACCCCGGCGCTGGCGCAGGCCGCGGCGAAGACCCTCGACCCGGCCGCATTGACCTGGGTGGTGGTCGGCGACCTGTCGAAGATCGAACAGCCGATCCGCGCGCTCAAGCTCGGCGAAGTCGAAGTGATCGACCAGGACGGCAAGCCGGTGCACTGAGCCGATCGGTTGATGTCATGCAACGCGACTGGCCGCCTCTTCGGAGGCGGCCCGTTGGCGTTTGTGGAGCAGACGCAGTGGCGGCTGTAGTAAAAGCAAAAGCAAAAGCTAAATCCCCCGCGCCCGCTTCGCGGTCGCCGCCCCCTTTCTAAAAGGGGGCATGGGCGGGGCGCTTTTTGCAGTTGTACTTTCGATGGCAGCAAGCGGAGCAGCGCTGCACTCGTCACTTCGCATCCCCAAGACGGATTCCCCCCTTTGCAAAAGGGGGGCAGGGGGGATTTGCTTCCGCCTTCGCTCTCTCCGCCCAGCGCCCCATTCCTACCGCGCTCAGCCGATTCCGGTGACAATGCGCGCGATCGCATCCCTAACGAGGTTTCCATGCGCGCGTTGGCAATCGTCTCCCTGGCTTCGACCCTGGCCCTGATGGGCTCGGCCTGCACCTGGGTGCAGATGGCGCCCGGCGCACAAGCGGTGCGCGTGCTCTCCGGCGGCCCGGCGCCGTCGGGTTGCGAGAAGCGCGGCGAAGTCGTCGTCGCGGTCAAGCACAACGTCGCCTTCTACGAGCGCAACGCCCTGCGCGTGCGCGAAGAACTCGAGACCCTGGCGCGCAACGAAGCCCCCGGTCTGCAGGCCGATACCATCCAGCCGGTGGCAGCGCCGGCCGACGGCCAGCAGCGTTTTGCCGCCTACCGCTGCGGCCCCGGCGCGGCCCCGGCTGCGCAATCGGCGCCTTCGGCGGCCGCTCAGACCTATCCTGTGGGCGGCTGAGCGCATTTCCAAACTCTCGCGTACGGCCTGTTAAGGCCTCTCGCGCTGTCCTAATCCGCTGTTTTTCAAGGGGTTTATGGCACAGGGCGAGCGCCGGGTACCGGCCGCAGGCCAAGCATGGCTAATGCATAGGGGTCGTGAAGGCGTTAATCTGTCGCACTTTGTCCGCGAAGGGTTTGCGCCCATGCTGTTCCAACACGTCGCTATTGCCGGGCTCGCTCATGTCGATGCTCCGCGCAAGCTGACCTCCGACGAAATCAACGCCCGCCTCAAGCCCACCCTCGATCGCCTCGGCATCAAGGTCAATGTGCTGCAGGATGTCGCCGGCGTGCACGAGCGTCGTCTGTGGGACGGCGAAATGCGCGCATCCGACGCCGCAACCCTGGCCGCCGTCAAGGCGCTCGCCGATGCCGCGGTCGATACCGATCGCATCGGCCTGCTCGTCAACACCTCGGTGAGCCGCGATTACCTGGAGCCGTCCACGGCCAGCATCGTCGCTGGCAATCTGCGCCTGGGCGAGAACTGCCAGAACTTCGACGTCGCCAACGCCTGTCTCGCCTTCCTCAACGGCATGGACATCGCCGGCCGCATGATCGAGCGCGGCGAGATCGACTACGCCCTGGTCGTCGACGGCGAAACCGCCAACCTCGCCTACGAGAAGACCATCGAGCGCCTGAGCAAGGCCGACGTCACCGAGTCGCAGCTGCGCGACGAGATGGCGACCCTGACGCTCGGCAGCGGTGCCGCCGCGATGGTGCTCGCGCGCGCCGAACTCGCCCCGGGCGCCCCGCGTTACCGCGGCGGCGTGACCCGTTCGGCGACCGAGTGGAACCAGCTGTGCCTGGGCGACCTGCATCACGACCGCATGGTGGCCGACGGCCGCATGCTGATGATCGAAGGCCTCAAGCTCGGCCACAAGACCTTCGCCGCGGCCAAGGCCGCGTTGGGTTGGGCGGTCGAAGAGCTCGACGAATTCGTCATCCACCAGGTCAGCCGCGCCCACACCCAGGCCTTCCTCAAGGCCTTCGGCATCGACCCGAAGAAGGTCATGACCATCTTCGGCGAGCACGGCAACATCGGTCCGGCCTCGGTGCCGATCGTGTTGAGCAAGCTGCGCGAGATGGGTCGCCTGAAGAAGGGCAGCCGCGTTGCGCTGCTCGGCATCGGTTCGGGCCTGAACTGCTCGATGGCCGAAGTGGTCTGGTAATGCCTGCTTGAGCCGTGCGGCGCGAGCCGGCGGTGCAGTCGAATACCAAAAGCCCGGTGCGAAAGCGCCGGGCTTTTTGCTTTTGGGGGTTCGGGTGTCGGTGTCGCGTCGAGTGAGCCTTTGGCGTGCGCGATGTTGCTTATCGGGGTGCTCTGCTTGCCGTTGCCGTTGCCGTTGCCGTTGCCCCTTGCTGTGCGCCGATTCGCACTCGCGAAGGCAACGGAAGACCCGGAGGGCGGCCCGCATGGATGCGGGCCGTTTTTCATCGGGACAGGGA
>NZ_JMTZ01000045.1 GCF_000731095.1 Lysobacter antibioticus | reverse complement strand
TCCCTGTCCCGATGAAAAACGGCCCGCATCCATGCGGGCCGCCCTCCGGGTCTTCGTTTGCCTTCGCGAGTGCTCGGCGACGCACAGCAACAGCAACAGCACAGGCACAGGCACAGGCACAGGCACAGGCAATAGCAATAGCAATAGCAATGGCAATGGCAATGGCAATGGCAAAGGCAAAGGCAAAGGCAAAGGCAAAAGCACAAGCAATGCCAGCAGCAGCGGAACTTGGGGTAAAAGCACCCTCCTCCCGACTAGCGCGTCGACTGCACAACAACCGCCTCAAGCCGCTGCGACTTCCTCGCATACCGACCGGGCCGCTCGCTCCAACGCTTTCAGACAATTGTCGTGCAGCAGGGAGACGTGTTGGTCGCTCATGGTGTCGCTGTGCACGATCAAGGTCACCTGAGTGCCCACGCCCAGCCCCGAGAAAACGGTGCTGTGTATGACCTTGGTGCTCGGCGCTTCCGCTTGCGGCTTTGCCTGTTCGATGCTCGGCGCTGCCGGAACGACCGTATTACGACCGACGATTTGGATACTCATGCGAACCTTCCGCTGACGGATCATCTGCAGCTCGATTGACTAGTCGCGATTCCGTTCGCAGGCCCTGGAGAAACCGTGTCGCCGATAGCAAGCCGAAGCCTGTACAAGCGATACGCCCAATGGCTGGCACACTTCCTTATGCCCTTGCCCGACTTCGCAGGCATCACAGCCGTGCTAGGTCTCAAACCCAGCTTACAAAATAAAACGTGATGCAGTACGCAATTCGCTTATGAAAATATCAACTCTAGTAAAGTTGGCACACTCAAAGCCGTGCATCCCTGTGAACTTCGGCACACATAGATATGACGAGCAAACCATCCCCGTGTGATCGATAAGCGAATGCAAGTGCGCTACGACATTGGGGCCGATGACTGCGCATGGTTCATGCGCGAACATTCGACAGCGGCATCTGCACGCTACCGCGCGTCTGTATTGCAGTGTGGAATCGGCCGCAAGCAGAAATCGAACAGACGACGAAGCCGCGCCGAATACGATCGGCGCGGCTTCAGCGTGATCCAGCGAAAGTTTCGATCACGACAGCCAGGACAGATCGCTTACTCAGCCGACGACACTGACAGGAAACGAGAGTCCGCCCCTTGCTTTACGCGGTCCGGGTATAGCGCATCACCCAGTTGGTCTCCCAGGTCGCACCGCCGTCGGGCGAAAACGCCTGCTCCCACTGCATGCGGCTGTCGCTGAGGTGGGTGAACACACCGCGCACCCGTACCGGCTTGCCGTCGTGGAGGTCCTCGGAAAAGAAGGTACCGACACGGCCTTCGAATCGTCCGATGCCAGGCGTGTCGATCTTCACCGGGTTGCGGCCGTCCAGCCACCAGTCGGCCCAGGTCTGGCTGTTGGCATCGAACGCGCGCAGACCCATGCCGCGATACACGCCACCGGCCCGATAAGACACGCTGTCGTTGATATTGGCGATGCCTCCGAGCAGGGACTGGCAACGGGTGCTGCCTTCGAATTCCTCCCAGTCGTTATTGCCCGCCAACCGCTTCTTGAGGCGACGATGTTTGACGTCCCAACTGCCGAGAAAGAAATCGAAGTCGCGCTCGGCACCGGCGCGGCGTGCATTCTCCTTCGTGGCCTTTTCGGCGCCGGCAGCGGTGCCGAGCAACATCAAGCCGGGAACCGCCGCGAGCGACCATTGCAGCAGGCGTCGGCGATCGATCGAGTCGGTCATGGGCGTTGTCATCGAGTTCGTGAAGAAGCCTGGCTACGGGACCGCGCCGGCTCAGTCGGCGGCGGCGGTCTTGGTATCGACGCGGATGAAATCGGTGACCCAGTTGAGCTCCCAGGTCTTGCCGTCGTCGATCGAGAACGCCTGCTCCCAACGCGGCGCGTCCGGGCTGGGTTGCGACCAGGTCACCCGCACCAGCACCGGTTTGCCTTGCATCGTGTCCTTGGCGAAGAAACGCCCGAGACCCCGCTCGAAGCGCCCCTTGTTCGGTGGGCTCAGGTCGTCGCCGGGATTGCGTCCGTCGAGCCACCACACCGTCCATTGCCCGGTCTGGGCGTCGTAGGCACGCAGGCTGACCCCGCGATAGGCACCACCAGGCAGGTTGAAGACGTTGTCGCCGGTGTTTCCCCACCCGTCCATCAACGGGCGCTGGCTGAAGCTGCCGTCGAACTCGATCCATTCGCTGCTGCCGACGAAGCGTTGCTTGAGCCGCCGGTGCTTGGTCTTCCAATGGCCGTTCAAGAAATCGAAATCGCGCAGGCCCGACAGATCGGCCGGCTTCGTCGTCTTGGGCGTGTCCTGCGTCGCCATCGCCACCGGGGCCATGACCATTGCCGCCGCCAATAGCGCGGCGCCGAGCGCGTAGCCGATCTGCTTCATCCGACCGTCCTCCTGTGCCTGCCGGAAAAATAGCGGCGCAGTGGACGGCGAAACAGGGCCATTAAGGCCGAAGCCGTAAGGCCAAACGGGCCGCTGCGGAGTCCCGCGCTTACCGGGACTGCAACAGGCGCTCGATTTGCTCGCGCTCGTCGAGCGGACGCTGAAAATCGGCCGGGTACACCGGTTGGTAGTCGTCGCCCTTGAGCAGAAAGATGCCGGTCGAACCCGTCACCTGCTCCTGGATGTCGCCCAGCTCGTAATGCCAGGCCGACCACAACGGCACGCGCAAGGCCGGCGGCAGCACCGGCGAACGGGTGAACAACAGTTCCTCGACCCGCAGATTGAAGCGCATTCGGTTCTTCGATCCCGGCCCAGTGCGCGCCTTTGGATCGATAATCGGCTCGCCACGGCCGCCGACCATGTCCACCGACTCGACCGTCGCGACCACGACGTGATCCGCCTCCCCGACCATCTCTTCGAGAGGCTTGAGAGGTACGGAAGTAGCGCAAGCTGCGCCCGCCAGCAGCAGGGCGAACAGTGCCAGGACGTATTTCATCGCTTGCCTCGGGTAATCACAATCCGGCTCACGCGCCGACCTGTCTTACTTGGATGGATTGAACGAGAGCGTCTGCTTCTTCGACAACCAGTAACCGACCAGCTTCCAGTCCTTGCCGGCCTGCTCGAACACGAAAGTTTCCTTCACGCCTCCGACCTTCGCAAAGTCGGTTTTCACGGCGATCGTCGCGTATTGTCCAGGCGGAGCATTATCGAGTTTCTTCTGAAAACCGAACCCGATGATCTCCCGCTTTCCGGCAGCGCCCAGGGGCTTGCGAATCGTGGCCAGGTGGCCGGTGAATTTTTGCTTCGTGCTGCTAGCCAAAAGCACCGGGCCAACCAGCTCCCAGCTCTCCGCGTAACGACCCTTGTCCAGCCGATCCGCGAACTTCTCAGCCGCCGCAAGCACCTCGCGCTGCTGCTGCTCAGTACCCGCGCTGACCGGCTCTTCTTTCTCCGGTCCGATTCTCACCTTGCACGAGCAAAGCACGAGCACCATCGCCAACATCATTGCCCAAGCGAATTTGCGCGACATCCCTTCCCCCGATCGATGGATCGATCCGCCGTGCACCCAACGCCCCGCAAGGACGTGAATGCACTCCCCTACCTCGTCCTGAGTCTGGGCCAGTTGCTCGCTTGAAGAGCACTGCATACTCGGCCGGCCTCAGGCCTTACTGTACCCAGTCGCCCAGCCGCAAACCACTCCGCCGCGGGCCCGGCAGGCCTGCGCGAACAAGGCCTATCGGCGGACCCGGTACGGTGTTCGCCGTCCGAGCCATGGCAAGCCTTCCAACCAGGATGAGACGCATGACGGCAGATCCCGCAGTGCTCTTGGTCGGCGAATCCTTCTCGCCGTGGACGCAGAAGGCGCGCTGGGCGCTGGAGCACTGCAGCCTGCCCTTCGGCTATCGCGAATACACCCCCACCCTCAGCGAACCCTGGTTGCGCTGGCGAATGCGGCAATGGACCGGCGCGGTCTCGGTGCCGGTGCTGCTGACCGATGTGCAGGTCGTACGCGGGTCCTGGGACATCGCCCGCCATGCCGATGCCCAGGCCGGCGACGGCCGCCTCGGCGATTTCGCCGCGATTGCGGCCTGGAATGAACTCAGCGAGGCCGCGCTCGCCGAAATCCGCACCCGCGTCGTGCGCGGCGTGCTCGCCAGCCCCCCTGCCCTCGACGAAGCCCTGGCCGGCCTGCTGCCTGCGCCCTTGCGCCCGCCGCTGCGCTTCGTCGCCCGCGATGCCGCGCGCCGGCTCGACAGGAAATACCAGCACCTGCTCGTCCCCGGCGCCTTGCGTCGCGCACTCGAAGGACTGCGCGAAGGCCTGGATCGCTCCGGCAGCGGTTATCTGTTCGAGCGCTTCGGCTACGCCGACATCGCGATGGCGGTCGTGCTCGAAGGCATCGCCCCCATCGCCCGTACCGAGCCGCCGCTCGGCCCGGCCCATCGCCGCTGCTGGAGCGACCCGCAACTCGCGCAAGAATTCAGCGATCTCCTGGACTGGCGCGCCTGCCTGGCGCGCTCGCCGGCGACTTCTTATTCGCAATTGTCGGCAATCGCGGGCTGACTGCTTACGCACAAATCCGCTGCAACGCCGCCGGCTATTTCTTGCAACTCGCCGTGGCATCGGCTTTCGTCGCATCCGCCGTCCACAGGCAGACGATGCGGTCCAGCGCAAGACCGGTGCGAGAATTGCTGAAGAAGACGATACCGTCGCGTTGGTGCGGACGCATCAGGAAGTTGGCGCGGAACCCGGCCTGATTGCGGCCATCGTGGCCGACCGCGGTGCTGCCGTCGCTCAAGCGTTGGATGAAATGGCCGAGCCCGTAGACGGCATCGCCGGAAGCGCGTTCGGTGCTGAGCTTCGCCGGCTCGTACATTTGCGCGAGTTGCCGCGGGGACATCGGGCCGATAGTCGTTCCATCGGCCTGCTCCATGCCGGCGATCATCCATCGAGAGAAATCCTCGACCGTGGTGCTCAGGGTCGAGGGCGCCTGCTCGACGTAATAGCGCATCGGCACCGGGCTGCCGTCGTCGCCGTGGCCTTGCGCCGCACGGGCCAACAACTGCGGCGTCATCGCTACGCTGGAGTGCTTCATGGCCAAGGGCGCGAACACGAACTCTTGCGCGAGCTCGGAGTACTTGCGCTGGGTGCTGCGCTCGATCGCGAGCTGCATCAAGGTGTAGCCGCCGCCGGAATACTGGAACTGCGCGCCGGCCGGTGCGAACAGTTCGACCGCGCCGCGTCCGTTGGTCTTGCCGGCGAGGGATTCCTCCAGGCTCGGCAATTCCTTGAAGTCGAGCCAACCTTGGTAGCCGCCGAGGGTGGTGCCGGCGGTGTGCGAAAGCAGATGGCGAAACGTGATCGCACGATGGTCGAACTTGCCTTCGGCCAGCGGCCAAGGCGACAACAGCTCGGCCACCGGCTGGTCCAGGCGGATCTTGCCCTGCTCCACCAGGCTCATCGCCACCCAGGCCGCGATCGGCTTCGACAACGAGGCGGCCACGAATACGGTGTCGGCGGTGGCCGGAACCCGGCCGGCGTGATCGGCGAAACCAAAACCTTTGGCGTACACCAGTTCGCCATCGACGATCAGACCCACCGCCGCACCCTGGATCTTGGCCGACTGCATCAAGGCAGGCACTTCGGCCTCGATGGTCGCGACGAAGGCCGGCGCGACGGACGATGCCGACGCGCCGGTCGCCGTCCCGCAGGCCATGACCAGGGTCAGCGCCGTCGCCCACATCGGCGACGAACGACGGCTCCTGCTGTTGAACGGGTGTTGCGCGGACGCGATGCGAGTCATGGATGCCCTTTGAGGAGTTGCGACGAGATGGCGGAGCGAGATCTCGCGTTCGGCGTTACAGCCCCCTGCCGGACACGAATACGGGCTTGGATGCACCGTTCGAGCATTCGGTTGCCACGGGCGGAGCGAAACCGCCGCGCCGACCGGCTGGCTGAACGCCCCCGTTCACCCCTGCGCGCCCAGGGATGCCAAAATGGCCCACCCACGACTTTCCAGCGCCTGCCCCGGCCTCGCGCCCGGCGCCGCCCGCACCACGAAAGACCCCGAACCCGACTCGCGCTACGCTCCGCCTGCAACAGGCGCGGCGCCATGGAACACCGATGATCAACAACGACGTACTGCGCAGCATCCGCTACATGCTCGACCTCAGCGACCTCAAGGTCGTCGAGATCGCCAAGCTGGCCGACCCGAACCTGGCCCTGGAAAAGGCCGACATCCTGGCGTTCCTGAAGAAGGAGGACGAGGAAGGCTATGCCGAGTGCAGCAACCTGGTGCTCGCGCATTTTCTCGACGGGCTGGTGTTCCACTACCGCGGCCGCGACGAAAGCCAGCCGCAGCGCCCGGTGGAAAAACGCGTCACCAACAACGTGGTGTTGAAGAAGCTGCGGGTCGCCTTCGAACTGAAGGACGTCGACATGCACCAGGCCTTCCAGGACGCCGGCTTCCCGATTTCCAAGCCCGAGCTGACCGCCTTGTTCCGTCAGGCCGACCACAAGAATTTCCGCCTCTGCGGCGATCAGCTGCTGCGCAATTTCCTCAAGGGCCTGACCCTGCGCGTGCGCGGCGGCGGCTGAGGCCGCACGGCACTCCGGTTGCGACGAACGGCGGCTAGGCCGCCTTCGCCCGCCCCTGCTTCATTCCCAGACCGTTCCGTCGAACAGCAGGCTGCGGCGGCTGTCGGCGGCCGGCGCCGCGACCTGCAATCGCTGCGCCGCTTCGCGATAAGTGTCGAGGCGGTGGATGTTGCCGAGCCGGGTCGCGTCTTCGTCCGGCTGCGCCGGCGCCAGCCAACCCCAGCGGCGGAATTGCCGCAAAAACCAGCGCCCGTCCGACAGCCAGGGGAAGTTGACCCGGCCGTCGTCGTGGAAACGCAGGCCGCTGCCGCTGGCGTCGATGGCGCCGCCCGGCAGCAGACAGGCTTCGATCGACGCAGCGGGCAAACCGATCACCTCCGGTTGCGCCAGCCAGGGCACCGCTTGCCGTCGGTGCCCGGCATCGTCGAGCCAACGGCAGGCGTCGAGCAAAGTGGCGGTCAGCGCCAACACGAGCTCCGGCTGCAGGGCGGCGAATTCGCGCCGGCAGGCCAATACTTTCTCCGGGTGCCCCGGCCACAGTTGGCCGCTGCGGATCGCCAGCCGGCCGACGCCGAGCGCTTCGGCCTGAGTCGCCCAGGGCTCTCCGGCGCAGTACCCATCGAGTTCGCCGTCGGCAAGCGCCGCTGGCATCTGCGGCGGCGGCAGGGTCAGACTGCGGACGTCGCGCAGCGGGTCGACGCCTTGTGCGGCGAGCCAGTAGTACAGCCACATCGCGTGGGTGCCGGTCGGAAAGGTCTGGGCGAACACCGGCCGCCTCGGCAGCTCGGCCAACAACTCGCGCAGCGGCCGGCCTGCAGCGAGGCCCTGCGCCAACCGCGGCGACAACGTGATGGCCTGGCCGTTCTGGTTGAGGGTCAGCAGGATCGCCAGATCGGCCTGCGGCCCGGCGATGCCGGCATCGATGCCGTAGACCAGGCCGGCGAGCGCATGCGCGGCATCGAGTTCGCCGGACAGCAGTTTGTCGCGGATCGCCGCCCACGAGGCCTGCCGCTTCAGCACCAGGCGCAGGCCGTGGCGCCGGTCCAGCCCCAGCCGCACCGCCGCGATCAGCGGCGCGCAATCGATCAGGGGCATGTAGCCCAGGGTCAGCGTCGGCACGTCGTCGTCGATAGTCATGCGGCCCTCATCCGATCAGGTCGGCCATGGCGATGATCCGGCGGGCCACGTCGACCAGCTTGGCGCCCTGGCGCATCGCCTGCTGGCGCAACGCGGCGTAGGCCTCGCTCTCGCTCATGCCGCGCTTCTCCATCAGCAGGCCCTTGGCGCGGTCGATCAGCTTGCGGTCGAGCAACTGCTGCTGGACGTCGTCGAGCCGGCGCCGGATATGCAGTTGCTGCTCGAAACGCGCCAACGCCACCTGGATGATCGAGGCCAGCCGTTCCGGGGCCAGCCCGTCGACCACGTAGGCGGTGACCCCGGCGCCGACCGCGGCGCGGATCAGCTGGTGGTCGCCGTCGGCGGAGAACATCACCACCGGCCGAGGTGCGTGCTGGTGCAGCATCGCCAGTTGCTCCAGCGAATCGCGCGAGGGCGAGTCGACGTCGACGATCACCACGTCCGGCTGCTGAGTCTCCACCGCCCGCAGCAAGGCGCCGGTGGCGGCCACTTCGTCCAGCACCTCGTGCCCGGCCGCCAGCAGCGCGTTGCGCAGCTGGCCGATCGGCTTGTCGGTGTCGGTGACCAAGAGGACGCGTAGCATTGCAGCCCTGGCTGGCGGAGTTCGACCCCATGTTGCCATGCAACATGAGCGGCCGCGAGCCACCCCCCGCCGCCTCCAGGAACCCGCATGGCGCTGTTTCCCCTGTTCGCCAACCTGTCCGGCCGCGAGGTCCTGGTGATCGGCGGCGGCGAGGTCGCCACCCGCAAGATCGACGCCCTGCTGCAGGCCGGGGCGCGGGTCGAGGTGCACGCCCATGCGCTCAACGAAACCCTCCAGCAGTGGCTGGACGAGGGCCGGCTGAGGCGCCGCGAGGGGACCTTCGACCCGGACTGGATCGACCAGGCCTGGCTGCTGATCGCGGCCACCGACGACCACGCCTTCAATCAGCGCCTCGCCGACGAGGCCGGGCGCCGCAAGCGCCTGGCCAACATCGTCGACGACGCCACTCTGTCGAGCTTCCAGATCCCGGCCCTGGTCGACCGCGCGCCCTTGCAGGTCGCGATCTCCTCCGGCGGTGCCGCACCGATGCTGGCCCGGCGTCTGCGCGAGCGTCTGGAGTCGCAGCTCGATCCCTCGCTCAGCGAACTCGCCGCCCTGTTCGAACGCCACCGCGACGCGATCCGGCAGGCGCTGCCGCAACTCGCGCAACGGCGGCGTTGGTTCGATCAGGTGCTCGACGGCCCGGTGCCGGGCCTGCTCGAACGCGGCGAGAGCGAACAGGCAGAACAGGCGTTCCGGAAGGCCCTGCAACATAGCGACGCGGTTTCGCGCAGCGGCATGGTGCTGCTGGTCGGCACCGGCGGCGGCGACGCCGGGCAACTGACCTTGCGCGCGTTGCGTGCGCTCAATCAAGCCGACGTGCTGTTGTACGGCCCCGACGTCGCCGCGCCGGTGTTGGTGCTGGCACGGCGCGACGCCCCGCGCCGGCCGTTGCCGGCCGATGCGGAGCAGCAATGGCAGTTATTGCTCCGCCACGTCGAAGCCGGCGATTGCGTGGTCTGCCTGCAACCCGGCGATGCCTATCGCAATGCGCCTGGCGACCGTTTGGCGCAGCGCCTCGCCGAACACGGCATCGCCCATGAGGTGATCGCGGGGCTGTCGGCGTAACCGCAAGCACCGACATGGCACAGCGGACGCGCGACGCGGATCCGCCGAGCAACGCATCCGGCGACTGCATCCGATCTCGCGAATGCATCTCGTCGATCGCAGCCGCCGATGCCTGAATCGAGCGGCCGAGCTCGCCTGGTCGCCTCGGCGATATCGACATCAAGGAGGCGGGCGCAGCTCCAGCGCCGTGCCAAGGCGTCAAATGTGCACCAAGACATATTCACAACGAATTCATGCTTTCGCCCTCGTCCGCTCTCGCTTCCGGACCCGAGGCACGCTGCTGACGCAATTTCGAGGCTAAGCGCGCCGAGCGAATCCGGACGATCCGCCATGCCGGCCGGCACTCGCGTAGCCATCGTTCTCCCACCGCTTAGTAATGTGCCGCGAATTACATTCACTCTGTGGCAGAAGTGCATCACGGAACCTGCCGGGCACCGCGGTTGTTAGACTCCAGGGCGGCTGTTATCCATAC
The DNA here is from genome assembly GCF_000731095.1 of Lysobacter antibioticus. GTDB lineage: Bacteria > Pseudomonadota > Gammaproteobacteria > Xanthomonadales > Xanthomonadaceae > Lysobacter > Lysobacter antibioticus_B. The sequence goes on along the minus strand of NZ_JMTZ01000045.1, from coordinate 25,485 downwards.
CATTCGCTATCGAACGAGCAAGTCACGTCAAAGGACTAAGGACGGTTGGAATGCTTCCTTTCGACACACTGCATTGCGCGTCTTCGCTGATCGGGCCGATCGAACCCGATCGGCCTTGCGGAGAGAACCTCGATCGCGAGGAGGCCTACCTCGGCCTGCTGCGCATCGCGGCCGGTCGGGACCAACCCTTGTGCGGCGCATCCGTGCTCGCCGCGGCGCCGCCCGATTGGGTCCAGGTGGAGCGCGAAGCCTGCGACCTGTTGGCGCGCACGAAGGACCTGCGCATCGCCGCCTTGTTGACCCATGCCTGGTTGCAACGTTACGGCTTGCCAGGGTTCGCCAAGGGCCTGGAGCTGATCGAAGAATGGATGGATCGCTATTGGCTGGAAGTGCATCCGCGGCTCGACGTGCTCGGCCGTTACGACCCGCTGCCGCGTCTGTACGCGATCGCCGCGATCGCCGACGCGATGAGCATCGGCAAGTCGATCCGCAACGCGACCCTGCTGCGCGACCGCCACGGCGTGCTGACCTTGCGCGAGACCGTGCGCACGCTGGTCGAGGCACGCGTCGCAAACCTGCCTAGCGGTTGCAGCCTCGAGCGCAACAGCCTGGCCGTCGATCTGCGCAATGCGCGATCCAGCGGACAAACCGAAGTCTTCGCGGTCGTGCACATCCTGGCGCTGCTCGCGCGGATCAAGGCCCGCCTCGGACAGGCGCTCGACCCGAGCCTGGTACCCGACTTCAGCGCGATCGAGGCGCCCTTGCGCGTCGTCCACGTGGTGCTGGATGCGAGCGCACCGCTCGACTCGCAAACCACGCCCCACCTGCACTCCGACGCCTGCGGCGAGCGGATCGTCCGCCAGGCCACTGCGACGATGTTGGAATTCCGCTCGCGGCGCGAGGTGGCCTTGGCGCTCGAACAGGCCAGCGCCTACCTCGAGCGCTACGAGCCCAGCCATCCGGCGCCGCTGCTGATCCGGCGTGCCCTGCGGATGATGGACATGAACTTCTGCGACATCGTGCGCGAGCTGGTGCCGGCCTCGTTGGCGCACGTGCAGAGCCTGGCCGGCACCTCGGTGTACGTACCGGCCGAGTGAATCTTGTCGGGCCGCGAGCTGCAGGCCGTGAATAATCTACGCGCGTTCGCCGTGCTGCACTGCCTGCTCGGTAATACGGACGTGGGCATCGGTCACGTGTACGCCGAAAGTCTCCATATCCGCGAGGCACTCATCGACTTCGACACCGGCCATCGGCTCGCCCTGCCGCATCTCCACGCTCATGAAATGCGACCAAGGAGCGAACTGCGCAGGCAGGTTGGCGCCGGACAGATCGACGGTAAAGCCGAAAACCCTGCCGGGCCCTCGAAACAAATGTACTTGCATGGTGGTATCCACGATCTTGAAGGATGGCATCCGGGCGAAGCGGCCGGAGCGGCCTGATCCGCTTTAGAGCGAGTCACGATAGACGACATTGAGTTGGATCGCGTCCCCGCCCCGGTAGTCGTCCGGCTCGAGCTTGAAGGCCGCCACGACGTACTTCGGCGGTGGCACTCCCTCCCAGCCGTTGAAATGGATGGCGTTCAAGGGTTCCGCCCTGCCTTCCATTCGCAGCACCAGCTTCAGGTGCTTTTCGCTCAGCACGCGATAGCTGACGACCTCGAAATTTCCGGAAAAAATCGGCTCGGGGAAACCTTGGCCCCAGGGGCCGCCATCGCGCAGCGATTCGGCGTGCACGCGATCGAATTCGCCGGTTTCGAGCTCGCCGTCGCTGAGCACGTCGGCCTGCAACAGTTCCGGGGTCAGGATGCGGCGGGCGCAAGCCTCGAAGGCTTCGCGGAAGGCTTCGAACGCGTCCAGGCGCAGCGACAGGCCGGCGGCCATCGCATGGCCGCCGAAGCGTTCGATCAAGTCCGGGTGTTGCGCGGCGACGTCGGCCAGGGCGTCTCGGATATGGAAGCCGGGAATCGAGCGCGCCGAACCGCGCAATTGCTCACTGCCGGGCTCGGCCGGCGCGAATGCGATCACCGGCCGGTGCAGCCGTTCCTTCATTTTCGAAGCGACCAGCCCGACCACCCCAGGATGCCAATCGTCGTCGAACAGGCACAGCGCCATCGGCATCGCCGCGGCATCGATGGCGACGCGGGCGAAGGCGAGCTCGGCCTCGTCGGTCATCTGCTGCTGCACGGCGCGGCGTTCGGCATTGATCTCGTTGAGCGTCGAGGCGATGTCGCGCGCCTGCGCGGCGTTCTCGGTCAGCAGGCATTCGATGCCGAGCGCCATGTCTTCGAGGCGGCCGGCGGCATTGAGGCGCGGCGCCAGGGCGTAGCCGATATCGGACGCGGTGAGCCGCCGGTAATCGCGCTGGGCGACTTCGATCAGCGCGCGCAGCCCGGCGCAACCCTGCCCGGCGCGCAAACGGCGCAGGCCGGCGGCGACCAGGACGCGGTTATTGGCGTCGAGCGGCACCAGGTCGGCGACCGTGCCGACCGCGACCAGATCGAGTAACACGCTCAGGTCGGGGCCGTTGCCGTTGCCGTCGCCGAAGGCGCCGGCGTCGCGCAGGCGGCGGCGCAGCGCCAGCAACACGTAGAACATCACCCCGACGCCGGCCAGCATCTTGCTGGGGAAGGCATCGCCGGGTTGGTTCGGGTCGACGATGGCGTCGGCGACCGGCAGATGTTCGCCGGGCAGATGGTGATCGGTCACCAGCACCTGCCAGCCGCGCCCGCGCGCGGCGGCGATGCCTGCATGGCAGGCGATGCCGTGATCGACCGTGACCAACAAGTCGGGTTGCAGCGCGGCGAGTTCGTCGACCAGGGCCGGCGACAGGCCATAGCCGTGCACGATGCGGTTCGGCACCGCGTGCGACACGCGTTTCGCGCCGAGCATGCGCAGGCCGCGCACGCCGACCGCGCAGGCAGTGGCGCCGTCGCAGTCGAAATCGCCGACCACGACGATGTGGCGATCGGCGGCGATGGCATCGGCGAGCAAGGCGGTCGCCGCATCCAGGCCCAGCATGCCGTCGGGCGGAAGCAACTGGGTCAGCCGCGGCTGCGCCTGTTCGACGCAAGTCGCGCCGCGCGCGGCGTAGACCCGGCGCAGCAAGGGCGGAATCGCATCCGGCCACGACCCGGCTTCGGCCGGTTCGCGGCGGCGCAGGCGTGCGACGGGTTTCATCGTGTCGTTCAATCCTGCAGTGAACGCAGCGGCTTGCGCCAGAAGCGCCAGCGCTGCGAGCGCGCGCACTCGAAACGTTCGCCGTCGGCGAAGGCCAGGCTGACGCGGTCGAGTGCGCCGGCATCCAGCGCGAGTCCGATCGGCTCGAACCAGTCGCGTTGCAAAGGGGTGACGTCGCGGGCGCCGCGCAGATCGAACAGCCGCACGCCCTCGCCCGCGCTCCAGGCCGGCGGCAGCTCGCCGGCGACGATGCCGGCCTGGGCGCCGAACGCGGTCAGGGCCTCGTCGTCGCTGCGCACTTCGCCGTATTCGCTGCGGACGTGATCGGGCAGCACGCCGCCGCCCCAGAACCACAGCGAATTGATCGGCGCCAGCCCGGCGGCGATGCGCTGGGCGTTGTGCGGATGGTTGTGCAGCAGCACCTGCGCCTCGCTGAGCAAGGCGCGCCAGCGGCGACCTTCGGGGCCGTCGCCTTCGGCACCGGGCAGGTGTTGGAACATGTCTTCGCCGAGCGCCTGCTCGGGCGAGGCGAAACGCGGCAGACGCGCTTCGCGCGACAGCGCCAGATACCAGCGCGTCGGCGTCGGCGCATCGATCGGAAAGCCGGCATCGCCGAACAAAGGCTTCAAGGCCGGCAGCAGCGCGGCGCTGTCGCGTTCGCTCAGCGCCAAGGCCTCGCCATAAGCCAGCAGACGTGCGCCGTTGATGTCGGGGCGCACATAGGCCGGATCGGCGCGCAGCCAGGCGCCGAGCGCGGCATCGCCGACGTCGCGCTGACGCGTCACCGCCGCGACCGGCCAGCCGCGCGGCAGGATGTCGAACACCCGCGCAGCCTGGCCGCCGGCCTCGACGCTGCGATCGGCGCGCCCGAGCCGGCGCCCGAAGGCCTCGCTCAGGCGCTGACCACCGAAACGCGCCCGTTCGGGCAACAGCAGGGTGACGCTGTTCATACGCGGCGGTTCATGCACGGCGAGCGCGGGTGCGGGTCAAGGTCAGCCTTCGTAACTGACGCCGACGATCTCGTACTCGTGGGTGCCGCCCGGCGCTTCGATGACGACGCTGTCGCCTTCGTTCTTGCCGATCAGAGCGCGCGCGACCGGCGAGGAGATCGCGATCAGGCCGAGTTTGATGTCGGCTTCGAGGTCGCCGACGATCTGGTACTTGCGCTCTTCGTCGGTGTCGACGTTGGCCAGCTCGACGGTGGCGCCGAACACGACCTTGGAGCCGGCGTTGAGCTGGCTGATGTCGATGACCTGGGCATGCGACAGCTCGGCTTCGAGCTGCTTGATGCGGCCTTCGATGAAACCCTGCTGTTCGCGCGCGGCGTGGTACTCGGCGTTCTCCTTGAGATCGCCGTGGGCGCGCGCTTCCGAAATCGCGTTGATGACCGCCGGCCGCTTGACCGACTTCAGTTCTTCCAGCTCGGCGCGCAGACGCTGCGCACCCTTCACCGTCATTGGTGCTCTCATTCCAGCTTCCTCATACCGGGCTGTCCCGGCCGATCGAGTTGATTGTTGACCCATTGTGCCGGGAACGCGCGCGCTTGACACCCTTGTGACGGGGCGCCGGGTTCCGGAGCGGCAGCAAGCGGGAGAGGGCGTCCCCTGCCCCGCTCGAGGCGGGAAAGGGGCAAGCGGGCCCGGCCAGCGCAGGGCCCGCTCATTCGGATGGTCCGCGGCCGATCAGGCCGTGGCGGCGCCGATCTGCGCGTGCAGTTCCTGCAGCGACCAGACCGGACCGGTGCCTCGGTAATCCAGCGAGTTCACCAGCGCGCGCGCGCCCGACACCGTGGTCGAGTAGGTCACGCGTTGCTGCAAGGCCTCGCGGCGGATCGAGAACGAGTCCGAGATCGCCTGACGGCCTTCGGTGGTGTTGATGATGTAGACGATCTCGCCGTTCTTGATCAGGTCGACGATGTGCGGACGCCCCTCGGTGACCTTGTTGACCAGCTCGCAGGCGACGCCGTTCTCGCTGAGGAAGCTCTGGGTGCCGCTGGTCGCGACCAGCGTATAGCCGCGACGCACCAGTTCCTGCGCCACCGGCAGCACGCGCAGCTTGTCCGGGTCGCGCACCGAGATGAAGGCCTTGCCCACCGGCGGCGCCTTGATGCCGCCGGCTTCCTGCGCGCGCGCCATCGCCGCGCCGAAGTTCTTGCCGACGCCCATCACCTCGCCGGTCGAGCGCATCTCCGGTCCGAGGATCGGGTCGACGCCCTGGAACTTGGCGAACGGGAAGATCGCTTCCTTGACCGAGTAGTAGTCGGGGACGATTTCTTCGAGCGCGCCCTGCGAGGCCAGGGTCTGGCCGACCATGCAGCGCGCGGCGATCTTCGCCAACGCCATGCCGGTGGCCTTGGACACGAACGGCACCGTGCGCGAAGCGCGCGGGTTGACCTCGATCAGGAAGATCGTGTCGTTGCCTTCGGCATCGGTCTGAATCGCGAACTGGGTGTTCATCAGGCCGACCACCTTGAGCGCCTTGGCCAGGGCCACGACCTGCTGGCGCAGGCGCTCCTGGGTGGCGGCCGACAGCGAGTACGGCGGCAGCGAGCACGAGGAGTCGCCCGAGTGCACGCCGGCTTCCTCGATGTGCTCCATCACGCCGCCGATCAGCACGTGGCCTTCGCGGTCGGCGATGATGTCGACGTCCACTTCGACGGCATTGTCGAGGAAGCGATCGAGCAGCACCGGCGAATCGTTCGAAACCTTGACCGCATCGCGGATGTAACGGGTCAGGTCGGCGTCGGAGTAGACGATTTCCATGGCGCGGCCGCCGAGCACGTAGCTCGGGCGCACCACCATCGGGTAACCGATCTGGCCGGCCAGCAGCAGCGCTTCGTCGGGATTGCGCGCGGTGCGGTTGATCGGCTGGGCCAGACCCAGCTCCTGCACCAGTTGCTGGAAGCGCTCGCGGTCCTCGGCCAGGTCGATGCTGTCCGGGCTGGTGCCGATGATCGGCACGCCGTTGGCTTCGAGCGCACGCGCGAGCTTGAGCGGGGTCTGGCCGCCGTACTGCACGATCACGCCCTTGGGCTTTTCGAGGTCGGCGATCTCGAGCACGTCTTCCAGGGTCAGCGGCTCGAAGTACAACCGGTCGGAAGTGTCGTAGTCGGTCGAGACTGTCTCCGGGTTGCAGTTGACCATGATGGTTTCGTAGCCGTCCTCGCGCAGGGCGAGCGCGGCATGCACGCAGCAGTAGTCGAACTCGATGCCCTGGCCGATGCGGTTGGGGCCGCCGCCGAGCACGATGATCTTGTCGCGGTTGCTCGGCGCGGCCTCGCACTCGTCCTCGTAGGTCGAGTACATGTAGGCGGTGCTGGTGGCGAACTCGGCGGCGCAGGAATCGACCCGCTTGTACACCGGACGCACGCCGATGGCGCGGCGCAGGGTGCGCACCGCGGTCTCGTCGGTGCCGGTCAGCTGGGCGATGCGCGCATCCGAGAAGCCCATGCGCTTGATCGCGCGCATGCGGGTCTTGTCGAGCGCGCCCAGGCCGCCTTCGGCGATCTCGCGTTCGCTGGCGATCAGCTCTTCGATCTGGTCGAGGAACCACGGGTCGACGAACGACAGTGCGTGCACGTCCTCGACGCTCATGCCGGCGCGGAAGGCGTCGCCGATGTGGAACATGCGCTCCGGGCCCGGCTCCTTCAATTCGCGGCGCAGCTTGGTCAGGTCGGCTTCGCTGCTCAGGTCCAGGCCGGTCGGGTCGAGGCCGACCTTGCCGGTTTCCAGGCCGCGCAGCGCCTTGTGCAGCGACTCCTGGAAGGTGCGGCCCATCGCCATGACTTCGCCGACCGACTTCATCTGCGTGGTCAGGCGGGCATCGGCCTGCGGGAACTTCTCGAAGGCGAAGCGCGGGATCTTGGTGACGACGTAGTCGATGCTCGGCTCGAACGAAGCCGGGGTGGCGCCGCCGGTGATCTCGTTGCGCAACTCGTCGAGGGTGTAGCCGATGGCCAGCTTGGCGGCGATCTTGGCGATCGGGAAGCCGGTGGCCTTGGACGCCAGCGCCGAGGAGCGCGACACGCGCGGGTTCATTTCGATGACCACGACGCGGCCGTCGTGGGCGTTGATGCCGAACTGGACGTTGGAGCCGCCGGTGTCGACGCCGATCTTGCGCAGCACCGCGATCGAGGCGTCGCGCAGGCGCTGATATTCCTTATCGGTCAGGGTCTGCGCCGGCGCGACCGTGATCGAGTCGCCGGTGTGCACGCCCATCGCGTCGAAGTTTTCGATCGAGCAGACGATGATGCAGTTGTCCGCGGTGTCGCGGACCACTTCCATCTCGAATTCCTTCCAGCCCAGCACCGACTCTTCGACCAGGATTTCGTGCACCGGCGAGAGTTCCAGGCCGCGCTTGGCGATCTCCTCGAACTCTTCCTTGTTGTAGGCGATGCCGCCGCCGGTGCCGCCGAGGGTGAAGCTGGGGCGGATGATGGTCGGGTAGCCGACGCGGGTCTGGATGTCGACGGCCTGCTCGAAGGTGCGCGCGACTTCCGCCTTCGGGCATTCCAGGCCGATCTCGCTCATCGCGATGCGGAACAGCTCGCGGTCTTCGGCCATGCGGATGGCGTCGCGCTTGGCGCCGATCAGCTCGACGTTGTACTTCTCCAGCACGCCGTTGTCGGCCAGGTCGAGCGCGCAGTTCAGCGCGGTCTGGCCGCCCATGGTCGGCAGCAGCGCGTCGGGCTTTTCCTTGGCGATGATCTTCTCGACCGTCTGCCAGTTGATCGGCTCGATGTACACGGCGTCGGCCATATTCGGGTCGGTCATGATCGTGGCCGGATTCGAGTTGACCAGCACGACGCGGTAGCCCTCGTCGCGCAGCGCCTTGCACGCCTGCGCGCCGGAGTAGTCGAATTCGCAGGCCTGTCCGATCACGATCGGGCCGGCGCCGATGATCAGGACGGTTTTGATGTCGGTACGCTTGGGCATGTCGTCCTCAGTAAAGTCGGTCCTGCCACGCGTCGGGCGCGCGCCAGGTGATCTGCTCGGGCGATCGTGCATCGATCGCCCCATGGTCGACCGCGGCGCGAACTTCGCGCTGCATCGCGGTCCAGGTCGGGGCGGCGGCGCCGAGGCGCGCGCCGATCCGGTTGTTGTGGGCATCCATCGCCCGGCTCGGGTTGCCTTGGCCGCCCCGCTCCATCACCGCGGTCACCCAATCGACGCAGCGCGGCGACAAGGTGTAAGCGACGATCGCGCTGGCGAGGCTATGGCGGTACGCATCGGCCGGGCCGTTGCGTCCGCCCGGCAGCGCTGCGGCGAACCACTGCGCGTACACCGCGATCATCACGAAAGCGGGATACGCGGCGAGCGCGGCCAGCACCGCCAACGCACGCAGACGCCAGCGGCGTCGGCGCGGCGGCTGGGCCGGCGCTGCGCTCATCAGGCCTTGGCCTGCTCGAGCATGGAAACGAAGCGGTCGAACAAGGGCGATACATCGTGCGGGCCCGGGCTGGCTTCCGGATGGCCCTGGAAGCTGAAGGCCGGCGCGTCGGTCAGGGCGATGCCCTGGTTGCTGCCGTCGAACAGCGAGCGGTGGGTCACGCGCACATTGGCCGGCAACGAGGCCTCGTCGACGGCGAAGCCGTGGTTCTGCGAGGTGATCATCACCCGGCCCGAATCGAGGTCCTGGACCGGATGGTTGGCGCCGTGGTGGCCGAACTTCATCTTCAGGGTCTTCGCGCCCGAAGCCAGGCCGAGCAACTGGTGGCCCAGGCAGATGCCGAAGGTCGGGATCTTCTTGGCGACGAATTCCTTGATCGCGGCGATCGCGTAGTCGCAGGGCTCCGGGTCGCCGGGGCCGTTGGACAGGAACACGCCGTCCGGATTCAGCGCCAGCGCCTCGGCGGCCGGGGTCTGCGCCGGCACCACGGTGACGCGGCAGCCGCGCTCGGCGAGCATGCGCAGGATGTTGAGCTTGACGCCGAAGTCGTAAGCGACGACATGGAAGCGCGGCTCGACGTTGACGAAGGCGTTGCGGTCCAGGTCGAGCTGGCCGTCGGTCCACTCGTAGCGTTCGCGCGTGCAGACTTCCTTGGCCAGGTCCATGCCCTTGAGGCCGGGGAACTTGCGCGCGGCTTCGAGCGCCTTGGCCACATCGATCTCTCCGGCCATCAGCGCGCCGTTCTGGGCGCCGGTGTCGCGCAGCAAGCGGGTCAGCTTGCGCGTGTCGATATCGGAAATGGCGACCACGCCGCGCTCGCTGAGCCACTGCGGCAGCGCGACCTGGCTGCGCCAGTTGCTGGGACGGCGCGGCACGTCGCGGACGATCAGGCCCGAAGCCCAGACCTGGCGCGCTTCGTCGTCCTGGTCGGTGCAGCCGGTGTTGCCGACGTGCGGATAGGTCAAGGTGACCAACTGGCGGGCGTACGAGGGATCGGTGAGGATTTCCTGGTAGCCGGTGATCGCGGTATTGAATACGACTTCGCCGACGCTGAGGCCGGGCGCGCCTACGGAAACGCCCTCGAATACGGTACCGTCTTCGAGGGCGAGGATTGCGGGTTGAGTCACGGGGGTCGCCTTGGCTGCCGAAGGATCTGATCCCGTGCGCGACATCGGCAAAACCGACTTGCAGCAAAGCGCGGACGCGGTGCGGGACCGGTCCGGCGTTCGGGATTCAGGCGAGCCGGAATTCTAGCGGCGATGAGCTCCGGAAGCCAGCTAAAATTTGCCCCGATCGCAGCGGCCAGGCCCGTTCAGGCAGTGCCGGCACGACACATTCGCCGCTGATTTATCGCGATTGCAGCGCTTCCAACCCTATGCAACTGCCTGAACAAAGCCTGGGCGCCCCGCTCCGCCGGCCCCGGCAGGCCTGTCCGAGGCTGGCGCGACGGCCTCGAGGCCGCCGCGCTGCCCGGGCTCAGGTTCCCAGCGACGGCTTGTAGGTCGCGGTCATGTCCTGCATGCGGATGCTTTGGTCGTCCGAAAACGTGTTCATGCACGAGTCGTAGCTGTAGTCCATGAAGTTGCGGATCGGGTCCAGCCCGCCGCCGGCGCAGCTGTCGCGGCCGACCGGGCAGCCCGAGGTCGGGCTGGCCTGCGGCGGGGTGTCGGCGATGTAGTCGCCGGGCGCGCTGCAACCGTTCTCGAAGGTGTGCTCCAGGCCGAGGTGATGGCCGACCTCGTGGGTCACCGTGTCGCCTTCGTTGTAGTTGGTCGAGGCGCCGCCCGGCAGCGAGGAATGCAGGGCCACCACGCCGTGGCGCTTGGACGCTTCGGGATAGGTGTCGGGCACGTAGGCATAGCCCAGGTAGCTGCCCGGGGTGCAGGTGTAGATGTTCAGATTGCGCGCCGGGTTCACCGCCAGCGCGTTCTTCATCTTCATCTCGTTGCTGAGGCAGTTGCCGTACCAGCTGTTGTTCTTGGTGCGGGTGACGCCGGCCAGGGTGAACTGGAAACCGCGCCCGGCGTAGGCCGCGTTGAGCACCTGCATCTGCTGCTGGATGCGCGCATCGGTGACGTTGCCGGTGTTGTCGGTGCGGGTGACCACATGGAACCAGACCGGCACGGTCTTGCTGGCCGCGACGGCCACGCTGGCGCCGAAGCGCACCGGCGAGGATTGGCGGAACTGCCGCAGGCGGCTTTCGACCTGTTGGCGGCGTTGCGGGGTCGATTGCGGCGCACCGCAGCGCAGGCCGTCGCGGACGAAGCCCTGAGCGTCCTGGATCTTGATCAGCGGCTGGCGGCTGTAACCGTTCGCGGTGGCCACGACCGTCTCGGTCGCGCCCGGTTCGGGGGCCTGTTGGGCCAACGCTTGTTGAGCCAGCGCTGGCGATGCAAACAACGACAACGCCGCGGTGGCCGCGAACATCCGGTGGTTAGGCATGGGTCTCTCTCTCCAGAGTGGGCGCCGCAGGTCGCGGCGGTCTCAATCTGGCCCAAGCGCGAACGCCCGGCTCGGCTCAGGCGTGCCCGCGCACGCTGCCGTTCGCGCCGGCGATCACAGATTCGGAAACATCAGCTCGGCCAGCCCGTAGCGCCCCGGCGCCTGGTGGGCGACGCGCAGTGCGGCTTCGAGCGCGCCGCGAGCGAAGATGTCGCGATTGGTGGCGCGGTGGATCAACTCCAGGCGCTCGCCGGCCGCGGCGAACTGGACCGTGTGCTCGCCGACGATGTCGCCGGCGCGCAGGCTGGCGTAATGCGGCTCTTCGCCGCGGCCGATCGCCGCGGCGGCACCGAGGTGCAAGGCGGTGCCGGAAGGCGCATCGAGCTTGCGGGTGTGATGGGCCTCGACCACGTCGCAGTCCCAGCCCGGCAAGGCTGCGGCGGCGCGGCGCACCAGCTCGGTCAGCACCGCTACGCCGAGGCTGTAGTTCGCCGCCCAGACCACGGCGATGCCGTTGGCGGCGTCGTTGATCGCTGCGTTCTGCACCGAACTGAGCCCGGTGGTGCCCGACACCAGCGCCTTGCCGCGTGCGGCGCACAAGGCCAGCACCGGGTCGAAGCCCTGCGGCAGGCTGAAATCGATGGCGACGTCGAACTCCGGCGCCCCCGACAACTCGCCGACGGCGAAATGCGGCACCCCGTCGATGACCCGCTGCGGCGGCTGCGAACGCGAGTACGCCGCGACCACGCTCAAGTCCGCTCGCTCGGCGGCCAGACGCAACAGGGCCTGGCCCATGCGCCCGGAGGCGCCGTGGATCAGGAGACGGACCGGGGATTTGGTGTGTTCGCTCATGCGCGCAGGCTAGCGGCTGCGCGCCCCCGGCGACAAGCTAAACCGTTCGATCGAATCGCCTGGCGGAACTCGTCGCGGCATTCCCGCCGCGACGGTTCCTTCGCCGGTTCGGCCGCATTCGGCCGCTCCGGGCGGGCGGCCGGGGTTATTGATAAACCACCTGGGCCTTCAGGTTCGGCAACACCTTCTTCGTGAACGCATCGTAGGCCCGGCTGTATTCGCTGCTGCACACCGGCCCCACCGTTGCGTCCTCGATCACTCGGCTGGCCTCGAGCACATTGCCCTTGAGCGTATAAGTCGCGACATAACGCGAACCGCCCGACTCCAGGCTGAGATTCGGAGGGACCGCAATGACCTTCATCGTCGCCGGAAACTCGATGCGGTAGATCTCCTCCGAGCGCCCACCGGTGCAAGTGCTCTCGGCCTCATCGCGGGCTTCCTCGGTACCGCTGCCGACCAGCGACGCGACCGGCATCGGATTGAAGAAAACCGGGCCGAGCGGGAACGCGCCCGGCACCGGCAATGCCTGTTTGACATCGAAGGTCGCGCTGTAGCGATGTGCGTTGCGCAGCGGCTTGGGATCGTCCTGGGTGAACACCCCTTCGGCGCTGAGGCCGCTGCGCTCGAACACCTTCTTGACCAGTTCCTTGGCGTCCGCGTCGCTGAGGTCCTTCAACCCGGCCCGGGTCGCGATCGCGGGCACGCCGGCCAGCTCGACCTCTACCTTGCCCTTCATCGAACCGTCTTCGAGCACGCTGATCTGGGTGCTGACGCGCTGGCGATTGCTCAGGGCCTTGAAGCCGGGCGTCTTGGCCGCCAGTTCGGGCCGGTCGATGCGCAACACCGGCTTGCCGGCGATCGAGATCGGCAATTCGCCGAACGGGATGCCCTTGGCCGTGGCGTCGACGTACAGGTCCAGGCCCGGCAGATAGTTCAGGACGTGGTTGACGCTGGACGCGACCGGCACGCTCGGCAGCTTGTAGACGTTGCCGGCGTTGATCAGCGCCTGGGTCGCCTCGATGCCCTTGGCCGCCAACAGCGCCTGCAGCAGGGTCGCATGGTCCTTGCAGTCGCCGATGCGGTTGTCGATCACGAACTCCTGATCGCGCGGCACCACCGCGCCCAGGCCGATGCAGTTGCCGGCGTAGTTGATATTGGTCGACACCCACTCGTACAAGGCCTGGGCGACGTCGCGCTGCGAACTCTTGCCGGCGGCGATCTCGTCGGCGAGCTTGCGCACCCGCGGCGTCGGCACCGCCTTGGGCAGCGCGCGTTCGCCGTAGGCCTTGGCGATGTCGCCGTAAGTGCGGAAGGTCGAATAGGCGTAGCCGGTGGACTGCTCGATATCGTAGATCGTGCGGTTCTTGTCCTTGCTTTCGACGGGGTTGAGGTTCTGGAAAGACCATTCGACGATCTGGCGATCGCCGACGGTCTCGTCGCGCACCTGCTTGAGCGCGCCGAAGCTGCGCTTCTGGGTCCACATGCCGGCGGGCGCGTCGATCTTGATGCGCATATCGCCCTGATAGTTGTCGCTGTTGAAGCCGGTGATGTCGGAGAAATGGCCTTCGAACATCGGCTTCTTGCCGGTCAGCTTGTAGCTGAGCACGACCGTATCGCCGACCGCCAGGTCCGGATACACCAGGCTGGTGGTGGCGATGTCGGAGAACGCCGGGCCGCCGCCCTCGCGGCCGTCGTTGGTCTCGACCTGGAAATTCGACTTCGGCACATCGACCCGGCGGCCATCGGCCTTGCGCGTGTAGGCCTCGAGGATGTCCAGCGTCTGGATGCTGGCGCTGTAGCTGACCGATTCGTGCTTGACGTATTCGAGCGCGGCCTCCTGCAGCACTTTAATCGCCGATTCGCGCTGTTCGATATAGGCGCCGTCCGGCTGGACCGTATAGGTCAGGTGCAGGCGCTCGTTGCGCAGCGGCTCGTCCTTGGCCGATTTGGCGCTGGCGGCCTTCGCGGTCCCGGCCGGCGCTTTGGCCTGCTCGGCGGACGGCGCGGTCTGCGCCGCGGCGACGCCGGCGCCCAGCACGAAACAGATCGCGGCCGACAGCCGCAGCGTAATCATTCGCATCCTTTCTACCCCTGATTCCGTATGAGAGGCGGTTGCCCGCGGCATCCCGCCGCGCCGATCAGCGCGGCAACGTTCTACCACATCGGTCGGCGTTTTGTTGCGCGACGCGGCGCGGCCGATTGCGCAGGCGCGCGCGGTCGACCCGGCCTGATCTTTCTCCGCTAGCAATGTGCCGCGTTGGCTATGTGCGGACAGATGCAAACGACGCTGCGACGGGAGCCCCGCGGTCGCGGCTTGTGACCGAAGGAAATCCCCGTGGGACGCCGCTCCTACCCTTTGCATTCGCCGCTTTCGGGGTAGGAGCGGCGCAAGCCGCGACCGCGAACCACCCGACGCTGCGGAACCGTCACGGATACAACAAAAAAGCCTCGATAGCTCACGCGCCGACCACCACTGCACAACGGCGCCCACGAAAAAGGGGCCGCAGCCCCTTTCCGTAACGCACATTCGATACGACGCGATTCAGGACGTCATGCGGTCCCAGAACCCTTTGACCCCGTCGAGAAAGGTGGAGGACCGTGGCGAGTGCTTTCGCGCCCCCTCACCCACGAACGTAGCCTCGAACTTCTCCAGCAGCTCGCGCTGCTCGGGGGTCAGATTGACCGGCGTCTCGACCACGGCGCGACAGTACAGATCGCCCGGCTTGCGGCTGCGCACCGACTTGACGCCCTTGTCGCGCAGACGGAACAGCTTGCCGCTCTGGGTTTCGCCCGGAATGCGCAGCTCCACTTCGCCACCGAGCGTCGGCACCCGGATGGTGTCGCCCAGCGCGGCCTGCGAGATACGGATCGGCACTTCGCAATGCAGGTCGTCGCCGTCGCGCTGGAAGATCTCGTGCTCGCGCACGCGCACTTCCACGTACAGGTCGCCCGGCGGCGAACCGGTCGGGCCGGCCTCGCCTTCGCCGGTCAGGCGGATGCGGTCGCCGTTGTCGACGCCGGCCGGAATCTTCACCGACAGGGTCTTGGTGCGTTCGACCCGGCCTTGCCCGTGACAGTCGCCGCAGGGGTTCGCGATGCTCTGGCCGCGGCCGTTGCAATGCGGGCAGGTCTGCTGCATCGAGAAGATGCCGCGCTGGAAACGCACCTGGCCGCGGCCGCCGCAGGTCGTGCAGTTCTCGACCTTGCCGTCGGCCGAACCGCTGCCTTCGCAGGTGTCGCAGGCGTCGAGGGTCGGGATTTCGATTTGTTTCTCGATCCCGCCGACCGCCTCTTCCAGCGACAGCTCCATCACGTAGCCGATGTCGGCGCCGCGACGCGGCGCGCGCGAACCGCCGCCTCCGCCGCCACCGAAGATGTTGCCGAAAATGTCGCCGAAAATGTCGCCCATATCGGCGTAGCCGGGGCCGCCGCCTCCGCCGCCCATGCCGTGTTCGAACGCGGCATGGCCGTGTTGGTCGTAGGCGCGGCGCTTGTTGGCGTCGGCCAGGACCTCGTAGGCCTCCTTGCATTCCTTGAACGCGGCCTCGGCGGCCGCGTCGCCCGGATTACGGTCCGGATGGTGTTTCATCGCGCAGCGGCGATAAGCCTTCTTGAGGTCGTCGTCGCCGGCGTTGCGCGCAACGCCCAGCACTTCGTAATAGTCGCGTTTGCTCATGGGCTGGGAATCGGGAGTCGAGAATCGGGAATCGTCAAATCAAAAGCGGTGGCCGCTGCGAGGGTGTGAACCTTTCGGCCGTCATTCCCGCGAAGGCGGGCTCTGCCGCTCTTCAGCGGCAGCCGAACATCCAGAGACTTCAGCACCATACCCCGCTGAAGCCCTGGGTCCCCGCCTGCGCCGGGACGACGATCGAAACACCAACGCATCGGCCACTGCCGCGTTGCGGATACGAGAACGGGGAACCGGGCCTTTGGACGCAAATCGCCGCGATGGCGAAAGCCCATTCCCGATTCCCCATTCCCGATTCCCGGCTTACTTCTTGTCTTCGTCCTTCACTTCGGTGAATTCCGCGTCGACCACGTCCTCGGACTTGGCCGAACCGGTTTCGGCGGCGCCGCCGGCGTCCGGCTGCGCGGCCTGGGCCGCGGCGAACAGCGATTGCGCGGCTTCTTCCAGCGCCTTCGACTTGGCCTCGATCTGGCCCTTGTCGTCGCCCTTCATCGCCGTTTCGAGGTCGGCGATGGCCGCCTCGGCGCGGCCGATCTGGTCGCCCGGCAACTTCTCGCCGTGCTCCTTGATCGTGCTGCGGGCCATGTGGATCAGGCCGTCGGCGTGGTTGCGCGCCTGCACCAGCTCGTGGAACTTCTGGTCTTCCTCGCGGTTGGCTTCGGCGTCGGCGACCATCTTGGCGATCTCTTCCTCGGACAGACCCGAGCCGGCCTTGATCTCGACCTTCTGCTCCTTGTTGGTCTTCTTGTCCTTGGCGCTGACGTGCAGGATGCCGTTGGCGTCGATGTCGAACGACACCTCGACCTGCGGCATGCCGCGCGGCGAGGGTTCGATGCCGGACAGGTCGAAGCGGGCCAGCGACTTGTTGAAGCGGGCCTGTTCGCGCTCGCCCTGCAACACGTGCACGGTCACCGCGGACTGGTTGTCCTCGGCGGTCGAGAAGGTCTGCGAGGCCTTGGTCGGCACCGTGGTGTTCTTCTCGATGATCTTGGTGAACACGCCGCCCAGGGTCTCGATGCCGAGCGACAGCGGGGTCACGTCGAGCAGCAGCACGTCCTTGACGTCGCCGGCCAGCACGCCGCCCTGGATGGCCGCACCCACAGCAACCGCTTCGTCCGGGTTGACGTCCTTGCGCGGTTCCTTGCCGAAGAACTCGGCCACCGCCTGGCTGACCTTGGGCATGCGGGTCTGACCGCCGACCAGGATCACTTCGGCCACGTCGCTGGCGCGCAGGCCGGCGTCGTTGAGGGCGATGCGGCAGGGTTCGATGGTCTTCTTGACCAGGTCCTCGACCAGCGACTCCAGCTTGGCGCGGGTCAGCTTGATGTTGAGGTGCTTCGGACCCGAGGCGTCGGCGGTCACGTACGGCAGGTTGACTTCGGTCTGCTGCGAGGACGACAGCTCGATCTTGGCGCGCTCGGCCGCATCCTTCAGGCGCTGCAGCGCCAGCGGATCCTTGCGCAGGTCGATGCCCTGGTCCTTCTGGAACTCTTCGACCAAGTAGTCGATGACGCGCTTGTCGAAGTCTTCGCCGCCGAGGAAGGTGTCGCCGTTGGTCGACAGCACTTCGACCTGCATCTCGCCGTCGACCGAAGCGATCTCGATGATCGACACGTCGAAGGTGCCGCCGCCGAGGTCGTAGACCGCGATCTTGCGATCGCCGCCCTTCTTGTCCATGCCGTAGGCCAACGCCGCCGCGGTCGGCTCGTTGATGATGCGCTTGACTTCCAGGCCGGCGATCTTGCCGGCGTCCTTGGTCGCCTGGCGCTGGCTGTCGTTGAAGTAGGCCGGCACGGTGATGACCGCTTCGGTGACCGGCTCGCCCAGGTAGGCTTCGGCGGTCTTCTTCATCTTGCCCAGCACTTCGGCCGAGATCTGCTGCGGCGCCATCTTCTTGTCGTCGAGGGTCGCGACCCAGGCATCGCCGTTGTCGTGCGCGACGATGTTGTAGGGCACCAGGCCGATGTCCTTCTGCACTTCGGCGTCGCTGAACTTGCGGCCGATCAGGCGCTTGACCGCATAGAAGGTGTTCTTGGGATTGGTGACCGCCTGGCGCTTGGCCGAGGCGCCGACCAGAACTTCGCCGTCCTTGGTGAACGCGACGATCGACGGCGTGGTGCGGTCGCCCTCGGAATTCTCGATGACCTTGGCCTTGCCGCCTTCCATCACTGCGACGCAGGAATTGGTGGTGCCCAGGTCGATGCCGATGATCTTGCCCATACGTAGTGCTCCCTCTCGAATGCTTGAATAGTTGGGGCGGTCCGCGCTGTGCGCCGTGCCGCCGATGTTCGTTATTTGGGGCTAGGTGCCGGGCAGTTCAAGCGCCCGTGCCCCGCCCTCGTGACGTCCGTCCCGGCCCTTCCCAGAACGTCCGTTCGCGGCTCGCGCCGCCCCCCGCTTCGGTTTCGCGACCGCGGCGAGCCGCGGCCGGGACCGTCCCGGGATCGTTCAGGCGTCCTGGGCGACCACCACCAGCGCCGGACGCAGCAGGCGCTCGTTGAGCAGCCAGCCCTTCTGGTAGACCTGGACCACGTGGTTCGGCGCCACACCCGGCGCCGGCACCATGCTCATGGCCTGGTGATGCTCGGGATTGAACGGCTGGCCGGCCGGGTCGACCGCGACCAGGCCGTTGTCGCCGGCGACCTTGAGCAGCTGGCGCAGGGTCAGTTCCATGCCCTGGCGCAGGGCGCTGGCGTCGTCGCCGGCCACGGCCAGGCCGGCCTCGAGGCTGTCGATCACCGGCAGCAGGTCGCCGAGCAGGCGCTCGTTGGCGAACTTGCGCGCCATCTCGACGTCGCGCGACACGCGCTTGCGCTGGTTGTCGAGTTCGGCGCGTTCGCGCAGCGTGTCTTCGCGCAGCTTGCTGAGCTCGGCGCGCAGCGCCTCGACTTCGGACGCCTCGGAGGAGCCCGGGACCTCGTCCTGGGCCGCCGGGTTGAGTTCGGAATAAGGATCGTGTTGGTTCATGCCTGGGTCCTGGCGGTTTTTCCGCGACAGGCCAGCTATGGGGCCGCGATGGTGCGGTTCAAGTGCCCGGATCTGCATCGATCGCCCGGCATCGGCGTCGAGCGGCGGGTTTCGGGAGGCATTGCCCACCCCGGCGGCGCCGGCTTATGGGCAGGAGCGGAGCAAGCCGCGATCCACTGAGGTGATCAACCCCGGCTCGGCCCGAAGCCGATGGTCTCCAAAAGATTGGCCCCACCGGAGAGATGGCGGTCGCGGCTTACGCCGCTCCTACCCCGGGCTCCGGCTAACTGGGATAG
Source organism: Lysobacter antibioticus (assembly GCF_000731095.1). Lineage (GTDB taxonomy): Bacteria > Pseudomonadota > Gammaproteobacteria > Xanthomonadales > Xanthomonadaceae > Lysobacter > Lysobacter antibioticus_B. The sequence goes on along the minus strand of NZ_JMTZ01000045.1, from coordinate 6,676 downwards.
GCGGGACGGTTGGACCGGCTTCGGAGGCGGAATCGCCCCTCGTTTCAGTCCACTTCGGTTGGTCGCGGCTCGCGCCGCTCCTACTCTGGGCTTCCGGACGGCCTCCCTCAGTCCCCCTCAGTGACGCCGAACGCATCCCCCAGCGCATCCGCGGCCGCCTGCACCACCGGGATCACCCGGTCGTAGGCCATGCGGGTCGGGCCGATCACCCCCAGCACGCCGAGCACGCGGCCGCCGGCGGTATACGGCGCGGTCACCAGCGACACGCCCTCCAACGGCGCCAGGCCGGTCTCCTCGCCGATGAAGATGCGCACCCCGGGGGCGCGCACGGTGCGTTCGAGCAACTGCAGGATTTCGCGCTTGCGGGCGAAAGCCTCGAACAGCTCGCGCAGGCGGTCCAGGTCGGCCAGCTCCTGCACGCCCATCAGCCGGGTCTGCCCGGCCAGGACCATGTCGTCGTTGTCGGGCGTGAGCACCTGCTCGGCCAGCTCGACCGACTGCGCCAGCAAGGTCTGCATCTCCGACTGGGCGTTGCGCAGATCCATCAGCAAGGTGGCGCGGATCTCGGCCACCGGCCGCCCGGCGAAGTGTGCGTTGAGGTAGTTGCCGACCCGTTCGAGTTCGCCGGCGTCGTAGGGGCGACGGGTCTGGATGATGCGGTTCTGCACGTCCTGGTCGGCGAACACCAGGATCGCCAGCACCCGCTGGGCGTCGAGCGGCACGAAATCGATGCGCCGGAACGCGAACTGCTCGCGCTTGGGCACGCTGACCACGCCGACGAAGTGGGTCATCGCCGACAACAGCTCCGAGGCGCTACCCAGCAAGGCCTGGGTGCCCGAGCCCGACGGCAGCTCGCTGCGCAGGCGCGCGACCTCGCCTTCCGGCAACGGCCGCACCTGCAGCAGCGAGTCGACGAACAGGCGGTAGCCCTGCACGGTCGGGATGCGCCCGGCCGAGGCGTGCGGCGCGCTGAGCAGGCCGACGTCTTCCAGGTCGGCCAGGATGTTGCGGATCGTCGCCGCGCTGACGTCGAGGCCGGCATGCTTGGCCAGGGTCTGCGATCCGACCGGTTCGCCGCTGTGGATGTAGCGGCCGATCAGCGTGCGCAGCAGTTGCCGCGCGCGCGGGTCGAGGCTCGGATCGGGCGGTCGGCGATTCATGCTGTGGATATAGGCGCGGACGCGGGCCGGCGCAAGCGCCATCGTCCGATTCGACGATGGCGGTCCGCATCGGCCGCCCCGCCCTGCGCGCTGCGTCCGCATCGGTAAGAATCCTCGTGCACACTGCCGGCGGCGTACGCGTCCGCTCGCCTCGCCCCGCTCGTCTCACCCTGTGATCCGCATCCGCCCTACCCTCCGGCCCGCTTGCCGCCCATTCCCAGTCTCTCGCCGCCAAGGCACAATCGCCGCCGCATGCTCGCTCACCTCTCGCTCAAGCAATTCGCCGTCGTCAGCGCCGCCGAACTCAGCTTCGGTCCCGGCCTCACCGTGATCTCCGGCGAAACCGGTGCCGGTAAGTCGCTGCTGGTCGATGCCCTCGGTCTGCTGTCCGGCCTGCGCGCCGACAGCGGCGTGGTCCGCCATGGCGCCGACCGCGCCGAACTGGTCGCCGACTTCACCCTCGACGATGCGCCGCTGGCCGCGGCCTGGCTGCGCGACAACGAACTCGACGAAACCGGCGACGGCGAGGCCCAGGTCTGCCAGATCCGCCGGGTGATCCGCGCCGACGGCGGTTCGCGCGCCTGGATCAACGGCCGCCCGGTCACCCTGAGCCAACTCGGCGAGCTCGCCGGGCGCCTGGTCGAGATCCACGGCCAACACGAACACCAGGCGCTGATGTCGCGCGCCAGCCAGCTCGGCCTGCTCGACGCTTACGGCCGCCACGACGCGCCGTTGGCCGTGGTCGAAGCCGCGGCGCAACAGTGGAGCGCGCTGCTGCGCGAACGCGACACGCTGTCGGCGCAGGGCGACGTCTCCGACCGCATCGCCTGGCTGGAACATCAGCACGCCGAGCTAGAACGCGAAGTGCTCGAAGCCGAGGCCTTGGCCAAGCTGCTCAGCGACCATCGCCGCCATGCCCATGCCGCCGGCCTCATCGCCGCCTGCGAATCGGCCTTCGCCCGCCTCGGCGGCGACGAAGGCCCGTCGCTGACCCGCCTGGTGCAACAGGTGCGCGGCGAGCTGCAGCGCGTCGCCGAGCACGAGCCGCGCTTGAACGATGTCGACGCCATGCTCGACAACGCCGCGATCCAGATCGACGAAGCGCTGACCCTGCTCGACCGGGTCCGCGACGATCTCGACCTCGATCCTTCGGCCTTCGAGCAGATCGAAAACAAGATCGGCCGCCTGCACGAGCTGGCGCGCAAGCACCGGGTCGCGCCCGAACAACTGCCGGCCACCCGCGACGGCATGGCCGGCGAACTCGACCAATTGCGCAGCGCCGGCGACCGCCTGCAGGTGCTCGACGGCGAAATCCAGAGCGCGCGCGCACAGTGGCGCCGCGCCGCCGACACCCTGGGCGAGGCGCGCCGCAAGGCCGCCAAGAGCCTGTCCGACACCACCAGCGTGCTGATCGGCGAACTCGGCATGGGCGGCGGGCGTTTCGACGTCGCCCTGGAGCCGCTCGACGAGGACCGCCCCGACCCGCAAGGCGGCGAGCGCGTCGAGTTCCTGGTCGCGGCCAACCCCGGCCAGCCGGCCCGGCCGCTGCGCAAGGTCGCCTCCGGCGGCGAACTCTCGCGCATCTCGCTGGCGATCGAAGTCGCGGCCTTCGGCCTCGACGCGGTCGCGACCATGGTCTTCGACGAAGTCGATTCCGGCATCGGCGGCGCCGTGGCCGAGATCGTCGGCCAGAAGCTGCGCGCGCTCGGCGCCAGCCGCCAGGTGCTGTGCGTGACCCACCTGGCTCAGGTCGCGGCCCAGGGCCACGCCCACTACCGCGTCAGCAAGGCCGCCAGCGAAGGCGTGACCCAGAGCGCGGTGCAGGTGCTCGGCGCCAAGCAGCGCGAGGAAGAACTCGCGCGCATGCTCGGCGGCATCGAACTCAATAAAGAAGTGCGCGCCGCGGCCAAGCGGCTGTTGGCCGACGTGGTCTGAGGTCGGGATTCGGGATTCGGGATTCGGGATTCGGGATTCGGGATTCGGAGCCTACATCGAGCTCAGCTTCGGAGCGGCTTCGGCCTGGGTCGGTCAAGCAAGCCCGTTGGGCTTGGATCGATCGAGCAAGCTCGTTCGCCCTGGATCAATCGAGCAAGCACGATTGATCGCCGACTCGATCCTGGATCGATAGCCGCCTCAATCGAGGTCCGGCAGCCCGGTGAAGAACGCCGCCCGGTGCGGGGTGATGCCCTGGCGCTGTTCGTCTTCGAGCGGATGCCCGCTGTCGACCAGGCGGAAGGTCGGCCGGGTGTCGTCGTGCAACTGCACCCGCAGCTCCAGGCCGAGGGTGCTGAACTCGTAGACGCGCGGGATGTGGTTGGCCAGGGTGCCGGCGAATTCGGGCACGCGGTCGTTGCCGGGCTCGTCCCACATCATCCGCGCCAGGCGCCAATCGTGTTCGGCCAGTTCGACCCAGGCGCCGATGCAGTAGTCGTCGCCGCCTTCGACCGGCAACGGAATCACCCCGCGCACAAACAACTGACCGCCGCCGATCGCGCAGAAGTTCGCGTCGCAGAAGGTGTCCGGCGCGCAACGCGCGGCGTTGTCGAGGGCGTGGTAGGCGTCCGGAAAGGTGAAGGAGTACTCCATGTCCGACAGCGCGACGAGTTCGCCGCAGCACGAGCACGGCAACATCGTCTCGCCGGACATGTCGGCCTTCACTTCTTCTTGCGCACGTACAGCACCAGCGAGTGCTCTTCGATCTCGTAGCCGTGCTTGGCCGCGATCTTGCGCTGCAGCTCTTCGATCTCCGAGCTTTCGAACTCGATGATCTTGCCGCTGTCGATGTCGACCATGTGGTCGTGGTGATGGCCGCGGTCGAGTTCGTACACCGACTGGCCGGCCTCGAAGTTGTGCTTGAGCACCAGGCCCGCCGACTCGAACTGGGTCAGCACGCGGTAGACCGTGGCCAGGCCGATGTCCTCGCCCTTTTCCAGCAACATCCGGTAGATGTCCTCGGCGGTCATGTGGCGCGGCTTGGATTGCTCCAGCAGCTCCAGGATCCGCAGGCGCGGATGGGTGACCTTGAGTCCGACGTTGCGCAGGTCCTGCGATTCCATGAGTGTTCCCTTCAGATCGATTCGGCCGGCGTTCGCCGTGCCTGGGTGTTGACCGGCTGGCCGTGGCCGCGGGCGGCTGCGCATGGAGCGGACGGGGCTGGCTGGGCCGGAATGGCGGATGAACGCGAGGGGTCTCCGCGCGCCGTGATCCGCCCTTGGTGGGTGCGGGCTTCAGTGTATCATCGGCCCCGTTGCCTTCGACTGCCGCAGAACCCTACCCGATGCGTAAGCTCCTGCTCGTCCTCTCGCTGTCCATGCTCACCGCCGGCTGCGGCATCATCTACAAGCAGCCGATCTATCAGGGCAACCTGCTCGAGAAGACCGCGATCGACCAGCTCCAGACCGGCATGACCAAGCAGCAGGTGCAGTTGCTGCTGGGCACCCCGTCGATCGAAGACCCGTTCCACCAGAACCGCTGGGACTACACCTCGACCCAGCGCGTCGACCGCCTCGGCCACACCGATCGCAAGAACCTGACCCTGTGGTTCGAGAACGACAGCCTGACCAAGTGGGAAGGCGATTACTTCGCCGAGCAGGACGAGCAGATCGCCCGCGCCTCGGTCAAGCAGTTCGGCCGCAACCTGGCCAAGGACAAGGATAAGGACAAGCGCCGCCGGCGCTGATCCCCGGCGCGCGGCCTCGCGGTCGCGCAGCCTCCCGCTGCAGCGTCACCCCTGCCGGTCCGGCCGCCTTGCGTCCGGGCCGTCGTTGGTTTTGCGCGCGCTTATTTCTTGAGCGGGCGCTCGGCGGCGCGGCGGCGGCGCGCTTCCTTGGGGTCGATCTGCAAAGGCCGCAGCAATTCCAGCCGGTCGCCATCGCGCAGCGGCGTGTCCGCCACCGCCTTGACCCCGAACACCGCGTAGCCGCTGATTTCGGCGTCCGTGCCCCACCCGGCCGCGGCGAGTGCATCGGCGACGGTGGCGCCGTCGGCCAGTTCCAGGCTCAGCGCCTCGAAACGGCGCGGCCAGGCCCGGACCAGCTCGATCTTCACTGCGATGCCGCTCAGGCCGGGCTCGGGCCGGTCACCGACGGCAACGCCGGTTCGGCGCCGCGATCGGCGACCCGGACGAAATCGTCGACCATGCGGTCGGCCAGGCTCTGGAAGCCCAGCGCCATCGCCGGCCCCAGCAGCTTCACCGCCGGCTCGAATTCCAGGGTCAGGGTGACCTTGCAGGCCGACTCGTCCAGCGCGTGGAATTCCCAGCGCCCGCCCAGCTTGCGGAACGGCCCGTCGACCAGCTTGAGCTCGATGTGGTGCGGCGGCGACAAGCTGTTGTGGGTGGTGAACCAGGTCCGCAATGCGCCCAGGCCCAGGTCGAGCCGCGCCACCATGTGGGCCTCGTCGGCTTCGAGCACCAGCGCCTGCTCGCACCAGTCGAAACGGCGCGGGTACGCGGCGACATCGTTGACCAGGGCGAACATGCGCGCGGCGGAGTGTTCGACGAGGGCGGAACGGCGAATCGTAGGCATGTGCTTATCGCAATAAGGTCCGCAAAGCGGATTTCAAGCGGGGGCCTCGGAACGGCCGTTGCCGCAAGGTCGTCGAAAACGTGTCCGAAAGGCCGCGGTTTCGACGGCCCGCTTCGGCAGTAGCACATCCTATCCGGGCCAAAGCCGGTAAGGGCGTCTAGGCCGTCTGCGGATCGTGAAACTTGATCCCAAACCGGGGCAGCTCAGCCGCTCCAGACCGGAGCGCTTCGCCTAAAACGGCGGCTACTCAAACCGCCTCCGGATCGGAGATCTTCATCCAAAACCGGACACGGCTACTCAAACCGCCTCCGGATCGTGGACAATCACTCATGGCTAAAACTACGAACAACAAGGCCGGCAAGGATAAAGGAAAGGGCAGCGCGGGCGGCACCATCGCGCTGAATAAGCGTGCGCGTCACGATTACCACCTCGAAGAACGCTTCGAGGCCGGTCTGTCGCTGCAGGGCTGGGAGCTCAAATCCATCCGCGCCGGACGCGCAAACATCACCGAAAGCTACGCCGTCATCCTGCGCGACGAGATGTTCCTGATCGGCGCGCAGATCAGCCCGCTGATCTCCGCCTCGACCCACGTCGTCGCCGAGGAACGCCGCACCCGCAAGCTGCTGCTGCACCGCAACGAGATCGACAACCTGATCGGCCGCGTCCAGCGCGACGGCTACACGGTCGTGCCGACCGCGATGTACTGGAAAGGCAACAAGGTCAAGCTGGAAATCTCGCTGGCCAAGGGCAAGCAGAGCCACGACAAGCGCGAGGCGAGCAAGGAACGCGACTGGGCGCGCGAAAAACAGCGCGTGATGCGCCGGCACAACCGCGACGCCTGATCCCAAGCCCGCCGACCGACGGGTTTCTCCAAACACCACCGCCCGCCTGTGCGCGGGCTGTTGGTTTACGCGGCCGCATGGATTTCACGGTCGCGGCTCGCGCCGCTCCTACCTGGGCAGGTCGCCGCTTTGGGGTAGGAGCGGCGCG
>NZ_JMTZ01000044.1 GCF_000731095.1 Lysobacter antibioticus | reverse complement strand
CACGGCACGGCACGGCACGGCACGGCACGGCACGGCACGGCACGGCACGGCACGGCCAATTATTGTTCGCGGCCTTCGTCGCAGCCAGGGAATCAAAGCGATCTGCCCGTGATCACCCGTCCGCACCGCCATCACGCCCCAGACATCACCGCCACCCGGCCCACAAAAAAAGACGACGGCCGTAGCCGTCGTCTTTCGTTCGCCACCTGGCCGCGCGCGAAGCGCGGCAGAGCGATCACTTCACGCCGTGCATCAACTTCTGCACCAGCGGCGCAATCAGGAACAACAGCACGCCCGCGCCCACCAAGGCGTAGAAGCCGAAGGTGTAGCCGCTCAAGGCCGAGGTCGTGGTCATGCCGCCTTCGCCGCTGACCACGCCGGCGAAGATGCCCGACAGGTTGTTGCCGATGCCGGTCGAGAGGAACCAGCCGCCCATGCCGAAACCGACCAGGCGCATCGGCGCCAGCTTGGTCACCATCGACAAGCCGATCGGCGACAGGCACAGCTCGCCGACGGACTGGATCACGTAGACCATGAACAAGGTCCAGAACGGAATCTTGCCGGCGTCGTTGACCAGGCCCGACAAGGCGAACATCAACAGCGCGAACGCCAGGCCGTTGAAGATCAGGCCGAGGCCGAACTTGCGCGGAATCGACGGATTGGCCGAACCCATCTTGACCCAGATCAGGGCGATGATCGGTGCCAGGGTGATGATCGCCAGCGAGTTCACCGACTGGAACCAGGCGTTCGGGAACAGGAAGTCGCCGAGCTGGCGGTCGACGATCTTGTCGGCGAGGAAGGTGAAGGAACTGCCGGCCTGCTCGAAGAACATCCAGAACAGGATGTTGAAGGTGAAGATGATCAGCATCGCGATCACTTTGTCGCGTTGCACCTTGCCCTCGCGGAAGCCCTCGACCAGCAACAGGGCGCACAGGGCGATGAACATCGCCAGCAGCACCCACTGCAGGGTGGTCGCGCCGACGGCAAGCAGGAAGTACACCACCGGGATCGCGGCCAAGGCGCCGAGGAACACGTACAGCACCTTCTGTTTGCCGGCGCTGTCGGACGGCGGGCGGCCGATGCCTTCGAGCTGACGGCGACCGAACCAGAACCACACCAGGCTGGCGATCATGCCCAGGCCCGAGGCGATGAACACCATCTTGTAGACGGGCATGGCCGCGGTACCGAACACCTTTTCGGCGAGCAGGCCGGTCAGGATCGGCGAGATGAAGGCGCCGGCGTTGATGCCCATGTAGAAGATGGTGAAGCCCGAGTCGCGGCGGCCGTCGCTGACGCTGTAGAGCTTGCCGACCATGGTCGAGATGTTCGGCTTGAACAGACCGTTGCCGACCACGATCGTGGCCAGGCCGAGCTTGAACACCTGGTCGTTCGGGATCGCGATCAGGAACAGGCCGGTGGCCATGATGACCGCGCCGAGCAGGATCGAGCGTTGATAGCCGAGCACCCGGTCGGCGATGTAGCCGCCGAAGATCGCCGCGGCATAGACCAGGGCCAGGTAGGCGCCGTAGATGCGGTTGGCAGGCGCTTCGCCGGCGGCGTCGCCGCCGTGGAACTGGGCCACGATGTACAGCACCAGCGCCCAGCGGATGCCGTAGAACGCGAAGCGCTCCCAGAACTCGGTCATGAACAGCATCCACAAGGGCTTGGGATGCCCCAGCATTTGCTTGAACTCGGGTATGGGCGCCTGGCCCTGGGTCGGTATCGCGGCTCCGCTCATGCGGTGTCCCCTGTCGTGTCGAAACTGAATGAAAATCCCACGCCAACGGCACGGGTCGGGGAGATTTACCGGCCTGGACCGGTCCCGTCAAACCTTTATTCCACGCATTGCGCTTTGTTGCGACGCAACAATCACGCTTACAAACCCATGAACGGGGGAGAATTTTGCGCGATGCGGCGGTTGGAGGTGCCGGTTTGCGGCGATCCGGGCTCCCTGGGAGACCCAGACTGGGCGCCCCGGCGCGGTGTTGCCGGCGCAGTTAGTGTGAGTTCGCGGTCACGGCTCGCGACCGCAGGCACTCCAACAGGACACCGCTCCAACCCGGAAGCTGCAGCACGGCGAGCCCGGCCGAACTCCAATCGCCACGAGAACCTTCAGCCGTCATCCCCGCGCAGGCGGGGATCCAGAGACCTCAAACGTTGCGGCACGAGAGCCCTGGATCCCCGCCTGCGCAGGAATGACAGCGGGATTCACCGACAGTCGCCTGGTCATTCCAGTGACTCCGCCGTCGACGCATCCAGCGAGGCGGTCGCGGCTTGCGGCCGCGGAAAATCCGGCAGGACGCTGCTCCTATCCTTTAACAGCGCCCACTCGATACGGAGCGGTATCGAAACCCTGCAGCCTCAGGTCCCGGCGCCGTAGCCGTCGGCGGGGCCGATGGTGGTGCGCACCTCGAACAGCTCCGGGAAGAAGGTCAGTTCCAGCGCCTGCTTGAGGAAGCCCACGCCGCTGGAGCCGCCGGTGCCGCGCTTGAAGCCGATGATGCGCATGACCGTGCGCATATGGCGGAAGCGCCACAGCTGGAACTGGGTTTCCAGATCGACCAGGTCCTCGCACAGGGCGTACTCGCGCCAGTACAGGTCGGTGTTCTCGTAGATGCGCTCGAACACCGGCTGCAGCGCCGGGTCGCTGACGTGCGGCTGGCGCCAGTCGCGGTCCAGATGGATCGCCGGGATCGGGTGGCCGAAGCGCGACAGATACATCAGGAACTCGTCGTACAGGCTCGGCGCCGACAGCGCCTTCTCCAGCGAGACCTGGCCCTGCGGGTCGTGCGCGAACACCCGCAGCATGGCTTCGTTCTTGTTGCCGAGCATGAACTCGATGGTGCGGTACTGCAGCGACTGGAAACCCGACGACGGCCCCAGGGTTTCGCGGAAGCCCATGTATTCCGACGGCGTCAGCGTCTCCAGCACCGACCACTGCTCGGTGAGCTGGCGCAACACCTGCTTGCAACGCGCGAGGACTTTCTGGCATTGCCAGACCTGGTCGTGGCGCAGATGCTCGAGCGCGGCGCTCAGCTCGTGGATGATCAGCTTCATCCACAGCTCCGAGACCTGGTGCTGGATGATGAACAGCATCTCGTCGTGGTGGGCCGGGTCCGACAGCGCGCGCTGCGCCGACAACAACCGGTCGAGTTGCAGATAGCCGCCGTAGCTGATGCGTCCGGACAGGTCGGTATGGATACCGGCTTCCAGTTCGCGCTGGTTTTTCTCGACGGACATCGGCGGCACTCACGGCAGGGGCGCAAAGCGTAACGCATCGCCTGCGCCGGGGTCGGCTTTCGTAATTGCAGCAGGCAGTTACGTCTCCCCGTCGCGGCCTGTGCGACGCCTAAAACGCACAATAACCGGGCCTGCCAAGCACGTCCCGCAGGCGCATTCTCGAGGGGAATCCATGCACAAACTCGCAAGCCGCGCTCTCGCGGCCGGCATCGCTTTGGCTTTGGCCGGCGCAGCCGAGGCACAGGTGGTCATTTCTCAGGTCTACGGCGGTGCCGGCCAGAGCGGCGCACGCTATAGCGCCGACTTCGTCGAACTGCACAACAACGGCAGCGTCGCGGTCGACCTCAACGGTTGGAACCTGCATTACGCGCCGGCCAACGGCGCCTATGGCTGGCAACGCACGCCGTTGAGCGGCGTCATCGCGCCCGGCGGTTACTTCCTGATCCGCCAACGCGTTTCGATCGGCTCGACTGCGCTGACTAGCTACGATCTGAGCGGCAACGTCTCGCTCAACCACCTCAACGGCAAGCTGGCACTGGTCGATCACTCCAGTCCGATCGTCGTCTCCTGCCCGACCGGTTCGATGGACTTCGTCGGTTACGGCAGCATCGACTGCGCCGAAGGTTCGGCGCCGGCGCCGGCCGGCGGCCTCGTCACCGCGCAACTGCGCAGGGACGGCGGTTGCGTCGACACCCAGGCCAACTCGGTCGATTTCAGTCTCGGCGCGCCAACCCCGCGCAACCGCAACTCGGCGAGGCGAATTTGTCCGGCCGGCCCGCCGCCGCGCCTGTCGGCGAACGACGTGACCCAAACCGAAGGACAGGATGGCATCGCGCCGTTCGTGTTCCGGCTCAAGCTCGATCGTCCCGCCGGCCCCGGCGGGGTCAGCTGGAGCGTTTTCAGCAACGGCCAGGGCAGTGCAACGCCGGACCAGGACTACCTGCCCATCGATCTGCGCGGCACCATTGCCGCCGGCCAGACCGAGACCAGCTTCGCCTTGCCGGTCAGGGGCGACCGGTTGACCGAGAGCGACGAAACCGTCGCCCTTCAGATCAAAGTCCATTCCGGCGCGGTCACCGCCAACGGCGACTACCTCAACGTCCAGGCGACCATCGTCAACGACGATCCGCAACAGCCGCCGCCGCGTGTATCCCTGCACACGAACGCACTTAACGAGGGAGACGCCGACATCGCGCCGTTCCCGATCGAACTGCGCCTGGACCGTCCCGCCGGCAGCGACGGCGTGCGGGTCCGGCTGAGTTCGGTCGACGGCGGCTCGGCGACGAGCCACGAGGACTATCTGCCGTTCGAGTACGAAGCGGTGATCGGCCCGGGCCAGGATCGCGCCCACGTCAGCTTCGGGGTGCGCGGCGACACGCGTTACGAAGGCGACGAGACGGTCAGGATCAAAGGACAAATCCTGTCCGGCGCGATCGCCGACAACGGCGGCGTCGACCTCGAAGGCCTGGTCACCATCGTCGACGACGATCTGCGGGTGGTGCCGATCGCGGCCGTACAGGGCCGCGAGGCGGTCTCGCCGTTGCGCGGCGAATTCGTTTCGGTCGAAGGCATCGTCACGGCGCTGAGCGACGACGGTTTCTATCTGCAGAGCGAGGAGTTCGAAAGCGACGGCGATCCGCAGACCTCGCAGGGTCTGTTCGTGCAGACCGGCCATCGCCCCGATTCGAAGTGGCGCGGTTTGCGCGTGCGTGCGGCCGGCACGGTGACGGAGTTGTCCGACAGCGGCAATCACCCGCTACGCGGCACGATGACGGCGATCGCGGGCTCGCCGGCGATCGCCCTGCTGACGACTTCGCCGCGCCCTCTGCCGCCGGCGCCGTTGCTGCCCTGGCAGCCGTTCTACGGCGCGCCCGACTACGAAGCCTTCGAAGGCATGCGCGTGGGCTTGCCGGAGGTGCGCGTGGTCGGTCCGACCGGTGGCAGCTTCGATGCGATGCAAGAACGTACCCGCAGCGACGGCCGCTTTCATGTCGCGCTCGGTCCCTACGATCAGCCGGCGCCGATGCGCGAGCCGGGCACGCGCTACCCGCCGATCTTCCACGGCCAGCCGCAGGATTGGCTGCCGCGTTGGGACGGCAATCCCGAGGCGATCGGTGTCGACAGCGATGCCGATGGCCACGCACCGCTCGATGTCGCGATCGACACCCGCATCGATGGGATCATCGGTCCGCTCGATCAGCGCAGCGGGCGCTACACCGTAGCCCTGCAGCACGATGCGCAGTTGCTCGTGCGCGAATCGTTGCAGGCGCCGCCGCGCATCGAGCCGGGCGACCCGCAGCAGCGTCAGACCGCGGTGGTCAGCTACGACCTCGGCGATCTCTACGACGAGTACAGCCCGCCCAACTCGGGTCAGCCGACCACGCCGATGCCGGCGTTGGAACGCCGCCTCGGCAAAATCTCGCGCAGCCTGCGCGAGAACCTGCTGATGCCGGACCTGGTCGCGATCGCCGGCATCGAGAACGAAGCCCTGCTGCAGCGCCTGGCCGAACGCATCAACCGCGATGCGACCGCGTCGGGCAACGGCAACCCGCAGTACCGCGCCATCGCCCTGCCCAACGTCGATCCGATCAAGCCGCATATCGGTCTGCTCGCGCGCAGCGAACAGGTCGGCAGTTGGGGTTCGCGGGTGATCGTCGAACGCGTCGTCCAGATCGGCCGCGATGCACTGCTGCCGAATAGCGCCGGCCCTTCGCCGTTGTTGTTCGATCAAGCGCCGCTGAGCGTCGATGCCACCACCCAGTCCATCGACGGCCACCGTTTCCGCCAGCGTTTGCTGCTGGTGCAACTGGCGCCGATGGCCGACAGCGACGCCGACACGCCACAGGCCGAACGCCAGCGCGATCGCCGGCACCTGCAAGCCGAGTTCATCGCCGGCTGGGTGCGGCAGCAGCAGGACGAACCCGATGCGCCACCGCTGTTGGTGCTGGGCCGCTTCGACGCGCATGCGTTCAACGACGGTTTGGTCGATCCGGTCGGCACCTTGACCGGCCGTCCGACCGAAGGCGTGAGCACGATGGTGCTGGGCGACGGCGTCGACCGTTTCGATCCGGATCTGCTCAACCTCACCGCGACCGAGCCAGGATCGGAACGCTATTCCTCGATCGACGAAGGCAGCCGCCAGGAGCTGCAGCACGCCTTCGCCGACGAGCGCCTGGTCGGCGCCACCGACCGGATCGAGGTCCAGCGCCTGCGCAGCAATGCCGGCTATCCGGCGGTGCTGCGCGATGCGGAAGGCGTGCCGATGCGCGCCGGCGACGTCGACCCTCTGCACCTGCGGCTGGTGCCCCGCACGCGGGCCGATCTGTCGGTCTGGGCCGGGCCCATGAACGGCGGTGAGACGCTGGAGGCCGGCCGCCCCCTGGAGCTGTCGGTATCGGTCGACAACGCCGGTCCGGACTGGGCGCGCCAGGTCGGCCTCGGCCTGGCCTTGTCCGGGGCCTGGCCGAACCTGGAGGTCAGCGCGGTCGCGCCGGGCTGGCGCTGTGGAGTGCCGGTGGTCGAGGGCGACCACACCAGCCTCGCCTGCACCGGCGAACAGGTCGACAGCAGCGGCCATGTCTCGCAGTGGTTCCATCTGCGCGCCGCTACCGACGCCTCGATGGCCGGGCGCACGGTCGAGCTCGCCGCCTCGGTGACGTCCCCGTCGGCCGATCCGGACCCGGCCGATAACGCCGCGCGGACCACGCTGCGGATCCTCGCCCCCGGCGGCGCGCCTCAGCCCTGAGTCGCCTCGCCCGCCCCCGGCGCAAGCCGGGGGCTTCGACGCCGTCCGGGCCGTCCCGGGCGGCGCCGAGACCCGCCGGAGCCCGCCGAGAGTGACCCAGGTCGCGATTTTCCGGGCCGTCATGCCCTTGCAACGCCAAAAAGTGAGCATTGATGCACAATCCCCTCTGTCTGCTTCCGGGGGGATCCAGGCGTCCACATGGGGAAAAACATGGATAAGTTAGGGGGCCGCCTGTTGGCGGCGGTATTGGCCTTTGCGGCGGCCGGTTCGGCGCAGGCGCAAGTGGTCATCAGTCAGGTTTACGGCGGCGGCGGCAATTCCGGCGCCACGCTGAAAAGCGATTTCATCGAGTTGCACAACAACGGCAGCACCGCCGTCGATCTCAGCGGCTGGAGCGTGCAGTACGCCTCCAGCGCCGGCACCACCTGGCAGCGCACCGCACTCAGCGGCAGCCTCGCGCCAGGCGCTTATTACCTGGTCAAGCAGGCCGACGGCACCGGTGGCTCGGTCGATCTGCCGACGCCCGATACGGTCGGCACGATCCCGATGGCGGCCGGCGCCGGCAAGGTCGCGCTGGTCAACAACACCACCACGCTGAGCGGCAGTTGCCCGCTCGGCAACGTCGACTTCGTCGGCTACGGCACCGCCGCCAATTGCGCCGAAGGCAGCCAGCCGACCGCGACGATCAGCGCCGTGCTCGCCGCGGTGCGCGCCGGCAAGGGCTGCACCGACAGCAACGTCAACGGTGCCGATTTCGATACCGCCGCACCGGCGCCGCGCAACCGCGCCAGCGTCGCGTTCTCCTGCGCCGGCGCCAACCTGCCGGTGCTCAGCATCGCCGACGTCACCCAGATCGAGTCCTCTCCGGACTTCCGTTTCACCGTGAGCCTGTCGGAAGCGGCCGGCCCGGGCGGCGTCAGCGTGTCCTACGCCACCGCCGACGGCACCGCGACCGGCGGCGACGACTACTCCTCGATCGCCGGCACGCTGACGATTCCGGAAGGCGCCAGCTCGGCGACCATCGTGATCCACGTCACCGTCGACGACGCGAACGAGAACGACGAGACCTTCTTCGTCCGCCTCAGCGCTCCGGTCGGCGCCAACCTCGGCGATGCCGAAGCGATCGGCACCATCGTCACCGATGAAGTCGAGCTGACCCCGATCCATGCTATCCAGGGCAATGGCGCGCAATCGCCGCTGCTCGGCCAGCGCGTCTACACCACCGGCATCGTCACCGGCCGCAAGAGCAACGGCTTCTTCCTGCAGACGCCGGACAGCCAGATCGATGCCGATCCGGCCACCTCCGAAGGCGTGTTCGTGTTCGTCGGCAGTGCGCCGCCGGCCATCGCCGCCGTCGGCAACGTCGTGCGCGTCAACGCCAGCGTGATCGAGTTCGTGCCCGGCGCGGACCCCGGCCAGGCGCCGCTCACCGAGCTCGGCAATGCCCCGCAGGTGGTGCTGATCTCGGTGCCGCCGGTGATCGGTCCGAGCACCTTGCCCGCCGCGATCGCGCTGAACCCGACCTTCCCGGATCCGTCCGGCGGTCTCGACCAGCTCGAACGCCTCGAAGGCATGCGCGTGACCATCCCGAGCGCGACCGTGGTCTCGCCGACCCAGGGCTCGAAGAACGAAACCAATGCCACCGGCAGCGGTAACGGCATCTTCAACGTCGTGGTCACCGGCGTGGCGCGTCCGTTCCGCGAACCCGGCATCCAGGCGCCGGACAGCGCTCCGGGCGGCGGCAGCATTCCGCCGATCCCGCGTTGGGACTTCAACCCCGAGCTGATCACCGTCGACAGCGACGCGATCGGCGGCACTGCGTTCAACCTGTCCAGCGGCACCGTGCTGACCAACCTGACCGGCCCGCTCGACTACGGCTTCCGCCGCTACACGATCCTGCGCGATCCGAATGCACTGACCACGATCACCCAGGAACGCCAACCGACCGCGGCCCGTCTGCCGGACATGAGCGAGTTCACCGTCGCGGCCTACAACGTCGAGCGTTTCTTCGACGCCGCCAACGACCCGGCGATCGGCGAACCGGTGCTGACGCCGGACGCGTATGCCCGCCGTCTCAACAAGATCTCGCTCGGCATCGGTTACCTGCAGCGTCCGGACATCCTCGGCCTGGTCGAAGTGGAGAACATCAGCGCCGCTCAGGACATCGCCGCGCGCGTCAACGCCGACGCGGTGGCCGCCGGCCTTCCCGATCCGAAGTACGTCGCTTATCTGCTGGAAGGCAACGACATCGGCGGCATCGATGTCGGTTATCTGATCAAGACCGCCGACATCGCCGCCGGCACCGCCCGCGTCGAAGTGCTGTCGGTGACCCAGGCCGGCAAGACCGCGACCTGGACCCAGCCGGACGGCAACAGCGCCCTGCTCAACGATCGTCCGCCGCTGGTGCTCGAAGCGGTGGTCCACAACGGCGACGGACGCAGCTTCCCGATCACCGTGATCCTGGTGCACCAGCGCTCGCTGATCGACAGCGAACTCGACACCGACGCCGGCCATCGCGTGCGCATGAAGCGCCAGGCCCAGGCGGTGTTCCTCGCCGACTTCATCCAGCAGCGCCAGTTGGCCAATCCGGCCGAACGCATCGTCACCCTCGGCGACTTCAACGCGTTCGAGTTCAACGACGGCCTCGTCGATGTGATCAACACCGTCGCCGGCACGCCGACGCCGGACGATCAGACCGCGGTGCCCGGCGACGGCGCCGACCTGGTCGAGCCGAACCTGAGCAACCTCGGCGAACTGGCCACGCCGGATCAGCGTTACTCCTACACCTTCGGCGGCAATGCGCAGACCATCGACCAGGTCCTGGCCAACCAGGCCCTGATCGCCGCGGCGACCGGCCTCAAGCTGGATCACGCGCGCATCAACGCCGACTTCCCGGAGATCAACCGCAGCCTCGGCGATTCGCCGTCGCGCCTGTCCGACCACGACCCGGTCATCACCTACATCGACTTCCGCCGCCGCGCGGATCTCGCGGTGACCGCTTCGACCTCGACCGCCTCGGTGCGCGTCGGCCAGCCGGTGAACTTCAGCGTCGCGCTGAACAACGCCGGCCCCGAGCAAGCCGACTACCCCGGCATCGGCTTCGCCATCAACGCCGAACTGCCGGCCTTGAGCGTGGTCGCCCCGGCCGGCTGGAGCTGCGATGCCCCGGCCGTGGTCGACGGTTCGACCAGCGTCGCCTGTAACCGCACCAGCATGGCCAACGGCGAAACGGCGACGTTCGCGCTCTCGGCCGTCGCCAGCGAAGCGATGATCGGCAAGACCACCACCCTGGCGGTCGCGGCGCAGTCGCAGTCGCTGGACCCGGTGCCGGGCAACGACGGCGCCAGCGTCAGCATCGAAACCACCGCGCGCGCCGACCTGGCCATCGACGTCGACGGCCCGCGCGCCCTGCGTGGCGGCCAGAGCGGCCAGTTCGCCGTCACCGTGCGCAACCGCGGCGGCGACGTCGCGGTGCTGCCGAGCCTGAACCTGTACGGCGATGCGCCGGCAGGCAACGTCTCGATCGCCGCACCGAGCGGCTGGACCTGCACCGTCGCCGCGCACGGCAACGGCTTCGAAGCGACCTGCAACGGCACCCGACTGGCGGCGCGTAGCGAACAGCGTTTCGACTTCGTCATCGTCGCACCGCGTCCGCGCCTGTGGGACCGCAGCCTGACCCTGCTCGGCTTCGCCGCATCGGCAGTGGAAGATCCGAATCCGTTCAACGACTTCGCCCTGCACCACGTCCAACTCGCCGGACCGTGGTGGTGGTAAGTCTGCGGGCGGCGCAATGCCGCCCCGCGTGATTCGATCGGCAACACAAAAGCGCGGCTCCGGCCGCGCTTTTTTTTTGCCCGGCGTTTGCGCTCGCGATGAACTCGGTCGGCATCGCCGGAAGCACGCAGGCCAGCGACACGCGTGCAAGGCCCGACGGCTTTGCCGGAATGGGCGTCTGCGCGAACGACCGCCGCAAGCGCGCGGCACACTCCGTACTGCGCCGTTTCGTGCGCCAACCGGCACGCAAAGTCGTGAACGCCATCGCGGCGCGCGTCTGGCCGCGGTCGACGTTGCGTTTCCGCAACCCACAGCGGCGCGCGCGACCGATGCCTCGCCGATGCGAGCCGCCGCGAGCACGGCAGGCACGCAAGTACGCACCCGGCAACGGAAAAACGCCGCCGGCCGCGCCTGCGGCGATGCCGATCCGAACGCCGAAATCCCCGCGCGCCGCACACGGCGAGTGCGACGCCTAGCCGGTTTCGCCTCGCAATGCATGTCGCAGCGCGCAACGGCGCTTAACAAGCGTTTCGGTATCATCCGCGCCATGACGCAGTGCCCGGCCCGCCGGGCGCCGCGGCTTTAGCCCGGCCCGGAATCCTCTCGTTCGCACGGAGAATCCGGACCCAGCCAGTCTGAAGCTGACCAGCGCGCCCGGCACTGGATCCGGGACCGGAATGATTCGGACCTCATCCCTATTCTGTGAGGACCTTCCCCCGATGACCGTCGCCGCGACGTTCGAAATCGAGTATCTCCAATACCTCGGCGCAGACGGTCGACCCGTCGCCGAGATTCCGGCCGCGTTCAAGGACGCCAACACGCTGCTGCCGTTGTTCAAGCAAATGCTGTTCGTGCGCACCTTCGACACCAAGGCCATCGCCCTGCAGCGCACCGGCAAGCTCGGCACCTACGCCGCCTGCCTGGGCCACGAAGCCACCCATGTCGGCATCGGCGCATCGATGTTGCCCGACGACGTGTTCGCACCGAGCTATCGCGAGTACGGCGCGCAGTTCATGCGCGGCGTGCAACCGCGCGAAGTGCTGATGTACTGGGGCGGCGACGAACGCGGCAACGACTTCGCCGGTCCGCGCAAGGACTTCGCCTGGTCGGTGCCGATCTCGACCCAATGCCTGCACGCCGCCGGCGCCGCGCTCGCCTTCAAGCTGCGCAAGGAAACCAATCTCGCGGTCGCCTGCTGCGGCGACGGCGGTTCGTCCAAGACCGACTTCTACGCCGCGCTGAATTCGGCCGGCGCCTACCAGCTGCCGTTGATCCTGTGCGTGATCAACAACGGTTGGGCGATCTCGGTGCCGCGTTCGGCCCAGACCGGCGCCAAGACCCTGGCCCAGAAGGGCCTGGCCGGCGGCCTGCACTGCTTGCAGGTCGACGGCAACGACCTGATCGCGGTGCTCGAAGGCATGCGCCGCGCCGCCGAACTGGCGCGCAGCGGCCAAGGCGGCAGCGTGATCGAGTTCATGACCTACCGCCTGCACGACCACACCACCGCCGACGACGCGCGCCGTTACCGCGACGAGGCCGAGGTCAAGGACGCGTGGACGCGCGATCCGATGCCGCGCCTGCGCACTTATCTGACCGCGCAGGGCGTGTGGAACGAAGAACTCGAAAAAGCCTGGGCCGAGGAATGCGGCAAGAAGGTCGACGTCGAGATCAACGCCTATCTGGAAACCCCGGTGCAACCGGTCGAAGCCATGTTCGATTACCTCTACGCCGACATGCCGGCGGACCTGCTCGCCCAACGCGCCGCCGTACTCGCTCTGGAGGGCCGTCGATGAACGTCGCCACCAAGACCACCGTCGATACCGCCCAGCCGGTCGCCACGCCCGCCGCGATCACCCTGATCGAAGCGATCACTCAAGCGCTCGCCTATGAGATGCGCCACGACGACAGCGTGCTGGTGCTCGGCGAAGACGTCGGCGTCAACGGCGGCGTATTCCGCGCCACCGCCGGCCTGCAGCAGGTGTTCGGCCCGGAACGCGTGCTGGATACGCCGCTCGACGAAACCACCATCGCCGGCCTCACCGTCGGCCTGGCCGCGCAGGGCATGAAGCCGGTCGCCGAAGCCCAGTTCGACGGCTTCGTTTATCCGATGCTCGATCACATCATCTGCCACGCCGCGCGCTTCCGTCACCGCACCCGCGGCCGCCTGACCTGCCCGATGGTGCTGCGCGTGCCGTGGGGCGGCGGCATCCGCGCGCCGGAACACCACAGCGAAGCCAACGAAGCACTGTTCACCAACGTGCCGGGCCTGCGCGTGGTGCTGCCGTCGTCGCCGGCGCGCGCCTACGGTCTATTGCTCGCCGCGATCCGCGATCCGGACCCGGTGATCTTCTACGAACCCAAGCGCATCTACCGCCAGTACAAGGAAGTCGTCGCCGACGACGGCGAAGCCCTGCCGCTGGACGTGTGCTACGTGCTGCGCGACGGCACCGACATCACCCTGGTCACCTGGGGCGCGCAGGTCAAGGAAGCGCTGGAAGCGGCCGACAAGCTCGCCGGCGAAGGCATCAGCGCCGAAGTCATCGACGTCGCCACGCTCAAGCCGCTGGACTTCGCCACCATCGCCGAGTCGGTCAGCAAGACCGGCCGTTGCGTGATCGTGCACGAGGCGCCCAAGACCGCCGGCTTCGGCGCCGAGATCGCCGCGCGCCTGGCCGAGGAGTCGATGTACGACCTGCTCGCGCCGGTCGAACGCGTCACCGGCTACGACACCCACATCCCGCTGTTCCGTCTGGAGATGAAGTACCTGCCGAGCGTCGACAAGATCGTCGCTGCGGCCAAGCGCGCGATGGCCAACGGCTGACGCGCGCGCTTCGACACGACGGGCTCCCACGATCGCATCGTCCGGTCGCCGACCGGCGATGCGCAGCATGCAAGACGAAGGCCGAGTGCGGGCCTTCGTTCATCACCCTCTCAGAGAACGAGTCATGAGCGATACCAAGACCTTCCTGCTCCCCGACCTCGGCGAAGGCCTGCCCGACGCGACCATCGTCGAATGGTCGGTCAAGGTCGGCGACACCGTCCGTCTCGACGACACCCTGGTGTCGATGGAAACCGCCAAGGCCGTGGTCGAAGTGCCCTCGCCCGTGTCGGGCAAGGTGCTCAAGCTCGCCGGCGCCGCCGGCGATGTGATCGTCACCGGCACCATGCTGGCCGAGTTCGAGATCGACCCGAACCTGCCGCAGCGCGCCGACGGTCAGGACACCGGCCATCACCACGGCGGCGGCCATGCGCCGGCGCCGCAGGCAGAACCCGCTCCGGCGGCGGCCAAGCCCGCCGAAGCCGCCGAGCGCGCCGACAGCGGTACCGTGGTCGGTGCGATGCAGTCCTCCGATGCGGTGCGCAGCGAGCAGGCGGTCGCGGTCGGCGGCGTTAAAGCGATGCCGGCGGTGCGCGCGCTGGCGCGCAAGCTCGGCGTCGATCTGAGCCGCGTACGCGCCACCGGCGCCGACGGCGTAGTGACCATGGACGACGTCAAGCGCGCCTCCGCCGACGGCAGCGCGCAAGCCGGCGCCGCGCCGGTGCAGCGCGCGGCCGATCGCGCACCCGCGCCCGCCGCGGCACCGGCTGCGGTCGCCGCACCGGTACGCAGTGCGCTGTCGGCCTCGGGCCGGCCGATGCGCACCCAGCCGCCGGGCGTTGCCGTCACCGGTCAGCCCGAGCAGCTCAAGGGCGTGCGCCGCAACATGGCGCGGGTGATGGCCGATGCGCACAGCAAGGTCGTGCCGACCACGCTCGCCGACGACGCCGACATCAACGCCTGGCAGCCCGGCAACGACATCACCGGCCGCCTGGTGCGCGCGATCGTCGTCGCCTGCAAGACCGTGCCCGCGCTCAACGCCTGGTTCGACGGCGACAAGCTCACCCGCACCCTGCATCCGCAGGTCGACATCGGCATCGCCGTCGACACCGACGACGGCCTGTTCGTGCCGGCGCTGCGCAATGCCGACGTGCTCGATTCGCGCGGCGTGCGCGAGGCGATCAACCGCCTGCGTGCGCAGGTCGAGGACCGCAGCATTCCGGCTTCGGAACTCAGCGGTTACACCATCTCGCTGTCGAACTTCGGCATGTTCGCCGGCCGTTACGCGACGCCGGTGGTGGTGCCGCCGACGGTGGCGATCGTCGCCGCCGGCAAGGGCCGTCACCAGATGACCCCGGTGATGGGCGGCTTCGAATCGCACAAGGTGATTCCGCTGTCGCTGACCTTCGATCACCGCGCCTGCACCGGCGGCGAAGCAGCGCGCTTCCTCAAGGCGATGATCGACGACCTCGCGCGTCCGAACTGAGTCCGAGCGAAAGACACCGCTCCCGCATCGCGCGGGAGCGGTTCGGGCCACCGCAAGCCCTGCGATCGACCGCCACGGCGCCGACCATGCGCCGTACTCGCGGATCGGGCCTCGCCTTCGCCGCGAGTGCCGCCCACGGCGATCCTGACCCGCTTCGGGTCGTATGCGCCCCATCTTGCCCCCTACCGCGCCTCGGGGCCGCCGTCGTTGCCGCCCGCCCGCGTTCCTTCCGGGCCCTGGCCGAAACCCTCATTCCGCAACCGCGATAGCCATCACGCTCGCGGCTTCGATTGCGTTTAGGAATAAATAATTCCCTAAATCAATTAATCAGGAATCGCGCTAGCGTCGGCCCGCAATCCCGGCGCCGGGCGCCCGTTTCGGACCCCCGGCCCACCCTTCCCGTCCTCATCGACAGTCGAGAGGTTCCAGAATGAAGCGTTCCCTGCGCACGATGCTGTCGTGCATTTCAGTCGTGGCGTTCGGCCTGATCGCGCCGACCGCCAACGCCGCCCGGCCGGCCTTCCAGATGCCCTTCCCCTGCGGCCAGACCTGGTACGGCGATACCTACCCCGGCCACGGCCTGCGCTATGCGGTCGACCTCAACCACAAGCCGCGCCCGCTCAGCGACGCAGACCTCGGCTCGACCGTGGTCGCCTCCGCCGGCGGCACCGCGCACACCTACAACCCGCATCCCGGCACCGGCTACGGCCGCCTAGTGGTGATCGACCACGGCGGCGGCTGGCAGACCTACTACGCCCACCTCAACAGCATCTCGGTCGGTAACGGCGCCAGCGTGTCGCAAGGGCAGAAGATCGGCACGCTCGGCAAGACCACGCGCCCCGGCAACAGCATCTCCGCGCACCTGCACTACGAACAGCGCCTCAACGGCGACGACCAGAAGATCGTCTGGAACGGCGCGACCATCGTCTACGACCAGTACGAAGTGGCCTACAAGAGCCGCAACAGCTGCAGCGCCGGCGGCGCCACCGGCACGGTCAAGACCAGCGGCTCGCCGCTCAACGTACGCTCCGGCCCGGGCACCGGCTACAGCATCGTCGGCTCGCTCGCCAACGGCGCCAGCGTCACCATCCGCTGCCAGAAGACCGGCGAATCGGTAAGCGGCACGTACGGCACCAGCAATCTGTGGAACAACATCGGCGCCAGCGGCAGCAACCGCTATATTCCGGATGCCTACACCTACACCGGTTCCGACGGCCGCGTCGCACCGGATTGTTGATCGGGCGATAAACGCAACGGGGCGGCGGCGAGGCCTCCGTCCCGCTGCCCCCCTTTCCGCTTCGCATCGAGGACGCCGATGACGCACGCCCACTCTCCGCCGACATGGACCGCACGGCTGGGCATGGCGCTGCTGACGTCCGCGCTGATCGGAGGCTTGGTCGGCGCGGCGATCACCCGCTGCTCGATGACGCCTGCGACGCCGCAGGGCCGCGACGGCGCCACGACATCGCCCGCCCCGGGCCGCAGCGGTAAGCAGCCGCTGCACTCGGCCCTGGCCGACGCCCTGGCCAGCGACGGCTCGCGCAGCCGCGGCGCCGACGACCTCGACCGCAATATCCGCCGCGCCGGGCAGGACCCGGGCTATCTGCGCGAACTGCTGCGCCGCTACAGCTTCGAGACCGATCTCGATCGGCGCGGCGCCTTGCTCGCGATCCTGCAGGGCGTGGCCAGCGACGAGGTGCTGCAACTCGGACGGCAACTCGCCGGCAACCCCGACCCGGACACGCGTCGCAGCGGACTGGCCCTGCTCAAAGCATTTCCGCTCGATGTGGCCGCAGTGCGCGACACGCTGGCGCGGCAGTTGCGCGACGAACGCGACCCGGCCCTGCTGAAGGAAAGCATCGACATGCTGGCGCCCGCCGTCGTGGCCAGCGAAGACGCCGCGCCCTTGCTCGAACGCCTCGCCGCCCTGCGCGGCCATGCCGATGCCGAGGTGCGTGCCAGCGCCGTGTTGCAATCGGTGCGCTGGAACAAACGCGGCGACGACGCAGCCATCCTCGAACCCGCCCTGCTCGATCCGGACATCGCCGTGCGCCGCGCCGCCATCGCCGGCATCGAAGCTTCCGGCGCGCGTTCGGATGGGCTCAAGATCGCCTTGCTCGATATCGCCGGCGACGCCCGGGCCGAATCGGACCTGCGCCGCTCGGCCGCGTTCGCCTTGCAGAACTTCGCCCTCGATCGCGACGAGTACGCGCTGTACCGCGATGCGCTCGCCGCGCTCGCACGCGCCGACGGTGCGGGCCCGGGATTGCCGCTGCATTGAATCGCGGTGGTGCGATGCGACGCGGTATCGCATCGTAGCCGGCACTTCCCCGTCCGCGTTCGGCGCGGCAATCTGCAGGCCGGTCTACCATCCACGGAGCACTGCCATGGCCCATCGCAGCCGCCTGGCCGGATTCATCATCGATTGCGAAACCGGCGACCTCGATGTCGCCGCGAATTTCTGGAGCGGCGCGCTAGGTTTGGCCCGGGTCGAAACCTACGACGACGACGGCGCGCAATACGCCCAACTCGCCAACGGCCCCGCCGAGCTGCACATCGAAGTGCAGAAAGTCGCACACCCCTCGCGCGTGCACCTGGACATCGAAAGCGACGATCTCGACGCCGAAGCCGCGCGCCTGGAAACGCTCGGCGCCAAGCGCATCGCCTTCGTCAAACGCTGGTGGGTGATGGAAGCGCCGACCGGCCACCGTTTCTGCATCGTGCGCATGAAGCATCCCGAACAGGGCGCGCCGCCGAACGTCTGGGACTGACGCCGGCATCGCGCCGCGCCGCGGCGAGCTCAACGGCATCGACTACAAGATGGTCGCGGCCGCTGGATTTCGCCCGGCATAAAGCCTGATCGGCGCGATCGAACACTGGCTCGGGGCGGTCGCGTTCGGGCCGGCCGGATGCGGTTCAGCCCGTCGCGTCGACCGTCGTGACCGAGCGCTCGGCCTGGCGATCGAGCCACACAGCCAGGCCCTGGGCATTGAGTTCGATGTCGACCGCGAGCCCGGCATGGATCTGCGCCTCGCTGAGCGGGCTGCCGTGGGCCAAGGCGCGCTCGGTGTACAGCGCCCTCAGCGCCTCGCTGAGGCGCGCATGACGTTCGCCGTCGGCGGCCTGCGCTTGCCCGATCCGTACCATCGCGTCGATCTGTTCGATCAACTCCGCGCCGAGCCGCTGCACGTCGCCGACGCGGCCGTAATGGGTCAGGTACACCGCTTCGGGATCGCTCGCGAGCAAGGTGCGGATCGAAGCCTTGAGCGGTTCCGGCTCGAACTGCACCGGCGAGGAAGTCGGCAGGATGAAGGGCCCGCGCACCGAATCGAATTCGCGATAGGACAGGCCGAAGGTGTCGCCGGTGAACCAACTGCGGCTGCGCTCGTCCCACACGCACAGGTGATGGCGCGCATGCCCCGGCGTGTCGACGCACAACAACGGCCGTCCGCCGAGAGGCACGATGTGGCCGTCGCGGGCGATGACCACGCGCTCGGCCGCGATCGGCACGATCTCGCCGTAGCTGCGAGCCATTTCCTCGGCGCCGTACACCGCGGTCGCACCAGCGACCAAGCGCGCCGGATCGATCATGTGCGGCGCGCCGCGCGGATGCACGACCAGGCGCGCGTTCGGCAGTTGCTGCATCAGCGCACCGGCGCCGCCGGCGTGATCGAGATGGACGTGGGTCAGGATCAACCAGTCGATATCGGCCGGCGTCAGGCCTTGCGCCGGCAAAGCGGCGAGCAGGGCCGGAATCGAATGCTGGGTGCCGCAGTCGATGAAAGCGCCGCGGCCGTTGTCGACGACGAGATACGCGGCGTCGAAGATCGGCCGCTGGAAGCCGGTGTCGATGGTGACGATGCCCAGGGATTCGCTCATGAAGGCACTGCACTGCGCTGCGGAGTCGGCGCCCAGTCTATGCGCTGTGGGCCGCGGCAACATGCGGCTTTGGTCGCAGGAGTCGGCGCCTGCCGCCCGCTCGACGCAGGCCGTGCACCAAGACCTTCAACCGCGCCCCTTCAATCGAGGAAGTCGGTCAAACGCCTCAGCCAGCGCCAACGCACCACACCGGCGATGGTCAGCGTCGCCAGGAAGACCCCGTAGCCCAGCGAGGTCGCGAAGATCTGCGGCCACATCGCGCCATAGGCATCGCCGGCGTAACGATGCGCCCAGCGGATCGCCAACACGAAGGCGCATACCGATGCGGCCAACGACACCGCATCGAACAAGCGCCGCGCGGCATTGCGCGGCTGCCGCGGGTACAACCAGAACAGCGCGCCGAGAATCGCGAACCAGGGCAAGAACAGGATCAGCGCCAGGTTGAGTTCGACGAACCGGCTCACGACGTCGCGCTGTCCTTCGCCGCCTGCGCCTCGGCTTCGGCCTGGACGATCGCGGCCAGGGCTGCGGCCACGGCATCGCGGCGCGCGTCGTCGACGGCATCGGCGGCGGCCAACAAAGCCGCGACATCGCTCTTGCCGGCCTTGAGCGCGGCGATCAACTGCCCGGCATCCTTCGGCGAGGCGAAACCGCGGCTCTGCAGCAGCACCTCATCGCCGTCGGCGAGCTTGAAATAGAACTGCCCGTCGGCTTCGCGGTACTGCTTGAACACCGGCAGGCTCGCCTTGCTCTCGGCCTTGACCGAGGCCTTCGTCGTGGTCTGCGACAAATCGCGCAAACCCACCGCCTCGCGCAGCGCCTTCATGCGCGGGCTGACGTGCTGCGCGCGCACGCGGCGGGCGCCGTCGACCAAAATCGCTTCGATGTCTTGCGGACGCGCCATCAAGGTTTCGTACTTCGCGCGCAGCGGCGCGATTTCGCCGTCGATGCGTTCGAACAGCGCCTGCTTGGCCTCGCCCCAGCCGATGCCCTCGGCGAAGGCGCGGCGCATCGCTTGCGTTTCCTCGACGCTGGCGAAGGCCTGGTAGATCTGGAACAGGGCCGAACCTTCGGTGTCCTTGGCCTCGCCCGGCGCGCGCGAATCGGTGACGATCGAATAGATCAGCTTCTTCAAAGTCTCGCGCGGCGCGAACAAGGGGATGGTGTTGTCGTAGCTTTTGCTCATCTTGCGGCCGTCCAGGCCCGGCAAAGTCGCCACGTTGTCCTCGATCAAGGCCTCGGGCAGGACGAAGTGCTCGCCGTAGAGATGATTGAAGCGCTGGCCGACGTCGCGCGCCATCTCGATGTGCTGGATCTGGTCGCGGCCGACCGGCACCTGGTTGGCGTTGAACGCCAGGATGTCGGCCGACATCAGCACCGGGTACATAAAGAGGCCGGCGGTGATCGCGGCATCGTCGTCCTCGCCTTCGGCGCGGTTCTTGTCGACCGCGGCCTTGTAGGCGTGGGCGCGATTGAGCATGCCCTTGCCGGCGACGCAGGTCAGCAACCAGGACAGTTCCGGAATCTCGACGATCTCGCTCTGGCGATAAAACCAGACCTTGGCCGGATCGAGCCCGCAGGCCAGCCACGCCGCCGCGATCTCCAGGGTCGAGCGCTGCACGCGCTCGGGCTCCTGCACCTTGATCAGCGCGTGCAGGTCGGCGAGGAAATAGAAGCTCTCCACGTCCGGGGCGAGGCTGGCGGCGATCGCCGGGCGGATAGCGCCGACGTAGTTGCCGAGGTGCGGGGTGCCGGAGGTGGTGATGCCGGTCAGGATGCGGGTCTGGGTCATTGCCGATCGTGGGTGGAACGTGGCCGGTCAGTGTACCCGCTGCCCGGCGGGGCCCGCCTCGTCCGGAGGTCCCAGCCTGAGCCGCGCATGAGCCGCGCATGAGCGGCAGCTGAGCGCGGCGCGGCGCCCCCGCTGGGGCGGCGCAACCCCATTGCCGGGCCCGGTGCGTTTGCATGCACGACCACCCAGGAGACACCGCCATGTTCCGCACCCTCGCCCTGCTCGCCGGTGCCGTGTTGACCGCCACCGCCTGCACTCCGGCCTACGGCCGTCCGCTGGTCGACCTCGCGGTGATCGACCGCGACAGCGGCGACTGGCTGCCGGCCTATCCGCACCGCGGCCAGCAGTGGATCGCCGGCACGCCCGGCCACCGCTACTCGGTGCGCCTGACCAACACCAGCGGCCAACGCGTGCTGGTCGTACTCTCGGTCGACGGCGTCAATGCGGTCAGCGGCCAGACCGCCAACCCCTCGCAGGCCGGCTACGTGCTCGATGCCTGGCAATCGACCGAGATCAACGGCTGGCGCAAATCGCTCGACGATGTCGCCCAGTTCGTCTTCACCGACCTGCCCGACAGTTACGCCGCGCGCACCGGACGCCCCGACAACGTCGGCGTGATCGGCGTGGCGGTGTTCGAGGAACGTCAGATCTATCGCGAACCGCCGCGTCCGTATCCTTATCCTTATCCCTACCCGCAGCCGCCCTACGGCCGCGACCAGGGCATGGCCGAGGCCGAACGCCGCGCCTCCAACGGCGCCGCCGCGCCGGCCGCCACCGCCTCGGCAGCGGGCAAGGCGCGCGAAGCCGCCGCCGACAGCGCCGCCGCGCAGTCCATCGGCACCGGCCACGGCGCGCGCGAATGGTCGCCGGTCTCGCAGACCGACTTCGTGCGCGCGTCGCGTTCGCCGGCCCAGGTCATCCAGTTCCGCTACGACGATTACCGCAATCTGGTCGCGCGCGGCATCGTCCCGCGTTATCGCGCGCCGTATCGCGATAACGAACCGCGCGCTTTCCCTAACGGTTTCGTCGCCGATCCGCCGCCGCGCGGCTGGTGATCGCGGCAACCGGCCCGTCACCGTAGCGCGCACAAAAAAACGGGCCGGAAAGCTCCGGCCCGTTGTTCCTCGTCGATGACGCTGCGCTGCGCTATCGATGCGCGCCGATGATCAGACGCCGTGGCGCATCGCTCAGTTCAGCGTCTTGCCGAATTCCTTCACTTCCTTTTCGGCGCGGTCGCGTTCCCAACCGTAGCGTTCCTGCAACTTGCCTGCGAGGTATTCGGAGTTGCCTTCGGCGATATCGAACACGTCGTCGGTCAGATCGCCCCACTTGGCCTGGGCCTTGCCTTTGATCTGGGTCCACTTGCCGGCAATGATGTCTTTGTTCATCGATAACACTCCTTCGTTGGGGGATTCGGATTCGGCACGACGCACGCACTTCGCAACACGTCGTTAGCTTGCCGATATCGCCGAAACAGATTCGCAGCGCAGACGTTCCGATGAGGTCACGATTGCGTTAGCCGAGGCTTGATGTCGGTGAACGGCATGAACCCTTCATTCCATTTCTGTGCGCGCGGTTGCGCTTGCACGGTTGCGCTGCACGCTTTTGCCGACATCGAGAAGACGTGGCAACGATGAATGCGTCGGCGCCGCAGCGGATGCCAAACCCCAGACGCAGAAAAGGCCGGATCGCTCCGGCCTTTTCTTTGCATCTCGTCGGGCCCTACGGCTTATTTGCCGTCGCGGACCTCTTCGGCCTTCTGCTCGACCTTCTCACCGGCCTTCTTCACGTCCTTGCCGGCACCGGCCACGGTGTTGCAAGCAGTCAGGGTGCCCATCGAGAACAGGGCCAGCAGCAACAGGGCAGTCAAACGCTTCATAAGAACTCCTTGGTCGGTTACGGATACCAGATCGGGCCGCGCACGCAGTCGCGTCCTGATTGGCATGAGACGCGAGCGAATGTGAAGCCGGCGTGCAGCGCCGGCCCGGAATTCCATGAAACAAGGCGTCCTGCGCCTGTCCCGCGGTGAAACCGTCAGCCGCGATTCATCGCCGCGGCGACGGTCGCGTCATTCGCGCATCAAGGTCGATTTGCCGAACAGGCTCTCGACCAGGTCGACCGCGAGCTTGGCGGTGCGGTTGCGCTTGTCGAGGATCGGATTGAGTTCGACGATGTCCAGCGAAGCCAGGCGGCCGCTGTCGGCGATCATCTCCATCACCAACTGCGCCTCACGATAGTTCGGACCGCCCGGCACCGTGGTGCCGACGCCCGGGGCGATGCTCGGATCGAGGAAGTCGACGTCGAAGCTGACGTGCAGATGGGTGTTTTCGTCGACGCCTTCGAGCGCCTCCTCCATCACCCGCTTCATGCCGATCTCGTCGATGTAGCGCATGTCGTAGACATCGAGCCCGTGCTGCTGGATCAACTGCTTCTCGCCGCGATCGACCGAGCGGATGCCGATCTGGCGGATCTCGTCGGGGCGCATCGCCGGCGCCGAACCGCCGAGATGGGTCAGGGCTTCCGGGCCGAGACCGCACAGGCACGACACCGGCATGCCGTGGATGTTGCCCGACGGCGTGACCTGGCTGGTATTGAAGTCGGCGTGCGCATCGAGCCAGAGCACGCGCAATTGCTTGCCGGTCTCGCGGCAGTGCTGCGCGACCGCGGTGATCGAACCCAGGCCGAGGCAGTGATCGCCGCCGAGCAGGATCGGCATGCGCCCCTCGCGCAGTTCCGCGCCGACCGCATCCATCACCAGACGATTCCAGGCCACCACCTCGGGCAGATGGCGATAGCCTTCGACCGGCTTTTGCCAGGGATTGCGCGGGCCGTCGAGGTTGCCGCGATCGACCACGTCGACGCCGCGCGCGGCGAGAGCTTCGCCGAGACCGGCGATGCGCAGCGCTTCCGGCCCCAGGCGCGCGCCGCGATGGCCTGCACCGACGTCGGTCGGCGCACCGAGCAAGGACACCGGAGGATAAGTACGACTCATGTGAATTCCTCTTCCCTGCGCCGGCGTTGCGACGCACGAGGGATATCGATAGTGAACGCAGACGATGCCCGCGGCATCGCGCGATCGCCGCAACAGGGCCGCGCGTTGCGCTGCGGCCGCCGACGATGCCGGCATTCTAGCGCAGGGCGGATGCGGGGCTGGGGGCGGGCTGTTGAGCGGCGCTAGGGCGTTGCGCTGCAGCACGGGTGGTGCGGGTTGGGGCGAGCGCGCTCGGCCCCTGCCGCAGTTCACGATGCTCTGGGGCCGACACCGCAATCACGCCGTTCGGAAGGTAGCCGTGGGACGCAGTGCGTTGGCGTCTGCTCGCCTGCGCTGTGGCGGAGACAGGACAGCCAGGGCAGTGTTCTGACGGAAGCCGGAACGATTCGCGCCGTTGGATGGATTGGCCGGGCGGCTATCTTTTCTTGAGCTCACTTGGCCGGGCGGTTGTCTTTATTCGGATTTACGTGGTGCCGCTTGTCCGAATCGAACGGACGACCGCTCGCTTACAAGGCGAGTGCTCTACCAACTGAGCTAAAGCGGCAAGGTACGTGACGGCGCGTCGTGCGGATCGGGACCCAGGGTTCGATACGGCGACGGCAGGCGCATTCTACGCGCCCCCGCCTCCCACGGACAGCGCGCTCAGCCGAGGGTGCCGCAGGACACAGTGCGCCAACGCTGCGCACCGGCGGCGCGGCGCAAGGCATCGCCGTTCGAGGTGGTGGTGGCGGCATCGATCCAGGTCGCCGAGGCGGTCTCGCCGAGCGCTTCGACCCGCGCCGGGAAACCGGCTTCGCTGAGCGAAGAGGCACGCTTGCGCGCCGACTCCTCACTGCGGAAGCGGCCGAGGGCGATGCCGTTGGCGTCGGCGCCACCGCCGCCCATCACGAACAGATCGCTGAAACCGGCGGCGCGAATGCGCTGCGCGGTCGCTTGCGCGGCCTCCGCGCTCGCGGCCGGCGGCAGATATACCCGCCAACCGCGCGAAGGATTCGAGGTGCCGGCCTGAGCGCGCGTCGCCAGCTTCTGCGCGAGCGGTTGCAACTTCGCCCGTGCCGCGTCGGCGGCCGCGGCATCGGCGAAGGGGCCGATGCTGAAGCACTGCGCTTTCGCCACTTCGGCCGGCGGCGGCACTGGCGTCGCGGCGGCGGTAGGCGGCGGCAGTGCGGCCGGCGGCGCGCCGCTCGCAGCATCGAGCTTCGCCGCCGCTGCCTCCGCCTTGGCCGCTTCGGTCTGATCGGCATCGGGCTGGCGCGCGCTCGTCGCCGGCAGCTTGCCGGCGCTGTCCACCAAGGCGGCGGCCGGCGCCGACGGCGCAGTCGCCCCGGCTTGCGCTACGGCCTTGGACTCGGCCAGCTTGGATTCGCCGGCCAGTTGCAGGCGGGCCACGCCGAGCGGCAGTGTCTCCTCGGCCGCGGCGGCCGGGACGGGACGCGCGACCCACCAGGCGGCAACGCCGATGTTGAGCGCGATCAGCAGAACGATGAGGGCACGGACGAGCATGCGCGGATTCTATCGCCTGGGGTCAGGGGGAAGTTTCGATGCCGGCCCAGATCGCGAGTCCTTGCAGGACCAGCGTCGGGGCCAGGGTCGGCGACGGCAGAGCGGCGGCCAGCGCATCGGCGCCGCCGCCGTGCAACAGCAGACGCGGCCGCTGGCCGAGTTTCGCGGTCGCCGAGGCCAGGCTGCGTTCGATCAGGGCCAATGCCGCGCCGTCGCAACCCGAGGCCAGGGCATCTTCGGTGTCGGCGGCGAAATCGAGCGTCTCGCCGCCGTGTTCGGGCAATTGCGGCGCGCGCGCATGCAAGGCCTCGCGCATCAGGGTCGGCGACGGCGCGATCAGGCCGCCGTGGTGCAGGCCGTCGGCGTCGAGCAGATCGATGGTGAGCGCAGTGCCGACGCCGCAGATCAAGGCCGCGCCCTCGCCTTGCGCGTGCGCGCCGAGCAAGGCCAGGAAACGGTCGGCGCCGAGCTTGCGCGGTTCGGCATAGGCGATACGCACCGTATCGGAGCGCGCCGCGGCGAAACCCTGCGGCGAGCGGAAACTCGCTTGGGTGCGCGCGATCGAGATCCGCCGGCAATGCACGGTCAGTGCTTCGAGCACCGCCAGGCGCAAGGCCGGATGCGCCACGCTGGCCAGATAGGCGACCTCGATCCGCTCCGCCGGCAAGGCCTCGGCGAGTGCGGCGGCGACGTCTTCCTCGCGATGCGGCAGCGCCACGGCGTCGCCGGGGCGGCCGTCGGCGCCGAGCGGCGCGCACTTGAGCCGGGTGTTGCCGAGATCGAATAACCAGGCGCTCAACGCGATGCTCCTTGCGCGCGCCGCACGCTGACTTCGCCGGCATGGAAACGACGTTCCTCGCCATCGTCCAGGCGCACGCGCAGGGCGCCGTCGTCGGCCAGGCCGAGGGCGATACCCTGATGCGTCGCGTCGGCACCGTGCACGCTGATCGCCTGCCCGGCCAATGCATCGAACGCGGCGTAACGGTCGAGGAACGGCGCCAACCCGGCGGCGTCGAATTCGTCCAGCGCCGGCAGCAAGCGCTCCAGCAGGGCCGCAGCGACCGTGTCGCGCGCTACTGCATGCCCGCCGGCAAGGCCGGACAGGTCGCTCCAGGGCTGGTCGATCGAGGCCGCAGCCGCGGCCGGCATGCGCACGTTGAGCCCGAGCCCGATCACCGCGCGCGCCGGACCGGCGTATTCGCCGCCGCCTTCGATCAGCAGGCCGCCGAGCTTGCGCAGGCCATAGCCGTCGAGCACGACCAGGTCGTTCGGCCATTTCAGCCGCACCGCGGCATAGCCGAGGCCTTGCAGGGCCTCGACCGCGGCGATGCCGGCGACCAGGCTCAGCCCGCCGAGGCGCGCCAGGCCCCCTCCGAACGAGCGCGACAACGAGAGATACAGATGCGCGGCCAATGGCGAGGCCCAGACCCGGCCGCGGCGCCCGCGGCCGCCGGTCTGGCGTTCGGCCAGCAACACCGCGACGCCTTGCGCCGGGGTCGGCCGGCGCAACAGTTCGCTGTTGGTCGAATCGATGCTCCAGGCCACTTCGAGCGCGGCCAGCCGCAGCCGCGTCGGCGCCGACAGGGCCGCGACTATCGCCTCGGCATCGAGCAGATCCAGCGGCTGCGACAACGCATAACCGCGCCCGGGCTTGGCTTCGATCGCTACCCCCGCTTCGCGCAAGGCTTCGATGCGCTTCCACACCGCCGCGCGGGTCTGCCCGGCGGCGCTGGCGAGCGCGTCGCCGGTGGCGGGGCCTGCGATCAAGTGCTGCAACAGCGCGCGGTCGTCCATCAGCTCCGGCGCCAACGGTGCAGCAGACGCGCGCCGGCGAAGCGCGATTCGGTACCGGCGCGCAGACGCGCCAGATTGCCGCGGTGGGTGAACACGACCAACAGTGCGGCGGCGATCGCGAAGCATTGCCGCGGCAGGCCGGCATCGCCGAACCAGGCGAGCAGCGGCAGGCACAGCGCCGCGATCACCGTGGCCAGGCCGACATAACCGCTGGCGATCAGCACCACCGCCCAGACCAGCAACAGCAGCGGCACCGCGAACGGCCACAGCACCATCAGCGCGCCGACCAGGGTGGCCGCGCCCTTGCCGCCGCGGAAGCCGTGCCAGATCGGCCAGACATGGCCCAGCACGGCGGCGAACGCGGCGAGGTAACCGTGCGCGGTCACCGACAAGTCGTCGCCGACCGGCGCGAAGCGCAGCGCCAGCCAGGTCGCCAGCGCGCCCTTGCCGATATCGATGAAGACCACGACCGCGGCGAAGCGCAGGCCCTGGGTACGGAAGGCATTGGTGCCGCCGGCGTTGCCGCTGCCCTGCTGGCGGATATCGACGCCGCGCAAGCGGCCCAGCAGCAGGCTGCCCGACAGGGAACCGATCGCGTACGCCGCCAGCAACAACACCACCGACAACGGCGCCACCGCGATGGCGGCGGACAGGGGCGGCGGGAGGGCGGCGAGCGACATGGGCGAATTATGCGCGAGCCGCTACGAGAGCCGATACGGATTCGAGCGCCGTGCCGGCGGATACACCGTTGCGCGGCGACGGTCGCGGACATGAGCCTTCGCGGGGCTGCCGGGGATCGAGCTGCGGCTTGCGCCGTTCCTGCCTCTGAACGGCGTCGGCTAGGGGTAGGAGCGGCGCGAGCAGCGACCGCGCCCTTTGGGATCGAGCTGCTGCTTGCGCCGTTCCTGCCTCTGAACGGCGTCGGCTAGGGGTAGGAGCGGCGCGAGCCGCGACCGCGCCCTTTCGCGCTTGCCGCGTAACCGTTGGGCCGCGGCCTCAGCCCGGCGCCGGCTGCACCGACACCAGCAACGCCCCGCGCCCGGCATGGGCGCCCAACGCCGGCCCGGTCTCGACCAACCAGGCCTGTTCCAGGTCGAGGCGGCGGCGCAGGGCTTCGAGCAGACGCTCGCCGTCGCCCAGGGCATCGCAATGGCCGACGATCGCGCGCCAGCGCTGCCCGTCCGGCAGGCGCCGCGTCAGATGGCAGGCAAAGGCCTCGGGCGCGTCCTTCCTGGCGAACAAGCCGCCGCTGACGCTCAGCCGCCCCTCCGGCTTCATCTTCGCGACTGGGGTTAGGCCGGTGTAACGCACCAGCGGCCCGGCCCAGGGCGGAATCCGCCCGCCGCGCACCGCGTGCGAGATATCCCGCGCCATCGCCCAGGTCCGAGTCAGCGGACGCAGGCGTTCGAGTTCGGCCACGATCACCGCCAGCTCGGCGCCGTCGGCGGCCAACTCGGCCGCACGCCAGGCCAGCAAGGCCTGGCCGCCGGCGGCATTGAAACTGTCGAACACCTGCACCCGGCGCGCATCGGCACGCGCCGCGGCCTGTTCGCCCGACTGCAGGGTGCCGGAGACCGCGCGCGACAGGCCGACGTACAGAACCTCGGCGCGGTGCCCCAGCAGGAACTCGAAGGCGCGGCGGAAATCGCCCGGCGGCGGCTGGCTGGTGCGCGGCAAGTCGGCGCTGCCGGCCATGCGCCGGTAGAACTCGGCGGTGGCCAGGCCGATCTTGTCGAGATAGTCGCGGCCGTCGATCGACACCCGCACCGGCACCACGTGCAGGCCGTAGCGTTCGGCCAGGGCCTCGGGCAGATCGGCGGCGCTGTCGGTCACCACCGCCACCCGCTGCACCCGTTCGACGCTGCGTTGCTGTTGCAGCATGTCGTCGGCCTTCATGGCCTCGACCGCGCCGAACGCCGCGCAGGCATCGAACAAACGCTGCGGCGCGCCGACGTGGGCATGCACGCGCATGCGCGCCTCGCCGCCGGCCAGGACCAGCGAATCGGCGCCGACCGCTTCGAGCGCGGCCAGCAGCCGGCCGCGTTCGATGCCGCTGCCGATCACCAGGCATTCGCTGCACCAGCGCCGCTGTGGGTCGACCGCATCGTGCACCGGTGCCAGCGCTTCCCCGTGTCCGGCGCAGGCTTCGTTGGCCGCGCTGACGCCGGCATGCACGCGCAGCGCGCGCGGGCCGCCGTCGACGAATTCGGCGATGCCTTCGAGCAGATCGACGAAACCCTTGGCGCCCGCATCGACCACGCCAGCCTTCTGCAGCAGCGCCATCTGCTGCGGCGTGCGCGCCAGCGCGTTGCGGGCTTGGATCAGCGCGGCGGCGAAACCCGGGCGCGGGTCGCCGTCGCGACTGGCCAGGGCGGCTTCGTCGAGGGCGTCGGCGAAGGCATTGATGACGCTGAGAATGGTGCCCTCGACCGGATGCGCCAGTGCGGCCCGGGCATTGACCGCGCCGTGGCGCACCGCGGCGGCGAGGGTCGCGGCGTCGAGCTCGGGCCGGCTGCGGGCGTACTCCGCCACCCCGTGCAGGAACTGGGCCAGGATCGCCCCGGAGTTGCCGCGCGCGCCGTCGATGGCGTCGTCGCCGATCCGCAACAGCAGCTCGCCGATATGGCGGCTGCGCCGGCTCAGCGCCCCATTCAGCAGACTGCCCAGGGTATGCGCGAGGTTGTTGCCGGTGTCGCCGTCGGCGACCGGGAACACGTTGATCCGGTTGAGCAAGTCGCGCCCGGCGATGACCCGGCGCGCCCCCGCGATCAAGGCCCGGCGCAGGGCCGGCGCGGTCAGCGGAGGATGGGCGATCGCCATGGCGGCAGTCTGCGGCAAACCGGCGCGGGCGCCTGTTGCGGCGCAGCATCGATCTTGCGCGACCGGAGGCGGCCCCAGGTCGCAGTTTCGCGCTATAGTCGGGAAATCGCTCGACGCCGGATTCCGGCCGGGCCGATCAAGGATTCCGCCATGTTACGGATCTGTCTGTGCCTGCTGTTCGCCCTCGCCAGTGCGACCTTGGCCGTCGCGGACGTCGGTGCACGCGAAGTCAACAAGCTCAGCCCGAACGATGCCTGCCCCGAAAGCAGCGCATCGCGCAAGGACACGGCGGCCCGACCGAGCAGCCGCAGCGCCGCGCCGCCGACCGCGCGCGACACCAAGGCCAAGCCGAGCGTGCACAGCGACGCCGAAGGCAACAACCGCCTGCAGTCGCCGCGTTGGCACAACTTCCTGCCGGGCATGTTCCGCTGATCCGCTGACGGCACCGCCTTTGTTCGACCTGTTGCGCCGTCTGCGGCGCCCGCCCCTGATCGATGACGCCTTGTGGCGCGACGCCGTCGTCGCCTTGCCGTGGGCGCGCGCGCTCGACCCGCAGCGCCAGCAACGCCTGCGCGAGCTGGCGGCGCGTTTCCTGCACGAAAAAACCATCAGCCCGATCGGCGAGCTCGAACTCGACGCGCACCAGCGTTGCCTGCTCGCCGCCTTGTGCTGCCTGCCCTTGCTCGAGTTCGGCCGAGAGGGCCTGCGCGGCTGGTCGCAGTTGATCGTCTACCCCGATGCGTTCCGGGTGAACCGCAGCCACACCGATGCGGCCGGCGTGCTGCACGAATGGCAGGACGAATTGATCGGCGAGTCCTGGGAGGCCGGCCCCTTGATCCTGTCCTGGGCCGACGTGCTGGCCGACTGCGAGGAACCGCGCGCCGGCTTCTGCGTGGCCGCGCACGAGATGGCGCACAAGCTCGATCTGCTCGACGACCTGCTCGACGGCACCCCGCCCTTGCCGCGCCCGTGGCAACGCGAATGGGCGCGCGATTTCCAACAAGCCTACGACGCCTTCGTCGCCGACGTCGACGCTGGCCGCGACACCGCCATCGACCCTTACGCCGCCGAAGCGCCCGAAGAATTCTTCGCCGTCGCCACCGAATACCACTTCAGCGACCCCGCCCTGCTGCGCGAGCAGATGCCCGCGGTGGCCGCGCATTTGGAGCGGTTCTATGGGGTTTCGCCGTTCGCTTGAGCGGGGCGGCGGGCCCCTGTAGGAGCGGCGTAAGCCGCGACTGACCGAAGCGGGGAAGTACCAGGTCACCCAGCCGAGGCCAGGTGAGCCCGTATGCGGGGGTAACCACGCCGATTGTCCGGGCTTCGGGGATGACGCTTGCGTACGTCGCGTTGGTTGGTCGCGGCTTACGCCGCTCCTACCCTAAGCCATCGCAGCCACACGATTACCGCTATCGTTGCTCTTGCTGTTGCTCTTGCTGTTGCTCTTGCTGTGCGCCGCACCGCGCACACGATGCAATTGAAGACCCAGAGGGCGGCGCGCAGGGATGCGCGCCGTTTTTCATCGGGACAGGGATGTCCCGTATCCTTTCTTTTGTTGCTTTAGACAAAAGAAAGTAACCCGCCGCTTTAGTGGCGGAAGCTTTTAGCGTTTGATCTTGATCTTGATCTTGCGGGAGCGATACGCCGCGAGACCATTACAGCGCGGTCGCGGCTTATGACCAGAGGAAAGCCCTGTAGGACGCCGCTCCTACAAAGGCCTCCTCGAGACGACGCGAGGTCGAGGCATCGCGGTCGCGGCTCGCGCCGCTCCTACCCCTGCGACGAATCACATCTTCGATCAATGACGAAGGCGTTGCGGACTCGGCACGTCCCGCGGTCGCGGCTTGTGACCGAAGGAAATCCAGTAGGACGCCGCTCCTACCCTGGCAAGCGCACGCCGCTTCGACGAATAACTATGGCCTTCGTTGCCTCGGCACGTCCCGCGGTCGCGGCTTACGCCGCTCCTACAGGGGCCATCCGAAACGACACGGAGATCGAAGCACAACCAGCGCAGGCGCAATCGCGGCGCGCCCAGCGCCTCACAATCCCGGCGGCAACTTAACCTCAAACCGCGCCCCGCCCAGTTCCTCCGACGGAATCACGTCGAGCGTGCCGCGATACCCGCGCACCAGGTCCTGCACGATCGCCAGGCCGATACCATGGCCATGCACGCGCTCGTCGCCGCGCACACCGCGCTGCAGGACGGAGGCGATCTTTTCCGGCGGAATGCCGGGGCCGTCGTCGTCGACGGCAAGCAACAAGCCCGGCCGGCGGTTGGCCGCGGTCTCGCCCGACTGCACCGTCAGCAGCACGCGCGAGTTCGCCCACTTGAACGCGTTCTCGAGCAGGTTGCCGAGCAGTTCCTGCAGGTCGCCCGGCTCGCCGTGGAACTGCACGCCCTCGGCGACGTCGAACTCGCACAGGATGCCCTTGGACGAATACACCTTCTCCAGGCCGCGCACGATCTCTTCGGCATGCGGTTCGATCGCGATCGGCGCGGCGAACAACGCATGGCCGCCGGATGCAGCGCGCGACAGCTGATACGAAACCAGGTCGTTCATGCGCCGCAACTGCACGTCGACGTCTTCGCGGAGGCCGGCATCGATCGCCGCGCCACCGTTCTGGTCGTCGTCCAGGCGCGCGCGCAGCACCGCCAACGGCGTCTTCAAGCTGTGCGCCAGGTCGGCCAGGGTGTTGCGCTGGCGGTCGAGGTTTTCGCGCTCGCTCTCGATGAAGGCGTTGATGCTTTCGGTCAGCGGTTCCAGCTCGCGCGGGTGGCGCTCGCTCATGCGCGAGGCCAGGCCGCGCTGCACGCGCTTGAGCTCCTCGATCACGCGCTTCAGCGGGCGCAGGCTCCATTGCATGATCAGCGCCTGCAGCAGCAGCAGGATCACGCCGGCGCCGCCGAGGTTGCGCCACAACGACAGGCGGAACACCGCGACCTGCTGGCGCAACGCGCTGGTGTCTTCGAGGATGTAGATCGTGTACTGGAACTCGGACTTGGAGTCGCCGTCGACGCTCCAGATCAGGCCGCGCCCATAGCGATAGGCCTCGCCGGCATGGCCGTTGATCTCGGTGATCGGCAACGGGCCTTCGAAGGTCTCCTCGGCGGCCTTGAGCATGCCGCCGTCGGGCAGCACCGGCCCTTGCGCGGACATCGAGTCCCAGTGCCCGTTAGGCAGGATCACTTCCGCGTACAGGCCACTGCCGGGCCGGTCGAAACGCGGGTCCGGCGGGTCATAGGGCGGGATGATTTCGCCGCCGCGGCCGAAATCGGTGTCGGCGGCATAGGCCAGCGCATAACTGGTCAGGCGCTGGCGCATGTTGCTCTCGGCCGTTTCCAGGAACGCGCGGTCGAGCGCGTAGCCGGCCAGGGCCAGGAAAGCGAGCAGGCCGAGGCTGGCGGCCAGCAACTGGCGCGCACGCAGCGAGCGGGGCTGACCCCAGCTCATGGCGTCGGACGGGCCGGACGGCCCGCATCAGGAGGAGACGCGGGCCGCATAGGGGTCCGGAAAGGTTCCTGGATCAGTCGCCGCTGCGCGGAATGGCGAACCGGTAGCCGCGACCGCGTACGGTCTCGATCGGCTTCAGGGCGCCGTCCGGGTCGAGCTTCTTGCGCAGGCGGCCGATGAAGACCTCCAGCACGTTCGAGTCGCGGTCGAAATCCTGCTGGTAGATGTGCTCGGTCAGGTCGGCCTTCGAGACCAACTCGCCGGCGTGCATCATCAGGTATTCCAGGACCTTGTACTCGTAGCTCGTCAGGTCGACGTTGCCGCCGTTGACGCTGACCGTCTGCGCCGCCAGGTCGAGCATGACCGGGCCGCATTCCAGGGTCGGCTTGCTCCAGCCCGCGGCGCGGCGCACCAGCGCGTTGAGACGCGCCAGCAGCTCCTCGACGTGGAAGGGCTTGACCAGGTAGTCGTCGGCGCCCTGTTTCAGGCCCTCGACCTTGTCCTGCCAGCTCGACCGCGCGGTCAGGATCAGCACCGGGAACTTCTTGCCTTCGTCGCGCAGGGCCTTGATCAGCTCCATGCCCGACATCTTCGGCAAGCCCAGGTCGATGATGCCCAGGTCGAACGGCACCTCGCGGCCCATGTACAGGCCTTCCTCGCCGTCTTGCGCGGCATCGACCGCGAAGCCCTCACGCTTGAGGCGGGCGGCCAGGGTCT
The DNA here is from genome assembly GCF_000731095.1 of Lysobacter antibioticus. Lineage (GTDB taxonomy): Bacteria > Pseudomonadota > Gammaproteobacteria > Xanthomonadales > Xanthomonadaceae > Lysobacter > Lysobacter antibioticus_B. The sequence goes on along the minus strand of NZ_JMTZ01000044.1, from coordinate 36,725 downwards.
CGCGCAGCGGCGCTTCGTCTTCGACCAGCAGAATTCGCATGGGCACTCCCTTGTATAAATATCGGCCCGACAGGATCGTCCGGGCCGTCGAAGCGAAGGTTAGTCGTTGTTATTGTCGTCGCGGCGTGTAGGGCGGTCGTCGTCGCGGCGCCCGCGCTGCTGCGGGTCGTCCATGTATATCCGGACCCGGCCGCTGGAATCGACGACCTTGACCCGGTTTACGTCACGGCCGTCGAAAGGAATGCGCTCGGCGCTCAGGACCTGGCCGCCGCCGCTCTCCCGCTCGACCCGACGGATGGCGTCGGACAGGGAGCGATGGTCGTCGCGGCGGTCGTGCCCGCGGCCGCCACGGCCGTCGTCGTGCTGAGCCAAGGCATTGCCGGCCGCGGCGCCCGAGGCGACGAGCAGCAGCAACGACAGGACGCGGGTGGACCGGATGCTCATGACGATCTTAGGATGCCCCAGCGGAACAATAATGTGCGAACTTGCGACGTGGGGGCATTTTCGGAACGGGGCAGTGAATCCGATCTGAACTTTTCGCTTGCATCCGGCTGCCATTCAGGCCGGTTCGACCGCCATCACACGTAGCGCCAGCAAAGTCCGTGCGCAGCTGAGAGTCATTCCTAATAAATCTCGCCGACGCAGCAGCGCAGTGAGCCGCCGCCGGCCTCGATCGCGTCCAGTTCGACCGTCTCCAGCGCGAAACCGGCCGCGGCCAGTCCGGCCCGGGTGGGCCCGGCCAGCGCCCGCCCGGCGGCGGCGCTCATCCAGACCCGGTCGGCCGACAGCGCGATCGAATTGGCCACGAAGGCGGCGTGCTCGGCCGCCGACAGAATCATCCCGTGCGGGGCATAGAAGCCGGCGATGGCCGACGCCAGCGCCGGCTCGGCGAAACCGGCCGGGCTGACCAGCGCGGCGCGGCCGGCCAGGACCGTCAGCACGACATTGGTGTGGTATTCGCCCGGCGCCAGCTCGAACAGCAGGGTCGCGCGCAGGCCCAGGGCCTCGTGCATCAGCCGTGCGCCGGCCTCGTCGCAGCGCTCGGACAGGCCGGCATAGCCCAGACCGCGGGCACGGTCGACCACCAGGGCGCCGGTCAGCTCGCAGGGGTGGCCCTGCAGCGACAGATCGACCGCCCGATAACCCAGCACCTGGCCGAAGAAGGCGCGGATGTCGGCGCGCCCGGCCTCGCGCTGGCGAACCGGGTGGCGCATCCGCCCCACCAGGTAGCGCGGCGCCCCGCCCGGCTCCCGCGCCGCGTCGGGTCGCCCGGTCGCGAACACGTTGTTGGGGAACAAGGCGTCCGGGGTGTCCGGATCGCCGGCGAAGCAGATCGTGGGCAGTACCGCCGACAGACTGCGCTGGAGCTCGCAATGCTGGGCGCTGGCGCGGCTGGGGTCGAAATCGGCGGCCTGCGCCATGTAGCGGTTGTCGCCGGCCGACTGCTCGGCGCGGGCGAACCCGTCCGGCGCGACCAGGAACGCCGCGCGCGCCGTGGCCGGGCCGAAATCGGCGGCGAGGGTGCGGGCCTGGGCGAAGAAGGCATCGGGATCGCGGGTGATCATGCGGACTCGCAGGCAGGCGCCGGTGGGGTTGGCGGAGGGCTATGGACGCGGCAGAACCGGGAAACGCTGGTACCAGGACCTCAGGCGGCGTCGCGCGCGGCGAAGGATTCGGTCACCGCCAGGGCTTGCTCGATCAGGGACCAGTCGGCGCCGGGCTTATGCGCGCCCTCGCTGAGCACCTGGCGGAAGGCGCGACCGCCGCGCTCGCCATGGAACAGGCCGAGCATGTGCCGGGTGATGTGCTTCAGGAACACCCCACGCGCGAGCTCCGCCTCGACATAGGGCCGCAACGAACGCAGCAGCTCGGCGCGGCTGCGCAACTCGCCGCCGAACCAGGCGGTGTCGATCCGATGCAGCACGTAAGGCTCGTGATAGGCCGCGCGGCCGAGCATTGAGCCGTCGGCGTGTTCCAGGTGCGAGGTCGCCTCTTCGGCCGTGGCGATGCCGCCATTAACTAGGATCTTGAGCTGCGGCCGTTCGCGCTTGAGCTGATACGCCCAGTCGTAACGCAGCGGCGGCACTTCGCGATTCTCTTTCGGCGACAGCCCCTTGAGCCAGGCATTGCGCGCATGCACCACGAACATCGTGCAACCGGCCGCCGCGACCTCGTCGACGAAGGCCAGGAACACCTCGAAACGATGATCGTCGTCGACACCGAGACGGCACTTCACCGTCACCGGCACATCGCAAGCTGCGATCATCGCCGCGACCGACTCGGCGACCAGCGCCGGCTCGCGCATCAGGCAGGCGCCGAAACGCCCGGCCTGCACCCGGTCCGACGGGCAACCGCAATTGAGATTGATCTCGTCGAACCCGCGCTCGGCGCCGATCCGCGCCGCCTGCGCCAACAAGGCCGGCTCGCTGCCCCCGAGCTGCAAGGCCACCGGATGCTCCACCGGGTCCATCGCCAGCAGCCGCGCGCGGTCGCCGTGGATGACCGCATTCGCATGCACCATCTCGGTATACAACCGCGCATGCGGCGCCAGGGTGCGGTGAAACACCCGGCAATGCGAATCGGTCCAGTCCATCATTGGGGCGACGGACAGACGGATGGCCTGAGATTCCAATATTTTCCCGGTTGCTTCGATCACTGCTGAAACCCGCCTTGCCCTGATAAATACCCGGACCTGCCGAACTCGGACCGAGATAAGGCGTAAGTGTAGCAATGGCGGGGCGTGGGCACCTGAAAGCGATACTCACGGTTGCGTTAACTTGCACCCGGCCACAGCCGACGCGCCGTGCGCCCTACAGGAATATCGAAACGCCGGGTAATTACCCGAGGCCGGTGTAGGAAAAGTCTGATGTCAACGCGGCACGTCCTGAGCGATACTCCATGCGGTATTGCATCGTGGACATGCTGTCATGGCTGAACTCTCGCCACCGCCCGTTCCTAAGAAGCTGCGCGAGATGCTCAAGGATTACCCGGGGCATATCGAACGACTTCAGGAGCAACTGAATCGAGTAGCCGAAGAATCTAAATCGGTCAGCCCGAAATTCGAAGTTGCGATTTGGATGCTGGAAGGGCAACTCGAAGAGTTCATCCACGAGGCACAGGCCGAGCTTAGCGCCGCACGCGAAGGCGAGAATGACAGCATGATCGCCATGGCGAAGGAGCAGGAGAGCCTGATGTTCAGGGCCAGATCGAGCAATGGAGGCATGAAGGGCCTGCATGATCTATGGGATTACTTCGAAGAGAACAAGGACGCTTCCTAATGAACCGAAAGCGCAGTTCTCACGACCGAAGAATCCCCGAGTACGTGGCCAGCCCCCGGATACAATGCCCTGCAGAATGGAAAGTATGGCCATGACGAACGACGTTGCTCCTCTCTCCCCTCGCCATAACTCACTTCTGCCGCCTATACCCAAGCGGCTGACGGAAATGCTCAAGGACTACCCAGAGCACCTGGAGCGACTGCAAAAGACGCTTAATCAGGTAGCGGAAGAACCACCTTCGGTGAGCACCAAGTTCGAAATTGTGACTTGGATGCTACAAGGCCAGCTAGAGGAGTTTTTCCGGGAGGCTCGAGCCGAGTGGGAAGCAGCAAAGGCAAGCAAGGACGAGAGTGCAGTGGCCAGAGCTAAGGATAAGGAGCGATTGATGTCGCAGGCGGGCTGGAAGCACGTCTGGATCGGTGACGAAGCGCTATGGAGCTACTTTCAGCCGACGTAGAGCACCCCGAAGACCCCATCCAGTTCAGAGCCTGTCATTTCGCGACCAGTGCCGCACTTAACCCACGAATCTATTCCAGCTTGGTTTAAACGTTAGAAAGGGTTCCGCCATGACCAATATTTCACCCCCACCAGTTCCCGAGAAATTACGAGAAATGCTCAGCGAGTATCCGGGGCATATCGAGCGGCTACAGGAAGTGCTGAACAACGTCGTTTACGATGGCCGGGTACTTCTCATGCCGTTCGACCAGGCAATTTGGGCACTCGAAGGCCGCTTGGAAACCTTCATTCGTGAAGCCAACGCAGAGTATGAAGCATTACAAGCTAGCGGAGACGCAGAGGCGATTGCCCGAGCCGAGCAGAAGAGACGACTGATGTCACAGGCAAGCTGGAAGCATGTCTGGCTCACCGACGAAGCGCTTTGGAACTATTTCCAGCAGAGTTAAGGATGCATTCTGATGAGCGGCAACCCAGACAAGCTGGATAAAGAGATCCACAAGCACATCTTTCTCGAGAAAATCGTCCCGGAAAGCAACCTCAATTCAACGACTGCACAAGAAAGACCTAAGGCGATTGTCTTGGCGGGGCAGCCGGGCGCTGGCAAAGGCGGATTGGGCCGAGCGGCAGCATTTGAGTTCAAGGGCGACGTCGTCCAAATTGATCCGGATGAACTCCGCAAATATCATCTGAAGGCCGAGGAATGGCAGAAATCCTCCCCTTATGGCTGGTCGCAGCAGACCAATGCAGACGCGGGCCAATGGGCACGGGAACTCCGCGAGGCAGCGATCGAGGGCCGCAAGAACATCATCGTTGATACGACACTCGGAAATGCGAAGCCTGCGACCGAGATGATTAAGGAGTTGCAGGCCGCGGGCTACGAAGTCGAAGTTCGCGCGATGGCGACGCATCGACTGGAAAGCGAATGGGGTATCGACCAGCGGTTTACAGACAAGATTGATGCGGAAGGCGTCGGCCGTGACGTGCCTTTGGCTTTCCACGACGACGTGTATCGGGACCTGCCCGACAATCTGGATAAAGTGCGCGGCGCCACGAATGTCCCGGTCCGCATTTTCGACCGCAGCGGTACCGAACTCTACGACAGCCGGACTGCGGCGATACCGCCCAGCGTTGCATTGCGCGAAGCGCGCGATGCGCGCCTGCAAGACCCTGTGGTGACGGAACGCTTGAGAAACGCCTGGCAGGCGCAAGCCGAATGGCATCGCGACCTGCCGAACACGATCGCCCAGAACGACAAGGTTCCTGCCTCGACCGCCGAAGCGCTGCTGCGCGAACAGGCGGATCGCGGCAAGGTGGCCCACAGTGCGCAACGCGCCGAGGCCGCCGCCACCATCGACGAATTGGTCCGTCCCGGCGCACCGCTGGCGCATGCGCCGAACGCGGACGTATCGGGGCCCGGCATACGCAAGGCGACGGTGCTCGCCGGCGCTTCCGCGCTCGGCGTGGCCGCCAGCGTTTACGACGCAAAGCAGACCGGCGACCGCATAGGCACCTTGCTCGCGCAGGACAATCCGCTCGCCGCGCAATCGCAGTTCGCCCATTACGCGGCGCGCGGCACCGGCGGTTGGCTCGGCGGCGCGGCGGCCGGTCTCGCGGTGGGCTGGGAAACCGGGCCGGGCGCGATCGCGTTCGTGGCGGTCGGCGCGATCGCCGGCAGCGAGGTCGGCGAGAAGGTCGCCCAGTGGTGGGACGAGCGTCAGGTCTACAACCAGACCGACCGCGACGGCGTCGATTGGAAGTACAACGGCAAGCAATGGCTGAGGCAGGAGCCCGGCGACCTGCGCGACGACGGCGTCACCATTGCCGAGAAGCAGTCGTTCGCCGCCTTGCCGGACAAGGCGCGGGAACTCACCTATCTGGCCAGCAATTCGTCCAGCGCCTTGGCGATGGGCAAACTGGAGTCGCCGCGCAATCCTTACGTCCTGCCGGCCAACGAGACCGACAAACACAGCTTCGCCCAGGCCGACTGGCAGCGTAATGCGGAGACCGGCGACTGGGTCCGCCAGGTGGTGATCGCGCGCACCGACCGCGGCCACCCGCTGGTCAACCCGGAAAAGGCCTCGCCCGAACGCGCCGCGGAACTGGACCGCATGTCGGAGCAAGTGGTCCGCGAAAACATCGCCAGCGGCCCGGCACCGATCGCCGCCCGATACGAACAGGCCTATCGCCGCAACGGTTGGGATGCGTTCGGACCGATGCCGGAGCCGGTGCTGGCAGCGCTCGCCGAGCCGAACAGCCTGCAGGCCTCGGATGGCCACCAGTACCGCCGCGATAACGAGGGCCAGTGGCAGCGCCAAGACGGCCTGACCGCCGGCCGCCCGGCCTCGGGTAATCTGCAACGGGAACTCGACATCACGCGCGCCGAATTGCAGACGCAACTCGTGCAGCACGATCGGCATCTTTTGACGATTCCGCAGTGGCAGGCGCCGTCGTTGGACGAAAAGGATCGCGCCAACGTGATGTCCACCTATGCCGCGCTCGGCATCAAGCCGAATCCGGAGCGCTTGGACGCGGTGATGGAGGCCTTGCAGCGCACACGGGAGGCCCACGGCATCGACCCGCATGCCAGCTCCCTGCACGTGGAGCGCAGCCCGAACGGCGGCTACGACATCGACAGCCCGCTCGCCCATCTGCGTCGCGACAATGGCGTGGTCCAGATCGTCGCGGTCACGAGCACTGAGGACATCCAACAAGCAGTGGCGGCACGACGCGAACGCGCCGCCCCGATTCCCGACACCCCGGAACTGCGCGTCGCCGCGCTGTCGCCGCAGCAACGCGAGGCCCATCAACAGGCCGAGCGCGAAGCCAACCGGCAGGGGCTGTCGCGCGACGAGGTGCAGCAGGCGGCGCAACAGGCCGCGGTGGCGACTGCCTCGCCCGAACTCGCGCCGTCGGTTCCGGCGCTCGATGATGCGCAACCCGTGCGTACGACCGGCGCGCCGGCTCCGCCGTCGGATTTGCGCCGAGAAGCCGAGCCCACAGCGGCGCCCACACCATCACCCGCGCCCACGGTCGCGGCGCCCGCACCGATCGCCGAAGCCGTCCCGGAACCCGAGCGCCCCCAAGCGGAAGCCGCAGCCCAGGCCAAAACGGTTGCCGCCGAGTCGCGCCAACCCGAATCGCCCCAGGCCGAGGTACCGCTGCGCGCATCCGAGCCGGCGGCAGCGCCGACCGCTTTCGTGCCGGGCGCTTCGATCGAAGCCACTCCTGCCGAAGCCGCTCCTGCCCAGCCCGCCGCCAACCAGCCCGCCGCCATCCAACCTGCGGTCGTCCAACCCGATTCCGCGCAGCCGGCCACCGTCGCTCCTGCGGCGGTAACCAGCTCCGCAGCGAACAAACAGGACGACGTGCTTCGCCCCGGCGACCGCGGGCAAGAGGTGGAGCTGTTGCAATACCGCCTGCATCGCGTCGGTTATCGCGGCGCCGATGGCGAGCCGCTGGCTCAGAACGGCGAATACGATGCGGCCACCGAACAGGCCCTGCGTCAGTTCCAGCGCGACCAGGGCCTCGCCGACACCGGCATGGCCGACCCGACTACGCAGCAGGCGATGTCGGCGGCGCAACATGCGCGGATCGAATCGAGCAAGACCGCCGGGCAGAACCCATCGCAGGCGCAGGCCCGCACGCCGGCCCTGCCGGAATCGGACGCCGCGCCGGAACGCCCGACCGCCGTCGCCCGGCGGGACGACGAGGCGCCTTCGCAGGCAACGCGCGAATTCGGTTCTCGTGCGCCGGCGAATGAAGAAGGTGCTCGAACCGCGCAGCCTGCCGAACGCCCACAGCCGACCGAGTTCATTGCACAGGACGAGCGGGCCGCGCCGCGGCCGCAGGCCGATGAAGCGCAACAGCCTCCGGCGCGCGAGACCGCCAACCTCGCTCGCGACGAACAGCCGCAAGCGCAAGCACCGGCTCGTTCGCACGAGCCTGCGCAGCAGGCCGATGCGTTCGCCCCGGCTGCGGAGCGGACCGCATCGCCACGCACCGCCGAAACCGCAGCCACCGCGCCTACGCGAGAGCCCCTGCGAGAATCCGCACGAGAGCCGGCGCCGATGACGGCCCAGCCCGAGCCGCTCTTCAGCCTGTCGCGGCTGACGCCCAACGACCAGGCGATGTTCGCCAAAATCCGCGTCGGCGTGCCGGCGGACGTGCCGGACGAAACCGTGGCGAAGGCGATGCTGGAAGCCAAGCGCAACGGCATTCCGGATGCGGACCGCATCGACAAGGCGGCCGTGGTCGACGGCAAGCTGTGGGTCGCGGGCACCATCCCCGGTTTCCATGCCGGCGTATCGGTGGCCGAACAGGCGCCGGCGATGCAGGACACCCTGCGCGAGACGCAGTCGTTCAACCAACAGCGCGACGAGCGCTTGGCGCAGGAGTCGACGCAGAAGGCCCAGGACGAACCCGGGCGGGCCGCGCGCATGCAGTGACGAGGCACGCAGCGACAGGCGGCGGCTGCGATCGGCGGCCGTCGCGGCGCGATAGCGCGTTCCGGCGATGCCCGGGCGGTCGCGCCGGGAGCCTCGCCCCGCTTCGCGAGCCACCCGATCGAGTCATCCAAACACGGCCTGCCCAGTCGCCTCGCACTGGGTTGGCGCCGCCGGATAGTGCAAGCTATCGGCAGGAGTAATCGGCAGGAGCCGCACGTGGGTCATTGGTTCGTCTCGCTGAGCGCCATCGAAGTGATGGTCGTGGGCGTGTTGTATTTCGCCGCGCTGTATCTGCTGAGCGGCGGCCTGAACTGGTGGCTGACCCACACCCTGCTGCCGGCGCTCGGCTACGGCCGCCGCCTGGACACCCGCCCGTTGCCGCCCGGCCAGTTGCGCCGCGAGTTCGGCGCCTCGGCCGTCTCGATCCTGATCTTCGGCCTCGGCCTGGTCGTGCCCTGGGGCATGCTGCGCCTGGGCTGGGCGCGGTTCGCGGTCGACCCGCCGGCCTGGCGCGTGCTGCTCGAAATCGCCGTGTTGTTCCTGTGGAACGAGCTGCACTTCTATCTCAACCACCGCGCCCTGCACACGAGTTGGCTGCGCCGTTTCCACGGCATGCACCACCGCTCGCACGTCGCCACGCCGTTCTCGACTTACGCCTTCCACCCGGTCGAGGCGGTGATGCTCGGCAGCGTGCCGCTGATCCCGATGCTGCTGCACGATTTCAGCTTCATCGCGCTGGCCAGCCTGCCGGTGCTCAGCATCGCCCTCAACAACCTCGGCCACAGCAACTACGAAGCCAGCCGCACCGCGCCGGCGCGCGGATGGCGCGGCGCCAGCCGCCGCCATCATTTGCACCACGCGCGCTACAACGGCAACTACGGCTTCCTGCTGGAAGTGTTCGACCGCTGGGCCGGCACGGTGATCGACCCCGCCGCCGAAGACGCCCGCCCTGCGGCGCGAACCCGCACGGACGGCGCGGCATGAGCGACGGCGCGGCCCGCGATGAAGCAGGCCTCCACCAGGCCCGTCCCGACGAGGCCGGCCCTGAGGAGGCGCGCTCCAGCGCGACAGGTCCCGGCATCGGCGCACTGCGCCATCGCCGCGACCTGCAAAGCCTGGCCTATCTGATCGCGCAGCCGCTGTTGGCGCTGTGGCAGTGGCGGCACGGTTTCAGCCTGCCCCTGTATGCGCTGATGCTGTACCTGGCGATCGCGGTCAGCGTGATCCACCACAACCATGCGCACCTGCCGATGTGGCGCGGGCGCTGGCGCAATCGCTGCACCGATCTGCTGATCACCGTGCTGCAAGGTCACCCGACCTTCGTCTTCCATCCCGCGCACAACCGCAACCACCATCGCCACCGCCACGGCCCGGGCGACGTCGCCCGCACCTGGCGCTTCGGCGACCACAATCACGCGCTCGGCTGGCTGCTGCATCCGCTGCAGGCGATCGCGGTGATCTATCCCTTCCTGTTCGATTGGCTGCGCGGCGTGCGCCGGCGCGCGCCCGGGGCCTATCGCTGGTATCTGCTGCAGTACGCGGCCTGGCTGGGTTCGTGGGCCGCGCTGTTGGCCATCGACCCCGGCAAGGCGCTGGCGCTGGTGATCCTGCCGCAATTGCTGGGCCTGCACTGGCTGCTCTCGGCCAACTACCTGCAACATGCCCACGCCGACGATGCGGCGCGGTTCGGCTACGCGCGCAATTTCGAGGGCTGGCTCAACCCGCTGCTGTTCAATATCGGCTTGCACACCGCCCACCACGAACACGGCCGCGCGCACTGGTCCGAACTGCCGCGGCTGCACCACCGTTACCGCCCTTTGATCGACCCACGCCTGCTCGAAGCCAGCTTCGCCGGCTACGCCTGGCGCGTATTCGTCCTGGGCCCGTTCCTGCCGCAGTATCGCTCGCGCTCCTTGCGCCCGGCCGATACCTGCGCGGCCGTCGACGGGCCTGTAACCACTGCCAAGGATTGTTGATGCCCACCCGTTTCGAACGCACTTTCATCGAGGGCAGCGGCCGCTTCCTGCCCGGCGCGCCCGTCGACAACGCAGCGATGGATGCCTACATCGCGCCGCTGAGCAAGCTGTCCGACCGGATCAAACGCCGGATCCTGGCCGAGAACGGCATCCTGACGCGTCATTACGCGGTCGATGCCGAGGGCCGCACCGTGCACTCCTGCGCCGACATGGCCGCATCGGCGATCCGGCAGTGTCTGGCCAGCACGGACACCCCGCTCGACGGCATCGGCCTGCTCGCCTGCGGCACCTCCGGCGGCGATGCGCTGATGCCGGGCTTCGCCTGCATGGTGCAGGGCGAACTGGCCGCGCCGCCGATGCAGACCCTGTCCGCGCACGGCATCTGCGCCTCCGGCGTCGGCGCCTGGGAAAGCGCGGCATCGGCGGTCGAACTGGGTTCGCACCAGCGCGCCCTGGTCGCGGCGGCAGAAATGCCGTCGCGCTTGTTCAAGCGTTCGCGCTATGCCGCGCGCGACTACAACGCCGATTTCGACGCGCACTTCCTGCGCTGGATGCTGTCCGACGGCGCCGGCGCCCTGCAGCTGAGTTCGGCACCGAAGCCGCGCGACGGCCTGCGCCTGCGGTTGCGCTTCATCCATCAGCGTTCGTTCTCCGGCGATTACCCGGTCTGCATGCAACTGGGCCTGACGCCTGATCGCACCCGCAGCCATCTCGATTACGACTCCTGGCAGGCCGCCGAAGCCGACGGCGCGCTGTTCTTGCGCCAGGACATCCGCCTGCTGCCGCATCTGTTCGACGTCGGCGTGCACGAGTACGCCAAGCTGGCCCACGCCGGTTGGTTCGACCCGGCCAAGATCGATCACTTCCTCTGCCATTACTCGTCCGAGCGCTTCGCCCCGGTGGTCGACGAGCTGATGTGCAAGGCCGGCTTGGAGATTCCGCGCGAACGTTGGTATAGCAACCTGACCTCGCGCGGCAACACCGGCGCGGCGTCGATCTTCATCATGCTCGACGAGTTCCTGCGCACCCGCACCTTGCAGCCGGGCGAACGCATCCTGTGCTTCATTCCGGAGTCCGGCCGCTTCACCGTCGCCTTCGTGCTGATCGAAGTCGAAGCCGCCGATGCGCCGCTGATCGCTTCCGCGTCCGTGCCCACGACGACTCCGGCCGTCGCCGCAGCGCACGATCCCGAGCTGATCGCGCCGCCGCACGACCCGGCCGACGCGCCCGCGGCCCTGCGTCATCTGCTTGGCGAGTTGGCGACGATCTGGCACGACTACCGATCGCGCGCCTGGCGCACACCGGTGATCCGCAAGCTGCGCGAGCGCCGCTTCGCCACCGCCGATTACGTGCAGTGGATGCAGCACTGGATCCCGCAGGTCCGCGAAGGCAGCAAATGGATGCGCGAAGGCGCGGCCGCGGTGCAGGCGCCGTACACCGAGCTCAGCGCCCTGATCGAAACCCATGCCGGCGACGAACAGGACGACTACATGATCCTGTACGAGGACTACCGCAAGGCCGGCGGCGCCGTCGCCGACATCGACGCCCTGCGCCGCAACCCGGGCGGCGAAGCGCTCAACAGCTACCTGCACGCCTTGGCGGCGACGCCGAATCCGCTCGGCCTGCTCGGCGCGATCTACATCATCGAAGGCACCGGCCAGCGCATCATCCCGGCCCTGTTGCCGCTGATGAAGGCCAGCCTGTCCCTGCCGGCCGACGCCTTCCGTTTCCTCGAATACCATGGCAGCAACGACGAGCACCATCTGGCCCGCTGGCTGCGGGCGATCGAGATCGTGCTCGAACACGACGCCGACGGCGAAGGCGCCCGTGCCATCATCGCCACGGCTCGACGCACCGCGGAGCTCTATCTCATGCAGTTCGATCACGTGATGCCGGCATGAAGTACCAACCCGAGTTCCTCGAGCAGGCCTACGACCCGCGCGACCCCAGTCCGTGGCTGGCCCTGTACCTGGATCGCAGCACGCCGCTCGACGACGAGGTCAAGCGCGCCTGGCTGGCCGATTCCAGCTCGCGCTCGCGCCAGTTCGTGCTGCCGTTCATGCGTCCGCTGGCGCGCACCTTGATCGTGCTGATCCAGGTCGCCAAGGTGTTCGCCCCGCGCCGGCTCGCGTTCTCGCGCACCCTGCACCGCCTGCTGGCCTGGGGCATGGAAAACTTCCTGCGCCCGGAGGCGAACTGGCTGATCCTGCGCCACTTCCATCTCGGCTCGCAGGTGCTGGAGTTCATCGGCAAGAACTCCGGGGTCGAGGTGCAGGGCAACCCGCTGCGCCCGGCCGCGGTGGCCGACGTGCGCGAGGACATGTTCCTGGTGCACGACCTCAACCTGTTCAATTTCGTCATCCGCCTCAACCAGAACCTGCAGGCGGCCGGGCGCGAACTGCAGTTCGTCGCCGACCCCGACCTGTCGATGGTCAAGCAACCCGAGCTGCGGCTCGAGGACATGCCGCGGCGCTGGCGCAATTTCCTCGACCTGCAGAGTTCGATCGAACTGTTCACGCCGATCTACCAACTGCTGCTCACCGACAGCGACTTCTGGCGCGCGACCAACTCGCTGCAGCTCGACGAGACCATCGGCCTGTACGTGGCGACCATCCTCGATGCGCGCTCGCACCTGGTCCTGCTCAACAACCGCCACCCTCTGGTGCCGTTGTCGACCTTGCGCGCCGGCTTCCGCCTGACCCTGCACGGCCTGTCGACGGAAATGCTGCACGCCTTCCTGATGAGCAAGCGCGACCAGCAGGCGGCAGCGGCGGCCGTCGCCTGAAACCGCGGCCAGCCGTAGCCGCATCCGGCGCCTCGGCCCCTCGCGATGAGAGGCCGGGCCGCCGCGACCTGTAAGGGCATCACGGCCAAACCGACCAACCCACCCGGCAACGACCAACGCTGGCGCTGAGGATGTGCGCGGATCGTGCATTCGGCCAGGCTGACTAGGGTTTCCCCCGATTTACCGGCGTGCGGCGGCTGTCTAGGCTGCTCGGCATTGCAGTCCTCCCCTGCGCCGCGGCCGGCTTCCGGCTTGCACCGGCGCGACCGCCGATCTGCCCCGACCGGGCAAGGAGCCGTTCCATGAGCGTCGATTCCGCCGTTTCCGTCACCCAGGACAAACTCAGCCAGGGCTGGCTCGATTGGGACGTCAGCAAGGGCGACCTGGATGCGATCAACCGCGAGGTCGCCAACCTCACTCCGGCCGAGCGCAACGAGTTCATCGGCAAGCTCAGCAACGACGACATCAAGAACTGGACCCAGGAGATCGACGGCGCGATGGGCTCGCTCAGCGCCGGCGAGCGCGGTGAGTTGTTCAACCGCTTGGCCGAGGGTCTGGACGGGCCGCAGACCACCCGCTTCGTCGAAGCCTTCGACGGCAGCTCGGGCGGGCTCGAAGCCTTCGCCGACGCGATCGCCAGCCACGGCAGCAGCGACGCCAAGACCGCCTTCATCGGCGCGGTCAAAGGCGACATCGACGGCGAGTACAAGGCCACCCAGGGCACCTGGGGCAACAGCGAAACCGAAGCGGCCGGCAAGGTCCTGGCCAGCCTCGCCAACGACCCGCAGGCGTTCCAGCAAGCCGTCGGCTCGCTCAGCAAGGAGCAGTTGCAGGACGTGATGAACGTGGCCATGGGCCGCAAGTACATCGTCGACTTCAGCGGCCGCACCGCCGGCACCACCCAGTACGACCCGAGCGTGCTGACCGGCATCCTCAACGCCGCCCAGGGCGCCGACCTGCCGACCCGCACCGCGGTGTTCGAGGCGGCGATGCCGCAGTTGCAGACCATGCAGGGCGACAACGTCGGCCTGCTCGGCGCCGAACCCTACGTCGACGGCGTCGCCCAAGCCATGGGCAAGGTGCTCAGCCGCGACGAGGCCGTGGAAGCCGGCCTGCTCAAGATTCCGGAAGCGCCGGCCGGCGTGTCGATGGACGCCAACATCGCCGACACCCACAAGCACGAGTTCCCGAATCCGGGCGACATGGTCTGGTTCAAGGACCAAGTCCAGGGCGGTGGGCCGTGGGACTACAAGACCCAGGGCGCGCAGTACGAGAACTACGGCAACTTCCATTTCGGCGTGGTCGCCGCGGCGATGGACATCCCCGAGCAGATCGGCCTGCGCGGCGCCGGCTACGTACAGATCCAGTCCGACACCTCGCAGGACGGTTGGGGCAAGCCCTACGACCTGGGCGACAGCAGCTACGGCGACGACCCGCGCGACCAGGCCCAGATCAAGGCCGGTTACGACTACTACAACTCCGGCATGTGGCGGGTCTGGGCGGATTGACCGCTCGGCCGGATTCGATCGCGAAGGCGCCGGCCATGCCGGCGCCTTCGTCGTATTGGGCATGCGTGCACTACTCCGCGGTGTCGCGCACCCGTAGGATCGAGCAGAACCCCGACCGAGACGAATCGCCGACGATGAAAGCCCGCATAGCTACGGTACTGACGATGGTGTTGACGGCGCTGCTCGCCATCGGCTGCAGCCACGATGCGATCATGCCCGACGTGGAAGTCGCCCGGGTCGCCTCGCCCGACCTGCAGGCCGACGCGGTGCTGACCGAAGCCAATCCCGGCGCCACGGCTTCCTTCATCTATCGGATCCGGATCGTGCCGCACGGCGCCGACTGGCGCTCGGCGCCCTCCGCCGCCGAGCTGTACGGCGCGACCCGCAACGCCCAGGCCTACGGCGTCGATCTGCACTGGCAGGACGCCAACAACGTGCGCGCCGATTACCTGCAGGGCCGGGTGATGAAACCAACCTCGGCTGCAGTCTCGGTCGCGGGGCGCGCGGTGACGCTGCAGTTGCGCAGCGGCGTCAGCAACCCGGCCGCGCCGGCCGGCGGCATGGCGCCCGAACCCAAGCAGGCACGGTAGACACGGCGCAAGGCGGCAGCGCCGGGCCGGCCCCGCCTTCGAGGCAGCAGGCCGTTGCGCGGTCGTCGCTGGGCGCAAACGATCGGCGCGACATAACGCATCCACCTCTTCGCATTGCGCAAGCCGCGACGGCCAGCGCCGCCGCGACCCTTACGAACGCACCGTCACCCGCCAGCACCTCTCGGCCTCCTGGACCCAGTCGATCTCGACCGGCAGGAACTTCTCGATCAAGCGCGCGTTGCTGAGCAGGTGCTCGCTGAGCGCGGCGGTGGTGAACTCACCGCCGCCGGCCAAGGCCATCGGCAACAACAGCTGATCCGACAAGTGCTCGCCGACCGCCGCCGGCGAGGACAGGTAGGCCGAGGCCTGCTTGACCAGGCCGATCGCGACCTGCTCAGCGCTGAGCCCACGCTCGCCGAGCGCACTGAACAGCTCGGTGTGCTGCTCGCCGTGCACGCGCAGCAGCAACACGTTGGCTGGGCTTTGCGCGTTGACGACGCGGCGCAGATGCTGCTGATCCTCGGCCAAGCCCAGACGCTCGGCGACGACCGCCAGTTCGCGGTGGCCGATCTGATCCTGCAAGGCCGACAGCAACACGGTCGTGTCCAGGCGCGGGGCTGCATCGCGCTGGTCGAATACGCAGCGGCGCAGTTGCGCGCACGGCGCTACGCGCAACTGCAGCGCACCGCCGCCGGCCGGGAAGAACCCATGGCGCTGCAAGGCGAAGCTCGCCTCCACGCCCATGCGCTGCAAAGCCGGCAGATAGGCCTCGGCGATGAAGTCCGCACACGGCGCCAGCGGATTGTGGGTGCCGCCCTCGATGAACACCTCCGACGGCTCGGCGCACTGCCACAACGCCGGCAGCACGGTCTGCAACACCAGGGTCGCCGAACCGGCGCTGCCGATCGAGAAACGATAGCGGCCGGCGTTGATCGCGCCGGGCATGAAGCGCAGCGTGGTCGCACCCAACTGCGCGCCGTGGACGTGGGCGCAGCCGATCTGCGCCGCGGCGCCGACTGCGGTCAAATGTTGGCGCATCAGCCCCGGGCGCGAGCGCTTGGCACGGATGTGCTGCATCTCGAACGCGGTGCCGGTGCACAGGCTCAGGGTCAATGCGGTACGCAGCAGCTGTCCGCCGCCGTCCTGCCCGCTGATTTCGATCAGTTCCATCTTGCGATCCATCCATCGGGGCGGCCTTGCGGCCGCCCGCTCTCCTTTCCGTTTCGCGGCGCCGTTTCCGGTCGCCGCTATAGCTTGTTGGCGCGATACCGCGCGGCATTGCGGCCCGGGCGTTCAGCCCTTGACGCAAACCACCTGGCGCAGCGTATGCACGATCTCGACCAGGTCGCTCTGCGCGGCCATGACCGCATCGATCGACTTGTACGCGGCCGGCGACTCGTCGACCACGTCGGCGTCCTTGCGGCATTCCACGTGCGCGGTCGCCCGTGCATGCTCTTCCAGGCTGATGCGCTTCTTCGCCTCGGTGCGGCTCATCACGCGGCCTGCGCCGTGGCTGCAGCTATGGAAGCTGTCGGCATTGCCCAGCCCGCGCACGATGAAGCTCTTCGCGCCCATGCTGCCGGGAATGATGCCGAGCTCGCCCTTGCGCGCACTCACCGCGCCCTTGCGGGTCACCAACACGTCCTTGCCGAAGTGATGCTCGCGGTTGACGTAGTTGTGATGGCAGTTGACCGCCTCGGCCTGCGCCTCGAACGGCTTGGCGATGACCTTGCGCACCGAATCGACCACGTGCTTCATCATGATCTCGCGGTTGCTGCGCGCGAAACGCTGCGCCCAGTCGACCGCGAACACATAGTCGGCGTAATGATCGCTGCCTTCCGGCAGGTAGGCCAAGTCCTGGTCCGGCAGGTTGATCATCCAACGGCGCATGTCCTGCTTCGCCAGCTCGATGAAATGGCTGCCGATCGCATTGCCCACGCCGCGCGAACCCGAGTGCAGCATGAACCACACGCGCTGCTCCTCGTCGAGGCAGACTTCGACGAAGTGGTTGCCGGTGCCGAGCGTACCGAGGTGGCTGAGGTGATTGCTGCGCTCGAGCTTCGGGTGCTTGGCGACGATGCGCTCGAAGCCCTCGTGCAGGCTCGACCAGCTCTGCAAGGACGCTTCCGGCGGATTCGCCCATGCACCCTTGTCGCGCAGGCCGCGGCCGACCGTGCGGCCATGCGGCACCGCCTTCTCGATGGCCGCACGCACCTCGCCCAGATGATCGGGCAAGTCCTGCGCGGTCAGGCTGGTGCGCACCGCGATCATGCCGCAGCCGATGTCGACGCCCACCGCCGCCGGCACGATCGCACCGACGGTCGGCACCACCGAACCCACGGTGGCGCCCTTGCCGAGGTGTACGTCGGGCATCACCGCGATCCAACGATGGATGAAGGGCAACTTGGCGATGTTCTGCAACTGGCGGCGCGCCTCGTCCTCGAGCGGAACGCCACGGGTCCAGTGCTTGATCGGCACCGCGCCCGGCTCGTTGATGACATCGTACTGGCTGGTGTTCATGGTCTTGCTCTCTTGGTTGCGCACACAATGAAGGGGAAAAGCTCGAAGGGCGAGCGCGGTTGCGCTGGGCCTCTACGACGGCCGCGGGTGCGGCACGAGGGAAAAGCGGCTGCACGACGACGAAGGCAAACGCAGCCGACTCCTGATCGCCTATCGGCCGGCGGACCCCAATGTCCGCCGGCCATCCTGTAACCGCATCGCACTTCCCTTGCGCGTGCGGTCGACGGGTTTCCAATCCGTCCACGCGAACACACTCCTTGCGTTCGCGTTGCGGCGCATCCTTGCGCCGCGGCGGTACCGATCCCTGGCCCGCCTTGGAACGGATCGGCGATCCGCTCCTTCCTTCTCTTTAATCTCCGCCCATATCGCGCATCCCCAATCGGCAAGTCGATGCCGGATTCGTCGATGCGCTAGCTCAATCGTTTGGCGGCCGCGGTGCGCTGCGGCAGGTGTTGCAACTGCTCCTAGCCGCTCGCGTGGAAGGCGCGGTTCAAGCCACCGGTCGCGGCGTACATCGGGGTTGGCCATCGGGACATTGCGGTTCGAACTCGCAGGTAGTAGCGCAAGCCCCATGCCAACCACCCCGAGCCCGACCTATCTAATTGAATAAATTGACATTTACTTCAGGGTGACCGGTCTTGCTCGCCCGATCAGCCATTCGTTATCTATACTTTCTGATCGCTTTATATATGGATGTATAAACATGAAACGCCAGGTCGTGGTCGGCATGCTCGGCACCCAACTCGACGCCGGCCTGGGCCCGGGCCGCTGGGAGAAATGGCGGCCGACGGTTTCGCTGGGCATGCACGAGGACTTGCTGCTCGACCGCATCGAGCTGCTGGTCGACGAACGCCGTTACGGCAAGCTCGCCGCCGTCGTCGCCCAGGACCTCGGCCAGGTCTCGCCCGAAACCCAGGTCCGTTGCCACGACACCTACCTCGCCGACCCCTGGGATTTCGAGGCCGTGTACGGCGCGCTGCACGACTTCGTGCGCAATTACGACTTCCAGCCCGAGGAAGAGGACTACTACGTCCACATCACCACCGGCACCCACGTCAGCCAGATCTGCTGGTTCCTGCTGACCGAAAGCCGGTTGTTTCCGGGGCGCCTGCTGCAAACCGCGCCGCCGCGCAAACAGAACGGCGAGGCACCCGGCAGCTATGCGGTGATCGACCTGGACCTGTCGCGCTACGACCGCATCGCGCAGCGCTTCGCCGCGGAGCGCCTGCACGACCGCGACCTGCTCAAGAGCGGCATCGCCACGCGCAACCCGGCCTTCAACCGCATGATCGAACAGATCGAGACGGTGGCGACTCGTTCGAAATCGCCGATGTTGCTGATGGGCCCGACCGGCGCCGGCAAGAGCCAACTTGCACGCCGCGTGTTCGAACTCAAGAAGCAGAAGCATCAATTGCCGGGCCGTTTCGTCGAGGTCAACTGCGCGACCCTGCGCGGCGACGGCGCCATGAGCACCTTGTTCGGCCACATCAAGGGCGCCTACACCGGCGCCTCGACCGATCGCGCCGGCCTGTTGCGCTCGGCGCATCAAGGCCTGCTGTTCCTCGACGAAATCGGCGAGCTCGGTCTCGACGAACAGGCGATGCTGCTGCGGGCGCTGGAAGAAAAGCGTTTCCTGCCGGTCGGCGGCGACAAGGAAGTCGAGAGCGACTTCCAGTTGATCGCCGGTACCAATCGCGACCTGCAGCAGGCCGTGCTCGAAGGTCGCTTCCGCGACGACCTGCTGGCACGGCTCAATCTGTGGACATACCGTTTGCCCGGTCTGGCCGAGCGCGCCGAGGACATCGAACCGAACCTGGACTTCGAGCTCGAACGCCACTCCCGCGAGAACCGGCAACGGGTGACCTTCAACCGCGAAGCGCGCGAACGCTATCTGACCTTCTCGCGCAGCGCCGAGGCCACCTGGGGCGGCAACTTCCGCGACCTCGGCGCGTCGGTGATGCGTCTGGCGACCCTCGCCGAGGGCGGGCGCATCCGCAGCGATCTGGTCGAAGAGGAAATCGGCCGCCTGCGCCGGCAATGGCACGGCGCCGGCCTGCGCCCCAGCCTGCTCGACGAAGTCCTCGGCGAGCGTGCGGCCGAACTCGACCGCTTCGACCGCGTGCAACTGGAAGACGTGCTGCGCGCCTGCCGTCAGGCGAAGTCGCTGTCGCAAGCCGGACGCGAGCTGTTCGCGGTCTCGCGCGCGGCGCGCACCAGCACCAACGACGCCGATCGCCTGCGCAAATACCTGGCCCGGTTCGGACTGGATTGGGAGCAGGTGCGCGGACGCGGCTAGGCCGAGCGCCAGCGCACCGGCAGGCCCGCTTCAGCCCGCCTGCTCTTCCGCCTCGACCGCCCTGGACGCATTCGCGGGCGAGAGCCTGGACAGAAACTCGCGGCCGCGCCGGCCTGGCGCCATCAGGATGCCGGAGGTCGCCAGGAAGAAGCGCTCCAGTTCGAACGACACACAGCTGGCCACGCAGAAGTCCTCGCCTTCGCTGTGATTGACCGCGTAGTACAGCTCGATGCCGCGCGCCTCCAGATCGGCCACGACCTCGGGCAACAGCAGGTCCGGCGCCAACCTTGGCCGGTCCGGATGCGGCCAGTCGACGCGCTCGAGCCGGTCGCGATCGACCTCGAAATAAGCGCAGGCCTGCAGCCGCGGATAAACGGCAAGCATGTCCAGCGCGAGTCGGTCCAGCTCGGCCAGATGGTCGGAGCGCTGCTTGATGTCCACGCATTGCACCAGTTCGGTCAAGGCGCGCATCGCCGCGTACTGCCCATACGAGGACGCGCCGCAGCCGTGCGGGTAGACGATCTCGTCGGGCCGGCGCTCGGCGACGGTGGCGATGAAGGTCGGATAGCCGAGGTCGGAGGTCACATCGATCAGCAACACGCCGCGGCCGATGCGGCGCTCGGTGAGGCGCAGCACTTTCTCGACCTCATCGGGCAAGGAGGCAGGGTCGATCAGCGCGCCGTAGCGGCCCGGGCCGCCGAGGTAATGCGCGAGGAGGAATAACGACCAGGCGTCGCGCTCGA
This sequence comes from Lysobacter antibioticus, assembly GCF_000731095.1. Taxonomy (GTDB): domain Bacteria; phylum Pseudomonadota; class Gammaproteobacteria; order Xanthomonadales; family Xanthomonadaceae; genus Lysobacter; species Lysobacter antibioticus_B. The sequence goes on along the minus strand of NZ_JMTZ01000044.1, from coordinate 16,128 downwards.
CGATCTCGCCGATGCCGTGCAAGGCGGCTTCCTCGAGGCTGGCGCCGATCGCGGTACCGCTGTTGGAGCTGTAGCGGATCACGCTGCGGTAGTCGAAGTCGTCGCGCCGGCCCGACTGCGCGTCCAGTTGCGCGCCGACCGGATAGTCCGGAAAGCTCAGGAACAACGGCACCTGGATGTCCTGGCGGCCGGCAAAGAAGGAGCGGTAACGGCGACAGGCCAGGTAGCGGCCGCGGTTGTCGGCGAACGCCGACAGGAACGGCAATGCGGCGTAGCGCGGATCGTCGATGAAATGCTCGGCCGCGACGTATTCGACCGGCGTCGAGACCCGGCTCGCCTTGCAGTAATAGTGCTCGACCGCCTCGTGCAAGGCGCCGGCCATCGAAGTCGCGGCATCGCCCTTGCCGAAGCCGCGGCTGATCAACTCGCCGCCGGCGTCGCGCAAGCTGCATTTGACCGTCATCAGCTGGCCGCCGAAATCCTCGGTTTCCACGGTCCAGCCGCGCCGGGCGATGCAGTCGCGGATGATGCGGTCGGCGTCGTCCAGACTGCGCTCTCGTTCGTACGGAATCATTCCCTGCTCCTGCCTTGCCTCGTCGTAAAGACCGCATGGCGCGCCGCTCGCGACGCGCCATGCGGGATCGCTGCGTCGAGACGCTTACTTGGCGAACTCGTCGAGGAAGGCCTGTTCCTGCACCGTCGGCGAGTTGAGCTCGGACATCGCGCTTTTCAGCTCTTCGCCCGATGCCGTGCCGTTGGCGCGGATGGATTCGGTGACCGGAATGTACTTGGGCTTGATGAGCGAAGTCTTATCGAAATCGATGCGCGTGGTACCCATGACGAAACCTCCTGTTTGGTCGAAAGGAAACTGCGAAGCGAAGCGTCGCCTCCGGCCCGGCGGACCGGCACGGCTACGTCCCCGCGATACGGTCGAAACCGCATGCGAGGGTTACCGGGTGGGGCGGCTTCGAGTCCTTGACTCCCGTCACCGAAACGGAGGCCGTCGGATCCAAACTGAGACCGACGACTCTGCGAATGCTTCCGCGGCTGTCGGTTCCGACAGGTCGGGCATTGGATTCTTGGCGGACCGATCTTGCTTGCCGATCTTGGCGAACCGGTAGATCGGCCGACGCCTCGCGTTCGAGTCAGAACACGTTGGCGCGACGCAGCTCGCGTTCGGCCAGGGACACCGCCGCGTTCTGCGGCAGGCTCTTCGGGCCGGTCACACAGCTGACGAACACGTACTGGCGCGTGCCGCGCCTGACCTGGCCGACCAGCCAGCGCACGCCTTCCCGGCCGTCCATCACCGTCGAGGCGCTCTTGGCCGCCACCGAGGTGTCGTCGCGCGGCGGCGTAGCGCCGAACGGCGCCACCCCGAAGCTGCCGACCACCACGCCCGGCGGCTGGCGCAGGCCCGAACGCACGTCGGCGATCATCTGCCGGTTGACGCTCAACTCGTCGCGGAAGAAGCGACGCAGGAACAGCAGTTGCTCGTCCGGCGACACTTTCAGCGAACCGCCATCCCAGAAATTGGTGGCGCCGCTGCTGGTGTCGGCGTTGCCGTAATTGAAGCGGACCATGTACTCGCGCTCGCGCTGGGCGCCGAGGCGCTGGGCGATGCGCTGGAAGTACCAGGGCGCGGTGAATTGCAGCGCCGAATCCAGGGTCTGGTCGCTGCCGCCGGCGTTGCCGCCGCTGTCGGCGCCGATGCGCTCCTGCGCCTGGACGATGCCGCCATCGAGCCCGGCGAGCGCATGCGGGATGTCGAAGGTCGCGCCCGGGCTGACCCGGCGGCTGCACGCAGCCGAGGGCGTGCGGCTGATCTCGCCGCCGCTGAGGTCGTACAGCACGAAGCAGGACTGGATCTTCGGCTCGCTGCCGGGGGGACCCATCGACTGGGCGTAGGCCTGGGTTGCCGGGCCGCAGAGCGAGACGGCGAACAATGCCGCGGTGAGGACAGCTTTCATGCCTGCAGTGCTCCTTGCGAAGGCGTAATGACGGGGGCAGGCCGGCCGGGACGCGAACCCCGAGGGTTTCGCCGTCGCATCCACCCTGCTCGCCCCAGGATGCCATGCCTTATACGCGTATTTCGACCGTGGCGCGCGGCGGCGGCCGGCACGGATCGGCGACCGCTTGACCTGAAGCGCGCTCGAGGTCCTATGCTCGGCTTCCCCCTCCCAGGCACAGGACGGCATGGCCGCCATTCCTCCCACCAGCGAATCAGCCGCCGACACCGACGGCGCCGCCCCGGTCGCCCGCACCGCCGGACGCCGCGGCGAATGGTCGGTGATCGGCTCGCTGCTGCCGTATCTGCGGCCCTACCTGGGCCGGATCGCGATCGCGCTGGCGATGGTGGTCGCGGCCAAATTGTTGAATCTGTACGTGCCGTTGGCGCTCAAGCAACTCATCGACCGGCTCAACATCGAAGTCACCCCGCTGATGCTGCCGGTCGCCTTGTTGCTGTCCTACGGCGCGGCGCGGATCGGCGTGACCTTGTTCACCGAATTGCGCCAGGTGGTGTTCGCCCGGGTCATGGCGCGCACCTCGCGCCAGGTCACGCTGCAGGTGTTCCGCCACCTGCACGGCCTGAGCCTGAAGTTCCATCTCGCGCGCCGCACCGGCGGCGTCGCCCGCAACGTCGAACGCGGCGGCAGCTCGATCGCCGACCTGCTCGACTGGACTATCTACACCATCATCCCGGTGATCCTCGAAGTGGCGATGGTCACCACCGTGCTGGTGTGGATCTACGACTGGCGTTACGCCGCGATCACCCTCGGCACCTTGTTCGCCTACGGCCTGTGGACGTTCTCGGTCACCGAGTGGCGCACGCGCTACTACCGCGCCTCGGTCGAGGCCGACACGCGCGCCAACGAACGCGCGGTGGACTCGCTGCTGAACTACGAGACCGTCAAATACTTCAACAACGAAGAACACGAGGCGCGCCGTTACGACGACAACCTGCGCCACCTGGAGAATGCCCAGGTCATGTCGATCAAGACATTGGCAGTGCTCAACCTCGGCCAGAGCCTGGTGGTCGCGATCGGCGTCACCGCGATGATGTGGCTGGCCGCCAGCGGCGTGGTCGCCGGCGAGATGACGGTGGGCGACCTGGTCCTGGTGAACGCCTACCTGCTGCAGCTGTCGGCACCGCTGTTCATGCTCGGCATGATGTACCGCGAGGTGAAGCAGGCCCTGACCAACATGGAGCGCTTGTTCGATTTGCTCGACGAACGCCAGGACGTGCGCGATTCGCCCGACGCCGAGGTACTGGCGTCCTCGCATCCGACGGTCGCCTTCCGCGACGTCCGCTTCGGCTACGACCCGCGCCGCGAGATCCTGCAGGGCATCGATTTCGAGATCGCCTCCGGCGCGACCGTGGCGGTGGTCGGCCACTCCGGCTCGGGCAAATCGACCCTGGCGCGATTGCTGTATCGCTTCTACGACGTCGACGCCGGCTCCATCGCCATCGACGGCCACGACCTGCGCGCCCTGACCCAGGCCTCGCTGCGCGGCTCGATCGCGATCGTCCCGCAGGACACGGTGCTGTTCAACGACAGCATCGGCTACAACATCCGCTACGGCCGGCCCGAAGCCGGCGAGGACGAAGTCGTGGCGGCCGCACGCGCCGCGCATATCCACGACTTCATCGTCGGCCTGCCCGACGGCTACGACACCCCGGTCGGCGAGCGCGGCCTGAAACTGTCCGGCGGCGAAAAACAGCGCGTCGCGATCGCCCGCGCGCTGCTCAAGAACCCTTCGATCCTGATCTTCGACGAAGCCACCTCGGCGCTCGACTCGAAATCCGAACGCGCGATCCAGGCCGAGCTCGACCGGCTCGCGATCGGGCGCACCACCCTGGTGATCGCGCATCGGCTGTCGACGGTCATGGACGCCGACCAGATCCTGGTGATGGACGCCGGCCGCATCATCGAGCGCGGCACGCACTCGCAACTGCGGGCGCTCGATGGCGTGTATGCGCAGATGTGGGAGCTGCAGCAGCGTCAGGAGGACGCGGCGCTGGCCTGAGCCGCCCGGCGCCTCGCCTCGCCAATGGCGAAGGCGAAAGCGAAAGCGAAGGCCTCAGGCCGAAGCGTCGGATTCCCAGACCATGTAGACGTCGGCGCGCTGATAGTGTGAGCCCGGCCGCGGCGCCGGATGATGGCGGAAGCCCACGCTTTCGTAGAGTTTGAGCGCGGGCCCGAGGCGGGTGCTGGATTCCAGGAACAACTCGCGGCCGCCCATCTGCTGAAATGCCTCGATCGCCCCGGCCATCAGCTTGCGGCCGATGCCGCCGCCGCGCAGCGAGGGCTCCACCGCCATCTTGGTCAGTTCGACCAGGCCGTCTTCGTGGCGCATCAGGGCGACCGTGCCGAGCACCTGGTCGGCCTCGTCGACCGCGAACAGGACCCGGCCGCCGCCGGCGAGCAGATGCGTCTGCGGATCGCCGAGTACCTCGCGGTCGACCGGTTCGACCGTGAACCAGCGCTCCAGCCACTCGATGTTGAGGCGGGCGAACTCGCCGCGCCAGCGCGGCTCGAAATCGACCACACGAACGGCGCCGATCACCCGCAAGGGGGGCGTTGCGGAATCCTTGGATGCCTCATCGCTCATGCCTCGATCATAGACCGGCCGGCGCGGCGTTCGCAGCCATGAAGACGACGACGGCGGCCACGGCCGCCGTCATGGAAACAACCGGCCCGCGCTCAGGGCTTGCCGTTGCCCTTGTCGCCCTTGCCCGGCCCGCGCCCCTGCGCCGCGCTCTTGCTCTTGCCGGCGTGGTCTTTGCCGCTCTTGTCCTTGCCGGGCTTGGCCTTGGCCGACTTGGCTTCGCCGCGATCGCGCTCGTAATCGCGATAAGGGCGGTTCGGATAGTCGCGACGCAGCTCGGTGTCGATGGTGATCGGCCGGCCCCAGCGGTCGTAGGTCGGCACGAAGCCGCGCTTGAGGCGGTGGAACTCGGCCGACCCGGGCTTGATGCCCAGGCGCAGCGCGATCGCGCCCCAGCCGTCGGCGTGGTCGCGATCCCACTCGTCGACCACATAGCGGCACGGCCGGCCGAGCACCTGCGCGATCGCGCAGGCGTAATAAACATCGCCCGGCGTCCAGCCGCGTTGGTTCAACAGATCGCCGACCAGTTCGCGCGGCGCGCCGTAGTAGCGGACCATTTCATCGATGAAAGGCTCGCGGTAACGCGCGCCGTAGCGGTTGATGTCGCCGAGCCAGGTGTCCACCCAGACGTCGCCGCTGCGTGGATTCCAGCCGGCCACGACATCCTGCGCCTGGACCGTTCCAGCGCCCAGCAAGGCCGCGACGGACGCGGTCAGGGCGAAGAAATGGGTCTTGAGCTTGTTGGACATGGGGAACCTCCTGGCGGCCGGATGCGGTGGCTGCTTGCCCGGAATCTATTGCGGCGATCGCCCAGCGGTGCAGCGAAACGCCGCGCGGTCAGCGCGAAATGGTGAACTTGCCGAAGGCCACGCCGATGTCCCAGCCTTCGCCGGTACCGGCCAGGGCCAGCGACACCTCGCCCTTGGTCATGACCTGCGCCTTGCTCGACTTCGCCGCGCCGGCATGGGCTTCGGCGGTGGCGTAGCTGCCGAGCGTTTCGCCGATGTTGTGCACGCCGGAGAACTCGCCGGTGCCGTTGACGATGCGCGACTTGCCGAAGCTCAGGCCGCCGCCCTTGGCGCTGATCCGCACCGACATACTCTGGCCGTTGCTGCAGCTGATGGTGCCGTTGCCCGAGGAGGTCTTGTAGAACACCGACCAGCCGGACATGTTGAACTTGAGCTTGCAGTCGACCGAGCCGCGGGCGGAGGCCGCCCCCGGCACGGCAATCGCCGCCAGCAGGAGCGCACCAAGCAGGAGGCGTCGCGGGCGCAGGCGGAACGACGGGCTGTGGACGGGGGCGACGGGGGTCTTCGCGGTGTTTTCAGTAGCGGTGCGCATGGGCGGGCCTCGGACGATGGCGGAACCGGGTCATGGACGACGGCGTGTCGTGCCGGTGAGGGAGGCTAACACTGCCGGGCGGCGACCCTCCCGGACCTGCCGCCGTGCCGGTCAAACGACGACGGCGCCCGAGGCGCCGTCGTGTGGCTGCGAACCGACGCCGGGTCAGTCGTCGTAGCGGTCGCGCCAGCGGCCGTTGTCGTGGCGGCCGTAGCGGCCGCGGTCGTGACGGTCGTAGTAGCGGTTGTCGTAACGATGGTCGTAACGCGGATCGTAGTACGTGGTCTTGCACTTACCGCGATGGTTGCAGTCGCGGTCGTAGTAGCGGGGGCCGTAGCTGTAGCGCGGCGGCGCCGGGCGATAACGGTGCTCGACGTAACGCGGCGCGTTGCGGTAGTAGGTCGGACGGCCGTAGCGGTCGTGCACGACGATCAGCCGGTCGTTGTAACCGTAGTTGCCGTAGCGGTAGTACGGGGTGTTGTTGCGCACGATCACGTCGGCGATGTCGACGATCACACGGGCCAGATCGTCGGCTCGGGCCGGGGCAGGAATCGCGACCGCGCCGATGCCGGCGGCGATGACGATCGGTGCAAGCCAGCGGGACAAGGCGGTCATGTCGGTCTCCTGTAAAGCCTGCTCCTCGGCAGGCACGATGCGAATGTGCCTTCGCCACCGTGAACCGGCTTGGAATGATTCCGAGGTCGCCGCCAGCCGCTCAGTCGCGGTTGCAACGGCAGCCACGGGGGGGACGCCCGGCCCTCCCCGGCCGGCCCGCAAAGGCCGCGGAGTCGTCCGCTGCGCAGCCGGCGTTCAGGCGCCAAATCGAACCCGATCGGACCGCTCGGCGGCAAGTCCGCGCCTTCGCAGCGGCCTCCGTCTGGCGGGAGCGGAAAGCGGCGTTTGGAGGACCCGCACAACGCGCAAGCGCAGCTCTCGCGAATGACCCGACCTCGTTGCCAGACCGGCCCGAGGCGCCGCACGGACCGGCGCGGACCGGCCATGCCGATGCAGACCAGTCGCCTATGCAGCCACTCAAGACGCTTAATCTGCCGCGCCAATCCCTGCGAACCCTGCTGCAGCAGCGCGCCGGCCTGCTGCAGACAATGCTCGTGCGTATCCACCGGCTGCGATAGCCTGCCCTCTAGCTTGCCGATCACCGCTCCGGACAGGCCGCGCAGACGCTCGTCGGCCGACTGGAAGACCGTCCCCACTACCTGCTGCGATAGCTCCTTCAACTGCAGGCAGGTCGCGCGTTGATCTTCTCCGACTTCCTCGCAACGGCGTTCGAATTGCTCCATCAAGACCGCCGTCCTGCCGATCAGCGCCGTCAGTTCGTCTTACTGCATTCAAGCGCTTTCCCGACGCATTCTCGAGCTGCGCCTGCATTTCTTCGGACTTGGACTCGGGCCCGCCACGGACCCGACGCCCCCTCGGCGCCGGATCGCGGATCACCGATCACTTCATGCGCAGTCCGCTCGAGCCCGGCAGGGGCTGTTCCACGGCCTGCTGTTGGCTGTCGACCGTAACCACCGCCTCGCTGCGCAGTTCGCGTCCCGGCGCTGCCGCTGCGGCTTGCTGGGTCATTTGCCGAAACGCATCGCGATCGCCGCTTTGCGATGCCGCCAGCATGCGATCGACGATGGCGGAAGGATGACTATCGACCGATTGCGATGCGGTGGGAACAGGCGGCTTCGCAGGCGTATCGCCGCGCCAGCCGTACTTCACCATGCCCGGCTTCTCCGAATCGGCGAAAGTCCTGACGCCATCGGGGTTCCAGGTTTCCTTTATGTGCGCCCCGACGCTTCGATAGTAGTCGGCAAGCTGCTTCGCATCTTGAATCATCGACCATTTGCCGCGATCGACGATCGCCACCGGGAATTCGCCCGGCTTGGCGACCGCCCCCAAAAACCCTCCGTCCTTTTTCACCACCCCGGCCTCATGGCTGACCATGTAGCTCGAGAAACTGACCTGCGGACCGTGGCGGATCACATTGTGTTCGATGTCGGCGACCGGGCGATTCGCATCGACCGCGGCCACCGCGCTGTTGATCGCGTGCCTGATCGCCAGTTCTTCCTTTGAGCCGACCAGCGGCGTATGCGGCAAGCCGGCTCCGCGAAACGTCAACATGTCGTGCATGTCGTAGTCGCCGGTGAACGGCAGCGCCCTCCAGCTTTCCTTTGCTTTGAGCGGGGCCAGCGACTCCTCCAACCGGTTCATCTCGATGGGGTAGATGTTCCCCTTGACCCGGTCGCCCAGGCCGTGACCGCTGCTGAGATAGATGCCCGTCAGTTCTCCGCTGGCCTTTTCCCAATGGCCGACATAGCCCTCGATACCGGCGTCGCGCACCTTCTGCAACATGCCCTCGGCGTTCGCCGGATATGCCTTGGCTATCGACGATTGCTTGATGGTTTTCTCAAGAATATCGTGCCCTTTGGCCGCGGCCCCCTCTTCGAGCGCGGCCAGCGTGGCAGCGCCCGCCGCCCTGAAGCTGACGGCAAAATTCCCTTTGCGCGACGCCTCTTCGATCGCAACCCGATGTTGCGGCGTCAAGAACTCCCTTTCGACCTGGTTGATGACATCCTCGTATTTCTTTCCATCGGCATTCTTGCCCACGACGATCTCCTGTTCAAATTCGATATTTCCGCAGGCCACTGTCCTGCGACTCTGGCGCGGCCGCAGCCAACATGCTGTTGATCACAATGCCATCGCGCGAATGCTCTTCAAAGACGCGATCGACTGCTCATCCGCCAATGCAACCGGGCCTCCATCGCACGATCGCGCAGCGGCTGCGCTCTTGCTTGGATAGAGCTGGAACACCGCGTCTTTCCGCCCGTATGCATTAGAGGTCAGTTCCATCGGATATGGCATAGGGAAAATTCTTAGCTCGCTCGCCCCCTGCATCGCCGATCCATGTGCTTGCGCGCCCCGCATGCACAGCGACTCTCGCAGAGGGCATGCGCGGCGTGTCGCCCTTCGAGTCCAAACAGATCCGGCACGACTCGACTGACATGCGAACTTCGCCCAGCCGTCGAGAGTTCGCCGCGGAGCATCGGGCGTGCGGCTGGCCGGTTCCAAGCCCGCTTATGCAGCGACGGAAGAATACAGGCCTAGACGTTGCAGGCTTCCGCCAGGAACCGTAGGCGACACGCGAATACAGGACGATGGCGTCGTACGCCGAATCGGCAACTGCATTCCATCGATTCCACTCGCTCGGACCAATCCGCCCGATCAGGCCGCTTCGCGCCTACGACCCTCGCCGCCCGAAACACCGGGGCTGGCGGCCGGGGCCAAAGGTCGTTGGCTTGCCGGAGGGCGCCGCCGCGAGGCGGCGGGTACGATCTTTGCGTTACGAGCCATAGACGGCTTGCGCCGCCGGCCGCTCCGCCGCAGTCGCGACCTCTGCCGGCACCTGCGCGACCTCAGACTCCACGATCGAAGCGTGCGATCGCTTCGGCGATCGCGCCGGCTCCGCTCACCGTCTGCAGGCGCGGATGTTCGCCGCTCATGCCGTGCTCCATCTCGTGCGCCCAGGTCACGTGGTAGGGCATGTGGATGCCCCAGCCGCCGAGGGTGATCACCGGCTCGATGTCCGACCTCAGCGAATTCCCGACCATGGCGAAAGCGCTCGGCGCGATGCCGAACTCCGCCAGCACTCGCGAATAGCTGGCGTCGTCCTTCTCCGAGACGATCTCGATCCTGTGGAACAGATCGGCCAGGCCGCTGCGGGCGACCTTCTTTTCCTGGTGGAACAGGTCGCCCTTGGTGATCAGGACGATGCGGTGGCGGGCCGCGACGGCTTCGACGGCCTCGCGGATGCCGGGCAGCAGCTCCACCGGGTGGTCGAGCATGGCCTTGGCGAGCAGGACAATCTTGTGGATGCCGGCGGCCGAGATGCGCGATTCGGTGATGTCGATCGCCGCCTCGATCATCGACAGGACCATGCCTTTGACGCCGTAGCCGAACAGGGCGAGGTTGCTGCGCTCGACGGCCAGCAGGCGCTGGCGTACCGAGGCGTTGTCGACGTCGACCCAGGCGCTGAGGATCCTGTCGAATTCGACCGCAGCCTCCTGGTAGTAGCCCTCGCTGTGCCAAAGCGTGTCGTCGCCGTCGAAACCTACTAGTTCCAGCATGGGTCTGCCTTGAAGATCGGGCGCTGGCGATGCACGCCGCGCTTGCCGGGGGAAGGACCGGAGGCCGATGCGGCCTCGGTCGGCGCATCCGCAGCAGGGACCGCCGCGGCGACGGGCATTATCCCGCAGCCCGATTGCAGCGCCTATGCGGCAACGGCCGGTATGGCTGGCGGCCTCGGCTGGCGGCCTTAATGAGAGACCTCAAGGAGGCGGCCCGGCGGCACGGAGAGAAGTGCCGTACGGGCCGCAAGGAACGCCGGCATCGAACGGTTTATCGCCCGGGCGGCGCCCGGGTCGACCGGAGGAGAACGGGAGCTCCGGCAGGAACGAGCACCACGCGGCAGGTAGAAGAAGGCGCCGCCCCGAGCCCTAGCCCGGCGGCTAGCGGCGCCTTCTTCCATGGCCAGGGCCCGCGATTCGGCTGGACCGATGACCATCCCCAACGCAAAGCCTCAGGTTTCGTGCTCGCCGCCCTCGTCCAGGAAGTTATTGCGACGACCGAATTTCCGGTGGCGCTCGAGCTGCGAATTCATGTAACCGGAGATCAACGCCGCCAGTTCGCTGTCCGGGCCGAGCGCGTTGATGACCGTCAGCCACATGCCGCGGTAAATCCAGCGGTTGCTGCGGACGTAATTCTTGCGCCAGGGCCCATAGACCGCCTCGGGCAATTCGGTCCAGAAACGCCCGGTCGCCATGACCCACAACGCCGCCTCGACGAATCGTCGTGCGTCGTCGGCGCTGGCGTTGCGCGTATAGACCGTCCGCGGCAACACGGCTTCGATGGCCGCCCACTGCTTCTCATCGAGCCGGGTGAATTTCAATTCCTCGCTGTCGTTCTGGGGCATGGATTCGGCTTCCAGCTCGTCCACGGGGTCGTCGATTTGTTCGTTGCTAAACGGATGGATATTGCACACGGCGTGATCTGCTTATGGGTATGTCTAGGGGGGTTCCGAAGGGTCATTGCCGACAAGGGCGATTCCATCGACACAAACCAGGATCGGAAGACTGGACGCAGTGCATTACCTCCTTGGAATCGGACTGCTTCGATTCCTGTCGCGGGCTACGACAGATTGCTGAAACCGGACTTTCATCCTTCCGGGCCCAACGCTTGTTTTCGTCCATGATCGCCATCCTTGGCCTCTTTGTTGGGATTGCGCCGCCGGATCGCGACGCAAACTAAATCCTGTCCGGTGCACACCATGTGCACGACACGAACGCTCGAAGCGTGCGTTCAATATCACCCGAACCGAAATGAAAATTTGATATGTGCAACGACTCCTTAGCCGTTATTACCCGCAATTATCTTCGGCGCCGATCGTCTGCATGCATTTCGACCCCGCCACGCCGCCAATAACCCGCACAAATTAATTGCACCTGAAACATAAGACCGCGCACGCCCCACTTCGCTTTTTATCTCGAACCAGGCCAGCCAAGGCATGGACGGCGAATAGAGCCAGCGCTCGCGAATATCTCGATCGTCTGCTCCGCATACGACACGCGCTGGCGCATCAAGATAAAAGCGCCGAGCCGGAATCTCCATGAGAGGAATCCACTACGCACCCGACTTTCGCCTCGCCGTATGAGTCCGCCCTCGCCGGACGTCCTGTCGCGCCGATGGCCTCTTAGGCATACCGATGCAAATTCTGTGCCGACCGTCACGTTTTTGGCCGAATTTGGCAAAGTTTCATCAATTTCGCGATGAAACTGTTTACATCGCCCAAGAAAGCGCTCTTCGTGCCAGCTACGTGCAAGCTCGCCCCCCTTCCCGCCCCCCTGGACCCACGCTTTGGGGCGGTAATTGACGGTAAATGTCAGCCGCGTGACACTGAACCGGGGTTCGAAAGAAGCCTCTGACAAAACTTACCTTTTGAGCCTGGCCAATCGAGCCTGATCCAGATCCGTTTTCTTCGCAGGATCGCTGGATTTAATGCACACCGCAGCCCATTCCCGAGGCCGCGACACTCAGGGAATGAGAGGGGTGTTACCGGCGGTGCCATATCGGCTGCCGCGGATTATTAGCGGGATCAACGAACCCGTATCGGCAGATACCGACCGGCGCGGCAATACGCGCCGACGGCCATAACCGGGCAGAGCCGGCATGCGAGTCAGGGAAATGCGTTCGCTCGCTATCGATACGCCGCCGGCGATCCGGCGGCGCGGGCAAGTCGCCGACTCAGTTGACCGTGCAGGTCAACGTCACGACCACGGATGCTCCATTGGCGAGTGCCCCCAAGGCGACACCGCTTTCCAGCTGAGCCAAGGTCAGACCCGCCGGGCAGGCTGCTCCACTGCAGGTCGGCGGCGCGGTGCAGGTCAGACCGTTGCGGCCTGCAGCGGGATCGCTCAGCACGGCGCCCGTAACCGTATCCGGCCCGTTGTTGGTCACCGCGATGGTGTAGATCGTGGTCGCGCCTCGCGTCACCGTGTCGCCGGCTTGGTCGCTGGGACCCACGCCAGGGGTATTGGTCTTGGTGATGATCAAGTCGGCGAGCGGGTTACGCGTGTTGCTCAGCGTGCAGGTCAGGTCGTCGCCGGCCACCGGCGTCACGCTGAAGCTGCTGCCGCTGCCGCTCGGGGTTTGTCCGCCGGCCGATGCATTGGTGCAGGCATAGGTCGTGACGTAGTTGGCCAGGTTGGCGCCGGCTGCGCCCGCTTCGGACAGGGTGTAGACGCTCGCCAGCGTGGCCGGGTCCAGGACCGCGATCTCGGCTGGCGTATTGGTCGTGCCGGTCGTGGTCACGCTGACCGGCCCGCCTGCACCGCTGATCGTCAACGCGAACTGGTCGCTGCCGACGAAGCGCCCGAGCGGCAAGGCTTTTTGCAGTCGCAGCACCGGCTGCCTGCTGTTGGTGAAGGTGCAGACGATGTTCGCTCCGGCCGCGGTGGCCGCGGCATCGAGCGTCACCGTTCGATTGCCCAGGTCCGGCGCCGCGTTTCCTCCCGCGGCCAGCCCGGTGCAGGTGATGTCGGTCAGGGTGAAGCCGGCGACCGCCGCCTCGGTCACCGTCGTCACGGTTCCGAGCGCGGTCAACGTCTGCACCGCGCCGCTTACCGGCGTGCCGGCCACAGTCGTGGTCAAGGTTTGCGGCACTACGCCATTGCTGCCGGTGAAGCCGAAACTGCCGACCCCGCCAAGGCTGGTCTTCGCGATCGTCAACCGCGCCACCGACACGTCCGAATCGGTGGCCTGATTGTTGGCGGTGTTGGCTTCGCTGGTACCGGCGCCGGCGGTGACCGTGGCGGTATTCGTCAGCGCACCGGTGAAGTTCGCCGGCACCGTCAGGGTCAGCAGGTAAGTCACCGAACCGCCGACCGGCAGATCGACGGTCGCGTCGTTGATCGCGCCGCTGCCACTGGCCGTGCAGACGCCGCCGGCCGTGCCCGTGCAGGTCCAACTCGCAGTGGTGATGCCGGCCGGCAACGGATCGGCGACCGTCGCATTCTGGGCGCCGAAGGGCCCACTGTTGCTGACCACGATCGTGTAGACGACGTTCGTGCCCGGCGCATAGGTGTCGTTGGCCTGGTCGACCTCGCCGTTGACGCCAGGCGTATTGGTCTTGGTAATCGCCAAGTCGGCGCCGAAGGTGATGTTCGCAGTCGGACAGTTGGAACCGTCGTTGGAGCTCGAGCCCGGCGCGCCGCTGATCAGGGTCGCCGCGCCGGTATTCAAGTCGAACTGATAAAAACCACTGGGCGGGTTATTGCCCGAACCGTACAAGCCGTTGGGCGCGCCATAGATCGCGCCGAAGAAGCCCGCCGGCAAACCGTTCGGCACGCCGATATTGGTGACGGCACCGGTGGTCGGATTGACCGACACCAGCTGACCGCTGTTCGTCACGCTGTACAGCAGGCCGCCCACCCAGGCCCAGTCGGCGATATTGATCGCCGAACTCAGGGTGATCGGCGTCGCGACCAAGGTCGTGATGTTGACCGCGTACATCACGGTGCCGGCAGCGACGTTGTTCTTAACGTACAGGATGTTTCCGGAGGTGCCGAAGGCGCCGCTGATATAGACCGCCGAAGGCAATCCGGTCACCGCTCCCAGTATCGCCGTGCTGCCGTCGGCGCCAACGCGCACCAGGGTATTGCCGGCAGGATTGGTGATCAAACCGTACTGATAGTTGTCGCTGGGGTTGTAGCCCACCGCGTTATACACCGAGGTGGCGGTTCCCACGGCGTTGAACACCAGCGGATTGACGGTGGTATTGATCTGGTACAGCGTGGTCGGCGTCGGCGCGCCCGGCGACTGTTCGAGCCACATGCGCGCATCGCAGGTGCCGAAGCTCGTCTGATCGAGAATCGTCAGTGCGTAGTCCTCCGCTTCGCCCGAACCGGCGATGCCGGTGGCGCTGGCAATAAGCGCGGCACTGGCCGCGGTGCGCACGCGCAGATAGGACTGACCGGCGCTGGTATCCGGGTTCACCGTCCAAGCCAGCGTCGCACTGCCGCCGCTGCAGTTCACCGTCGCCGATCGTTCGTCGGCATCGAATACGCCATTGCGGTCGAAGTCGATCCACCCTGCGATGAAGCCCGTGCCGACGCAGGCCACCGGCACCGAATACGAAAGCGTCCGCAGGCTGACCGACAGCGGAGCCAATGCCGATACGTTGACGCCATCCTCGTCGTTGGCGGCGCCGTTGCTGTCGTCGAGCGACGCCCCGGCCCCGGCCCAGGCCGGATTCTCGACATCGACGCGGCTTCCGAGCAAGGCAGTCGTCGGCTGCACGAGGGTTGCGAGCGAGAAGCCCGCGGAGAATATGTCGGTGTTGCCGGCCGGAAGCGTGCCGCCGCTCCAGTTGTATTGCGGCAAGTGCCCTGCCGTACCGTAACTGCTCGGCGCATCGCCGTAGTCGGCCACGTTGAGCATCACGCCCAAGGCCACCGCCTGGAGGCCGCCGGCCTGCAGCGTAAGGGTCGCCGTGGTGGCGTTGTCGATGAAGTACACCCCCATCGGGGCGGGGTTGGCCGGCGAACAACTATTCGGCGGCAACGAAGAAAACGCATAGGTCGTGCCTGTCACGTTGACGTTGTAACCGGTCGTGCAACCCGCGGCGCGATTGCGCTCGATCACGCGCATCGTGGCGCCCGCAGGCAACGTCGTACGTATCGCTTCGGTGACACTGGTGGTCTCCGCATCGGCGAACACCAGGCCGTCCAGTACATAGGGACTGCCGCCCAGCAAAGCCGAGCAGCTGTAGGTGAACGTGGTCAGGGTGCCGTCGACACGATTGATCAGACCGATGTCCATCGTGTTGGAGCCACCGGTGCCGCCGACGTTGTACAGATCGTCCAGACCGTCTTCGAAATAGCCGCCAGGCCGATAGATCTGCAGGTCGGGATCGGCTCCGTTGCCGTTGATGCCGCTCAAGGTGCAGGTAATCACCAGCGGCGTACCGGAAATGGTGATCGTATTGACGACCGAAGTGCCCACCTGGGGAATGGCGGTGCCGCTGACGCCCCAGTCGAACCACAGGATCTGGCTTCGATACTGGCCACTTCCGCCGGTCGCGTACTGCGCCGCCGCCGGACCGGCAGCCAACATGCCCAGCACGGCCGTCATCAGCGCGAGGAGCTTGGCGACGATGGATTTCATTTCCTTCTCCATGGACCGCCTGCGAAGGTTCGGCCGCGGCTGCAATTCGATCGATGGGACTGCGACGCTGGATCGTTGCCGCTAGTGGTCACTCCGGCCGGAGCCGAGCTGAGTCTTCTTGCTGGATCTGTATCCGGATCTGCGCGCCGGTTTCGCTCATGCCGATCGCCGACGCGCCTATGACCAGAACGAAAGCGCAAATATGTCTACCTAATATCGTTCATCCACAACGAAAAACCGGCGGCGGCGCGAATGGCTCAAAAGCCCCCCCACGCAGGCGCCGAGCGGCCGCAGAACCATCCGCCGCTCATGCGCGATCATCCTCTCGGCGGTCGCGGCGATGGCCGCAACGCATTTGCGTTACGGCCTAACGCGATCAGTACGTGCCGACCAGATTCAAGAACCAGCCCTTGTGGTCGTAATCGAAGTTGGTCAGGTCGTCGCTGAACTCGGTGA
>NZ_JMTZ01000043.1 GCF_000731095.1 Lysobacter antibioticus | reverse complement strand
GGCAACGGCAACGGCAACGGCAACGGCAACGGCAACGGCAACGGCAACGGCAACGGGGCGCCGGGCCGGCAGCACACTCATCACAAATGCCGCGGCACCCGCGCCCGCAACAAGGCGACCAATTCCGGCGCCATGTACTCGTACTCGTCCGGAATATCCTGACAAACCACGCGCTTGCCGCGCAGCTGCGCCCGGAACTTGCGCTGCAGCTTGCTGCGCTGCGCCTTTTCCATCACGAAGATCAGCTCGGCCCACTCGACCTGTTCGGCGCCGAGCGGCTGCTCGGCGTCGTGATTGAGGCCGGCCGAGGCGACGTCGAGGCCGTCGCGCGCGGCGAATACCTGTTCGGCGGTCGGGCTGCGCAGTTTGTTCTGGCTGCAGACGAACAGGATGCGCCGCACGCGGGGGTCAGGCCGCTTCCGCGAAGCCGTCGCGGGTCAGGTTGACCGGCGCGGCGTCGGTGCAGACCACGTCGTCTTCGATGCGGATGCCGCCGAAGGGGCGGAACTGTTCGATGCGGTCCCAGTCGACGCTGCCGGCGTGTTCGCCCTGCTTGAGGCCGTCGAGCAACAAGTCGACGAAGTACAGGCCGGGTTCGATCGTCACCGCCATGCCGGCTTCGAGCACGCGGGTCATGCGCAGGTAGGGATGGCCGGCGGGCTTGTCGATGCGGCCGCCGCGGTCGGAGGCGGCGAAGCCGGCGACCTCGTGCACCTGCAGGCCGATGCCGTGGCCGATGCCGTGCGGGAAGAACACGCCGCTGACGCCGGTCGCCACCGCCGCTTCCGGCGAGACCTTGAGCACGCCGACGTCTTTGAGGATGCCGGCCAGGGCCAGGTGGGCGTCGAGGTGGATGCGTTTGTAGTCGGTACCGGCGCGGACCTGGTCGCACATCTTCCGCTGCGCGGCGTCGACGGCGTCGATCAGGGCCTGGAATTCGCCGCCGCCGTCGCTGGCGTAGGTGCGGGTGATGTCGCAGGCGTAGCCGTGGTGGCTGGCGCCGGCGTCGATCAGGAAGCTGCGCGATTGCGCCGGGGCTTCGCGATCGAGTTCCATGTAGTGCAGCACCGCGCCGTTCTGGTTGAGGGCAACGATGTTGCCGTAGGGCAGTTCGTTGGCGTCTTGGCGCGCGGCGCCGCAATAGGCGAGGTGGATGTCGAACTCGCTCTTGCCGGCGCGGAACGCGGCCTCGGCGGCGCGATGCGCGCGCACGCCCTTGCGCGTGGCTTCGCGCATCATCGCCACTTCGTACGGGGTCTTGTAGGCGCGGTGGTATTCGAGATAGTCGATGACCGCCGGCGGATTGTTCGGCACGAAGGCGCGGTCGCTGCCGGCGCCGAGCGCGCTCTGCGCTTCGCCGAGAATCGCGCAGCGGGCCGGGTCCTTGGGCAGGTGGGCCAGCGCTTGCTCGGGCTGGCGGATCACGATCACCTCGAAGTGATCGACCCACCAGCCGTTCGGCGCCTGCGGCACGACGTGCCAGTAGTCGAAGGGCTGCAGATAGATCAGCTTGGGCTTATGACCCGGCGTCGCTACCAGCCAACTGCCGGGGTTGCGGGTCAGCGGCACCCAGGCCTTGAACTGCGGGTTCACCGCATAGGGGTAATCGCGATCGTCGAAGACCTGGTAGTGCAAGGTGCCGCTCGGCACCACCAGGTGATCGAACCCGCCGCGTTCCAGCGCCTGCTCGCAGCGGCGCTGCAATTCGGCGAAGTGCTGCCGGTACAGGGCGTGGGTGTCGAGGGCGGACTGATCGGCGGTGCGGGCGGAAGCGTTCATTGCGGGCCTGGCCTGGAGGAAACCGGCCCATTTTGCCGTAATTCGCCGGGGCAGGATTTGCGCCGGCGGGGGGGCAGTACCTTCGCTTCGGCCCTCTCGCCTTGCATGGCCCACGCTCGCCGCAGGCGCGATAGGGAGAACAGCCTGGTGCGGGAACCGCTTACTCGTAGCTGCCGCCGGGCAGGTCCAGCCACTGGCGCAGGTGCTGCATGCCGTCTTCGGGCATGGCGATGAAACGGAAGCCGGTCCAGGTCTGGCCGGGCACGCTGGCGCGATCCTGCCACAGCAGGTGCGCGCCGACTTCGATCGGCGAGGTGTGCTGGGGGGCGTCGCGCAGGTTGAAGCGCAGTTGGTACAGCGCGTCGTCGACCAGCGGCGTGTTGGCGATCAGCATCATCCCGGTCTCGGACAAATTGCCCAGATGGCCGATCACGGTCTCGGTCATGGTGTCGACGACCTGCACCGTTTCGGCGAGTCGGCGACGACGGGTGCGGCGGAATTCTTCGTTCATAGGCCTGCTCTCATGCACCGGCCGGATCGGCCGGGCGTTTGCCGCCGAAACCGCGCAGCACGTCGAGCGCGGCATGCCAGGCGCGATCGACCAGGCGGCTGCGTTCTTCGACGACCACCCGCGCCTGGCCGCGCGCCATCATCCGGGCGAGGCTGTCCAGCGACTGTTCGCCGGCGCGCTGGCCGCGTTGATTGACGAACAAGGCGTTGTCGGTGACCGGGCTGAACCACGACAGGCGCCGACGCACTGCGTCGCCTTGTTGGTTCTGCACGAACTCGAACCAGGTGCCGAACGGCAGGCTGCGGATCTGTTCCCAACAGCGTTGTTCGTCGTCGTTGCGCGCGGGCAGGGTCGAGCGGGCCGGGCCTGCGTCTTCGCCGAGGCGGCTGCGCGAACGCAGTTTCATCGCAAGTTCGGTGCGCGAGGCGGCGTCGTCTTCGTGCGCGGGGCCGACCGTGAGCTGGCGCGAAATCGCGCGGGCGTCGTCGCCGTGATAGCCCACCTGGGTCAACGCGTGTTCGATGTCGGCGTCGAGCCCGCAGGGCATCGGCGCATCGGCGCCGGTGAGGTTGGCCGAGACGATCTGACGTGTCGTTTCCAACTGCCGCTGCCAGGCTTCGGACTCTTCGCCGTGGCGCAGCAGGGTCAGGGTGAGCACGTCGGCCCAGGCCTGGTTGAGCAGAGCCTGGACGAAGCGCGGCAGGCGCTGCTCGGCGGTGTGCTGCTCGATCGCCTCGCTGGCCAGGCGCTTGGCCATCTCGAGCTTTTCTTTGCCGCGCGCGGCCTCGACGTGGCGCCGTTCGGAAACTTCGGCCTTGCGCGCGAGGTTCTGCAACTGTTCCTGCAGCCGCAGGTTGGCGGTATCGAACACGTCGGCGCCGGTGTCGTAGTGCTCGACCACGTGGTCGACGGCCTGGCGCAGCGGCTCGTGCAATTGCGGGTCGACGTCTTCGCTCGGCGTCCAGCGCGCGCCGGCTTCGGCGACCGTGTTGAGCAACTGCAGCGCCGGATGCTCGGTTTGCTCGAGCAGGCTGCGGTCCCGCAGCGCGGCGTTCAGCAAGGGCGCCTGCAGGCGGTTGAGCAGGGTCGAGATGGTCGCGTCGCCGCGCAGGCGCTGCTCGATCTCGTCATAGAGCATGTCGAGCAGATCGAACACGTCGCCGTCGTCGCGCGACAGTGTGGCGACCGTGCCCGGCGGAGGCTCGCTGTGTTCCAGCAGCGACTGGCGCAGCTCGGCGATCTTGCGCAGCGGCTGCGGGCCGCGCGGCAGTTCGTCCTTGAGCCGGTTCAGCACCGACAACACTTCGGCGGTATCCATGGCCGCGCCCGGCACGGCGATGCCGCCGCGCGGACGCAGCTTGTCGACCAGTTCGCGGCGTTCGCCGAGCCATTGCTGCAGGGTCGCGAAATCGGTTGCGTCCGGTGCCCGCGCCACCGTTTGCTGGCCGGGCCAGGCGGTGTGCGGACGCTCGTCGCCGGGCCGTGCCGAGGGCGACGGCCCCGCCTGCGGACCGTGGTTCTTGTCGGGCGCCGGTTCGCGCCGCGGGGCGTCGACGGCCGCGGCTTCGCCCTGGGGCGTGGCGTTGGGGCGCGCGCGCAGCGGCACGAACGACAGGCCCGGCAGCACGTTTTCGCGTGCGAGCAGGGCGTTCATGGCCTCGACCATCTGCGCGTAGCCCAGCATCACCTGCTGGTCGAATACGCGGAACAGATCCAGGCGCGACTCCTGGCCGATCTGCAGGGGCAGGCAGACGTCGGCGAAGATCCGGATCAGGCGGTGCGGGCCGACCGGCAGGCGTTCGGCATCGAAGGCCGGCGCGCCGGCGAGCACGCCGAAGCGTTGGCCGAGCAGCAACAGGCCGAGGCCGGCGCGCGATTCGTGGCGGCTGGCGATGCTGCGCAGCACCGTGTTCTCGTCGATCTCGCTGTCGTCGACCAGGCGCAACTCGCTGAAATTGGGCACGACCGTCGCTTGCGAACGCGGCGCGACCGGCTGGCGCACACGGGTCAGCGCGGTTTCCAGCGCGACCAGATAGCGCGGGATCAGGTCGGCGCGGCGCAGCCGGACCAGGCGCAGGGTTTCCAGATAACCCGATTGCAGGCTCGGATTGCGGGCCTGGTCGGCCTGGCGGAACAGCTGCTGCTCGAACTCGGCGAGCATCCGTTCCAGTTGCGGCGCGGTTTCGTCGGAGATCAGGGCGTACAACTGCTCCAGCAATCGGCGCACGCGACGAGGCAGCGCGGCCGTGGCCAGGGTGGCCCGCGGCAGCGAGGCGTCCAGAGGATCAAACGTGGCGGACATGTGGATTCGGTACTGACGACCTCAAGATATAACCACGCCTCCCCGGCGCTCGCCAACTCGAAACGGTCCGACGACGACCGCGCGTGGGCGTGCAGCCGACAGGAGGCGGCCAATGGCACTAACGCGAACGACCCGCTCGGGCGGCCATAGGCGAGTGTCCACCGGGGCCGGTCGCGGGCTTGTGAGGCCCGGCATCTGCCGCGGCCCCCGGTTTGCGACCGGCGCAATTCGCTCAGTCGGTCATCGAGCGGCCCTCAGTCGGGCAGGAACAGCGCCACCACGTCGTTGGTGAAGCGGCGCCCCAGCTCGGTCGGACGAACCCGGTCGCCGTTTTGTTCCAGCCAGCCGGCGTCGAAGGCGGCCTGCAGTTGCGTGGCGATGGCGGCGCGGGCCAGGCCGGTGCGGGCCTCGTAGTCGGCCAGCGAGAAACCCTCGACCAGGCGCAGCACATTGAGCATGTATTCGAACGGCCGCCGCTCCGGCGCGATGCGGTCGTCGCCGCCGATCCCGGCTTCGGTGCCGGCCTTGGCCAGGTATTCGGTCGGGTGCTTGTGCTTCCAGCGCCGCAGGATGGCCTGCTCGGCGCCGAGGGTGATCTTGCCGTGGGCGCCGGCGCCGATGCCGAGGTAGTCGCCGTAGCGCCAATAATTGAGGTTGTGCGCGCAACGGCGCTGCGGCCGCGCATAGGCGCTGACCTCGTAATGCTCGTAGCCGCGCGCGGCGATCAAGGCCTGGCAGTGCTCCTGGATGTCCCAGGCGCTGTCCTCGTCGGGGATGCCCTGCGGCGGCCGCGCCGCGAACACGGTATTGGGTTCCAGGGTCAGCTGGTAATGCGAGAGGTGGGCCGGGTCGAGGGCGAAGGCCCGCTCCAGGTCGCGCTCGGCCATCGCCAGGGTCTGGCCGGGCAGGGCGTACATCAGGTCGAGGTTGAGGTTGTCGAAACCGGCGTCCTGCGCCAGCTTGACCGCAGCCTCGGCCTCCTGGCTGTCGTGGATGCGGCCCAGGCGCTGCAGGCAGCCGTCGTCGAAGCTCTGGATGCCGAAGCTGAGCCGATTCACCCCGGCGGCGCGATAGAGCTCGAAACGGCCGTGCTCGGCGGTGCCGGGGTTGGTTTCAAGAGTGATTTCGCAACCCGGCGCGAAGCGCAGGCGGGCGCTGGCGCCCTGCAGAAAGCGGTCGATGAACTCGGGCGGGAACAGGCTCGGGGTGCCGCCGCCGAAGAACACGCTGTGCACCGGCCGGCCCCAGACCAAGGGCAGGTCGTGCTCCAGGTCGGCCAGCAGGGCGTCGACGTAGGCGTCGTAGGGCAGGGCGCTGCCCTTGCCGCCCTTGTATTCGTGCGAGTTGAAATCGCAGTACGGGCATTTGCGCACGCACCAGGGCAGGTGGACGTACAGCGACAACGGCGGGGTGGTCAGGGTATCGCTCAAACAGCGCTCGACCGGACCCGAGGGCCCGGAAACAGTCGGAAGGGGCCGACAGCTTACCGGTCGCGCGTCGCGCCGTAGCGGGTGACGGCGAGCAGGGCGCGCAGATTGGCGTCGATGGCCACGTCCGGGCGGGCCTGGACGACCAGCCGCATGATCGTGGCCAGGGGCTCGGCGCTGCCGTCGCCGGAGGTTTCGCCGTCGAAAATGCTGGCGGTGTTCCAGCGCCGGTGCGGGGCCGGGGACAGGCGCAGTTCCAGGGTCGAGGTCAGGCGCAGGCGCCCGTCCTTGGCCCGGTGCAGGGACATGCCCACCACCTCGCCCGGGGCGAAGCGGCGGGTGCGATGGGCGGTGGTGATGTTGGCGTAGCCGATGGTGTGGCCGGGGCTGGCCTGCAGGCTGACCCGTTGGATGGCGGCCAGGGCGACCAGCCCGACCAGGGTCGCCAGCAGCCACAGCGCCAGCTCGATCTCCGAGCTGAAGCTGTTGGTCTGGTGGGTGCCGGCGCTGAGGCCGTCCTGGCGGATCCAGATCGCGATCGGCATCGCCAGCAGGTACAGCACGGCCACCGACAGCACGGTGTGGCCGCCGGTGCGAAAGGCGCGTCGGGGCGGAGCGGCGGCGCGCATCATCCGGTTCACCTGGCGACCTCCGGCAGGCGCTCGCGCAGCGCCGCCAGGGCGCGGGCGCGGTGGCTGACACGGTTCTTGAGGGCGTCGTCGATCTCGCCGGCGGACACGTCGTACTCGGTGTCGTAGAACACCGGCTGGTAGCCGAAACCGCGTTCGCCCTGGCGTTGGTGCAGGATGCGGCCGTGCCAGATGCCTTCGGCGATGACCGGGCGCGGGTCGCCGGCATGGCGCAGCAGCACGATCACGGCATAGAAGTGCGCGCCGCGCTGGGCGTCCGGTACGTCCTTGAGGGCGGCGAGCAGTTTGTCGATATTGGCCTGGGCATCGCCGTGCTGGCCGGCGTAGCGGGCCGAGTACAGGCCGGGGGCGCCGCCGAGCGCGTCGACGCAGATGCCGGAATCGTCGGCCAGCGCCGGCAGCCCGGTGACCGCGGCCGCATGACGGGCCTTGAGCAGCGCATTCTCGACGAACGTACTGCCGGTTTCCTCGATGTCCTCGACCCCCAGATCCGTTTGCGCCACCAGTTCGATGCCGGTGTCGCCGAGCAGGTCGCGCAGTTCCGCCAGCTTCCCGGCGTTGCTGCTGGCCAGCACTAATCTCATGCTTTCAGTTCCAGCAAATCCCAGCGATTACCGTACAGGTCTTCGAACACGGCGACCGTGCCGTAGGTCTCGACGCGCGGAGTTTCCATGAAGCGCACGCCGTGCCCGACCATCGCCGCGTGGTCGCGCCAGAAGTCGTCGGTGTGCAGGAAAAAACCGACCCGGCCGCCGGTCTGGTTGCCGATGCGCGAGCCTTGTTCCTCGCCGACGGCCTGGGCCAGCAACAGCGCGGTCTGGGCGCCGCCGGCGGGCGCGACCCGGACCCAGCGTTTGCCGCCGCCCTGGTCGACGTCCTCGAGCAGGACGAACCCCAGTGCCTGGGTGTAGTAAGCGATGGCTTCGTCGTAATCGGCGACGACGAGGGCGATGCTGCCGATGCTGCGATTCATGGCGGACCTTGCTGAGGGGCCGTCGCCATCGCCTTCGGTAGGAGGGCGGGCGAAGCCGGCCGAATGGAGGGGAGGGAGGACGCGACGGTCCGGCAGAAAGCACATTCCCTGGCCGTCGCGATGATGCGCGTGCCCGAGCGTGTCGCCATCGAGCCCGCTGCAGATTGGCACGCCGCCGCCGTTATACGAAGCCCGGCTTCGTGCATCCGTGAAGGGTTTCGTGGTTCTGGTGGCATGCTCGTGCTTGAACTGCATGTACGGCGACGCGATGCGCGTCGAGCGTACGCGTAGCGTTCAGTTCGATGCTGCGGGTGTGTCTTCAGCGCTGCGCGTATATCGCGTGTTGATTCGTTGGATATCGATCAAGCGCATTGCGCCTGATGCGCGACGGGTAGCGCACAGTCTTTGCCCGTGCGGTGCGGTGCGGTGCGGTGCGCGGTCGTGGCGTGCATTCGTCGGCAATCGCCATCGCCGGAGAAGGTCGGCACTCGTCTCGATCGGTGCCCACGCTCGGCGCGACCGCCGAAAGTCAGGGGAAATCCGATGGTTTTCGGCTTTCGCCGCGAGCGCAAGACCGGCGCGGATGCCGCGAGCGGATGGGTGCAGGAAGGGCTCGCAGTGCTGTCCCGTCGCGCCGGAACGACGGGCGTGTCGCAGCGAGAGGCCAGCACGCGAGCGGAAGAGCGAAACGATGACAGCGGCTTCGAGTCCGCATCGGGACTCGAAGCCGTTCGCGGCGATCAGACCGCCAGCGCCTCGCGCTGCTTGAGGATCAGCTCGGCGATGCCGGCTTCGGCCAGGGCCAGCAAGCCGTCGAGCTCTTCGCGGCGGAAGGCGTGGCCTTCGGCGGTGCCCTGCAGCTCGATGAAACCGCCGCCGTCGTTCATGACCACGTTCATGTCGGTGTCGCAATCGCTGTCTTCTGCGTAATCCAGATCCAGCACCGGCACGCCGCGGTAGACGCCGACCGAGACCGCGGCGACCGCGCCGAAAATCGGGTCGCGGGCGATCTCGCGGCGCGACTGCAGCCAGCGCACCGCGTCGACCAGGGCCACGTAGGCGCCGGTGATGGCCGCGGTGCGGGTGCCGCCGTCGGCCTGCAGGACGTCGCAGTCCAGGGTGATGGTGCGCTCGCCGAGCGCCTTGCGGTCGATGCAGGCGCGCAGGGCGCGGCCGATCAGGCGCTGGATTTCCAGGGTGCGGCCGCCTTGCTTGCCGCGTGCGGCCTCGCGATCGCTGCGGGTGTGGGTCGCGCGCGGCAACATGCCGTATTCGGCCGTAACCCAGCCTTCGCCCTTGCCGCGCAGGAACGAGGGCACCTTGTTTTCGACGCTGGCGGTGCACAGCACCCGGGTCTCGCCGAAGCTGACCAGCACCGAGCCCTCGGCGTGGCGGGTGAAGCTGCGCTCGATGCGGACTTCGCGCATTTGGCCCGCGGTACGGCCGCTGGGACGGGCGAGGGGGCCGGTCGGGGCCTCGTTGGGGGCGGCGTTGGGACCGGTCATGGGCGCGAAGTTACCGTTTTGATGGCCGGCGAGTTTACCATTCGCTCCCTGTAGGCTTGGGATTCGCGAATGATTCGCAGCATGACTGCCTTCGCCAGCGGCGAACGCGTGACACCCTGGGGCACGCTCGGCTGCGAGTTGCGCTCGGTCAACCATCGTTTCCTCGAGCTCGGGGTGCGCCTGGCCGACGAGCTGCGCGTGCTCGAACCGGCCCTGCGCGAGCGCATTTCCGCGCGCATCAGCCGCGGCAAGCTCGACCTGACCCTGCGCCTGCGCGCGCCGGAAGGCGGCGACGCGCTGCAGCTCAACCCGACCCGGCTGCGCGAACTCAGCGATCTGGCGATCGACCTGTCGGCACGGTTCCCGGCGCTGCGCACCGAATTCACCGATCTGCTGCAGTTCCCCGGCGTGCTGCAGGCGCCGAGCACCGATCCGGCCGAATTGCAGGCTGCGGCGCTGGCGCTGCTGGACAGCGTGCTCGACGAATTCGTCGCCGCGCGCGAACGCGAAGGCGGCAAGCTCGCGACCGTCATCGGCGAGCGTGTCGACGGCATCGCCGCGATCGCCGCCGAGGTGCGCACGCTGATGCCGGCGATCCGCACCGGCCAGCGCGCCAAGCTCGAGGCGCGGCTCGCCGATCTGGCCCAGCCGGCCGACAACGGCCGCGTCGAGCAGGAGCTCGTGCTGTGGCTGCAGAAGCTCGATGTCGACGAAGAACTCGACCGTCTCGATTCGCACGTGGTCGAAGCGCGGCGCGTGCTCAAGCTGCGCGAAGCGGTCGGCCGCCGCCTCGATTTCCTGCTCCAGGAATTCAATCGCGAAGCCAACACCCTGGGCTCCAAGTCGGTCGACGCGCGCAGCTCGGCGGCCGCGGTCGAACTCAAGGTGCTGATCGACCAGGTCCGCGAGCAGATCCAGAACATCGAGTAGCCGGGAATAGAAAATAGGGAATAGGGAATCGAAAAAAGCGGCGATCGTCGCCTGGTTCGATTCTCTCTTCTCACCTGTTCACGATTCCCCATTCCCCATTCCCGAGACTTATGCGCGGAACCCTTTACATCGTCGCGGCCCCGTCCGGGGCCGGAAAATCCAGCATCGTCAACGCCGTGCTGGCGCGCGATCCCAACATCCGCCTGTCGATCTCGTTCACCTCGCGCCAGCCGCGTCCGGGCGAGCGCCACGCCGAGCACTACCACTTCGTCAGCGCGCAGGAATTCGAGGCGATGGTCGAGGCCGGCGATTTCTTCGAATACGCCCGCGTCCACGGCGACTGGAAAGGCTCGGCGCGCCAGTCGGTCGAGCCCTTCCTGGCCGCCGGCAAGGACGTGCTGCTGGAAATCGACTGGCAGGGCGCGCGCCAGGTCCGGTCCAAGGTGCCGGATGCGGTCAGCGTGTTCATCCTGCCGCCGTCGCGGCAGGCGCTGGAGTCGCGGATGCGCACGCGCGGCCAGGACAGCGAGGCGACGATCCGCCAGCGCCTGGACGCCGCACGCGAGGAAATGTCGCATTACGGCGAGTTCGACTACGTCATCGTCAACGAAGTGTTCGACACCGCGGTCGAGGAAATGTGCGCGATCTTCCTGGCCAGCCGCTTGCGTCGCGAACCGCAGGTCGCCCGCCATTCCCGCCTGATCACCGCGTTGCTGGCCGAGGAGGGCTGAGGGCCGGGAATCGGGAATCGGGAGTCGGAGTCCGGAGTCGGCGCTCGGAATCGAACCCCGGCGAGACTCGCGTCCCTCCAAGCCCGCCGCCTCCGCCTTTCCCCCCTTTGAAAAAGGGGGGCAGGGGGGATTTGCTCTTGGCCGTTCCCATCCCCCGTGCAAAGCCATCGTCACGAACCCCGATCCCGCCCGTATCTGTCTGATTCATAAGAGCTTGGTGCAGGAAACCTTGCCCCGGCCCGGCAAGCGGTCTAAACTCCCCGGTCCCCAACCGCTTGTAAAGACGGCCCACCGGCCGCCAGGAGCCCCATGGCCCGCATTACCGTCGAAGATTGCCTGGAAGTGGTCGATAACCGCTTCGAACTCGTCATGTTGGCCGCCAAGCGTGCGCGTCAGCTGGCCAACGGCGTCGAGCCGCAGCTGGACAACAGCGAAGCCAACGACAAGCCCACCGTGCTGGCACTGCGCGAAATCGCCGCGCGCCAGATCAACCCCGAATACATCGATGCGGTCGAAAAGGCCGAGCGCGAGCGCAAAGAGCGCGAAGCCCTGGAATGGGCCGCCGCCGAAGTGGTCGCCGACGACGATCTGTCGAAGAGCGACGACTGAGTGCATCCGGCCCCGCGCTCCGGCGCGGGGAGTCGATTGCGGCCCCGCCTTGGCGGGGCCGCTACGTTTACGGCTCCGCCCAGGCGGGGCCGTTTTCGTTTGTGCCGCCGCCGCGGGACGCTCGACGCCGTGCGCCTGGCCGCGCCGGCCGCGAGCGCGATCACGCGCCAGCCGCGGTATTCGCCGCCTTCCGACTGCGACCGTTGGCGCATTCCTGAACGAATGTCTCGTCCTTGCGCCGCAATCGGGGCCCGCCGCTTGCCTGCGCTGCCTGCGTGCCGCACCCAATATCAATGGATGCGTTGCACCTTGAGCCATCGCCCGCGTAAATTTCCGTTATGACCCCTGCCGAGCCCGCGCTGAGCACCTATCCCGCCGTTCTGGACGACACGGAGCTGCCGGACTATGTGCGCGAGCTCGAACTGGCCGCGCACTACCTGCCCGAAGCGCAACGCCTGCAACTGCGTCGCGCCTGGTCGGTCGGCGCCGCCGCGCACGTGGGCCAGACCCGCAAGTCGGGCGAGCCTTACATCACCCATCCGGTCGCGGTCGCCAAGGTGCTGGCCGAGCAGGGCCTGGACGTCGAGACCCTGGTTGCGGCGATCCTGCACGACACCATCGAAGACACCCCGCTGACCCGCGAATGCCTGGCGACCGAATTCGGGCCGACCGTGGCCGAACTCGTCGACGGCGTCACCAAGCTCGACAAGCTGCAGTTCCGCGATCGCCAGGAAGCGGCGGCCGAGAGCTTCCGCAAGATGCTGCTGGCGATGGCGCGCGACCTACGCGTGATCCTGATCAAGCTCGCCGACCGTCTGCACAACATGCGCACGCTCGGCGCGCAGAGCGCCGAGGCGCGCGAACGCATCGCCCGCGAGACGCTGGAGATCTACGCGCCCATCGCCCAGCGCCTGGGCATGAATTTGATCAAGGCCGAGCTGCAGGACCTGGGTTTCCGCGCCCTGCATCCCTGGCGCCACGCGGTCATCGAAAAACGCATCCGCACCCAGCCGGTGGTGCGGCGCGAGTCGCTGGTCCAGATCGAAGCGCATCTGGCCCAGCGCCTGGCGAAGGAGAAACTTCAACACCGCTTGATCAGCCGGGTGAAATCGCCGTGGAGCATCTACATGAAGATGCACCACGAGCATAAGAGCTTCAACCAGGTCATGGACGTGTTCGGTTTCCGCGTCGTCGTGCGCAGCGTGCCGGACTGTTACCACGCCCTCGGCGTGGTGCATTCGGCCTACAAACCGCTGGATGCGCGCTTCCGCGATTTCATCGCCATCCCCAAGGCCAACGGTTACCAGTCGCTGCACACGGTGTTGTTCGGCCCCTACGGCTCGCCCGTGGAAGTGCAGATCCGCACCGAGGACATGGACCTGATCGCCGAGCGCGGCATCGCCGCGCACTGGTCGTACAAACACGGCGGCGAAGGTCCGAACAGCGCGCAGTCGCGCGCGCACAGCTGGATCGCCAGCCTGGTCGAGTCGCAGCGTTCGACCGGCTCGTCGCTGGAATTCCTCGAAAACGTCAAGGTCGACCTGTTCCCGGACGAGGTCTACCTGTTCACGCCGAAGGGCGACATCATGTCGCTGCCGCGTAATTCGACCGCGCTGGATTTCGCCTACGCAGTGCACACCGACGTCGGCAATCGCGCGGTCGCCGCGCGCGTCGACGGCAAGCTGGTGCCGTTGCGCACCAAGCTGGCCAGCGGCCAGCGCGTAGAGATCATCACCGCCAAGTCGTCGACGCCGAAGCCGCAGTGGCTGGAGTTCGTCGTCTCGGGCAAGGCGCGCACCTCGATCCGCCAGCAGCTCAAGCAGCTCGAACACGAGGATGCGGTCCAGCTCGGCCACCGCATGCTCGACCGCGCGCTGGAAGTGCTGGAGACCTCGCTGGACCGCACTCCGGCGCTGCGCCTGGAAAGCTATCTCGCCGAGTATCGCTATCCGCGCCTGGAGGCCTTGCTGGCCGATATCGCCCTGGGCAACCGCATGCCGAACCAGGTCGCCCTGGCGCTGGCGCGCGAAGTGCCGGGCAAGACCCGCGGCCGCGCGATCGACCGCCCGCGCCTGCCCGAGGACAAGATCCTGATCACCGGCGCCGAGCGCGGCGTGATCAGTTTCGCCAACTGTTGCCTGCCGTTGCCGGGCGACGAAATCATGGGCTACCACACCGCCGGCAAGGGCATCGTGGTCCATCGCCTGGACTGCCCGAACGTCGCCGACTATCGCAAGTCGCCGGACCGCTGGGTCGCGATCGGCTGGGACCGCCAGGTGTCCGGCGACTTCGCCGCCGCGCTGCGCATCGAAGTCGACAACCGCCCCGGCTCGCTGGCCCAGGTCGCCGCGGCGATCGCCGAGGCCGAATCCAACATCGACCGCGTCGAATATCTGGAGCGCGACGCCAACATCGCGATCATGCGTTTCGCCATCGAAGTCAGCGATCGTCGCCATCTGGCCGACGTCATGCGCCGCGTGCGCAGGCTGGCGGTGGTGCTGGGCGTGCAGCGGATGTAGGTGCGGCGGCTTTGCCGCCGCCGCCGGGAATCGGGAATGGGGAGTTGGGAATCGCAAGGCCCAGACGGACCGCCTCGCTTTTACGATTCCCGACTCCCCATTCCCGATTCCCGGCTTTAAGATCCCGACTCCCCATTCCCGATTCCCGGCCCCCAAATGTCTCGCGAAATCATCCACACCGACCAAGCTCCGGCCGCCATCGGCCCGTACTCGCAGGCCGTGCGCGTCGGCGATACGGTCTATCTTTCGGGCCAGATCCCGCTCGACCCGGCCAGCGGCCTGGTCATCGAGGGCGACATCGAAGCCCAGGCGCATCGCGCGTTCCGCAATCTGCAGGCGGTCTGCGAAGCCGCGGGCGGCTCGCTCGCCGACATCGCCCGCCTGGGCCTGTTCCTCACCGACCTCGGCGCGTTCGGCAAGGTCAACGCGGTGATGGGCGAGTACTTCAACCCGCCGTATCCGGCGCGCTCGACCGTCGAAGTGTCGGCACTGCCGCGCGGCGTGGCGTTCGAAGTCGATGCGGTGATGGTGCTGCGCTAAACCGCGGCGCCCGGTGTTTCCAGCAACGGCCGCCCCGTCACGAGGCGGCCGTTTGCGTTTGCGCCGGCATGGTCAGGGCATGAACTCCAGAGTAGGAACTGCGCGAGCTGCGACCGCGAATCCGCAATAGCGACGAGCCTTGACCGGGCGACGCAAGCTCGCAAATCATCGCCCCGATTCCCGATTCCCGATTCCCGAGCCAAGCCCTACCTGCGCTCGCGCGCAATCTCGGCCAACAAGCGTTCGCGCAGCGCGCGCGGGGTTTCGCCGGTCAGGCGCTTGAAGGCGCGGCGGAAATCGCGCGGGTCCTTGTAGCCGATGGCGGCGCCGACGCTGGCGATGGTGAGATTGCGTTCGCGCAGCAGCGCATAGGCGAGGTCGATGCGCAGACGGTCGTGGATCTCGTGGAAGCTGGTGCCTTCGCCGGTCAGTTGCCGGCGCAGGGTGCGCTCGCTGACGTGCAATTGCGCGGCGATGCCGGCGAGCTTGGGGTCCTGCGGCAATTGCGCGCGCAGCAGGCGCTCGACCGCGGCGGTGACCTCGCCGGGCACCGCGCCTTCCGGCATCTGCGCCTCGCACAGGGCCAGCACCTGGCGCGAGGCGATCGGGTTGTGGGTCGGCAGCGGCGCCGCCAGCCATTGCGCGTCGAGCACCAGCCGGTTCTGCGGTTGTTCGAACGCGACCGGGCAGTCGAACACGTCGCGATAGTGAGAGGCGTAGTCCGGCGCGGGATAACTGAACTCGATGCGCAAGGGCCGCAGGCCTTCGCCGACCAAACCGCGGGCGAGGGCGAGGCAACTGCTGAAGAACTCCTCGCAGACGAAACGGTGGATCGAGGGATAGGTCAGGGTCATTTGCCCGGCCAGGGCGACCGTGCCGGATTCCGAGGCGCTTTCGACGAAACGCATCAGGCTGCCGACCACCGGAGTGAAGCGCAGGCCGATCTGCAGGGCCTCGCCGAAGGTCGCCGCGGTCGTCATCGCCAGGCCGAGCAGGCCGAAGTTGCCGACATGCTGGCTGCGGCCGATGTCCAGGCCGATGGTGTCGGGCAGCACGCGCAGGGCGCGGTCGATCACGATCGCGGTCGGCCGGTTGGGCAGGCGCACGCCCGGGTCGCTGACCTGGGCGCGGCTCAGGCCGGTGCCGGCGAACCAATCGTCGCTGGGCGCGCCGATCCGGTCCGCGGTCTCGAGCAAGCCCCACAGCAGGTTCGGCGACATCAAGGCGATGTCGGATTTGGCGCTGTCCTGGTCGGATGGCTGACGCATCGCCCCTCACGATCGTGGCCGCACGG
The DNA here is from genome assembly GCF_000731095.1 of Lysobacter antibioticus. Lineage (GTDB taxonomy): Bacteria > Pseudomonadota > Gammaproteobacteria > Xanthomonadales > Xanthomonadaceae > Lysobacter > Lysobacter antibioticus_B. Next base: position 64,549 of record NZ_JMTZ01000043.1, on the reverse strand, counting down.
TTGACCGCTAATGCCCCCTTAGTGTGCCGCATTCGCCCTCACGCGCGCTCACATCGGCGGCGGAGACTCGTCGCATAGCCACGAGGGACGCCCAACGCGAGCATTCGCGCCGCGCCCCGGTCGCCAATCACGGGGAGATCCATGAGCAAACAGATTCCGGCGTTCGCCCTTGCCGCCGCCGCGGCCCTGACCGCCGGCTGCGGTCCCGAGCAGCCCCGGCACACCGCGACCGCGCAGGTCGCCGCCGGCGACGCCGCCTTCGCCGAGAGCTTTCGCACCCGTCTGCTCGACGCCAAGCCGGGCGAGGTGATCGAGGTGCCTGCCGGGCGCTACACCTTCGACCGCAGCCTGACCCTGCGCGTGGACGGCGTGACCATCCGCGGCGCCGGGCCGGACAAGTCGGTGCTGAGTTTCAAGGGCCAGAAGGCCGGCGCCGAAGGCCTGCTGGTCAACGCCAGCCAGTTCACCATCGAGAATCTGGCGATCGAGGACAGCAAGGGCGACGGCCTCAAGATCAACGAGGCGCAGGACATCACCATCCGCAACGTGCGGGTCGAGTGGACCGGCGGGCCGAGCACCAAGAACGGCGCCTACGGTCTGTACCCGGTCAAGACCCGCAACGTGCTGATCGAGAACTCGGTGGCCATCGGCGCTTCCGATGCCGGCATCTACGTCGGCCAGTCGCGCGACGTGATCGTGCGCAACAGCCGCGCCGAGTTCAACGTCGCCGGCATCGAGATCGAAAACACGATCAACGCCGACGTTTACGACAACGTCGCCACCAACAACACCGGCGGCATCCTGGTGTTCAACATGCCGGCGCTGTCGCAGCAGGGCGGGGCGATCCGCGTGTTCAAGAACAAGGTGTTCAAGAACAACACCGCCAACTTCGGCGCCAAGGGCACGCCGGTGGCCAGCGTGCCGGCCGGCAGCGGCATGGTGGTGAATTCCAACGACGACGTCGAGATTTTCGACAACGACATCAGCGACAACGCCACCACCAACATCATCGTCTCCAGCGTGTATTCGACCGGTTACAAGGACGACAAGGCGGCGAAAGACTTCGATCCCTATCCGGAGCGGATCTCGATCTACGGCAATCGCCTGTCCGGCGGCGGCGACTCGCCCGACGGTTTCGACCTCAAGGCCCTGAAGACGGCGATCTACGGCCTCAGCGGCCGCTTCCCCGACGTGCTGTGGGACGGGTATGCGAACAAGGCGCTCAAGGACGGGCCGCAGATCTGCATCCGCGACGTCTCCGGCGTGATCAACGCCGATGGTCCCGGCGGCTACAAGAGCCCGAGCCAAGACCTCAAGTCCTACGCCTGCACCCTGCCGAAGCTGCCGGCGATCGACCTCAAGCGCGGTTGATTGATGCGCAGGACGATGATGCGCTCGGTCGTTGCCGTATGGCTGTCGATGCTGCTGGCCGGATGCGCGCGTGAGTCGGCGCCGGCGCCGGTGCATTTCTTCGCCGACGGCCAGCCGCCGACCCTGGCCGAATGGAACCTGCTGCGCGTCGCCGACGGCCGCTTGAAGCTCAATGCCGGGGTCGTGCCCTACGACTTGAACACGCCGCTGTTCTCCGACTACGCGCACAAGCTGCGCACGGTATGGATGCCGAAGGGCCAGGCCGCGCAGTACCGGGCCGACGAGGCCTTCGATTTCCCGGTCGGAACCATCTTCAGCAAGACCTTCTACTACCCGCGCAGCCAGGCCGGCGGCGATGCGGTGCTGCGCAGCGCCGACGATGGCCCGGACTTGCGCGGCGGCGGCCTGGCCTTGAACCAGGTTCGATTGATCGAGACCCGTCTGTTGATACGGCGCGAGGACGGCTGGGTTGCCTTGCCTTATGTTTGGAACGCCGAACAGACCGAGGCCAGGTTGATGCGCAGCGGCGCCTTGATTTCGCTGAGTCTGGTCGCGGCCGACGGCCAACGCGAAGCGGCCGAATACCAAGTGCCGGACCAGAACCAATGCGCCGGCTGCCACGGCGTCGACATGAAGAGCAAGGCGCTGCAGCCGATCGGGCCGAAGGCACGCCATCTCAATCGCGACTTCGCCTACCACGATGGGCTGAGCAATCAGATCGCGCGCTGGACTCGCACCGGCTATCTGCACGGAGCGCCCACCGCGGCTGCCGCGCCGCGCGATGCGAACTGGCGCGACGCCAAGGCGGGACTGGACGCGCGTGCGCGTGCCTACCTAGACATCAATTGCGGCCATTGCCACAGCCCGAAAGGGCCGGGCAACACCTCGGGACTGTGGCTCGATGCGGCGACCCAAGAGCCCATGCGGCTGGGTCGCTGCAAGCTGCCGATCGCCGCCGGCAAGGGCACCGGCGATTTCCGCCACGACATCGTGCCGGGCAAACCCGATCAATCGATCCTGCTCTATCGCATGCGCAGCGACGATCCTTCGGTGATGATGCCGGAGCTGGGTCGCAGTGTCGTGCACACCGAAGGGGTAAGACTGATCCGCGACTGGATCGCCGCGCAACAGGGGCAGTGCGGCTGATACCTGCGGGTCGGGGAAGGCAGGGAGGGGAACGCGCCGCCGTGCGCGTTCGTGTCTACGACGAACGAGAGGGGAGCTTTCCGATGCCGTTGCGCAAACACCGTTTGGTCACCGCGACCACCGCCGCACTCGCCGCGCTTTGCGGCGGCGCCTTCGCCCTGGCCGCGCCGGTCGCCTACGCCCAGGAGGCGGCGCCGAAGGAGCTGGAGAAGATCACCGTCACCGCGCAGAGCCGCGAGCAGGAACTGCAGGACGTGCCGATCGCGCTGCAGGTGGTGACGGACGAACTCATCGACGACATCGCCGCGCAGGACATGGGCGACCTGGACAGCTTCGTGCCGGGCCTGGTGGTCGACAGCCAGCAGCCGACCCAGCCGGGCTTCCAGTTGCGCGGCATCAGCACCGACGACTTCGGCATCGGCACCGATCCGGCCGTCGGCGTGTACGTCGACGGTGTGTATGCCGGGCGTGGCGGCGGCGTGCTGTTGCCGTTCACCGATGTCGAGCGCATCGAAGTGCTGAAGGGGCCGCAGGGCACCCTGTTCGGCCGCAACACCGCCGCCGGCGCGGTCTCGATCATCACCCGCAAGCCCGACTTCAGCGCCACCGAGGTCAAGGCGCGTTTGCGCTTGGGCAGCGACGGCAAGCAATACGTCGACGGCATGCTCAACCTGCCGACCGGCGAGCATTCGGCGTTCCGCTTCAATGCCCTGGTCAATCACGCCGATGGTTGGATTCAGGACGCGGTGACCGGCGAAGACCTCGGCCCGGAAAACAACTGGGCGACGCGCGCGGCCTTCAAGATCCGCTTCGGCGAGCGCACCAGTGCCTTGCTGAGCTGGGACCACGAAAGCCTGGACCAGAACGGCCAGGTCACCACCGGCATCGTCGCCTTGCCGCCCGCGCCGGGCTTGCCGACTCTGCCGGTCGACGAATCGGCTTACCTCGACCCGCGCAAGATCCCGACGGCGGTCGACATCGAGGGCAACGAAGAGTCGCGGCGTTTCGACGGCGTCACCCTGATCGTCGACCACGGTTTCGACTGGGGCGGCTTCACCTCGACCACCTCGTGGCGCGACTACGACTCGGTCAACCGGGTCGAAGAAGACGGCACCAACCGCAAGTATCTGTACGTCGATTCGACCAACACCGAGAGCAACCGCAGCTTCTATCAGGAGTTCAAGTTCAGCGGCAGCACCGACACGCTCGACTGGATCGCCGGCGCCAGCTATTTCGACGAGAAGGCCCGGCAGACCAGCGAGGTCAATGCGCTGACCGATTCGGTCGACACCATCGTGCGCAACCTCGGTCTGGCGCCGACTCCGGACGGGCGTCTGTTCGGTTTCTTCGACGACCTGCTGCAGGCCAACGGTATTCCCCTGACCCTGCTCGGCCACCGCTGGAACGAGACTTTCCACAACACCCTCGATACCAAGGCCTATGCGGTGTTCGGCGACGTGATCTGGCACGCTACCGACAAGCTCAACCTGACCGTCGGCCTGCGCTACACCCGCGACGAGAAGAAGTTCTCGTGGTTGAACACGCCGCGTACCGCACCGACCCTCGACGCGACCTTGAACCAATTGCAGGCCTTCGGCTTCTTCGACATGGTCGGCCTGCCGCGCGAGGCCTTCGTGTTCGACGTCGCCTTCATCGACCCGCCGGCGATGCTCAACAAGGGCGTGCTCAACCGCACTTCGAACAGTTGGAGCGATTTCAGCCCGCGTTTCGTCGTCGACTACCACTTCAGCGACGACACCATGGTGTTCGCTTCGCTGGCCAAGGGCTACAAGGCCGGCGGCTTCAACTCGCTGCAGATCGGCAGCGGTTTCGAGAACGAGGACGTGTGGAACTTCGAGACCGGCATCAAGCAGGTCTTCCCCGAGCAGCGCGTGCAGCTCAATGCCTCGGCCTATTACTACGTCTACGACAACCGCCAGGCGGTGCGGCTGGACAGCAGCACCGACATTCCGCGTTTCGTCGTCGATACCTCGGACCTGGAAGCTTACGGCCTCGATCTGGATCTGCGCTGGCAGGCCACCGACAACTTCGGCCTCGACTTCAACGCCGGTTTCATCGATTCGACCTACAAGAACTACGTGACCTCCGACGGTATCGACGCCAGCGGCGATCCCACCGGTCTGCCGTACTGGTCGATGGCCGGCGGCGCGCATTACGTCTGGAACCTCGGCGAGCACGGCGACCTGCGCTTCTCCCTGCGTCACGCCTATCGCGGCAAGGTCCGTTGCAGCGAAGAGTCGCAGGCGCAGAACCGCTGCGGCGTCAGCCCCGCCTTGAACCTCGGCGAGGCGCAGAACCGCACCGACCTGCGCGTGGGCTGGACCTCGCCGCAGGGGCGCTGGGGTCTGGCCGCCTACGGCAATAATCTGTTCGACAATCAGTACATCAACGCGCTCGGCACCTACGGCAAGAACGTGCTCGGCACGGTCGGCGCGCGGGTCAGCGAACCGCGCAGCTACGGCGTGGAGTTCAGCGCGAGGTTCTGAGGCCGGGCCGGTCGTTTCGTTGTTCCGTCGCTCCCGCTTCGGCGGGATCACGGCAGAATCCAGCCTCGACGGCGGCAGCGGTTTCGTTCGCCGTCGCGATGCGTCGGGGTTCACGCTTAAGACCCGGCACAGGGACGCGCCGGGGTTTAGCTTTGCCGCCGTTCCCGGCATCCTTATGCGATGCCGAGCCGTCAGGACGGGCCCTCCGTCGATCTCCACACACAGCCGTTGCCGCGGATGCCCGGGGTGGGGCCGCGCGTGGCCGAGAAGCTCGCCGCACGCGGCCTGACTACGCTGCAGGATTTCTGGCTGCAACTGCCGCGGCAATACGAAGACCGCACCCAGATCACCCCGATCCGGCTGCTCCAGCCCGGCGTCGCCGCCCAGGTCGAAGGCCGGGTCGAGGCGGTCGACCGCGGCTTCCGTTACCGGCCGATGCTGCGCGTTGCGGTCGGCGACGATTCGCGCTCGGTGCTGGTGCTGCGCTTCTTCCATTTTCGCGCCGCCCAGGTCGCGCAGTTCCGCATCGGTGCGCGCGTGCGCCTGTACGGCACGCCGAAGCCGGGCCAGCATGGGCTCGAGATCGTTCATCCCAGCTATCGCGTGCTCGACGACGAGGGCGAGGTCGCGCTGGGCGAACAGCTCGACCCGGTCTATCCGGCGATCGAAGGCATCGGCCCGGCGACCTTGCGCCGGCTGATCGGCTATGCCCTCGACCGCCTGCCCGACGATGCTTCGCTGGAGCTGCTGCCGCGCGAGCTGCGCGAGCGCCTGCAACTGCCGACCTTGCGCGAAGCGCTGCTGACCGTGCACCGGCCGGCGGTCGACGCCGACGTGGCCGCCTTGATCGCCGGCCGCCACCCGGCGCAGCGCCGGCTCGCACTCGAAGAATTGCTCGCCCACCACCTCAGCCTGCGCCGCCAGCGCATCAGCCAGCAGGCGCACAAGTCGCGCCCGCTCAAGCAGATGCCGCTGGCCGAGAAACTGCGCAAGGCGTTGCCGTTCAAACTCACCGGCGCGCAGCGGCGGGTGTTCGACGAGATCCGCGCCGACCTGGCCAAACCCTCGCCGATGCTGCGCCTGGTCCAGGGCGACGTCGGCAGCGGCAAGACCGTGGTCGCCGCGCTCGCGGCGATGCTGGCCGTGCAGCACGGCCGCCAGGCCGCGCTGATGGCGCCGACCGAATTGTTGGCCGAGCAGCACCTCAATAATCTGCGCCGCTGGCTCGAACCCTTGGGCGTGCGCGTGGCCTGGCTGGCCGGCAAGGTCACCGGCCGCGCACGCAAGGCGGTGCTCGAACAGGTGGCCAACGGCGAAGCGCAGGTGGTGGTCGGCACCCATGCGCTGATGCAGGAAGGCGTGGCGTTCCGCGACCTGGCCCTGGCGATCGTCGACGAGCAGCACCGCTTCGGCGTCCACCAGCGCCTGGCCTTGAGGGACAAAGGCGCCGGCGGCGCGGTCGGCGACGATGCGATCGTGCCGCACCAGTTGGTGATGACCGCGACCCCGATCCCGCGCACCCTGGCGATGACCGCCTACGCCGATCTCGACGTTTCGGCGATCGACGAACTGCCGCCCGGGCGCACGCCGGTGCAGACCGTCGCACTCGGCGAAGAGCGCCGGCCGGAACTGGTGCAGCGCATCCGCACCGCCTGCGCCGAAGGCCGGCAGGCGTACTGGGTCTGCACCCTGATCGACGATTCCGACGAGGTGATCGCCCAGGCCGCGCAGACCACGTTCGAGGAACTGTCGCAGCAGCTCGCGCCCTTGCGCGTGGGCCTCGTGCACGGGCGCATGAAGGCCAAGGAAAAGCAGGAAACGATGCGCGCGTTCAAGGAGGGCGAACTCGACCTGCTGGTGGCGACCACGGTGATCGAAGTCGGCGTCGACGTGCCCAACGCTTCGTTGATGATCATCGAAAACGCCGAGCGCCTCGGCCTGGCCCAGTTGCATCAGCTGCGCGGACGCGTCGGTCGCGGCAGCGCCGCGTCGAGCTGCGTGCTGCTGTATCGCTCGCCGCTGTCGGGTCTGGCGCGGCAGCGCCTGGACACCATGCGCAAGACCCACGACGGTTTCGTGATCGCCGAGAAGGATCTGGAACTGCGCGGCCCCGGCGAACTGCTCGGCACCCGCCAGACCGGCCTGGCCGGCTTCCGCGTCGCCGATCTGGCCCGCGATGCCGACCTGCTGCCGCTGGTGCAGGAATTGGGCGAGCGCCTGCTGAAGACCTCGCCGGAGCTGGCCGAACGCATCGTCTCGCGCTGGGTCGGCGGTGCGGCGAGATACGCTTCGGCCTGATCGCCTCGGCCTGATCGTCGAGGGCTGTCGCGGCGGCGCCTGAGCGCCATCGCCAAGACCGCAAGCCGGGCACAATCGAACACTCCCCGCGACGGCAAACAATGGCATAGTGTCCCGCCAGCTGGAGCGCCCCACCCGGATGCCGGGAGCCCTTCAAAACGCGGCCACGCAATGGTTCGGCCCGGCTTTCGACCGGCTGCACCCCTTGCTGCAGGCGCTGCATCGCAGCGGCGGGACCCTGGGCGGGCAGGTCGCTCTTTCCACCGGAACCGGTCCGGCCGGGTACATCGGCCGCCGTCTCGCCCGACGCCTCGGCATTCCGATCGATCGCGCACGCCGCGGCTTCCGGGTCGACATCGTCCATGACGCGCAGGCCATGCAGTGGCGACGCCGTTTCGACGACGGCAGCGAACTGATCTCGGTGTTCCGTCCGGTCGGCCGTTATCCCGATGGCCATTGGCTGGAAAGCACCGGCCCGGCGCGGATGAAACTCGGTGTCGAACTCGAGGACGGCGGCTGGCGCTGGCGTTTGCGCGGCGTCGAAGTGCGCGGCGTGCCGCTGCCGCTGTTCCTGTTTCCCCGCACCGATGCCTACAAGCGCATCGAAGACGGCGAGCATTACCGCTTCGCCGTCGCTTTCTCCCTGTTTCCCTTCGGCGAGCTGTTGCGCTACGAAGGCGCGCTGCACGCTGTCCCGGCCGACGCGGCCGTTACCGACGAACGAGTGGCTTCATGACTGATCGCATTCCCCTGCTTATCGATACCGACCCCGGCGTGGACGACGCGCTGGCGCTGCTGATGGCGTTCAACGATCCGCGCCACGAACTGGTCGGGCTGACCATCGCCGCCGGCAACGTCGGCCTCAAGCACACCGTCGCCAACGCGCTCAAGTTGTGCGAAGTGGCCGGCGTCGACGTGCCGGTGTTCGCCGGCGCCGATGCGCCCTTGCTGCATCCCTCGCCGGACGCGGGCTATGTGCACGGCCAGGACGGTTTCGGCGACGTCGGCTACGAAGCCGCCCAGCGCCAGGTCGAAGCCGAACACGCCGCGCTCGCGATCATCCGCCTGTCGCACGAACACGCCGGCAAGCTGTTGCTGGTGGCGTTGGGGCCGCTGACCAACGTCGCGCTGGCGCTCAAGCTCGATCCGACCCTGCCGCAGCGCATCGCGCGCCTGGTGGTGATGGGCGGCGCGGTGACCTGCCAGGGCAACATTACCCCGGCGGCGGAGTTCAACATCTACTTCGATCCGGAAGCCGCGCACATCGTGTTCGAAGCCTTCGAACACATCGACCTGGCCGACTGGGAGGCGGTGATTGCCCACGGCCTGCATCACGAACGCGTGCTCACCTGGTTCCAGACCGATTCGGCGCGCGGCAAGTTCTACGAGCGCATTTCCGAGAAGACGCGGATGTGGTCGATCGACCGTCGCGGCGATCATTGGCATGCCGCCGACGCCCTGGCGATGGCGTTCGCGCTCGAACCCGACGGCGCCCAGGACGTGCAATCGCGGCCGGTCTCGATCGAACTTGAAGGCACCCACAGCCGCGGCGCGACCGTGGTCGACTGGCGTCGCCAGGAAGGCCGCCCCGACAAAGTCGCGATTCTCATGAAATATGATCACCAGCGCTTCGAAACCCTGATTCAGAAGGCACTGGCCGCACACCCTCGCAGAGGAGAGTAGGCGTACGGCGAAAGCAGCAGGAGCGCGGAAGGTCATCTCCCGGGCGTCGTAACCAGCGGAGGAGGAACGCGAAAGCTCATCTCCACCGCCCCAGCCCGGCGCAAGCCGGGAAGCAGGGGCCACCAGCGGGCGACGCCCCAAGCCTCGCCCGCGATCGCCGGCCAGGTGCCGCCGAATCAGGCAGGAAGCAGGGTAGGTCCAGCCCCCCCCCGCCTCATTCAGCCTCGCCGCCGCCGATTGGTTTTTCCGGCCAAATGGACTTGCACGCCCCCCAATCCGGCCGCTATACTGCCCGACTTTCCCGCATACCTAAGGTTGAGTGCCATGAAGGCAGGCATCCATCCCGAATACCGTAACGTCGTGTTCCAGGACGTCACCACCGACTTCCAGATCCTGACCCGTTCGACCCTGTCGAGCAAGGAAACGATCAAGCTCGACGGCACCGAGTATCCGCTGATCAAGGTCGACATCTCGTCGGCGTCGCACCCGTTCTATACGGGCAAGCACAAGATCATGGACACCAGCGGTCGCGTCGACAAGTTCCGCAAGCGTTACGCGCAGAAGTAATCGCGTCGCAATCGCTGTGCGCACAACGGCTGCCCGAAAGGGCGGCCGTTTGCGTTTGCGTCGTCATAGGTTCCGGTGAACGACGGTGCAACCGCGACGGTTCGCGCTGCCGCGTCCTGGCGGTGTTTAGCAGCTGCCGGGCCGCGGTGCTCGTCCCGCCCCGGGACACCTTCGTCGCGCGCTGGTTCGAGCCGGCGACCGCCTCGCGACAGGCTTTCCGCCAAGCCGCGACAAGCCCGCCCGCGTGCGCCGGCGCGAGGCCTTCCGGGGCCTGCCTCAGGGCCGAAAACCGGCCTCGGCGATGAAACGCTGCGTGGCCGCCATGCGCCCCTCCCGACCAAAGTCCGAGCTTGGGCTCAAGAAGCGTTGTGCGATAATTCAGCATCGCAGTTCAAATGCGACCCCCGTCCCCCTCCTGCCGCGGCCTTCCCTGCGGCAGGCAGATTGAGGAGTGTTTCGTGTCCGATGATTCCAAAAAAGCTGGCCTCGATCAGGTCACCCTGACCGCCGGCGACAAGAGCGTGATCTTGCCGGTGCAGCACCCGGTGTTGGGCGCTTCCTGCGTCGACATCGCCAAGCTGCCGAAAGAAACCGGGATGTTCACCTACGACCCCGGCTTCACCGCGACCGCCAGCTGCAAGTCGGCGATCACCTACATCGACGGCGATGAGGGCGTGCTGCTGTACCGCGGCTACCCGATCGAACAGCTCGCCGAGAAGTCGAACTTCCTCGAAGTCGCCTATCTGCTGATGAACGGCGAACTGCCGACCGCCGGCGAGTTCAGCAAGTTCGAGCACGAAGTCACGCATCACACGATGATGCACGAAGCGTTTCGTACCTTCCTGTACGGCTTCCGCCACGACGCCCATCCGATGGCGATGCTGGTCGGCATGCTCGGCTCGATGGCGAGCTTCTACCACAACGAACTCGACCTGGAAGATCCGGAACAGCGCCGCCTGGCCGCGATCCGCCTGATCGCCAAGGTGCCGACGATCGCCGCCGCCTGCCATCGTTATTCGATCGGCTGGCCGATCCGCTATCCGAAGAACAGCCTCGACTACACCACGCGCTTCCTGCACATGCTGTTCGAAGTGCCGAGCGAGCCGCTGGAGCTCAACCCGGTCGCCGCCAAGGCGATGGACCTGCTGTTCATCCTGCACGCCGATCACGAGCAGAACGCGTCGACCTCGACCGTGCGCCTGGTCGGTTCGACCGGCGCCAACCCCTACGTCAGCGTCGCTTCCGGCGTCGCCGCGTTGTGGGGACCGGCGCACGGCGGCGCCAACGAGGCCGTGCTCAAGATGCTCAACGAGATCGGCCGCCCCGAGAACGTCAAGGGTGCGATCGACAAGGCCAAGGACAAGGAGTCGGGCTTCCGCCTGATGGGCTTCGGCCACCGCGTCTACAAGAACTACGATCCGCGCGCCGCGCTGGTCCGCAAGATGACCCACGACGTGCTCGGCGAGCTCGGCGTCAACGATCCGCTGCTCGAAGTGGCGATGAAGCTCGAAGAAGCCGCGCTCAAGGACGAGTACTTCGTCCAGCGCAAGCTCTACCCGAACGTCGATTTCTACTCGGGCATCATCTACAAGGCGCTCGGCATTCCGGTCGAGATGTTCACGGTCATGTTCGCGATCGCGCGCACCGCCGGCTGGGTCTCGCACTGGCTGGAACAGCAGAACGACCCCGAGAACAAGATCGGCCGTCCGCGCCAGATCTACACCGGTCACGCGACGCGCGACTACGTCGGCGCCGACCAGCGCTGATCCGCGTCCGCATCCCGGATGCGAAAACGCCCCGCTTCGGCGGGGCGTTTTCGTTTGCGCTTCGGCAACGGCATCGCCGAGGCGGCGCCGTTGTGGCGCGGCGCCTTACTCGATGACGCAATCGGTCAGATTCAGGTACTCGGTGCCGGACGTGAAGCCGACCGTGCAGGTGGCAGTGAAGGCCGTGCCGGGCGGCAACGCGGCCAGCTTTCCGTCCTCGCCGGTCAGGCGCGCGTATTCGACCTCGCCGTCGGCGTCGGTCGCGGAGGTGAGCGAGGTGTCGGCCATCGAGGTGCTCTGTTCCAGCACCACCGCGGTGAAGCGTACGGCCTGATCGTACTCGGGCATCGACAGCGCGCTGTGGCCGGCCTCTTCGTAGCTTTGGTAGAGCTTGGACAGGCTGATCGCCGGTTTGTCGGCGGCGAGGGCGGCCGACGAAAGCGTCGCCAGGCACAGCAGTAGAGTTCCATGAAATCGCATGATGCTTCCTTGGGTGGCTGCGTAAAGAATCGTCATTGTGCCGTTGGTCCGTGGCGGCGTCTCGTTCGTCATCGGGCAAGTTTCACGGAAACCTCGGCTCGGCCGGACGAGGGGCTGCCGTGGAGTCCGGAGGGCGTTGCGCGGCGTACGCTTATTTGAGGTCGGGAAAGCGTTCCAGCGCGCAGTGCGTCAGCCGCTCGGACAGTTGCGGATCGCGTTCCTCGAAATAGTCGGCCATATCGCGTTGCGCGCCTGGGTCGCCGGCTTGCGCGGCGCGCCAACGCAGCGCCCTGGCCAGATCCCGCTCGGTGGACGAGGCTTGGCCGTCTTCGTAGCTGGCGATGGTGCCGTGCAGCTCGGCGAGCTTGTTGTAGCCGGCCGGCGCGCCGCGTTGCAGCAGCCAGGCGACCAATGGCTGGGCCGATTCCCAGTCTTCGCCATGCATCGCCACGTTGAACAGGGTCGCGACCGCGCGCCAGTTGCCCAACTCGGCGGCTTCGATCAGCAAGGGCTCGCCCTCGGCGGCGTACGCACCGATGCTACGGGCCTGGGCGTATTTTTCCCGCGCAGCGGCGGTGATTTTCGGAAGCCCCGCATTGCCGGCATCGCAGGCGAAGTTGTCGGCGACCAGGCGCGCGGCGGGCGTGCGCATCCACGCCTGCTGGTCGCGCATCGCCTTGGTGAGGATCGAGACGACGCGCTTCGGGCTCATCGCCGGGCGTATCCAGGCCGTGCGCGCGGCCAACCGGCGCTTGCGTTCGCGTTCCTTGCGTTCCTCTTCGGCGCTCTGTTCTTTCTGCGCCCGGGTGTCCTCGCGCCGCCCGATTTCGGCGCAGGCCTCGAACCGCGCCGGCGGCAGCAGCCAACAGGCGGCGGCGACCTTGACCGGGAACCGGCCCCAGAGCATTTCCAGAGCGTAGTGCTCCTGGCCGGCCTGCTCGGTCACTGTCACTCGCGCGGAGTCGTCGGCCAGGCCTTGGACGAGGACGGTTCCGTCGGCCAGCTCCCAGCGATAAGGCTCGGCTTGCAGGCGCGCTTCGAGTTGCAGTTGACGCGCGCCGGCAGCGGGAGGCTGTTGCGCGAATGCGGCCGATACCACGCCCAGCGAACACAGCGCGACCGCCATGGCAGACAAGCACGGACGGCCGAGGCGATGGGTCATGGTAGGGCGCTTCCTGCTAAGGATCGATGCGGATTTATACGCGTTACGGCAGCGGCGGGGTGGGGCCGGCGGTCGTCGCTATGGAGTCTTTGCGGCCGCTTGCAGGTCGCGGATGAAATGCGCATATGCGCTGCGGTCGTCGGCGGCGCCGGGCGCGATGCGTTCGCGTTGCGCTTGCGCCTGGCGCATGGCCTGGTCGGCACTGAGGCTGCCGTCGAGCACGCCGTCGCGCAGTTGCCGCATGCGCTGCAGGCTCAGGCCGGAGGCGCGGACGTATTTGTCGTTCTGGGCCAGAAAGAAGCCGATCAGCGCTTGCGGCAGGCGCGCATCGTCGACGATGTCGCGACGGCCGTATTCGTAGATTGTCGCCTGCTTCCACGGGTCGAAGCCGCGGGTGCCGAAGCTGTCGTACTGGCTCAGGAAAATCTGCGTGGTCGGAACCACGATGCGGGTTTCGCCTGGCGTCGTGGGAATGCGCCAGACCGCGACGGTGTGGTTCGCCGTCGGCCAGAACAGGCCGACATTGCGCACGCCACCGCGGCGGGCGAGGAAGGCGTACAGCGCGGACAGCTCGTCGCATTCGGCGGTGGCGGTGATGCCGGTCGGGGTCGCGCTGCGCCGGGCGCGCCATTGGGCCCAGATCGCGTCCGAATTGGGTTCGCGATCGGTGATCGCCCAATGCAGGTTCCAGTAACCGCCGTCGCGAGTGGCTTCGAACAGCAGGCGCAGATAGGCGTAGTCGGCGTAGGGCAGTTGTGCGGCACTCAAGCTCTGGGCGGCGCGCAGGGCGTCGTAGTCGGCGCGCACGGCGGGGCTGGATTGCGATGCCGCGGCCTGCGTACGCAAGCGGGCGACCAAACCGGCGACGGTGTTCGGTTCGGTCGGTGTGCTTGTGTTCGATGCGGTGCGTTGCGCCGGCGGCGTCGCTGCTGCGACGAACGACACGGCCGACAGGATCAATCCGCCGAAGAGCAGGCGAATGCCGGACGCGATGACTTGCATCGCTGCGGGGCCGCGTCGGGGGTGGTCTCGCATGGGTTCGGTCCTTCGAACGGTTTTGTCGGGCTGATACGGTTTCGTATTCGTTGGATCGTATTCGTTTGATGCGCACACGGCCGCATGGCGCTTGGCTCATCTCGTGCCGCTATCCCGCGAAGGCGTGGCCCCTGGGGCTCGGTCGCGACGTGGCTCTGAAGTCTCCGGATCCCCGCCTTCGCGGGGATGACGGCTAGGTAGCGTCGCGAGGGCGTTCAGGCGCGCGGCGATGACCGGGCCGCCGGGTCGGGCGTTCTGTGGGCCGAGGCGAGCCGGAGGGTTCTGCCCGCAACGGCAGCCGCGCTACGGCGCGTTATCCTCGCTCGAACTCGGAAATTTCCTCGTCGGCCAGCAACTGCCGCAATTGCGCCGCCGAGGCGCGTTTCATCGGTTTCTCGTCGACGTTCGACAACGGCGCCTGGCGCAGCACGTCGAGCGGCAGCACGGTCAAGTCGAAGGTCAGGTCCTCGGCACCGAACATCCACACCGGGAAGTCTTCGCTGCGTTCGCGGTCCAGGCGCAGGCGGCGTTCGCGGGCTTCGGCCGGGATCAGATGGTGATCCAGGAACATCGACACGGCTTCGGGATCGTCGCTGTACAGGTGCAGGGCGACCGGGCTGCGTGCGTCGGCGGTGCCGTCCAGCACCGGTCCGACCAGGCGCGGCTCGAATTCGGCGAAGAACTCGAGCGCGCGCAGCGCAGCCTCGCGGCGTTGGCGCAGGCCGTTGAGGTTGTCGCGTTGGAACAGGCGCTGGTACTCGCGCAAGGCGTCCTCGATCTCGCGGTTACGCGGCAGCGAAGCGTCGTCGAAGATGCCCAGGCGTTCGGCGGCCTTGAGCTTGGCCTGGTGGTAGTCGCGGATGCCGCTCTCGGCGATCAGGCGGGCCGCTTCGTGGGCGAGGCGATGGCGACGTTCGCGAATGCGGGTCTGCGCATGCTGATGTGCGTGCTGTCGGGCCTGGTGCATCTCGACCTCCGGGCTGGCACGTCACGGCGAGGGCGCTCGCCGCGGCCGGGTAGGGCTGGCATGACCAAACCTAGCACGTTCGTCGGTCAGGGCAATGTCCATGCGGCCCGCCGTCGCCGCGGCAGGGTGCGAGGCGCCTGATTCAGCAAGATACGACCTGGCAAACGCGACCGGGCAAGACGCCAGGCCAGGCGCGGACGATCCGAGCCGCGCGATGGCGCAAAGAAAAGGCCGCACGCGCTGCGTGCGGCCTTGGCCGGGGCCTTGCCTGGGACAGGCGATCAGAAGATGTCGTAGGACTCTTCCGACGGCGCCGATTCTTCGTTGCCGTAATCGGTATAGGTTTGCATGCGCTCGAGGTCTTCGGCCTTGACCCACTCGATCACGCCGCCGGCGCCGTCGGGAATCAGTGCGCCGTTGCCGGCGACGGAGACCTTGACCATGCCCTGCGGCGGTTCGTTGACGGCGAGCGGCTGATCCTTCAGCGCCACCCGCATGTAGTCGATCCAGATCGGCAGGGCGGCCTTACCGCCGTATTCGCGGTAACCCAGCGACTTGTAGTTGTCGCGGCCGACCCAGACCGTGGTGACGTAAGGGCCGCCGAAGCCGGAGAACCAGGCGTCGCGGTGGTCGTTGGTCGAACCGGTCTTGCCGCCGACGTCTTCGCGGCCGAGCACCTTGGCCGCGGTGCCGGTGCCGCGCTTGACCACGTCGCGCAGCATCGAAACGATCTGGTAGGCGATGCGGTCGTCGATCGCGCGCGGCGCCAGGTTCATGCTCGCCTTCTCGGCCGCAGTCAGCTCCTTCTTCGGCGCGGCCGGCTTGTCCTCGGCCTTCTTGGCCTTCGGATCGGGCTTCTTCGGGTCGGGCTTGGCCGTGTCGCCGGTGCCGCCGGCGGGACCCAGGTCGAAACCGTCGACGACCGTGCTGACCGGTACCGCGACCGAGGTGCCGCCGCGGCCGCCGCATTCGGGGCAGGCGGTGGCCGGCTTTTCCTTGAACACCACGGCGCCGGCGCGATCCTTGACCTCGTCGATGAACCACGGGGTGATGCGGAAACCGCCGTTGGCGAACACCGAATAGCCTCGTGCGACCGACAGCGGCGTCAGCGAGGCGGTGCCGAGCGACATCGACAGGTTGGGCGGCAACTGCTCCGGGTCGAAGCCGAAGTGGCTGATGTACTTGCGGGCGAAGTCGACACCCATGGCGTCGAGCAGGCGCACCGAGACCAGGTTGCGCGACTGCACCATCGCTTCGCGCACGCGCATCGGGCCGGCGAAATTGCCGCCGTCGTTCTGCGGGCGCCACAGGTGGCCGCGGCGGTCCTTGAACACCACCGGGGCGTCGAGGACGATCGAGGCCGGGTTGTAGCCGCGCTCGAATGCCGCCGCATACACGAACGGCTTGAAGCTCGAGCCGGGCTGGCGGCGCGCCTGGGTGGCGCGGTTGAACTTGGCGCCAGCGAAGCTGTAGCCACCGGAGAGCGCGCGCAAGGCGCCGTTGCTCGGCTCCAGCGACACCAGCGCGGCCTGCGCCTGCGGCAGTTGGTCGAGGCGGTAGCTCACCACCGGCGGCTTGGCCGGCGCGGCCGGTACGACCGGTGCGGCCGCCGCGGTGCCGGTTTGAGCGGCCGGAGCGACTACCGGTTCGGTCACGGTCTCGGTGCGCTGGATGCGCACCACGTCGCCACGCTTGACCAGGCTGCCGGGGCTGCGGCCGCCGAAGCCCTGCTTCTCGGTGAGGGTCAGCTCGGTGCCGTCGCCGAGCACGACGTTGGCCTGGCCGCCGCTGCTGCCGAGCACGACCGCCGGCAATAGATTGGCCTGGGCCGGGATGCCGCGCAGGCGCTGGCGCGCGGTCGCGGCGTCCTCGCCCGCGGCGAGATCGAAGTGCTGCTCGACCCCGTGCCAGCCATGGCGGCGGTCGTAGACCGACAGCCCGTCGCGCACGGCCTTGTCGGCGGCGACCTGCAAAGTCGGGTCGATGGTGGTGGTGACGTGATAGCCCTTGGTCAGCGCCTCGGCGCCGTAGCGGGCGATCATTTCCTGGCGCACCATCTCGGCCACGTAGGGCGCGTAGACCTCGACCGGGCGCTCGTGCGGGCTGGCGTGCATCGGCACGGCCTTGGCCTGCGCGGCTTCGTCGGCGCTGATGAAGCGCTGCTCGGCCATGCGGTCGAGGATGTAGTCGCGGCGCAGCTTGGCGCGGTCGGGATTGCTGAGCGGGTTGCCGCTGGACGGGAACTTCGGGATGCCGGCCAGCGAGGCCATCTCGTCGAGCGAGAGCTCGCTCATCTTCTTGCCGTAGTAGAACTCGGCGGCGGCGCCGACGCCGTAGGCGCGGTTGCCGAAGAAGCTCTTGTTCAAGTACAGCTCGAAGATCTCGTCCTTGCTGAGCTCGCGCTCCATGCGCATGGCCAGCAGCATCTCGCCGAGCTTGCGCTTGTAGCTGTATTCCGAGCTCAGGAAGAACTGGCGCGCGACCTGCTGGGTGATGGTCGAGCCGCCCGGGACGCGCTTGTCGTCGGTGGTCGCCAGCAGCCAGATCGCCCGGCCGATGCCCTTGTAGTCGATGCCGTGGTGCTTGTAGAAGCGGGCGTCCTCGATCGCGATGAACGCCTGCTTGAGCCGCTCGGGCACGTCCTCGATGGCGATCGGGTAGCGCCGGGTCTCGCCGAACAGCGCCATCAGGCGGCCGTCGCGGGCATAGACGTACATAGGCTCCTGCAGCTCGACCGTGCGCAGGGTCTCGACGTCGGGAAGCTTGGGGACGATCAGGTAGTACAGGGTGCCGAGCGCGATGGCGCCCAGCAGGACTGCGCCGATGAACGCATAGAGCGCCCAACGCAGCCAACGGCGAATACGGGACATCGAATCGGATTCCGGAGTCGGTGGTCGTGACGGGCAAGTATAGAGGAGCGCGGATGGCGGCCCCGGTTCCGGCGCCAGCCGACCGGCGGTGGGCGACGGAACCCGCCCGGGCGAGTAGGGTGGTGGCGCGACCACGCGCCGCAGGGCGGCCGCGATGGGGGCGATTGGGGGCAATCGGCACGGAACGGGATGACGGGTAGTCGGGCTGGGGAGGGCCCGTGGTGTTGCGCCGTCTTGCACGCAGTCGACAGACTGACGGTGGGGGTCACGTGACGTTGCGGGTCAAAAAAGCACGACTGGGTTGGCAATCGTGAAAGAAGTGGTTGCCAGCCTGTGAAAAGTCCGTTATCTAAGCCGGGGCCACACGAAGTGCGCGTAAGCGCTTGTGGCATGGGGAGATAACTGTGGGACTCATCACGAAAAGCCAGCCGGCATTGGTCGGCGTGGACATCAGTTCGACGGCGGTGAAGCTGTTGCAACTCTCACGAGTCGGCAATCGCTACCGCGTTGAGCACTATGCTGTGGAACCGCTGCCGCCGAATGCGGTGGTGGAGAAGAACATCGTCGAGGTCGAGGCGGTGGGCGAGGCGATCAAACGTGCGGTCGCGAGGTCGGGGACCCGCGTCAGGCATGCCGCTGCGGCCGTCGCCGGTTCCTCGGTGATCACCCGCGTGATCGGCATGCCGAACGACCTGGAAGGGGACGAGTTGGAGTCGCAGATCGAGCTGGAGGCGGCCAACTACGTGCCGTACCCGATCGACGAGGTGAACCACGACTTCGAGGTGCTCGGCCCGATGCCTGGCAGCCCGGACATGGTCCAGGTATTGCTCGCGGCGTCACGTTCGGAGAATGTCGAGGTTCGCGCTTCGGCGCTGGAGCTCGGCGGACTGACGCCCCGCGTCATGGACGTGGAGGCGTTCGCGATCGAGAACGCCTTCGCGCTGCTGGCCGACACCTTGAGCAGCCCGCGCGACGGCCTGGTCGCCCTGGTCGACTCCGGCGCGACCATGACCACCCTCAACGTACTGCGTAACGGCCGCAGCCTGTACCACCGCGAGCAGGTCTTCGGCGGCAAGCAGCTGACCGACGAGGTCATGCGCCGCTACGGTCTGAGCTACGAGGAAGCCGGTCTGGCCAAGCGCCAGGGCGGGCTGCCCGAGAGCTACCAGGCCGAGGTGCTGGAGCCGTTCAAGGAAGCGATGGTCCAGCAGGTCAGCCGTCTGTTGCAGTTCTTCTACGCCGGCAGCGAATTCAACCGTGTCGACCAGATCGTACTGGCCGGCGGCGGCGCTTCGATCCCGCGCATCGCCGAGATGGTCGAGGAGCAACTCGGCGTCCCGACCACGGTGGCCAACCCGCTCGCGCACATGACCCTCGGACCGCGCGTCCAGGCGCATGCGCTCGCACAGGACGCCCCCGCGCTGATGATCGCCTGCGGCCTGGCCCTGAGGAGCTTCGACTGATGGCACGCATCAACCTGCTCCCGTGGCGCGCCGAACGGCGCAAGGCTCGACAGAAGGAATTCGGCGCCATCCTCGGCCTGTCGGCCCTGGTCGCCGTCGCGCTTTCGGTGCTGATCGTTTTCTACTACAGCAGCGAAATCAGCGGTCAACGCAAGCGTAATGCCTTCCTCGATGCGCAGATCGTCGAGGTCGACAAGAAGATCACCGAGATCGAAGAGCTCGACAAGAAGAAGGCCAAGCTGCTCGCCCGCAAGGAAGTGATCGAAAAGCTGCAGTCCAACCGTTCGCAGATGGTCCATCTGTTCGATTCGCTGGTGCGCACCATCCCCGATGGCGCCGTGCTCACCGCGATCAAGCAGGATGCGGAAATTCTGACGCTCGAAGGCCGGGCCCAGTCCAATGCGCGCGTCAGTACCTATATGCGCACGCTGGAAACCTCCGGCTGGATGACCAAGCCCGACCTGACCATCATCGAAGCCAAGGGCAACGAGAAGGGGCTGCCGTACGAGTTCAAGCTCCAGGTCACGCTCGCTAATCCGAACGCGCCCAAGGACGAGGACGGCGACGGCATTCCGGATGCGCCGGTCGCTACGGCCGAGGCTACCGATGCGACCGCCGGAACGGCGCCAGCGGGTGCCGCGCCTGCCGCTGCAGCTACGCCGCCTGCCGCCGCGCCTGCCGGTGCCGCGCAACCGGCCGCCGCGCCGGCCAAGCCGGCTGCTGAAGCCGCTACGCCTGCTGCCGCGCCGGCCAAGCCCGCGTCGGCGCCCACCAAGACAGGAGCCGCGTCGTGAGCAGAAAGGCTTCTATGAAGAACCTCGACATCAACAACATCGGCGGTTGGCCGCGAAAGGCCCAGATCATTTTCTGCGCCCTCGTCGGCGTAGTGATCATCGGCCTGGCCTGGTGGCTGTTCGTCAGTGACAAGCGCGAAGAACTTGAGGGTCTGGAGCGTAAAGAGAGCGATCTTCGCACCACCTTCGAGACCAAGCAGGGCCGGGCCGCCAATCTGGAGCCGCTCAAGCAGCAGCTCGTGCAGATGGAGCAGCAGCTCCAGCAGATGCTGCGCCAGCTGCCGAGCAAGACCGAAATGCCCGACCTGATCGTCGACATCTCGCAGACCGCGCTCGCTACCGGCATCTCCAACGAGTTGTTCCAGCCCGGCGCCGAAGTTCCGAAGGAGTTCTACGCCGAAAAGCCGATCGCCTTGCGCATGGTGGGCACCTACCATCAGTTCGGCGCCTTCGTCAGTGGTGTGGCCTCGCTGCCGCGCGTGGTCATCATGACCATGCACGACATCTCGCTGAAGCCCAAGGGTAAAAACAGTAAGGACGCGGTCGGCGGCATCACGCCGAACAGCCCGCTGGAACTGGCCGGTACGGTCAAGACCTATCGCTATCTGGATGAAGAAGAGATGGCTGCGCAGAATCCGCCGGCCGACGGCGCGGCCGCAGCAAGCGGCAAGGACGGCAAGGCCAATGACAAGAAGGAGGAGGGCTGAGATGCGTACGCACTTCGTTCTCAATCGTTCTTTCGTCGGTGCCCTGTGCGCCGTCGCTATGGCGCTGCTCGTCAGCGGCTGCTTCCGCAGCATCTCGAGTACGCCGGGCGACGCGCCCAACCTCGAGAAGTGGGTGGCCGAGGTCAAGGCCAAGCCCGCGCCGCCGCTGGATCCGTTGCCGGTCATGCAGCAGTTCGAGACCTTCGAATACGCCGCGCAGGACCTGCGCGATCCGTTCAGCACCGCCTTCACCGACGAGGACGACGGCTCCGGCCTGCGTCCGGACAAGGTGCGGCGCAAGCAGTTGCTCGAACAGTTTCCGCTCGACGCTCTGGACATGGTCGGCACGCTCGGCCGCGGTAGCGGTACGGTGGCGCTGGTGATGGCGCCCGACAAAGTGACTTATCGTGTTCGACCCGGTGCGTACATGGGGCAGAACGACGGTCGTGTGACCGCCGTGACTGAGGAGCGCATCGACTTGGTGGAACTGGTGCCGGACGGCGCAGGCGGTTGGCTGGAACGTCCAGCTTCCGTGGCGCTCGAAGATCAATGATTAGGGGATAGCATGATGATCGTACTCAACGCCAAATCCATGCCGTCGGCTCGACGCCCCATGGCTTCCGGTCCGCGCATGGCCGGACTCGTCGTCGGCCTGCTGGCTGGCATCAGCGCCGTCCACGCGGCGCCGCCTGCGGCTGCGACCACGGCACCCGCTGTCCAGGCGCCCACGGTGCAGGTCGCGCCGACGCCGAGCAACGACCCGAGCAAGCAATTGCCGGGCACGATCTCGGTGGCCAACATCGACTTCAAGCGCGGCGACGGCGGCTCCGGCAAGCTGATCGTGCGTTTCAACGGCGACGGTGCACTGCCGGACCTGCGTAACCAGGGCTCCGAAGTCCTGGTCAACGTCGGCAATGCGCAACTCCCCGCTTCGTTGCAGCGTCCGCTCAACGTCAGCGATTTTGCCACGCCGGTACAGCGCGTCGAAGCGCGCACCAGCGGCACCGGGACCCAGTTGGTGCTCAACACCAGCGGCGCCTACGACACCATGGCCTACCAGACCGGTCGCGAATATATCGTCGAGGTCGTGCCGCGCACGGCGGCGGTGGGCAATCGCGCGGTCGGTGCGGCCGGCGCCAAGTCGGCGGCGAGCGCAGCGGGCAGCACCACGGGCTCCACTCAGCCCGGCGTGGTTCGTTCCTACTCCGGTCGTCCGGTGACCTTCAACTTCCAGGACGTGCCGGTACGCACCGTGCTGCAGTTGGTCGCCGAAGAGTCCAACCTCAACATCGTCGCAGCCGATACCGTGCAGGGTAACGTCACCCTGCGCCTGGTCAATGTGCCGTGGGACCAGGCGCTCGACATCGTCCTGCAGGCCAAGGGCCTGGACAAGCGCCGCAGCGGCAACGTGGTGTGGGTCGCTCCGCAGGCCGAGGTCGCCAAGTACGAGCAGGACCGCGAAGACGCGCGCATCGCTCTCGATAACCGCGTCGACCTGACCACCGAATACATCCAGATCAACTACCACAACGCCGCGCAGATTTATAAGGCGTTGACCGAGGCCAAGGGCATCGGCGGCAGTGGCGGCGGCAGTGGTGGCGGGGAAAGCGGCGGCACGCAGGAGAACGGTTTCCTCTCGCCGCGCGGCCGCCTCGTCGCCGACGAGCGCACCAATACCTTGATGATCAGCGACATTCCGAAGAAAGTCGTGCAGATGAAGGAACTGATCCGGGTCATCGACCGTCCGGTCGACCAGGTCCTGATCGAGGCCCGCATCGTCATCGCCACCGAAAGCTTCGCCCGCGACCTCGGCGCGCGTTTCGGCGTCTCCGGCCAGAAGGGCGACGTGATCACCAGCGGTACGCTGGAGAGCATCAACAACTACCGCAACACCGCAGCCCAAAACAGCTTGATCGAAGGCAAGGCCGCGGCACTGACCCGCGACGGTAACGACGCACAGGCCCGCGGCGATGCCGCCGGCGCCACCGCGCTGTTCAACCAGGCCCGTTCGTTGCTGCAGACCCTGACCAACCCGGCCTTCCTTTTCCCGGCCAGCCTCAACAGCAATGTTGGCATCGCCAATCCGGCCGGTGCGCTCGCCTTCACGATCCTCGGCAAGTGGGTCAACCTGGACATGGAGTTCAGCGCGATGCAGACCGAAGGTCGCGGCGAAGTGGTTTCCAACCCGCGTGTGGTCACCAGCAACCAGCGCGAAGCGGTGATCAGCCAGGGCCAGGAAGTCGGCTACGTGACGATCTCGCCGCAGCAGGGCGGCAACAGCATCCCGATCCCGAACGTCCAGTTCAAGGACGTGCTGATGGAGATGAAGGTCAACCCGACCATCACCAACGACGGTCGCGTCTTCCTCAACATGAACGTGAAGAAGGACGAGATCGAGGGCTTCGTCGATACCTCGATCGGTCAGGTGCCGCAGATCAACAAGCGCAACATCAACACCGCGGTGCTGGTCGAAGACGGTCAGACCGTCGTGATCGGCGGCGTCTACGAGTTCCGCGATCGCACCGACCTGTCCAAGGTGCCGTTCCTGGCCGACATTCCCTTCCTCGGCAATCTGTTCAAGAAGAAGAGCCGCAGCAAGGAAAAGGCCGAGCTGCTGATCTTCGTCACCCCCAAGGTGATGAAGGTGACCCAGCGCTGATCCACGGCGTCGAGCGTCCGACCCGAGGACGGGCGGACAGATCAGTCGCATCGCAAAGAGGGCCTTCGGGCCCTCTTTGCATTTCTGCTCGCGGTTCGCACAAGCTGAATGACGGTCGGGACCGCAACCCGGCCGCGGTCGCCTTCGAACCGTCGCGCGAGGATCGCCGCAGCCGGCTTTAAACGGCGGCAATCAAGCACTTGCGTCGTACATCGCGTGGATTCGACGCGGCCAAACCGCGTTCGCGGCTGCTGCGGTTTCGAACCCTTAATCGCGCTTTTTGAACCCCGATGGCGAACTTCGGTCAAAATCGGCCTGATCTCGCCTTCGATCGTCATTGGATACCGGATGGACAGCAGCCTCGATCGCACCCGTGACACCGTTCCCGCGCAGGCCGGCGCCGAGACCGCGCGCCTGCACGATGCCTTCCGCGCCCTGCGCGATGCGCTCGCGCTGGAGATCGTCGGTCAGGCCGAACTGATCGAACGGCTGTTGATCGCCTTGCTCGCCGACGGCCATCTGCTGGTCGAGGGCGCGCCGGGCCTGGCCAAGACCAGTGCGGTGCGTGCCCTGGCCTCACGCCTGGAAGCCGATTTCGCCCGCGTCCAGTTCACGCCCGACCTGCTGCCGGCCGATTTGACCGGCACCGAAGTCTGGCGCCCGCAGGAGGGCAGGTTCGAGTTCCAGGCCGGGCCGATCTTCCACCCGATCCTGCTTGCCGACGAAATCAACCGCGCGCCGGCCAAAGTCCAGTCGGCGCTGCTCGAGGCCATGGGCGAGCGCCAGGTCACGGTCGGCCGTGCGACCTATGCCTTGCCGCCGTTGTTCCTGGTCATGGCGACGCAGAACCCGATCGAGCAGGAGGGCACCTTCCCCTTGCCGGAAGCGCAGCTCGACCGCTTCCTGATGCATGTGCGCATCGGCTATCCGGAAGCCGCCGCGGAAACCGAGATCCTGCGCCTGGCCCGCGAACGCGCCCGCCAGACCTTGCAAACCGCGACCACGCCGGTCGAGAAGATGCCGCAGGCCGACGTGTTCGCCGCGCGCGCGGCCGTGCTCGACCTGCATGTGGCGCCGGCGGTCGAGCGTTACCTGATCGAAATCGTGCTGGCTTCGCGCGACGCCGCGCGCTACGACGCGGCGCTGGCGCGACGCATCGCCTGGGGCGCCAGCCCGCGCGGTTCGATCGCGCTGGAGCGTTGCGCCCGCGCGCATGCCTGGCTCGCAGGCCGCGATTTCGTCACCCCCGACGACGTGCGTGCGATCGCTCCGGAAGTGCTGCGTCACCGCATCCTGCCGAGCTACGAGGCCACCGCCGAAGGCTGGGACGGCGACCGCCTGCTCGGGGAATTGCTCAAGAAGGTGCCGTTGCCTTGAGCGCCGCGATGCGCGAATCGGGATCCGGGATTCGTAACGGCGACATGCGCGCAAGCGGAATGGGCCGATGAGCGAAGGCATCGTTCCGGGGCTGGCGGAACTGGTCGCGCTGCGCGCGGCGGTCAGCGGGCGCCGCAGCGCGCGCCTGGGCCGTCACGGCGTCAGCGGGCAGGCCTTGTCGCCGTTGCGCGGGCGCGGCATGGAATATGCGGAGTCGCGAGAGTATTCGCACGGCGACGATGCACGTCATATCGATTGGCGCCTGACCGCGCGTACCGGCCGCGCGCATACCAAATTGTTCCAGGCCGAGCGCGAGCGCTTGACCTTGATCGTCGCCGACACCGCGCCTTCGCTGTATTTCGGTACCCGCGTACGCTTCAAGTCGGTGCAGGCGGCGCGCGCGGGTGCGGTCGCGGCCTGGGCCGCGGCGCGCGACGGCGACCGCATCGCCGCGCTGCGCGGCAGTCTGCGCGAACCGCCGGTGACGCCGGCTTCGGGCCCGCGCGGCGCCTTGCGCGTGCTCGATGCGATGGTGCGCTGGTATGCGCAGCCGCCGGCCGACGATGCCGGCCTCGAGGTCGCGCTCGATCACGCCGCGCGCTTGTTGCGGCCGGGTTCGCGCTTGATCGTCCTCGCCGACCCGGCCAGCATCGCGGCCTTGCCGCAGCGCCGCTGGCCGGTGCTCGCCCAACATCATGAAGTGATCGTGCTGCTGCTGACCGATCCGATCGAAACCGAGCCGCCGCAGACGGCGTTGCCGTTCAGCCGCGATGGCCAGCGGGTCGAACTCGATCTCGGCATCGATGCGCAACGCAAGCGTTGGCACGATCAGTTCGTCGCGCCGGTACAGGTCGCGCTGGAGAAACTGCCGGCGCGCGGCGTGCGCGTGCAGGCCTTGTCGACCGAGGCGCCGAGCGAATCGTGGTTGCCGCTGTTGGGCCGTTCGCGGCCGTTGGTGGCGTGATGGATGCGACCTTGCCGCTGCGCGATGTCCACCAACCGGATGCGCCGTCCCTGTGGCCGCTGGCGCCGGGCTGGTGGATGCTGATCGCCGTGGTCGCGATCGTCGCGCTGTCGGTATATCTCTGGCAGCGTCGCCGGCAACGGCGGCGGCGCGACATCGCGCGGGTCTTCGATCAGGCACTCGAAGCCGTCGCCACGCCAGCGGCCGAAGTCGCGGCGATGTCGGAGCTGTTGCGTCGCGCCGCGCGTCGCCACGATCGCGAGGCCGATCGCCTGCAGGGCGAGCAGTGGCTGGAGTTCCTCGATCGCGGCAGCAAGCGCAGCGACTTCGTCGACGGCCCCGGGCGCCTGTTGCTCGACGGCGGCTATCGGCGCGAGGCCGATGCGGCCCAGGTCGCGGCCTTGCGCGAACTCGCCAGGCGACGCTTCCTGCGCTGGATGGGGGCGCGTTGATGTCCTTGCTCAGCGATTGGCGCGAGTTGTTCGCCTGGCCCTGGTGGCTGTTGGCCTTGCCGTTGCCTTTGTTTGCGCGTTGGCTGTTGCCGGCCGCGCGCGATGCTTCGGCCGCACTCAAGGTGCCGTTCGGCGAGCGCCTGGATGCGATCGCCGCCGTCGGCGGACGCAGCCTGCGCGGCGGCAGTGCGGGTTGGCTGCTGTGGCTGGCCTGGGCCTTGTTGTGCATCGCCGCGGCGCGCCCGCAGCAGCTCGGCGAAGCGGTGCAGCCGCCGCAGGCCGGTCGCGACATGATGCTCGCCCTCGACCTGTCGGGCAGCATGAGTGAGCCGGACATGGCCCTGAACGATGCGCCGGTGGACCGCCTCACCGCCGCCAAGGCGGTACTCGCCGACTTTCTCGATCGCCGCGTCGGCGATCGCATCGGCCTGATCGTGTTCGGTCGCCAAGCTTACGTGCTTACGCCTTTGACCCTGGACCGCGACACCGTGCGCGACCAGCTCAAGGACAGTGTGGTCGGCCTGGCCGGGCAGGAAACCGCGATCGGCGACGCGGTCGGCCTGGCGGTCAAGCGTCTGCGCGAGCAGCCTTCCGGCCAGCGCGTACTGATCCTGCTGACCGACGGCGTCAATACCGCCGGTGCGCTCGATCCGAACAAGGCCGCCGAGCTCGCGCGCGATCATCAAGTGCGCATCCACACCATCGCCTTCGGCGGCGACGGTTCCTTGTCTCTGTTCGGTTTCAAGATCGCGGTGCCGGGCGGCGATCCGCTCGACGAAACCTCGTTGCGCGCCATCGCCCAGACCACCGGCGGGCGTTTCTTCCGCGCCCGCGACACCGCCGAGTTGGCCGGCATCTACGCCGAGATCGACCGCATCGAACCGGTGCAGCGCCCCGGCAAAGCGGTGCGGCCACGCATCGAACGCTATGTCTGGCCGTTGGCGGCCGCGTTCGCCCTGGCCCTGTTGGCCTTCGCGTGGCCGCGACGGAGGCTGGCATGAACCCGTCGCTGTGGCTGCAGAATCTGGCGCCCTTGCAGTTCTTGCGTCCGCATTGGCTGTGGGCCTTGCTGGCGCTGCCGTTGTTGGCGTGGGTGTGGCGCCGTCGCCGCAATCGCAGCAGCGTGTGGCGCAGCGCGGTCGATCCGCATCTGCTGCCGCATCTGCTCGACGGCCGCGACGGCCGTCGTTCGCGTTTCGCCGCGGCGACGGCGTTGTTCGCCTATGCGCTGGCGGTGCTGGCCCTGAGCGGGCCGAGCTGGCGCCAGAGCGAGCAGCCCTTGTGGCAGGGCAGCACGCCCTTGGTGATCGCGCTGGACCTGTCGAGCCGGACCCTGGCCGGCGACCTGCCGCCGACGCGGCTGGCGCAGGCGCGAGCCAAGCTCGCGACTCTGTTGAAGCTGCGCGATGGCGGACAGGTCGGCTTGGTCGTATACGCCGACGATGCCTATACGGTGGCACCGCTGACCGACGACGCGCGCAACGTCGCGGTGTTCCTGGATGCGCTGTCGCCCGATGTCATGCCGGGCGACGGCCAGCGTAGCGACCGTGCCGTCGAATGGTCCGCGCGCCTGCTCGCCCAGGCCGGTTTCGAACGTGGCGAAATCGTGTTGATGACCGACCGTGCCGACGCGGCCGCGCGCCGCGCCGCGGCGCAGGCCGCCGATCGCGGTTATCGCGTCTCGGTACTGGGCCTGGGCGGCGAAACCGCGACCCCGTTCCAGCGTCCCGACGGCAGCATCGTCAACGTCAAGCTGGATGCCGATTCGCTGCGCGCACTCGCCGCCGACGGCGAGGGTCGTTACGCGAGCATCGGCCGCGGCGATGAAGACTTGCAGACGCTGCGGTTGCTGGCGCCGGAGGTGACCGAGGCCGGCAGCGCGCGCGGCGAGAAGAGCCTGGCCCGCGAAGACAACGGCTATTGGCTGTTGCCGCTGTTGATGCTGCTGGCCTTGTTCGCGTTCCGCCGTCGCAGCGGCGTGGCCTCGGTCGTGCTGGTCTGCCTGTGCTGGCCGGCGATGCAGCCGGCGCAAGCGCAGGGCCTGTGGCAGCGCCCGGACCAGGCCGCGCACGAACGCATGCGCGAAGGCACCCAGGCCTATCGCAAGGGCGAGTTCGAGCGTGCCGGCGAGCTCTATCAGCGCGCGCAAGGCGCCGATGCGCAGTACAACCTCGGCAACGCGCTGGCGCGCCAGGGGCGTTATCCGGACGCCATCGCGGCCTACGATCGCGCGCTCAAGCTGCAGCCCGACATGGCCGACGCCCTGGCCAACAAGCGCGCAGTCGCAGCGGCGATGAAGCGCCCGCCGCCGCCGAAGGGCGGCGGCGACGGCAAAAACTCGAAATCGCAAGACGGCAAGAACGGCCAGAACGACAGCCAAGGCCAGGATTCGCAGAAGGGGGGGCAGCAGGGCGGGCAACCGCAGCAGTCGCCGGCGTCGCCGAAGCCCGTGCCGCCCAAGCCCTCGCAGGACTCCGGCGACCCCGCCCAATCCCAGCCGAAGCCCGGTGGCGAATCCAAGCCGTCCGACCGCGAAGCCCAGCGCAAGGCCGATGCGGCCCAGCGCGAACGCATGCAACGCGAACTCGCGCGCCAGGGCAAGGACCCTGCGCAACAGCCCGCCGCCGGGCGCAAGCCCGGGCAGGAAACACCGGCCGAGCGCGAACGCCGGCTCGCCAACGAAGCCTGGCTCAAGCGCGTCCCCGACGATCCGGGCGGCCTGCTGCGCGAGAAGTTCAAGATCGAATACGAGCGGCGCCAGATGGAAGCGCTGCGAGGGGATTGAAACCGATGTCGCGATGGATGGGCCAACTTGGGTTGTGGTTGTTGCTGGCGACGCTCAGCACGGGCGCGTTCGCGCAAACGCGCGCCTGGCTCGACCGCGAGCGCATCAATGCCGGCGAAACGGTGACCTTGAACGTCGAGACCACCGGCTCGCTCGGCAACAGTCCCGACTTCGCTCCGCTGCGCAGCGATTTCGTGTTGAGCGCCAGCCGCAGCAACAGCGAGATGGTGCCGGGCAAGAACGGCCTGGCCGTGCGCAGCCAATTCTCGGTGCTGCTGCAGCCGCGCCGCAGCGGCCGCATCGCGATTGCGGCGCTGCAAGTCGGCAGCGAGCGCACCCAGCCCCTGGAGTTGGAAGTGCTGGGCGAACCGGCCAGCGCGCCGCAGGGCGCGGGCGGCGACGTCTTCATCGAGAGCGAGGCCGACGACCTCAGCCCCTACGTGCAACAGGCAGTGGGCTGGGTGGTGCGCCTGTACGCGGCGGTGCCCTTGCTGGCCGGCAAGATCGACCAGCCGGTGCCGGAGGGCGCGTCGTTGATGCGGGTCGGCGACGACGCGCAGTACAGCCGCGATATCGCCGGACGCCGCTACACCGTGGTCGAACGGCGTTTCCTGCTGGTGCCCGAACGCAGCGGCGCGCTCAGCGTGCCGGCGGCGCTGTTCGAGGGGCGCAGCGCGCCGAGCTTCATCGACCAGATCATGGGCGGCAGCGGCGACGAACTGCGCGCGCGCGCCCGGCCGCGCAATCTGAACGTGCAGGCGCTGCCGGCCGACGCGCCGCAGCCGTGGCTGCCCTTGCACGACCTGAACCTGCGTTATCGCTCCACGCCGCAGGAACTGCGAGTCGGCAGCGCGGCGACCCTGGTGGTCGAGGCGACGGTCGACGGCGCCAACGCGGCGCAGTTGCCCGGGCTGGAACTGCCGCCGATCGACGGCGTGCAAGTGTTTCCCGAGCCGGTCCAGGCCGACGACGGTTTCGCCGACGGCCGCCCTCGGGTGAAGCTGACGCGCAAGTTCTCGCTGGTGCCCTCGCGCACCGGCCCGACCCGGCTCGACGGCCTGCGCATGGAGTGGTGGGACGTCGCCACCGGCAAGCCGCGCAGCAGCGCGCTGCCGCCGCTGTCGTGGACGATCGCGGCGGCGGGCGGTGCGGCCGCCGCGGCTCCTGCGGCTGCGGGTGCCGCAGGGGCGGCCACGACCCTCGCCGATGCCTTGCCGGCCGGTGCGGCGGGAGCGGCTGTCGGCGCCGCGCCCGCGGGCGGCATCTCCAGCGCTTGGGCCTTGGCGGCGCTGCTGTTCGCGGCGCTGTGGTTGGCGACCTTGGTCTGGGCCTTGCATCTGCGCAGCCATCCGGCCAGCTTGCTGCCGAAACCGGGCGCCGAGGCCACTGCGGAGGCCAGCGTTGCGGTGAAACGCGTGCCGGTCAACGTGCCGGCTTTGCGCCAGATGATCGATCTGGCCGATTTCGACCACATCGCGACCGTGCTGCGTTCGCTGGCGCATCCGCCGGCGGCCGACGACGACGAACTGGTCGAGCGCCTGGCCGATCCGGCCCAGCGCGAGGCGGTACAGGCCCTGCGCCGCGCGCGCTGGGGCGGGGGCGACGGCGTCGCCGCGCGTGCGCAACTGCGTCAGGCCTTCGCCCAGGGGCCGTCGTGGCACGAGGCGGAGCAGACGGCAGCGTCACCGTTGCCGCCGCTGTATCCCCCGCGCAAGCCGTCCTGAGCGAGCCCTGCTTGAGCGAGGCATGTTCGAGCGAGCCATGCTCGAACGAGCCCTCCTAAGCCGGCCGGCGCCCTGAGCGGGCGCCGCGATCGCCGCTCCGCCCGCCGACGCGTGCTCCGCCGGCCTCGGCCGGTATGGCTGCGACGCAGCGAGGCCGCCGCAAGCCCCTGGTGTATCCTGCCCGCTGTTTGGGCCAGGCCGGATTCATGAGCGAAAACCTTAACGCGCGCAAGCCGCTGCCGTTGCATTGGAAGATGGCGATCGGCTTCCTCGCGGGCCTCGTCCTCGGCCTGATCGTCTACGCCGCCGGCATCGGCAGCGTCACCTACGCGCAACTGGCCGGCCAGGTCTGTCCGGCCACCACGGCCGGCGCCGACATCGCCTGGCAGTGCCGCCCGCTGCTCAAGCTGCTCACCGAAACCGTCACCGGCCCGGCCGGCGAAATCTTCCTGCGCCTGATCTTCATGTTGGTGATCCCGCTGCTGTTCTCGGCGCTGGTCATGGGCGTGAGCGAGATGGGCGACATCCGTTCGTTCGGCCGTGTGGGTTGGCGCACGCTCGGCCTGACCGTACTGATGTCGGCGCTGGCGGTGATCCTCGGCCTGGTCATGGTCAACCTGTTTCAGCCCGGCGCCGGCGTCGACCCGGCCCAGGCGCAGTTGTTGATGAGCGAGAACGCCGAGCGCGCGCAGAGCATCGTCCAGGGCAGCGCCAATGCGCCCAAGGGCATTCAGATGCTGGTCTCGATCGTGCCCAGCAACGTCATCCAGGCCGCCGCCGACGACGCCATCCTCGCGGTGATGTTCTTCGCCCTGATGATCGGCGTGGGCATGGTGCTGACCCGCTCCAAGGCCGTGGACACTCTGCGCGAAGGCATCCAGGGCCTGTTCGACATCTCCATGACCCTGATCGGCCTGGTCATCAAGCTGGCGCCGTACGCGGTGTTCTGTTTCATGTTCAACCTGGCTTCGGCGTTCGGCTGGGACCTGTTGTTCAAGCTCGCCAAGTACGTCGCGGTGGTGGTCGCTGCGCTCGCCATCCATCTGTTCGTGGTCTATTCGCTGGCCCTGAAGTTCATCGGCGGCCGCTCGCCGATGGAGTTCTTCAAGGGCGTACAGGAAGCGATGGTGCTGGCATTCTCGACCGCGTCGAGCAACGCCACCCTGCCGACTGCGTTGCGCGTGGCCGAAGACGAGCTGCACTTGCCGCGTCGGGTGTCGCGCTTCGTGTTGACCGTCGGCGCGACCGCCAACCAGAACGGCACCGCCTTGTTCGAAGGCGTCACGGTGATCTTCCTGGCCCAGTTCTTCGGCGTCGACCTGAGCCTGGGCCAGCAGGTGATGGTGATGCTGGTATGCATCCTGGGCGGCATCGGTACCGCCGGCGTGCCCTCGGGCTCGCTGCCGGTGGTGGCGATGATCTGCGCCATGGTCGGCGTGCCGGCCGAGGGTATCGGCCTGATCCTCGGCGTCAATCACTTCCTCGACATGTGCCGGACCACGCTCAACGTCACCGGCGACATCGCCATCGCGGCGATGGTGTCGCGCGGCGTCGCCGATCCGCCGGCCGAAAGCCTGGCGGACTGAGGCCGCTGCCCGAGCGCACGAAAACCCGCCTGAACGGCGGGTTTTTCGTTTGCGCAAGGGCTTGCGCGACCGTCGGCACGATCGGCCCTGCGGGCTTCGTGGCCTAGCGCACCGATCGCTTGTGGCGAGCGTGCCGATCCTGCCCTCAGAGCAGGCCCAGCGCGGTTTTCCGCGCATTTGCAAGCCCGGCGTGCGGCTTTCGGCCAGTGGTTCGGGGCGACACGGCGGCGCCGGGATGGGACAATGGCGGCTCTTCGCCGGTCCCGTCGGGAGCGGCTTCCAAGCCCCCAGCATGCAGACTCCCATGACGACGCACAGCCGCCGCGACCTTGCCAACGCCATTCGTTTCCTCGCCATCGACGCGGTGCAGGCCGCCAACTCCGGTCATCCGGGCATGCCGATGGGCATGGCCGACATCGCCGAGGTGCTCTGGAACGACTACCTGACCCACAACCCGAACAATCCGAAGTGGTTCAACCGCGACCGCTTCATCTTGTCCAATGGTCACGGTTCGATGCTGCAGTACGCACTGCTGCACCTGTCCGGCTACGACCTGTCGATCGAAGACCTCAAGCGCTTCCGCCAGCTCGAGTCCAAGACCCCGGGCCACCCGGAAAACTTCATGACCCCGGGCGTGGAGACCACCACCGGCCCGCTCGGCCAGGGCCTGGCCAACGCGGTCGGCATGGCGCTCGGCGAGAAGCTGCTCGCGCAGCGTTTCAACCGCCCCGAGCTGAGCATCGTCGATCACCGCACCTGGGTGTTCATGGGCGACGGCTGCCTGATGGAAGGCATCTCGCACGAAGCCGCCTCGCTCGCCGGCACCTGGGGCCTGGGTAAGCTGGTCGCGTTCTGGGACGACAACAAGATCTCCATCGACGGCAACACCGACGGCTGGTTCACCGACGACACCCCGGCCCGCTTCGAGGCCTACGGCTGGCGCGTGATCCGCAACGTCAACGGTCACGACGCGGTCGAGATCAAGACCGCCATCGACACCGCGCTCAAGCACGACGACAAGCCCACCTTGATCTGCTGCCGCACCACCATCGGCTTCGGCTCGCCGGCCAAGGCCGGCAAGGAATCCTCGCACGGCGCGCCGCTGGGCAAGGACGAGATTGCCGCGACCCGCGCCGCGCTGGAATGGCCGTACGGCGACTTCGAGATTCCCGAAAGCATCTACGACGGCTGGCGTTCGCGCAGCACCGGCCTGGTCCGCGAGGACCAGTGGAACCGTCTGTTCGACGCCTATGCCGCGCGTTATCCCGACGAGGCCGCCGAGCTGACCCGCCGTTCGCACGGCGAGCTGCCCGACGACTTCCTCGCCCAGGCCAACGCCTACATCGCCAAGCTGCAGGCCGACGGCCCGACCATCGCCTCGCGCAAGGCTTCGCAGATGGCGATCGAGACTTTCGCGCCGCTGCTGCCGGAACTGATCGGCGGTTCCGCCGACCTGGCGCATTCCAACCTGACCCTGTGGAAGGGCAGCAAGTCGGTCGCGACCGACGACCCCAACGCCAACTACATCTATTACGGCGTGCGCGAGTTCGCGATGACCGCGATCAGCAACGGTCTGCAGTTGCACGGCGGTTTCATCCCCTACGACGCCACCTTCCTGGTGTTCAGCGACTACGCCCGCAACGCCGTGCGCATGAGCGCGCTGATGGGCGCGCACGCGATCCACGTCTACACCCACGATTCGATCGGTCT
The DNA here is from genome assembly GCF_000731095.1 of Lysobacter antibioticus. Classification (GTDB taxonomy): domain Bacteria; phylum Pseudomonadota; class Gammaproteobacteria; order Xanthomonadales; family Xanthomonadaceae; genus Lysobacter; species Lysobacter antibioticus_B. The sequence continues at coordinate 30,476 of NZ_JMTZ01000043.1, read as the reverse complement.
CGGCGAAGACGGCCCGACCCACCAGCCGGTCGAGCACCTGGCGTCGCTGCGCTACATCCCCGACAACGACGTCTGGCGTCCCTGCGACGCGGTCGAGTCGGCGGTGTCGTGGCGTGCGGCGATCGAGCGCAAGGACGGCCCGAGCTGCCTGATCTTCTCGCGTCAGAACCTGATGCATCAGCCGCGCAACGACGAGCAGGTCAAGCAGATCGCGCTCGGCGGCTACGTGCTGCGCGACAGCGAAGGCACCCCGGACGCGATCCTGATCGCGACCGGTTCCGAAGTCGGCCTCGCCACCCAGGCTGCCGACGTGCTTAGCGCCGAAGGCCTCAAGGTACGCGTGGTGTCGATGCCGTCGAGCGACGTGTTCGACCGCCAGCCCTTCGAGTACCGCGAGTCGGTGCTGCCCAATGCGGTGCGCAAGCGCGTTGCGATCGAGGCCGGCGTCACCGGCTTCTGGCGCAAGTATGTCGGCCTGGACGGCGACGTGATCGGCATCGACGGCTTCGGTGCCTCGGCCCCGGCCGAGGCCCTGTTCCCGCACTTCGGCTTCACCGTCGAGCGCGTGGTGTCGGCGGTCAAGAACCTGGCCTGACCGGTCCCGGCAGGCCGCGCCGCCGCTCGGCGGCGTGGGCCTGCAAGGCAAGGTGCGACGACGCTCCGGCGGTCGCACCAACCCATGACGAGGCTCAGGGCCGATCCGGAACCGAGCCGGATGACGCCCTCCGGCGGATCGCGCCGGCGACCGAGTCCTTCCTTAGCTGCCGAGGCCATGACATGGCATGGCACAAGACCTCGACACCGAGCCGCTGCAGTCCCGCTTGCCCCAGTTGGATGCGCTGCGGACTGGCCGCCTTGTATGTGGTGATCTATCACGTCATGGCGATGGCCGATCCCGATCTCGCCGTGCCAGCGGCGCTCCTGCCGTTCGTCGATGGGCGGTCACCCGTGTCGCCCTGTTCTTCGTCATGAGTGCGTTTTCGTTGTCCCTGACCTGGCCGCGCCATGCCGCATCGGGCGTGGCCTTGCGCAGTTTTTATCTGAACCGGTGGTTCCGCATCGCGCCCTTGCTGCTGGCTTTGACGCATTGGCTGGTATTGGCCTGGGGCTGCGTCCTGTTTCAGCTCTGGTTATGCCTGCGCGACAAGCCCGTGCGCATTCGCCGACCGCTCGGCGTTGCTCTGTTGTTGGTCGGCGTGATCGGCAACGCCTTATTGTTCTATCGGATGCTGCCGCCGGTGCCTGGGTTGAGCGGTTGGAACCAGAGCGCCGTGTTCTACGGCGCGATGCTGCTCGGCCTGTTGCTGGCAAATAATCGGCTGCTGGTGAATCGTGCGACCTGTTTCCTGGGTACGATCAGCTACTCGCTTTATCTCGTGCATCCGTTTGTGGTGTCGCTCTTGTATGGCGTGTTCGCACGGTCGCACGAGCACCTTCCGCCGGGAGCGGCGTATGCCGGCTGTGCGGCGATCAGTTTGGCGCTGGCGATTCCGGCCGCGTGGTTGACCTATCGCTTCGTCGAGAAACCGGGCATCCGCCTCGGGTATCGGCTGTTCGCTCGCGTATCGGCGCGTAAGCGGGCGCCCGCGGGCGAGACGCAGGGGGCCTACTGAGGGTCGGCTCTTGCTTGAAGAGCGGAGCCTTGCGAATCCTTCTCCTGTAGGAGCGGCGTCCTACTGGATTTCCTTCGGTCATGAGCCGCGACCGCGGGACGCGCAGAGGCCCCAAAGCCGATGTCATTCATCGACGCGGCGTGCTTTCGCCGGGGTAGGAGCGGCGCAAGCCGCGACCGCGCCGCTGGCGGTTGCGGCGCTTCTTGCCGCAGAGCTATGAAGCAACAGCCACAGCAAGGCTTCCGTCCGCTGACGCGGCCGGGTTACTTTCTTTTGCTAAGCCCAAAAGAAAGATAACCAAAGAAAAGGGCTCTCCTTGACGAAGCTCCCCTGCGAGGTCGGTGCGCGCGCCGGGATTTTTCGATAAGACATCCCTGTCTTATCGAAAAACGCCGCACGTCCTGTGCGGCGCCCTCCGGGTCTCTGGGTGTTCTCGCAAATTCGATCCTGCGCCAAGCTCATCAAGGCAACGGCAACGGCAACGGCAACGGCAACGAATCTGGATGGACTTGCGGCCCGCAGCGCCTCGATTGGTCTACGCTGGACACTAGGCCTGAATAAGCGAGCTCAGCCTTGCCCGTCTTGTGCCAGCGCCCACGACAGCAGTCGCGCCTGCAGCTTGTCGCCGAGGCCGGCCGGTCGTACCAGGTCCATCCGTTGCATGGCCTCGCGGTCGTGGCCGGGCCGGGAGAACAAGGCCCGCAGCACGGTGCGGGCGGTGCCCGCGCGCGTGGTCGTACTGGCCTTCAACAGGCCTAGCGCCTTGACGAGGCGTTGTTCGACTTCGGTGAAGTCGCTGCCGAGCGGATAGTCGGGCAGGGTGCCGTCGGCGCGGAACGGGGCGAGCAGGTCGCGCAAACGTTCCGGGGTGTTGGCGCCGCCGCGTGCGCTCGACGCCGGCTGCGCCGCGCCCGGCGCCAGCTTGCCGGAGGCGCGTGCAGCTTCGCGCAGGGCGCCGGCGAAGCGCGTGTCGGCGATCGCGCACATCGCCTCGATGCAGTCCTCGTCGGTCTTGCCGCGCAGGTGGGCGATGCCGTATTCGGTGATGTAGACGTCGCGCAGATGGCGCGGAATGGTGGCCTGGGCGTAGTTCCAGACCACGTTGGAGCGCACCGTGCCGGCGCTTTCGCGGGTCGAGCGCAGCATCAACACCGAGCGCGCGTTCGGCAACGCATGCGCCATGGCGACGAAGTTGTATTGGCCGCCCACGCCGGACACGACACGGCCGTCGTCGAGCGTGTCCGAGACTGCCGCACCGAGCGCGGTCGCCATCATGCAGCTGTTGAAGAAACGCGCATCGCGGCGTTGTAGGCGTTCGAGTGTCTCGTTGCCGCCGTAGAGTTCGTTGACCTCGCTGATCCGGCGCATGCCGATGCCGCGCCGTTGCTCGTCCGACAAGGTGCGCAGCCACTGGTAGAAGTCCGGCGAGCCCAGATAGAAGCCGCCCTGCAGGAATTCGCCTTCGTCTTCGAGCCGCGCATCGTCTGCGGGGCTTGCGCTGCCGTCGTCGAGCCGGCGCATGAGCTCCAGGTCGTCGACGACCTTGCGCTTGATCACGCCGACTTCGACGAGACGCCGAAACCCTTCGTTGATCATCTCGGAACAGCCAAAAAGCCCAGTGCTAAATGGTCCAAGCGGCGCAACTGGCGCCATCGCGTTACGCCCCAAGCTCAGGTCATTGGCACTAGAAGCAGGTTGTCCAACCGGCGCAACCGGCGCCATCGCGTTACGCCCCAAGCTCAGGTCATTGGCGCTGAAAGCGGTTCGCCCAACCGGCGCACCCGCTTCGTCCACTTCGACCCCCAACGCCTTCACCACCCGCAAGTACGCCGCATTGTCGGTATGCCGCAGCGCCAGCGCATGGCACAGCGCATCGGCCAGGGTGCCGATGCCGATCTGCAGGGTGCCGCCGTCGCGCACCAGGGTGCTGGCGTAGAAGCCGATCGCGTAGTCGGCGTCGGCGACCGGTTGCCGGGGCAGCCCGAACAGTTTCGGATGCGGACCCGGCGGAGTCACCACTGCGTCGAAAAAGCCGGGGTCGACGGCGGCGCTGCCGCCGAGCCAGGGCAGTTGCGGATCGACTTCGGCGATCAGCACCGGCCGCGGCAGGCCGCGGGCGACGATCGCGTCGACCGCATCGCAGGTCAGGTCGGTGTTGCACGACAAGGACAGGCGATCGCCGCCGGGCTCGGCCGCGACCTTCTGCACGATGGCATTGACGCCGCGGTCGGCCAGAGCGCGTGCGACGTGGGTGTAGTTGAGGCTGGCGTAACGGCGCTGGGCGGCGACGGCGTTGAGCAGCGCGCCCGATTGCAGATAGAACTCTTCGATCTCGATATGCGCCGGCAGGGTGTTGCGCTTGAGCGCCTGCACATAGCGCAGGCGCGGGAAGTCGTCGCCGAAATGGCGCTGCGCGAACGGACCGACGAAACGCCCCTCCAAACCCTTGCCGGCTCCTGGCGGATCCAGCGACAGCGCCGTGTACAGATGCAGCGGACGCGCGGTTTCGCGTTCGGCCCGGGCGTACAGCGCATTGAGCAGCCGATGCGGCTTGCCCAGGCCGAGCGGGGCACCGACATGCAGTGGGCCGGGCAGCCGTTCGTAGAGGAAAGCGACGGCGTCGTCGAGGGAATCGAAGCGGGCGGGAGCGGTCATGCGAGCAGTATCGCATTCCGCCGAGGGCGGGCTTGACAGCATCGTTTACAGGCGTAATCTAAATAAAAACTACGGATGTAAACGATGCAGATCAGCGAAGCCGAATCTCTCGTCATGGACGTGTTGTGGCGCCGCCACCCGCAGTCGGCCGAAGAGGTCATCGCCGCGCTCGCCGACAGTCAGCACTGGCAGGAAGCGACGATCAAGACCCTGCTCAACCGGCTGTTGAACAAGGGGGCCGTGCGCGCCGACAAGGACGGCCGCCGTTATCTGTACGCGCCGGTGCTCAAGCGCGAGGACTGGGTGATGGGCGAGAGCCGCAGCCTGCTGGACCGTTTGTTCGACGGCCGCGTCGCGCCCCTAGTCGCGCACTTCAGCGAGCAGCGCAAGCTCAGCCGCAAGGACATCGCCGATCTGCGCAAATTGCTCGACGAGCTCGACGATGACGCGCACTGACGTCGCTGGCAGGCGTGTCGCATCAAGATGCGGCGCCGTGAACGCAACGGCAATCCCCGGCGGTTTGGAGAGCGACTCATGATCATGGGTACGGAATGGACGACCTGGCTGATCGAAACCACGGTGGCGACGAGTCTGGCGGTGTTGTTCGTGTTGGCCGCGCGCCTGCCGCTGCGCCGCGCTTTCGGTGCCGCGATCGGCTATGCCGCCTGGGCACTGGTGCCGCTGCTGATGATCGCGGTGTTGCTGCCGAGGGCAGGGCACAGATTGCCTGCGGTGGTCGCCGGCGCAAGCGCCGCACCGATCCCGCCGCCGTCGATGCAGGCGGCCGCGTCGTCCGATTTCGACCCGATGCCTTGGCTGCTCGCCGTCTGGCTTGCAGGCGCCATCGTCATGGCCGTAGCGACCTTAGGCCAGCAACGGCGTTTCCAACGCGGGCTTGGCCGCGTCGCGCGCCGCGAGGACGGCCTCTATCAAGCCGAAGCGATCCTCGGGTTGCCGGCGGCGCTCGGCCTGTTGCGGCCGCGCATCGTGGTGCAGCGCGATTTCGACACGCGCTACTCGATCGAACAGCAGGCCTTGATCCGCACCCACGAACGCAGCCACATCCGGCGCGGCGATCTGCACGTCAATGCCTTCGTCGTTCTGTTGCGTTGCGTTTATTGGTTCAACCCCCTGCTGCATTACGCCGTGCGCCGTTTCCGCCACGACCAGGAGCTGGCCTGCGATCTGCGCGTGCTCGCCCGGCATCCCCGCTCGCGGCGTACCTACGGCGAAGCGATGTTGAAAACCCTGCTGGCGGCGAACCCTTCGCCGTTGGCATGCCACTGGGCGCAAGCCCATCCTTTGAAGGAGAGAATTCTCATGCTCAAGCAACCTTTGCCTGCGCCGAAGCGGGTCGCAATCGGCGTAGTTGTGCTCGCCCTGGTCGCCTCTGCCACCGGTTTCGGCGTATGGGCCGGCCAACCCGCCGACGCGCCGAAGACCGAATCGGTCTATTTGCACTCGGTGCCCGGCGAACCGATGGTCTCCCTCGCGGCGACGGATGAAATGCCGCGCGAAGTCGCCGGTCGCATCGCCACCCAGGCCGGCCTGATCCTGACCAATCCGCAGGTGCTCGACGACAGCGGCAAGGGCGTCAGCCTGCAGGTCGATCGCATACCGGCGCGCAGTGCCCTGGAGCTCGTCGCCGGCAGTTCGGGCATGAAGCCGGTGTTCCAGGGGCGGTCGGTCACCTTCGTTCCGGTCGACGTCAAGCGCTGACGGCATCGCCGTCGATTCGAAGCATTCCTCCGAACGCTGCGCGCCAGGCTTGCGCAACCGACGCGCTCAGGCACCGACAGTGTGCACCTCGTCGGCGATGCGTCGTACTTCCTCGGGATAGTGACTGACGTAGATCATCGGCAACGCGATCTCGTCGCGTACCCGCTGCAGATAAGGCAACAGTTCGTCGCGGCGGTTCATGTCCAGCATCGAAAGCGGCTCGTCCAGCAACAGGATGTGCGGCTGGGACAAGAGCGCGCGCCCCAGGGCGACGCGCTGGCTTTCGCCGCCGGACAGGCCGGCGGTATCGCGCTCGAGCAAGGGCGCGATGCCGAGCAAGTCGACGATGGCCTCGAAGGCGAAGCGCGGCGAGTGCCGCGCTTCGCCGTGCAGGCCGTACAGCAGGTTGCGGCGCACGTTGAGGTGCGGAAACAGGCGCGCATCCTGAAACACGTAGCCGATGCGGCGGCGATGCACCGGTACGTCGATGCCGCGTTCGCTGTCGAACAGGCAGCGGCCGGCGATCTCGATGCGGCCGCGTTGCGGCCGCAGCAGCCCGGCCACCGCATACAGCAGCGAGGTCTTGCCGGCGCCGGATTCGCCGACCAGGGCGATCACCCGATGGCGGCTGCGAATGCTCACGCTGCGTTCGAAGCTGCCGCGGCGCAGGCTGAAATCGAGGACATGGAGGTCGTCCATGGGCGGATCGCCCACGCTACGGTCGCGATCCGGCTTGGTCTCGGTCATCGGTGGGTCTCGCGTCGCTGCCGTTGCACCAGCCACTCCGAGGCGAACACCGCGGCGAACGAAATCGCCACCGCGACCAGGGCCAGCCGCAGCACGCCGGACTCGCCGTCGGGCACCTGCATCAGCCCGTAGATCGCCGACGACAGGGTCTGGGTTTCGCCGGGGATGTTGGACACGAAGGTGATGGTGGCGCCGAACTCGCCGAGCGCCTTGGCGAACGACAGCACCGCGCCGGCGACCAGCCCGGGCCAGGCCAGCGGCAGGGTCACGCCGAAGAACACCCGCCAGCGGTTCGCGCCGAGGGTCGAGGCGGCCTGTTCGAGGCGGCGGTCGACCGCTTCGATCGACAGGCGGATCGCCCGCACCATCAACGGAAACCCCATGATCGCGCTGGCCAGGGCGGCGCCGGTCCAGCGGAAGGCGAAGCTGAAGTGGAAGTAGTCCGACAGGAAACGCCCGACCGCGCCTTGGGTGCCGAACAGGATCAACAAGGCGTAGCCGGTGACCACCGGCGGCAACACCAGCGGCAGGTACAGCAAGGTGTCGAACAACAGCTTGCCGGGGAAACGGGTGCGCGCCAGCAGCCAGCCCATCGCGATGCCGAGCGGCAGACTGCCCAGGGTCGCGACCGTGGCGACCTTGAGGCTGAGCGCGATCGCGGTCAGTTCGGCCGGGCTGAAGTCGAACATCGTCGCGCGGTCAGTCCAGGGTCGCGAAACCGTGGCGGCGGAAGATGGCCGCCGCGGCCGGGCTCTTCAGCCACTGCGCGAACACCGCCGCACGCGGCTGCCGGCTGCCGCTCACGCGGGCGACCGGGTACACGATCGGCGGATGGCTGTCGGCCGGGAAGGTCGCCAACACGCGCACCTTCGGTTCGGCGCGGGCGTCGCTGGCGTAGACCACGCCGAGCGGGGCCTCGCCACGCGCGACCAGCATCAGCGCGGCGCGCACGTTCTCGGCCTCGGCGACCTTGGGTTGCAGCGCGGTCCAGACGCCGAGCGAGGTGAACGCCGCGCGTGCGTACTTGCCGGCCGGCACGCTGCCGGTCAGGGCCAGGGCGATGCGGCCGTCGCCGAGCAGGGGGCGCAGGTCGACGCCGGGCTTGAGCGCGACCCGTTGGGCGCTACTGGCCTTCGCCGCGATCAGCACCAGGCGGTTGCCGAGCAGATTGCGGCGGCTGCCGGCGTCGATGAGCTTGCGTTGCTGCAGGTAGTCCATCCAGTCCCGGTCGGCCGAGAGGAAGACGTCGGCCGGCGCGCCCTGTTCGATCTGGCGGGCGAGGGCGGAACTGGCGGCGTAGGACACCCGCACCGATTGCCCGCTGGCCCGGGTGTACGCGGCCGCGGCTTCGTCGAGCGATTCCTTGAGGCTGGCGGCGGCGAACACCGTGATCGGTGCAGTCTCGGGCTTCGGCGCGGCGTGCGCCGAAGCGGCCGCGAAAACCGCGGCGAGCGTGCACAAGGCGCCCAGCCAGCGGCGGCGGATCGGGTTCATTGCGGACCTGTCGAGTGTGAGTCAGGACGAGAGTAGCGCGAAGCCGGTTGAGTCGCCTCAGAACCGGTCGAGCGGCAGTTTCAGGTAACGCACGCCGTTGGCCTCGGGCTCGGGCAGGGCGCCGGCGCGCAGATTGACCTGCAGCGCCGGCAGGATCAGCGCCGGCATCTGCAGCCCGGCGTCGCGCTGCTCGCGCAAGGCGACGAACTCGGCCTCGCCGGTGTCGGCGCGCACGTGGATGTTGCTGCGCTTCTGTTCGCCGAGCGTGGTTTCGCAGGCCGGCTCGCGTTCGGGCTTGCCGTAGTCGTGGCAGACGAAGACGCGGGTGGCGTCGGGCAGCCGGTACAGCGTTTGTATCGACCGATACAGCATCGCCGCGCTGCCGCCGGGGAAGTCGCAGCGCGCGGTGCCGCTGTCGGGCAGGAACAGCGTGTCGCCGGTGAACAAGGCGTCGCCGATCAGATAGGCGAGGCTGTCGCGGGTGTGGCCTGGCACCGGGATGGCCCGCGCCTGCAGATCGCCGATGGCGAAACCTTCGTCGTCGGCGAACAGATGGTCGAAGGCCGGGACCGCCTCGGTCTCGGCCAGGCCGAACAGCGGCGCGAACACACGCCGGACCTCGCCGATGCCGCGGCCGATCGCGATCCGCGGCGGCGTCGCGCCGCCAGCGGCGATGGCCTCGCGCAGGGCGTGGGCCGCGCTGAGGTGATCGGCATGGGCATGGGTTTCGAGCAGCCAGTCGATGCGCAGCCCCAGGCGCGCGGCTTCGTCGAGCAGGGCTTGCGCGCTGCCCAGGCCGGTGCGGCCCGAGCGTGCGTCGTAGTCGAGCACCGGGTCGACGATGGCCGCCGCACGCGTCGCCGGGTCGGCGACCAGATACGACCAGGTCCCGGTTTCGCGATGATGGAACGGCACGACCTGCGGCGACATAACCTGCGGCGACATACGAAAAGCTCCTGGCGGCGATCCCGCCCGATGGACGCGGCAGGGGCGGGCCGCCCGTCGATCAGGCCGGCAGGCGGCCGGTGCGCTCAGCGATGCGCGAGCGCGGCGTTGAGGACGCCGGCCAGGTGCGCGCCGCCGAGCCGCAGCTGAGTTTCCGCCACCGGGCGCCAGGTTTCCACATAGGCCGGTTCGAGTATGTGGCCGTCGGGATAGAAACCCGGCTGCAGCACGATCCGGCACGAGGCCTCGGCCCAGGCGGGCGAGGCCGGCGGCAGGCCGAGAGCGGTCGCGGCCGGCGCCGGGGTCTGCCGCAGGTACTTGAGATAAGCCGTGTAGTCGCGCTTGCTCATCGACAGCATCTTGCTGTCCCACAGCGAGTGCAGGTTGGTGCCGTAGCCGTCGACGGGTTCCGGCTCGCCGGGAATCTGCAACTGGTAATCGTTGCCGCCCTTGTCGCGGCCGAAGCCGGCGTGCAGCGGCTGGTGCACGTCGCCGACGAAATGGACCACGAACTTCAGGGCCTGCAGGCGTTTGTCTTGGGACTGGCTGCGGTCGGCGAGGATCGCGGTCTGGGTGCGGATCGCCTCGACCACACAGTTGCCCTTGGGGCAATGGCGCGCGGCGTCGTAATGGCAGTCGTCCTCGGCGAGGTTGACGTAGTGCCACTTGGCGCTTTCTTTGCCGAGTGTGGGGTTGCTGCTGCGCAGGTCGTCGGCCCAATTGGCGATGCCGGGCAGGGACGGGTCGGCTTCGCCTTTGAGCATCTTGGCGATTTCGGCGCGTACGTTCGGACGCAGATCGTCCCAGGCCAGCGCCGCGACGAGGCGATGCCCCTGCGGACCCCAGGCCAGACTGTTGAGCGGCAGCAGAAGCAGCAGCGCCGAATAGCGGCGCAGCGATTTGGAGAAGGAACGCGCACGGATGGAGGTCATGTCGTCCACTTTACCGGAGCCGCGCACCGACTCCGCTGTCCGAACCTGGCGGCGCGGTCGGCCGAAACCGGGACGCGCAAACGGCGGTGCGGTCCGCATTCGCTTGGCGGATGGCCGTGCCGCACGAGTGTGGCAACAATCGCAGGATCGGCCGTGAGGCGATCGCGGCCCGCCGCGATCGCCGATGCGGATCGTCCGCTTAGAACTTCATCACGTAGGCCAGACCGAACACGGTCGGGTCGATGGTGGCCTTGCCGATCTTCTGGTCGTTCAGCTCGACGTCGGTCTGGATGTCCATCCAGCGCGCATCCACGCGGATCGAGCTGCGCTCGGTCAGGATGAAGTCGACGCCGACATGGGCCGCCACGCCGACCGAGTCGTCGAGCTTGAGGCGGGTGCCGCGCAATGCGCCGGTGGTCTTCTCGCTGAAGAAGGTCGTGTAGTTGACGCCCAGGCCGACGAAGGGCGAGACCACGCCGCGGCTGTTCCAGTGGTACTGCAGCGAGAACGTCGGCGGCAGGTGCTTGGTCGTGCCGACCTTGCCGACGCCCTTGATATCGATGTCGTGCTTGAACGGCGTGGCCGCCAGCACCTCGATGCCGAGGTTGTCGCGGATGAAGTACTCGAAGGTGATCGTGGGCTGGACGTTGTCGCCGATTTCCAGCTCGGCCGCTCCGCCTAGCACGCTGCCGTTGTCGGACTTCGGATTGACCTGGTGAGCGCCGATACCCAGGGTGAAGTTGCCGGTCTGCTGGGCAAGGGCGGGCTGGGCCGCGCAAGCCAGGGTGGCGGCGAGGACGCCGCCGATCAGTCGCTGATTCATTCCTTGAGTCCCCTGTGAGGTCGTGAAGAGACCGATTTTGCAGGTTTGCTGAACAGGAGTCTGTCCGCACCGCACTCTAAATACGCCGGAGAACGGTAAACCTAGACCTGCGTTCCATTCTTGTTGCTATGTGCCGCAGAAAGGGCCCTAAAGCCGCTGTGGATGCGGTCACGGGCCGCCATAAGCCGTCGATGGCCCGTCGATGAGCCGTCCATGGGGCCGGACTGCGACCCAGGCGCCGCCTTGCTAGAATGGGGGTTTCCCCACTTGACCCGCCCGGGCGGCTGCAGGAGTTACCTCAATGACGATCAAGGTAGGCATCAACGGCTTCGGCCGCATCGGACGCAACGTCCTGCGCGCGGCCGTGCAGAATTTCGGCAACGACATCGAAATCGTCGCCATCAACGATCTGCTCGAGCCCGACTACCTGGCCTACATGCTGCAGTACGACTCGGTCCACGGCCGCTTCAAGGGCGAGGTCAAGGTCGAAGGCAACACCCTGATCGTCAACGGCAAGAAGATCCGCCTGACCCAGGAACGCGACCCGGCCAATCTCAAGTGGGACGAGGTCGGCGCCGAAGTCGTGATCGAATCGACCGGCCTGTTCCTCGACAAGGTCACCGCGCAGAAGCATCTCGATGCCGGCGCGAAGAAGGTCGTGCTGTCGGCGCCGTCGAAGGACGACACGCCGATGTTCGTCTATGGCGTCAACGACAAGACCTACAAGGGCGAGACGATTGTCTCCAACGCCTCGTGCACCACCAACTGCCTGGCGCCGCTGGCCAAGGTGATCAACGACAAGTGGGGCATCAAGCGTGGCCTGATGACCACCGTGCACGCCGCCACCGCGACCCAGAAGACCGTCGACGGCCCGAGCAACAAGGACTGGCGCGGCGGCCGCGGCATCCTGGAGAACATCATTCCGTCGAGCACCGGCGCGGCCAAGGCCGTCGGCGTGGTGATCCCGGAGCTCAACAAGAAGCTCACCGGCATGTCGTTCCGCGTGCCGACCTCGGACGTGTCGGTGGTCGACCTGACCGTCGAACTGGTCAAGGAAGCGACCTATGCCGAGATCTGCGCGGAAATGAAGGCGCAGAGCGAAGGCGCGCTGAAGGGCGTGCTGGGCTACACCGAAGACAAGGTCGTGGCGACCGACTTCCGCGGCGACGCGCGCACCTCGATCTTCGACGCCGAAGCCGGCATCGCGCTGGACGGTACCTTCGTCAAGCTGGTGAGCTGGTACGACAACGAATGGGGCTACTCGAACAAGTGCCTGGAAATGGTCAAGGTCGTCGCCGGCAAGTAAGAGGCGGTTTTCCCGATCGACGAAAAGCCCCGCGATTGCGGGGCTTTTTTGTTGCGCGGGGTTTGTGGAGGCGATGGGGGCATGTCGTAGCGACGAGGGCTGGAGTCCTTCTGATTCAGCGGCGTCCTGATCTTTGGCGTGTATGGCTGCGTTCTAACGGCAAAGCAAATCCTCCCTTGCCCCCCTTTGGCAAAGGGGGGCTGATTCGGAGGTTGCGTGGTGCGGGCGAGGTGGACGGGTTCGTAGATTGCTGGCGTTAGGTGGCCGGAGTGAAGGCGCAATTACGTAGCGACGGCGCGTTGGATCGCGGCGGCCGCCGCATCGATCGAGTTGTGACCGGCGTCGCCCTGTGCATCGCTGCGTTTGCGACGGCTTGTCGCTAGGATCGCAACACGTGGTCCGGGGAGCGGTTGGACCACGATCCTCCGCGACGCGCGATCGTCGCCAGGCCGTGGCCCTTCCGAATAGATGGGCGACGGCGGCCGCAGGACGCGGAAGGTTTCGCTGGATCGAACTCACAACTCAAGGAAGGATGCATGGATGCACAATCGCGCTCTTTAGCCGATTCCAGATTCGCGCGCTTCAAGCATGCCGTCGACCGGCGCGTCGGCGAGCGCGGCATCGCCGGCATCGTCGATATGCAGGCGGACCTGCAGACCCTGCTGCAATCGGGCGCCATCGCCGCGCGCTTGCGCCAGGAGCTGTCCGATCTGCTCGGCGACGGCGAACAGGCGTTGTTGTGGGAAAACTGGAACCGCGGCGGCCTGTGGAGCCGGCACGGCGTGTTCCTGATGTCGGGCGAGGGCTGGTCGTTGCACCTGTCGCGCTACTTCAGCTCGTCCAGCGGCATCTTCACCCTGTCGCAGTACGCCTGCATCGGCGTCGCCGCCGGCGCCATCGAGCTGAGCACCTACGCCACCGGCGAGAGCTTCCGCAACGCCTACTTCGAACGCGAGCAGAGCGTGCAGCTCAACCGCCGCATCGAACTGGCCAACGGCGAGGCCGTGGCGCTGGGCGTGGACGATGCCGCGTTCAAGGTCGACGTTCGGCAACCGACCATCGTGGTGTTGTTGCTCTCGCAAAGCGCGGTCGATCTGCAATGGCGCTTCGATCCCGAGACGCTGCGTGCCGACAGCTGCATTTCCGCGCGCCTGAGCGACTCCGAACTGGTCTGCATCGGCCAGACCCTGGCCACTATCGACGCGGAGCAGGCGCCGCAGGCCTTGCTCGAACTGAGCCGGCACCCGCGCCATTTCGTGCGCTGGTCGGCCATTCAACTGCTCGGCAAGGTCGATCCGCAGGCCGCGCTGGAGCGTTTGCACGATGCCGTCGACGACGAGCACGACGACATCCGCCGGGCCGCGACGCGTTCGCTCGCCGCCCTGGCCCCGACCGCCTGACCGCTTGAGGACACCGCCATGGCTTATACCTTGAATGCCACCGCGACCACGGTGGCCAGCGAAGAAGAGCTGTTCGATTTCATCTTCAGCCGGGTCGATACGCTCGACCCGGACAGCATCGCCGAAGCCGCGCCGGTGCTCGCCGCCTACGCCAACGACCCGGCCCTGGTCGCGCGCACCATGGCGCGGTCGCTGCGCTCGATCCTCGACGGCGAGCCGCCGCCGTTCGTCGCTCCGCAGTGCTACGTGATCGCGCGGCGCAAGCACGTGATGATCCGCGCCAACGTGTGGTCGCCGCTGAAGCAGACCGGCGCCCTGCGCAAGAACGAGGAGCGCGCGTACTCGTACGACACCGCCCACGACCACAACTTCCATTTCCTCACCGTCGGTTATTTCGGCTCGGGCTATCGCACCCACATCGCCGAGATCGACCCGAGCGAACTGACCGGCGCCATCGGCGACAGCGCGCGCATCCTGGATTCGGAGGTCACGACCCTGCCCAAGGGCAAGATCATGCTCTACCGCGCCCACCGCGACGTGCACCGGCAGGCGCCGCCGGACGAGTTGTCGATCTCGTTGAACGTGCTGTTCAACAATCAAAGCCAGATCGCCAAATGCCAGTACAACTTCGTGTTCGAACAGGAATTCGGGGAAGAGCGCGCGCGCATCCTCAGCTACACCTCGGCGAGCATCCACAGCCGCTTGTCGATGCTGGCGGAAATGGCGGTGCTGGTCGGCGGCGACGAACTCACGCCGCTGTTCGCCGACGTGGTCGACTCGACGGTGCTGCCGCCGCGCATGCGCCTGATGTGCCTGGACGGCCTGCGCGAGGATAGCGACGCTTATCGCGGCGCGCTCGAGCGCCTGTACGCCGACGATTGCGCGATGGTCCGCGACCATGCGAGCAAGGTGCTGCAGACGCTGCAATGAATCTGCGCGGCGTCGCCGGCGCGCCGCGGGATGCCATCAGGCCGGCGAATCAGGAGCAACTCTATGGAAGGTAGTCTGCAAATCCAGGATCTGGATTACGAAGTCGCACCGTTCAGCGTGTCCGGCGCCGACGTCGGCGCGATCGTGCGCTCGGTGGAAAGCTCCGGCCAGCCGGAGCAGTGGAACGTGCTGGCCTACGACGTGATGTAAGGCAAGCGCCCCTTCCGTAGTTCGGAAGGGGCATCGTCGGCGGCGCGATCGCGCCGCCGACGGTTCCGTTCAGTCGGCCATGCTCAGTCGACTTCGGCGGCGACCTGCTCGCGCAGGCCGCGCGCCGACTGCACCATCGCCCGCAGGGCCGAGCGCACTTCCGGCCAACCGCGGGTCTTCAGACCGCAGTCCGGGTTGACCCACAACTGCGCCGGGTCGAGCACGTCGAGCGCCTTGTCGAGCAAGTCGCGCATCTCGGTCTCGCTGGGCACGCGCGGCGAGTGGATGTCGTAGACGCCCGGGCCGATGCCGTTCGGATAGCGATAACGTACGAATGCGTCCAGCAGCTCCATGCGCGAACGTGAGGTCTCGATCGAGATCACGTCGGCGTCGAGCGCGGCCACCGCCTCGATGATGTCGTTGAACTCGGCGTAGCACATGTGTGTGTGGATCTGGGTCGCGTCGCCGACGCCGCTGGCGGCGAGGCGGAAGCTTTCCCCGGCCCAGGCCAGGTAGGCCGGCCAGTCGGCGCGGCGCAGCGGCAGGCCTTCGCGCAGGGCCGGTTCGTCGATCTGGACGATGGCGATGCCGGCCGCTTCCAGGTCCAGCACTTCCTGGCGCAGGGCCAGGGCGATCTGGCGGCAACTGTCGGCGCGCGGTTGGTCGTCGCGGACGAAGGACCACTGCAGGATCGTCACCGGTCCGGTCAGCATGCCTTTGACCGGCCGCTGGGTTTGCGCCTGCGCGTAACGGGTCCAGTCGACGGTCATCGCCTGCGGCCGGACCACGTCGCCGAACAGCACCGGCGGCTTGACGCAACGCGAGCCGTAGCTCTGCACCCAGCCGTGGGCGGTGAAGGCGAAACCGTCGAGCTGCTCGCCGAAGTACTCGACCATGTCGTTGCGTTCGAACTCGCCGTGCACCAGCACGTCGATGCCCAGCGCTTCCTGCTCGCGCAGGCACAGCTTGGTCTCGTTCTCCAGGAAGGTCCGGTAGGCCGCGTCGTCGATCTTGCCGGCCTTGTGCTCGGCGCGCGCGCGCCGCACTTCGGCGGTCTGCGGGAACGAGCCGATGGTGGTGGTCGGGAACAGCGGCAGGCCGAGGCGCTGCGCCTGCACCTTCGCGCGTTGCGGGTAGGGCGAGGCGCGCCGGGTCATCGCCGGTTCGACCGCGGCCAGGCGCTTGCGCACCTCGGCATTGCGCAGCAACGGCGAGGCCAGGCGCGCAGCGCGCGCGCTGGCGGCGGTGGCGAGGTCGCGGTTGGCGTCGGCGCTGCCGGTGAGGGCATCGGCGAGCAGGCGCAGTTCCTCGATCTTCTGCCGCGCATAGGCCATCCAGTGACGCAGCGGTGCGGGCAGCTTGCGTTCCAGTTCCAGGTCGGTCGGCACGTGCAACAGCGAGCACGACGGCGCCAGCCATTGCGCGCGATCGCCGGCGCGGCGGGCCAGGCTCAGCGCGGCGTCGAGATCGGCGCGCCAGATGTTGCGGCCGTCGACCACGCCGAGGCTGAGGACGCGGTCGTCCGGCAACAGCGGCAGCACGCTTTCCAACTGCTGCGGCGCGCGCACCAGGTCGACGTGCAGGCCTTGCACCGGCAGGCGGGCGGCGAGGGCTGCGTTGTCGCCGAGGCCGCCGAAGTAAGTCGTCAGCAAGCGTTGCGGCGCGTCGGCTTCGGCCAGGGCCGCATAAGCGCGGCGATAGGCGTCGCGATCGTCGTCGTCGAGGTCGAGCACCAGGGCCGGCTCATCGAGCTGGACCCAGTCGGCGCCCGCCGCCTTGAGCTTGCCGAGCAGTTCGGCATAGGCCGGCAGCAGGGCATCGAGCAGCTCGCGCGGGTCGCCGCCGTCGCTGCGCTTGCCGAGCTTGAGGAAGGACACCGGGCCGAGCAGCACCGGTCGCGCCTGGATGCCGAGCTCGCGCGCCTGGGCCAGTTCCGCCAGCGGCTTGTCGCCGCGCAGGACGAAGCGTTGGTCGCGCTCGAACTGTGGCACCAGATAGTGGTAGTTGGTGTCGAACCACTTGGTCATCTCGAGCGCGTGCAGGTCGCGACGGCCGTCCTGCAGGCCGCGGGCGAGGGCGAAGTAGCCGGTCAGCGGGTTTTCGTCGTAGACCTCGCGGTACGGCGCGGGGACCGCGTCGAACAGAACGGCGGTATCGAGGACGTGGTCGTAGAGGGAGAAATCGTTGCACGGCACGACGTCGGCGCCGGCCTGCCGCGCCAGTTGCCAATGGCGTTCGCGCAGGCCGTGGGCGGTGTCGTGCAGCGCCTGGGCCGGCGTGTCGCCTTTCCAGAACGATTCGAGGGCCAGCTTGAGCTCGCGCCGCGCGCCTATGCGCGGGAAGCCGAGATGGGTGACGCTGATCATGATGATTACCTGCGATGCGTGGGCATGGCGCAGGGCAACGAAGGAGACCACGGCTGCGCCGGCCCGACGCTCGCGCGCCCGGCTTCGCCACAACCCTTGGTGTCGACCTTCGCCCCCGCGGGCGAACCGGCGCGCACGACGCGGCCCGCGCCGGGACGGGCCCGGACGCAGCGCCGACGCCTTGCGGGCCGGAGTCGGACGGAAGGCGAGCCTTCCGGTCATGGCAGGTCTTCGGGCTTGGGGCATGGAGCACGAGGCGCCTCCTACTGTCCGTCGCTTCCCGGGATCGCTCCCAGTGCCTGACGAAGTTCGTTCCCTATACCGCTGCGGGGCAGCTCCGGAATTGGACGTGGCGTCCGCACCGGATTCCCTCTAACCGCCGCCGGTGCGAACCGGTGGCGATTTGTCACATCGCTTCATCTGCATGAAGCGATGTTCACCATCACGCCGCCAAGCTACGCAGCGCGACCGGCGAAGTCAATCGCCGCGATCGCGATGCGTGGACCCGGTTTGCGATTTGTGGCCGCAGCCGGCGACGGCGCCGCGGCCGGGGTTTCCCCGGCTGCCGTTCATGCGCCGCCGACGATGATGTCGGCACGCTGACGGGCGCGAACGCCATGACCTCCTGCCGTTGAGCTTGGCGGGCCCTGGGGCTAACGTTCGTGCTGTGGCGACGATGCGCGGCGCGGGTCCAGGACGGCCCGCGCGATCCCGACTCCGATGGGTGGAACATGCTTTTCAGAAGGACGTTTGCGCTGACCTTGTGCCTGCTCGGACTGGCGGCTTGCGGGAGGGATTCCGCCGCGCCGCCGCCGGCCCGGTCCGAGCCGGTCACCATGGGCAGCCAGAACGAGTCGCCCAAGGTCGCCGCCGCGGACGCGTCGAGCGAGACCGACATCCTGCAAGGCACCTACTGGCCGCCGGCCAAGCTCGACGGCGGCGTGGCCAAGATCAGCTGCGAATACGACTACCCGCGTTTCGGCGACGGAAAACCGCTGACCGCGCTGGACTTCTTCAGCCTGGTCGACGCCTTGTCGCCGTGCCAGGCCAGCGGCGTGGTGCGCCTGCATTACCAGGGCAAGATCGGCGCCGGCTTCACCGCGCTGGTGCAGCGCGTCGCCGCCATGGCCACGCGCATGGAAATCCAGACCCGCATCCTCGACATCGACTCCAGCGGCGGCCACGTCGAGGAAGCGATCCGCGCCGGCGACTCGATCGCCGAATCGGGCTGGGCGATCTGGGTGCGCGAGGATTCGGTCTGCCACAGCGCCTGCGTCTTGGTGCTGGCCGCCGGCGACACCCGCTCGATCGAAGGCAAGGTCGGCATCCACCGGCTGATGCGCGACCGCTCGACCGCGACCTCGCGCGCCGAACTCAGCCGCGAACTCAAGGCGATCAACCAGCAGGTGCGCGATTATCTGGAACGCAACGGCGTCGCCACCGGCGTCGCCGACCTGATGATGACGATCGCCAACCGCGATCTGCGCGTGTTGACGGTGGACGAGCTCAAGCAGTTCGGCCTCGACGGCACCAACGCCGCCCAGGACGACCTCGACCGCATCCGTCTGACCCGCAAGTGCGGCGAGGACTTCGTCCGCCGCCGCGAAGCCTTCCGCCGCGATTTCGACGCGCAGTGCATGGCCACCGGCAAAAACTTCGCCTCCATGCCGGAATGCGCAAAAGCCTTGCAGGAACAGTTCGGCTTCCCGGACGAGACCTGCCCCTCCGACAGCCCGGCCGATCTGTACGCCCGCGACCTGCGGCGCCTGCCGCTGCCGGACGATGCAGGCGCCGATGCCGACGCGCCGGCCACGGCGGGCGCGTCGAAGAAGCGTTCCAACAAGAGCGCCGAATAGCCGTCGTGCGCGCCGCGCGAGCTCGACCCCGCCGGGCGCTCACCAGCGGCGTTCGATCCGCGCGCCGCCGAACATCACCTGGCGGATGCCGGGCAGAGCGAGGAAATCGTGCGGGAAGCCGAACTGGATCGCGCTGGCGTCGTCGAGCCGACGCTGTTGCGCCTCGTCGAATTCGATGTCGAGCGCGCCGAGGTTCTCCTGCAACTGCGCCAGGGTGCGTGCGCCGATCACCGGCGCCACCGCGCCGGGCCGGCGCAGCAACCAGGCCAGGGCGATCTGCGCCGGCGGCCGTTCGAGTTCGGCCGCGACCGCCTTGACCGTCTCGGCGATGACGAGGGCGCGTTCGGTCAGGGCGCCGTTGCCGATCGCCACCGCGCGGCGGCCTTCGGCGCTGCCGGCATCGAGGTCGGCCTGCGTGTACTTGCCGGTCAATACGCCCGAGGCCAGCGGCGACCAGGCGGTGACGCCGAGCCCGAGTTCGGCCGCCATCGGCAGCAGTTCGCGCTCGCTGTCGCGCTGGGCCAGGCTGTACTCGGTCTGCAAGGCGATCAGCGGCGACCAACCGCGCAGTTCGGCCAGGGTCTGCATGCGCGCGGCCTGCCAGGCCGGAAGGTCCGACACGCCCGCATACAAGACCTTGCCGGCGCGGACCAGATCGTCGAAGCCGCGCATCACTTCCTCGGCCGGCGTGGTCGCATCCCAGGCGTGCAGATACAACAGGTCGATGTAGTCGCTGCCGAGCCGGCGCAGACTGGCTTCGACCGACTGACGCAGGTTCTTGCGGTGGTTGCCGCCGGCATTGGGGTCGCCGGGGTTCATGCACAGCGAAAACTTGGTCGCGATCACCAGCGCATCGCGGCGACCGCGGGCGAATTCGCCGATCAGGCTTTCCGAACTGCCGCCGGTGTAGAGGTTGGCGGTGTCGATGAAGTTGCCGCCGCGTTCGAGGTAGGCGTCGAACACGCAGCGCGCTTCGTCGGCGTCGCTGCCCCAGCCCCAGTCGTTGCCGAAGGTCATCGTGCCGAGGCAGAGCGGGCTGACGCGCAGGCCGGAGCGGCCCAGGGTGCGGTAATCGTCCAGGCGCATGTCGTGATTCCATCGAGGGAGAGCCACGAGTCTAGGCAGCGCCGTGCCGGCGAAATATCCGCAACTTGCTTCCGGGCGCGCGCCGGGTAAGGCTGATGTCGGCCGCGGCTTGCGGCGATGGAGCGCAGATGTCGAAGCAGGAAGCGAAACCGAAACCGAAACCGAAACCGAAGCCGAAGCCGAAGCCGAAGCAAGAAGCAGCCGCGGCCACGAAGGATCCGGTCAGCGAGGATTTCCCGGTGACGATGGCCGAATGGAAGGTCATGACCGTGATCGCGATCGGGGTCGCGGCTATGGTCGCCCTGATCATGACGATGGTGAACCTGGTCGATGGGGGCGGGCCGGTCGCGGTGGAGCCCAGCGGCTTGTGGCGGGCGTGGAACCTGTTGCTGATCGTCGGCCTGGCCGGCGGCGCTTATCGCCTGGGGCGTTGGCCGAGTCTGCGGCCCTGGCGCGTGCTGGCGGCGGGGCCTTTGTTGATGCTGCTGGTGGCGATGTGGATGGCGCTGGGTTGGTCGGTGGACCGCTACAACGCGCGTTGGGGACGCGAGGAGTGGGTGGTCGGCAAGACCGTCAACCTGCATTGGCAGCAGCATTGGAGCAAGAACGGCGGCCCGAGCGTCACGGTGAGCTTCCGCTTCGAGCCGGAGGGCGCGGCCGCTGATGGCGCGGCCGTCGATGGTGCAGATCGCTCGCGCTACATCGAGACCTCGCAGCCCTTGTATTGGTCGCTGCAGCAGAAACCGCGATTGGGGATGCACCTGCTCCGCAGTTGGGCCGGCTTGTCGTATCGCGCGCTGGTGTTGTGCGAGCAGCCCAGCGGCGCCTGCACGGGCACGATCGTGCCTGAGCCGGAGACGCCCGGCACGGCGCCCTGAACGTCCTGGCCGCGCGCCTCAGCGCGCGAGCGGCGGTACCGGCGTGGGCTTGCCGTCGCTGTCGAGCGCGATCATGGTGAAGCGGCCGCGGGTGGCCAACTGCGATTCACCCGAAAGCAGATCTTCTTTGTGCATCTCGACCTCGACCTGGATCGAGGTGCGGCCGGTCTCGACCACGCGCGCGATCAGCTCGACCAACGCGCCCTTCGGCACGGCGGTATGGAAGTCGATCTGCTCCGAACGCGCGGTGACCACCGTGCGACGGGCGTAGCGCGAGGCGGCGATGAAGGCGGCCTTGTCCATCCATGCCAGCGCCTGGCCGCCGAACAGCGTGCCCAGGTGGTTGGTGTGGTCGGGGAAGACGATCTCGGTCATGCGCGCTTCGATCATTTGAGCAGTGAGCTTCGAGGAGTGAGGAGTGAGTTGGAGGAGCGAGGAGCGAGTCAAGGGCCGGAGCCGCTCTACTCACTCCTCTCTCCCAATTTCTCGCTTCTGCTTTAAAACGCTTCGTCGAAGGCGACTTCGCCCTGCACGCCGACCTGGTAGGCCGAGACGCGGCGCTCGAAGAAGTTGGTCACTTCCTGCACGTCCTGCAGGTCCATGAAGGCGAAGGGGTTGGTCGAGCCGAAATGCTTGGGCATGCCGAGCTGGGCCATGCGCTGGTCGGCGCAATATTCCAGGTATTGGCGCATGTCCTTCAGCGACAGGCCGACCACGCCGCCGGACAGCACGTCGCGGGCGAACTGGTATTCGCATTCGACCGCCTCCTCGAACATCTTCACCACCTGCGCGCGCAGGTCGGCGTCGAACAGGTCGGGTTCTTCCTCTCGCGCGGTGCGGATGACTTCGAACGCGAACGCCATGTGGCAGCTCTCGTCGCGGAACACCCAGTTGGTGCCCGAGGCCAGGCCGTTGAGCAGGCCGCGCGAACGCAGGTAATAGACATAGGCGAAGGCGGCGAAGAAGAACAGGCCTTCGATGCAGCCGGCGAAGCAGATCAGGTTGAGCAGGAACTGGCGGCGCTGATCGCGGGTTTCGATGCGCCGCAGGCCCTGGATCGAGTCGATCCAGCGGAAGCAGAACTCGGCCTTGGCGCGGATCGAGGGGATGTTCTCGACCGCATCGAAGGCCTTGGCGCGCTCGTTCGGATCGGGCAGGTAGGTGTCGAGCAGGGTCAGGTAGAACTGCACGTGCAGCGCTTCCTCGTACAACTGCCGCGACAGGTACATGCGCGCTTCCGGCGCGTTGATGTGCTGGTACAGGTTCAGCACCAGGTTGTTGGAGACGATGCTGTCGCCGGTGGCGAAGAACGCGACCAGGCGTTCGATCAAATGCCGCTCGGCCGGGCCGAACTTGTGCTTGAGATCGTTGACGTCCTGGGAGAAATCGACTTCCTCGACGGTCCAGGTGTTGCGGATCGCATCGCGGTACATCTCGTAGAAGTGCGGATAGCGCATCGGCCGCAGGGTGAGATCGAAACCGGGATCGAGGAGCTTGGTTTCGAGTGCAGAGGAGCGAGGAGTGAGTGGGGAAGTCGCTGACATGGACATAAGGGGTTTTCCGATTTTAGGTGTGCGGCGGATGAGTCAACCTCTGTTGTGAGGGAGCAGCCGATGCACTACCAAGTAACTACGATTTGGGACAAGTCCATGAGGCTGGCGGAACAGGTTTGCATCGTTTCGACGCAGCTCCCCGCGATGGAGCGATATGGAATTCGGTTGCAACTGACCCGGTCTGCCGTGTCGGTACCTAGCAATATCGCGGAAGGCTGGACGCGGGAGTCTAAGAAGGAGAAGGCGCAATTCTTGGCCATCGCACATGGTTCGCTATCGGAGCTTCACACCCAAGTATTGATCTGCGAGCGGGTGGGCTGGCTGTTCCCGGCCGATCTCGTCGAAATAAAACGTCTTATCGACGAGACCAGCCGAATGCTTACCGTCCTGCGAAGAGCCTCAAGGTCACTGAAACCGCCTTGACTCACTCCTCACTCCTCTCAACTCATTCCTGCCTCACTGGCAAGCCTCGCAAGATTCCGGGTTCTCCAGCGAACAGGCGATCGCCTCATCCGTGGTGTATTCCGGCTTCGGTGCGCTGACCGCCGGTGCGCTGACCGTGGTCTTGGCGATCTTGGTGGCCGGACGCGAACGCAGGTAATACGTCGTCTTCAGGCCCTTCTTCCAGGCGTACATGTACATCGAGCTGAGCTGGCCGATGTTCGGGCTTTCGATGAACAGGTTGAGCGATTGGCTCTGGTCGATATAGGCGCCGCGCTCGGCGGCCATGTCGATCAGCGAGCGCATCGGCAGTTCCCAGGCGGTGCGATAGACCTGGCGCAGGGCGTCCGGCACTTCGGTCACCGACTGGATCGAACCTTCGGCCATCTTGATGCGGTCGCGCATCTCCGCGGTCCACTGGCCGAGCTTCTTGAGCTCTTCGACCAGGTACTTGTTGACGACCAGGAAGTCGCCCGACAAGGTCTCGCGCTTGAACAGGTTCGACACCTGCGGCTCGATGCACTCGTAGCAGCCGGCGATCGAGGCGATGGTCGCGGTCGGCGCGATCGCGATCAGCAGCGAGTTGCGCAGGCCGTGCTCTGCGATGCGCTTGCGCAGCGCGTCCCAACGCTCGGGCTGCGACGGGGTCACGCCCCAGGCCTCGAACTGCAGTTCGCCGACCGAAGCGCGGGTGTCGGCGAAGGACGGGTGCTTGCCGTGTTCCATCGCCAGCTCGTTCGACGCCGACAGGGCGTGGAAGTAGATCGCCTCGGCGATTTCCTGGGCGAGCTTGCGCGCGGGTTCGGAGTCGAACGGCAGGCGCAGCTTGAAGAACACGTCCTGCAGGCCCATCGAGCCCAGGCCGACCGGGCGCCACTTGAGGTTGGCGCGGCGCGCGGTCTCGATCGGGTAGAAGTTCAGGTCGATCACGCGGTCGAGCTGGCGCACGGCCAGGCGCACAGTCTCGGCGAGTTTGTCGAAATCGAACGCGCCCTTGCCATCCTCGTACATCTCGACGTGGTGCGAGAGGTTGATCGAGCCCAGGTTGCACACCGCAGTCTCGTCCTGCGAGGTGACCTCGAGGATTTCGGTGCACAGGTTCGACAGGTGGATGACGTTGCCGTCGCGCAGGGTCTGGTTGGAGGCGCGGTTGGACTTGTCCTTGAAGTTCATCCAGCCGTTGCCGGTCTGCGCCAGGGTGCGCATCATCCGGCCGTAGATGTCGCGCGCCTTGACCTTCTTGGTCGCCAGGCCGGCCGCTTCGGCGGCGTGATAGGCGCGGTCGAAGGCTTCGCCCCACAGGTCGGTCAGCTGCGGCACCTTGGACGGATCGAACAGCGACCAGTCGGCGTCGGCCTCGACGCGGCGCATGAATTCGTCGGGAATCCAGTTGGCGAGGTTGAGGTTGTGGGTGCGGCGCGCTTCGTCGCCGGTGTTATCGCGCAGTTCGAGAAACTCCTCGACGTCGGCGTGCCACGGCTCCAGGTAGACGCAGGCCGCGCCCTTGCGCTTGCCGCCCTGGTTGACCGCGGCGACCGAGGCGTCGAGGGTCTTGAGCCACGGCACGATGCCGTTGCTGAGGCCGTTGGTCGAGCGGATCAGCGAACCGCGCGAACGGATGCGGGTGTAGCTCAGGCCGATGCCGCCGCTGAACTTGCTGAGCTTGGCCACGTCCATGTAGCGCTTGTAGATCGCTTCCAGCGAGTCGTCGGGCGAATCGAGCAGGAAGCAGCTCGACAACTGCTCGTGGGTGGTGCCGGCGTTGAACAGGGTCGGCGAGCTCGGGATGTAGTCGAGCTGGGCCATGCGCCGGTACAGGGCGAGTGCGTCGCCGACGTCTTCGCTCAGCGCGCAGGCGATGCGCAGGAAGAATTGCTGCGGGGTCTCGATGACGGTGCGCGCGGTCGGATGGCGCAGCAGGTAGCGGTCGTACAGGGTGCGCAGGCCGAAGTAGTCGAACTTGGCGTCGAGGTTGCGGTCGATCGCGTCGTTGAGCTTGCGCGCATTGGCCTGGACGAAGTCGAGCAGGCGCTGGTTGATCAGGCCCAGGTCGAAGCCGCGCTGGACCGACTGCGAGAACGCATGGATCTCGATGCCGGCGACTTCCTTCTCGATCACGCCGGCGAGCAGGCGCGCGGCGAGGCGGCCGTATTCGGGTTCTTCGGCGGTCAGCAGGGCGGCGGTGCGGATCGACAGTTCGTCGAGCTCGCGTGTGGTCGCGCCGTCGTACAGGCCGGAGATGGTGCGGGTGGCCACGCGCATCGGGTCGACGGCGTACAGGTTCTCGCCGCTGCGGGTCACCGCGCGCACGATCTTGTTCAGGTCGACCGGCTCGCGGCGGCCGTTGCGCTTGGTCACGCTCATGGTCAGGTTGGCCGCGGGCGGGGTCAGCGCGAAGCCGGTATCGGCTTGCGGGTCGCGGGCGGGTTTGGCGGCAGTGTCGGCGGCGGGGGAGGCGGCGGACGATTCGGGTGCGAGCGTGGTCATGGCGTAACTCCGGGGCGTGGGTGCACGGGTCGCCGACCTTCCCGCGAAGGGCGACGCGCGGAGAACGCGGACGCGCCAGCGACGACCGGCCGCGCAGCGGCGTCGTCGATGGCACGGCCGTGCCCCCGCGGGCGCGGAACTCGGGAGCTTGCAGGCGAGGTGTCGCGCGGCCCGAGACGGGCGCATCCCGCGTCGGCGCGCGTGGCGGCGCCGCAACGGAACGAGCACGACGGCGGAGCCATCGTGCTGCGACACCGGCCGTCTTCCCCCGAAGACTCCTGGGCCGGTACCGCGCGGTGTGCAACGCGCGGCTGTCGGCAGGTCTTCGGGCTCGGGACACGACGACTCGCGTCTCCTACTGGCTACCGCTTCCCAGACGCGAGGCGCGTCCAGTGCTTGGTAGCGTTCGTTTCCCATACCGCTGCGGGGCAGCGCCGGCTTTGGACGCCGCGCTGGCTGCGTCCTTACCGGCTTCCCTATTGAGCCAATCTCGCGATCGGCACCGACGGGCACAACATAGTGTGGTTTATCGATTCCGTCAACGCGATATGTGGTGAACAAGCTGTGTATAGAATGCGTGAAGCCTTGTCCTTCAAGGCTTGCGGCTTGGTGTAACGTTCGTGACCAAGCGCACGATGCACGGAACAGGGACGGGTGATGGAAGCACTGATCGTTTTAGTGGCACTGGGGTTGTTGCTGGTGCCGATCCTGCTCGTGGTGGCGCTGGTGCAAGTCGCCGGATTGAAGTCGCGCGTGTCCGAGCTCGAGCGTCGCGTGGCGCAGCAAGCCGAGTCGTTGAGCGCTGCGAGATCCGGCCGCCGCGAGGACGAGACCCTGGCCGAGCGGATCGCGCGCGAAGCGCCGCCGCCGGCGCAGGCGGTCCGTCCGCCGCGGCCCGTCGTTCCCGCGGCCGCTCCTCCCACGACCGCGCCACCGCATACCGTTCCGCCGGTCTCGCCGCCGCCGACCGCGAGCGTGCCGCCGCCGATACCGCAAGACGCCGTCGTCGCCCGCCCGGTCGCCGCGCGCGTCGCGCCCGCAGCCGCGCGCGCACCCGCCGCACCGCCGCCGCCGGACGTGTTCACCGTCGCCGCGCGCTGGCTGCGGCGCTGGTTCACCGAAGGCAACGTGCCGGTCAAGGTCGGCATGCTGGTGTTGTTCGCCGGCGTCGCCGCGTTGTTGAAGTACGCGACCGACCAGGGCTGGCTGCACCTGCCGATCGAACTGCGCCTGGCCGGCGTCGCCCTGGCGGCGATGGCCGGGCTGGTGTTCGGTTGGCGCCAGCGCGAACGCAAGCGCAGCTTCGCCCTGAGCCTGCAGGGCGGCGCCATCGGCGTGCTGCTGTTGGTGGTGTTCGCGGCGTTCAAGCTGTACCAGCTGATGCCGGCCGGCGCGGCGTTCGCGCTCAGCGTGGTGCTGGTGGCCGGCGCCGGCGTGCTGGCGGTGAAGCAGAACGCGATGGCGCTGGCGGTGTTCGCGATCCTCGCCGGCTTCCTCGCGCCGATCTGGCTGTCGACCGGTTCCGGCAACCACGTCGCGCTGTTCGGTTACTACGCCGTGCTCAATGCCGGCATCTTCGCCATCGCCTGGTGGCGACCGTGGCGCGTGCTCAACCTGCTCGGCTTCGTCTTCACCTGGGGCATCGGCACCTTGTGGGGCGTGCTCAAGTACCGCCCCGAGCACTTCTCGACCACCGAACCCTTCCTGCTGCTGTTCTTCGCCTTCTATCTGTTGATCCCGGTGCTGTATGCGCGCAAGCGTCCGGCCGGGCGTCGCGACCTCATCGACGGCTGCCTGGTGTTCGGCACGCCGCTGGTCGCGTTCTCGCTGCAGGCCGGTTTGCTCGAAGGCGAGCGCATGCCGCTGGCGTTCTGCGCGCTGGGCTTGGGCGTGTTGTACGCGGCGCTGGCCTGGTGGCTGCGTCGCGACGAACGCTTCCTCGCCCTGTCGACGCCGTATGCCTTGCTCGCCGCGGGTTTCGCCACCCTGGCCATTCCGCTCGCGCTCGCCGCCGAGGCCACCGCCTGCGTGTTCGCGCTCGAAGGCGCGGCGATGGTCTGGCTGGGCCTGCGCCAGCAACGCCGCTTGCCGCAGTTGGTCGGCTTCCTGCTGCAGGGCGCCGCTGCATTTGCCTTCGTCATCGGCGCCAGCGACGCGGTCTGGGATGCCGAAGTGCCGGTGCTCAACGCCAGTTTCGCCGGCGCCCTGCTGATCGCCATCGCCGGTTTCGCCAGTGCCTGGAGCCATCGCCGCAGCGACAGCCCGGTGCCGGCCTTGCCGTATTACCTGTGGGGCCTGGCCTGGTGGCTCGGTGCGGCCGGCAGCGAGATCGCCGACTTCGTCGCCGACCGCCACAGCGCCGATGCGGTGTTGATGCTGACCGCCGCCAGCGGTTGCATCGCCGCCGAAGTGTTCCGTCGCCACGCCTGGAAAGCCTTGTCGCTGACTGCGGTATTCGCATTGTTGTCGGTGCTGCCGTTGCTGTTCCTGCAGACCGAACAGCACGACTACCCGCTGGCCGGATTCGGTTGGCTGGCCTGGGCGCTGTATGCCGTGCTCGGTTGGCGCAACCTGAGCGGCCTGCGCGAACGCGCCGGCGGCGAACTCGGCCTGGGCCATTCGGGCTGGTGGTGGGCCTGGGCGCTGGCGATCGGCATGACCCTGCTGCGCGTGTCGACCTTGTGGGAGCGCAACGGCATTCCCGCGCTCGGCACCGGCTGGACCGTCGCGGCCTTGTTGCTGCCGATGCTGGTCATGGCCGCGGCGATCCTGTGGCGCCCGGGCGTGGTCGCACAGCCCTTGCCGCAACGCTTCGCCGCTTGGCGAGCGCCGCTGATGGCCTCGTTCGCGATCGTGCTGGCGCTGGCGATCGGCTTCACCCTCGCGACCCCGGCCAATCCGCATCCGCTGATGTGGCTGCCCCTGGTCAACCCGCTCGGCCTGATGCAGTGGGCGGTGTTGACGGTGTTCGGCGCGTGGCTGGCGTCGCCGCTGGTCGGCGCTGAACTGCAGCGCCGCCGCGTGCCCTTGCTCGCCGCCGCCGGTTTCGTCCTGATCACGGTCGAAGTGCTGCGCAGCGCGCACTACTGGGGCGGAGTGGCGTGGTCGTCGTCGATGTTCTCGACCAGCCTGGTGCAGACCAGCCTGACCGTGGTCTGGAGCGTGCTCGGCGTGGCCGGCTGGATCGCCGGTTCGCGCCGCGGCCAGCGCGGCCTGTGGCTGGCCGGCGCGGTGCTGATGGCGGTGGTGCTGGCCAAGTTGGTACTGGTCGATCGCGGCCATCTCGGCAACTTGCTCGGCATCGCTTCGTTCATCGCCTACGGCCTGCTGTGCACCCTGGTCGGCTATTTCGCCCCGGCGCCGCCCGGCGCGCCGGCGCCGCCGTACGACGATACCCGCCCCGACCGCCCCGACCGCAGCACTCACGAGGCCCAGGCATGAGCGCGATTTCATGAGCACGATCTCCGGGTTCCGCCGCAGCGCCTGGTTGCTTGTCGCGGTGCCGTTGTTGGCCTGGGCCGGCCCGCGCGAGGACTACGCGCGGCAATGGCCCTTGAACCTCAGCCGCGACGACGGCGGTGCTTATCGCGTCGTGCTCGACGAGAACGTCTATCGGCAGGCGCAGAGCCCGCAGCTGCGCGACGTCGAGGTGCTCGACGGCAGCGGCACGCCGGTGCCGGCCTCGGTGTTCGCGCCCGAACAGCCCCTGGCGCGTGCGCCGCAGCGCGTGGCCTTGCCGTGGTTCGCCTTGCCGGCCTCGCCGTCGGACTCGGCGACCCAGGGTTGGGAGTTGATCAGCGAAGTCGAGACCGACGGCCGCCTGCGCCGCGTCGAAGCGCGCAGCACCGCCAGCGACACCACGCGCTTGCCGCAGACCGCCTTGTTGATCGACGCCAGCCGCTTGCGCCGGCCGATCCTCGCGCTCGAACTGGAATGGGCGCCGGGCGCCGCGCTCGATGCGGCCTACAGCGTCGAGGCCAGCGACGATCTCGATCAATGGCGCAGCCTGAGCAGCAGCGGCCGTCTGGTCGACCTGCAACGCGGCGGCCAACGCCTGCTGCAACGGCGCATCGTCTTCGACAGCGTCGGCGAGCAAGCGCGTTATTTGCGCCTGACCCCGCAAGACCCCAAGGCCGCCGCGCAGATCAGCGCGGTCAAGGCCGAACTGGCCGGTAACGCCGCCGCCGCGCCGCTGCAATGGCGCGAGCTGAAAGGCCGTCGCCTCGAACAGAAGGATGGCAGCGTCGCGTTCGAATACGAACTCGACGGGCGCTTTCCGATTCAGCAGATCGACGTTGCCCTGCCGGGCAACCATGCCTTGGAATGGCGCCTCGACAGCCGCGACGACAGCGAGCAGGGCTGGCACCCGCAGGCCGGCCCGTGGATGGCGTTCCGCGTCGCCGGCCAGGGCGAGGGCGACCGCTCCGCCGCGCGCCAGCTCGCCGCGACCGTGCGCGATCGCCACTGGCGCTTGCGTGCGAACGCCGCGGTGCCCGGCGAACCGGTGCTGCGCCTGGGCTATCGCCCCGAAGTCGCGGTGTTCCTGGCCCAGGGCGCACCGCCGTACACCCTGGTCGCCGGCAGCGCCCGCACTGCCCGGGCCGACTCGCCGCTCGCGCATCTGATCGAAGCCTTGCGTCAGACCCGCGGTAAAGACTGGCAACCGGCCGAAGCCAGCCTCGGCGGACCCGCGGCCCTGGCCGGCCCCGCCGCCCTGGTGCCGCCGGAACCGAAGCGCGACTGGCGCTCGTGGCTGCTGTGGGCGGTGTTGATAGCCGGGGCGTTGATCGTGGCGGGCTTTGCTTTCAGTTTGTTGCGCAGTTCGAAGCCGGTGGATTAAGGGTTCGCGCGGTAGCGTTGCTTTGCCTTTAGCTCCAGCGCCGCATTCGCTACGCCTATGACTTAGTTTTATGTGGCTGTGGCTGTGGCTTTAGTTTTTTGCGGTTGCGGTTGCTGTTGCTGTGCGCAGTGCTGCACTCGCGAAGGCCATAGAAGACCCGGAGGGCGGCGCGCAGGGATGCGCGCCGTTTTTCAT
>NZ_JMTZ01000042.1 GCF_000731095.1 Lysobacter antibioticus | reverse complement strand
AAGGAAATCCAGTAGGACGCCGCTCCTACCCTCGCGACGGCACGCCGCTTCGATGAATGGCGTAGGCGCTGTCACTCCTGCTGGTCCCTTGGTCGCGACTCACGTCGCTCCTACCCTTAAGCAGATCGACGGCTTTGCGGCGCACAGACCCCGCCAAAACAAAGGGGCGCCGAAGCGCCCCTTTGTACGATCGTCGTCGGCGACCCGATTACAGGTGCTTGATGATCTCGTCGGCGAACTCCGAGCACTTGACCTCGGTCGCGCCGTCCATCAGACGGGCGAAGTCGTAGGTCACGCGCTTGCTGGCGATCGCCTTGTCCATCGCGGCGATGATGGCATCGGCCGCTTCGGTCCAGCCCAGGTAACGCAGCATCATCTCGCCCGACAGGATCACCGAACCCGGGTTGACCTTGTCCAGGCCGGCGTACTTCGGCGCGGTGCCGTGGGTCGCCTCGAACACGGCGTGGCCGGTCACGTAGTTGATGTTCGCGCCCGGGGCGATGCCGATACCGCCGACCTGTGCGGCGAGCGCGTCGGACAGGTAGTCGCCGTTGAGGTTCAGCGTCGCCGACACGTCGTACTCCTTCGGACGCAGCAGAATCTGCTGCAGGAAGGCGTCGGCGATGGCGTCCTTGATGACCAGGCCCGCGCCCGGCTTGCCTTCCGGAATCACGTGCCACGGGCCGCCGTCGAGTTCGACCGCGCCGAAGTAGTCACGCGCCACCTGGTAGCCCCAGTCACGGAAGCCACCTTCGGTGTACTTCATGATGTTGCCCTTGTGGACCAGGGTCACCGACTTGCGCTTGTTCTCGATCGCGTAGGAAATCGCGCTGTGCACCAGGCGCTCGGTGCCGAGGCGGCTGACCGGCTTGATGCCCAGGCCGACTTCGACCGGCAGCTCGCGCGCCGGAGCGCCGATGGCCTGCAGTTCGCCGAGCCACGCCGCGTTCTTCTCGGCGGTGCCGAAGCGGATCTTGTCGAATGCCTGCGGGAACTCCTTCTGCAGGAAATCCAGCACTTTCTGCGAGTCGGCGCTGCCGCCGGCCCATTCGATGCCGGCGTAGATGTCCTCGGTGTTCTCGCGGAAGATCACCATGTCGACGTCGCCCGGCTTCTTGACCGGCGAGGGCACGCCTTCGAACCAACGCACCGGGCGCAGGCAGACGTACAGGTCGAGCATCTGGCGCAGGGCGACGTTGAGGGAACGAATGCCGCCGCCGACCGGCGTGGTCAGCGGACCCTTGATGCTGACCAGGTAGTCGCGGCAGGCCTGCACGGTGCCGTCCGGCAGCCAGGTGCCATAGGTGTTGTTGGCTTTTTCGCCGGCGAAGACCTCGACCCATTCGATCTTTTTCTGGCCGCCGTAGGCCTTGGCGACCGCGGCGTCGAGCACGCGCACCGAAGCGCGCCAGATGTCCGGGCCGGTGCCGTCGCCTTCGATGAACGGGATGATCGGACGATCCGGCACGTTGAGGCCGGTCGGGGTCTTGGTGATCTTGGCGCCGCCTGCGGGCGGCGTCGCTACGAACTCGGTCATTACGATCTCCAGTGGGGCCGCCGTGCGCTGGCGCACGGGGCGGAGCAGGGTCCTTGCGGAAAGCGGTGCGGCTGCGATCCGGCCCGCCATTGTCGCGGTTCGGGCGGGGCGAGGCAAAGACCGGACGGGTATAAGGCCGACGCGCTATGGA
This sequence comes from Lysobacter antibioticus, assembly GCF_000731095.1. GTDB lineage: Bacteria > Pseudomonadota > Gammaproteobacteria > Xanthomonadales > Xanthomonadaceae > Lysobacter > Lysobacter antibioticus_B. The sequence goes on along the minus strand of NZ_JMTZ01000042.1, from coordinate 33,715 downwards.
ATGATGCGTCCCGGGCTTGCCCTGGACGGGCCCGGCTCATTGCTGCGGCGGCCGAGTCGTCGACCGCTCGAACCATCCGTGGAGGACCTGCGATGCAAACGGAGCAAACCGACTCGGCGCTGCCGGAACTGACCGAAGCCTGCGAGGACGGTTTCGTCGACTGCACCTTCAAGATCGAAGATCTGCGCTCGGATGCGGATCACTACTACTTCCGCATGTCGGCGCGTCACGAGGGCGAGATCGTCGGGCTGGACGCGCGACTGGTGAAGCGGATCGGTCCGGGATTCGATGCCGACATGCACCTGCGGCAAGAGCACGTCTACGGCGAAGGCCTGGTGCTGTCGTCGACCGGTGCGGCCAGTGACCGCCTGATCCGCGCGTTGGCGAAGCTGTACGCGATCGAGCCGTTCGAGCGCGTCGCCGCCGCGAGCGAGTCCTACACCTTGATCGCGCTGCAGCAGGAAGACACCGAGCTGGAAACCCATGCGGTCCGGGCCAAGATCTTCGGCCGCGACCAGGACGAAGCCGCGCTCGACGAGGATTACTACGAGAGCTTCTTCCACATCGACCTGCCCAACGGTTATGTCCATTGGAACGAAAAAGACGCCGACTACCGCGAGCCCTTGCTGAGGGCGTGGAGCGGGGCCGCCGTGGATCGGTCTAGTCCGTAGCGTTCGCCGAACGGTGGGTCATTGCGTTCGTGCTCGGGCGGTCGTGATCCGTAACGGACCGCGCGCTCGCCGACCAATGCTGCGGCGATAACGGCTCCAAGCCATACGCTGCCCGCGCCTGATCGCATTGCGGGCTCGGTCGCCCGTCTTCCCACGCGGGGTACAGCTCGCGGCAGGGCGAAGGGCGCAGCGGGTAGATGCCGCACTGGGCGTCGGCGCCGACCGTGCCGCGCAGGGAATGGCAATGGATGCGGCCGGCATAGGTGCCGCGCATGACCACGCGGTGCGGGTCGAGGACTTCGGTCGCGGCGCTCGGGGTGAGGCCGTCCGGGTGGGCGTCGGTTTCGCTCCAGTGGAAGGCGACGCGGAAATGGGCGCAGCAGGCGCCGCAGTGCAGGCAGGGATGGGTCGACATCGCCGAACGGAACCGATGGGATCGGCGCCATTTTCTCATCGGCCCCGGCGCGGCCGGCAAGAGGCGCCGGCGATGCGGCGGGTGCGTTTCGAGTCAGCGGTTATGGCTATGGACACGAAACCGATCGGGGCCGCAGCGACGATGTCGATGCGGCCCCGCTGCATGGCGAGCTGCGATGGCGCAGCGGTGGCCGTGCTTCAGCGCGCGCGGCTCAGGCGCCGCAGCACTTCTTGTACTTCTTGCCGCTGCCGCAGGAGCAGGGGTCGTTGCGGTCCGGGGTCTCGACGCGGCGCAGCGGTTCGCGCGGGGTCAGGGCCTCGATGCGGTGGTGGTGCAGGTCGGCCAGCATGCCGGGCAGGCCGGCAACGATCTCCAGGCGCTCGCGGTAGCTGATCGGGGTCGGCGGCGCCGCCGGGTCCTCGCCGAGCACTTCGCCGCTGGCGAGGCGGTCGAACAGGCCGAAGATTTCGTCCATCCAGTCGTTGTCGTCGAGCCACTGGTCCCAGGCCGCTTCGCGCAGCTCGACGCCGCGGAAGAAACCGAAGGCCCAGTCGCGGCCGACGTCGAGTTCGTCCGGGGCATCGGCTTCGGGCTCTTCCGGCAGCCACAGCAGGGGCGCCAGGTGGTCGGGCAGGTCGTCGTCGCCGTGGCAGACGCGCGAGCTGACCATGTTCCAGTGGCCGAGCAGCAAGGCCTGGATCTCGTCGGCCTCGGCCTGGTCGTTCCAGCGCGGCGCCTTGCCGCCCCAGACCACCGGCTGCCATTCCTCGGCCGGCGGCTGTTCGGGGCTGACCGCCAGGGCCGACAGGAAGCCGTCCAGCGCTTCCAGATTGAAGCCCTTGTGGGGCACGGCGCGCTGATCGAGCAGGTCGGCCAGGCGTTCGATCTGCTCGTCGTCGAGGTAGGCAGGCGGTTTCATGGCGGGGCTCGGGACAGGGGAGAGGACGCGCATGGTAGTCGCAGCGGCGTGCTTGCGACGAAAATATCGCCATGACCGCCCGTATCGCGTTGCCCGCCGCCTGCCCCTGCGACCCTTCGCGCCGCTATGCCGGCTGCTGCGGCCGGCTGCATGCCGGGGCCGCCGCCGCTACCGCCGAGGCCCTGATGCGCTCGCGCTACAGCGCCTACGCCTTGGGCGACCTGGAGTACCTGCGGGCCAGCTGGTTCCCGGATACCTGCCCCAGCGAGCTCGATTTCGAGCCGGGGGTGCGCTGGCTCGGCCTGGACGTGAAGCGGCACCGTCTCGACGGCGAGGACGCGGCGACGGTCGAATTCGTCGCCCGTTATCGGGTCGGCGGCGGTTCGGCGGCGCGCCTGCACGAGCTCAGCCGTTTCGTCCGGGTCGAGGGGCGCTGGCTGTACGTGGACGGGGAGTTTCCGCAGGGGTAGTGGCGGGTTCGGCTCCGCGGAATCGATGCGGGGTTGGCGCAGCAGGAGCAAATCCTCCGGCCCCCTTTTTCAAAAGGGGGAACCCGTTTGCTGAAGTTCTGAAGCGATCTGCTGCAAGCCCCTGGTCCATCGGCGATTACGGATCGCACGGACAAAAAAAGGGCGCGGCAGTGAGCCGCGCCCGGGCTTGCCCGCCCATGAGGCGGAGAGAGAGGGTTACTTCACTTCGAGTTCGGTGGTGTTGGCCACGGCGCCGTTGGCGCTGATCTCGACCTTGTACTTGCCGGCCGGCCACGGCGAAGCCTTGGCGAACTGGAAGTTGGTGGTTTCGGCACCGGTGGTGTTGAGGGTCTGCTTCTCTTCGCCGGCGGTCTGGCCGTCCTGATAGACGAGCTTGGCGGCCACTTCGGCGTTGCTTGCGGTGCCGTCGGTGGCGACCGAGGCGACGATCTTGTCGGTCGGCTTGAAGCTGGTGGTCGGCGCGGCGATCTTCTTGTCCGGACCGGCGGCGGTGCCCAAGGTCACCGACACCACGCTCAACGCGGCCGGGGCCGGAGCGGGTTCGACCGGAGCCGGAGCCGGGGTTTCGGTCGGGGCCGGAGCCGGTGCGGGCGCTACCGCTTCTTCCTTCTTCTTGCAGCCGGCCAGAGCCAACGCGGCCACGAGGGCAGCGGCAACGGCGTAATGCGTACGATTGCGGATCAACATGGTGGATCTCCTGGAAAGACGATGGTGATGATGGTGAAACGCAGTCGACGGATCAGTCGTTGATGGTCGGAATCTTGAGGATCTGGCCGGGCTGGATCTGGTCGGGATCGTCGAGCTGATCGCGATTGGCCTCGAAGATCGCGTTCCACTTGCTCGCCTTGCCGTAGAACTGTTTGGCGATATGCGAAAGCGTGTCGCCCTTTTCGACCGTATAGGTCTGTTCGCCGACTTTTTCCGCAGTCGTATCGACCGTCACCGTCACGTCGGAGAAGTCGGCCTTCTCGACTTTCTCCGCGGTGGTATCGACATGGGTGGTCACATCGGAAAAATCGGCTTTCTTGTCCGGGGTAGTCATGGGTTGAGGGCTCCTGCCGAAGTGGCGAGCGCAACATGACATGCGGCTTGTTAAAAATGTATAGCGCCGGCGTGAACTCACATTACAAAACTGAATAATGTGATTCTGCGCATTCAGCGCAGCGGACGGCCCGGCCCAGAGGCCGGGCTCAAAGGCACATTACTGGCGTTCGTCGCGGCCGACGCTCGGACGCGACAGGCCCGGGCTGCCGCGCCAGGGGTTGATGTCCAAGCCGCCGCGGCGGGTGTAGCGCGCCTCGACCGACAGCCACTGTGGCTGGCAGCGGCGGCTGAGGTCGGAATGGATGCGTTCGACGCATTGCTCGTGGAACTCGGCGTGGTCGCGGAACGAGACCAGGTAGCGCAACAGCGCGGCGCGATCGAGCTTGGGGCCGCGATAGGCGATGACCACCCGCGCCCAGTCCGGTTGACCGGTGACCGGACAATTCGACTTGAGCAGCGCGCTGCCGAGGGTTTCCTCGACGATCTCGCCGGCATCGGCGGCGAGGTGCTCGGCGTTCGGTGGGCCGTAGTCGTCGATCACGACGTCGAGCTCGTCGATCGACTCGACGCCGTCGGCGGTGTCGATCGGCGGCAGGCCGAATGCGACCTCGACCGGCGCGCCGGCGGCGGCCGACAGATCGCGGGCGATGGTCGCCAGGACCATGCCATCGTCGTCGAAGCGGGTGGCATTGAAGGAGTTGAGGTAGAGCTTGAGCGACTTGGACTCGATCAGCTGCGGCGAAGTCGCCGGCACCGACAGGGTCGCGGTGCCGACGCGCGGCTTGCCGCGAGCGTCCAGCCAGCTCAGCTCGTAGGCGTGCCAGCGGTCGATGCCGACGAAGGGCAGGGCGTCGTCGGCCAGGCCGATATGGGCGCGGCCGAGCGAGCGGGCGATCGGAAACAGCAGCGAGGCGTCGTACTCGCGCGGGTAATCGACGTGGCGGCCGAGGGGGAGGTCATGGGAAGTCATGGCGACATTTTAGCCGCTGGCGATGGGGAGGCCCGTTAGGATCGGTTGCCTGGCCTGCTCCAGCCCGCCGCAACCCCGCCCCAGCCTGGCCTTTGCGTTTCCCTCCTTTGAAAAAGAGGGGAGGGGGATTTGCTGGTGCTTGCGGCGCATCGCGCCGAACAGCAAATCCCCCGCGTCGACAGACGACGCGCACTTCGAACACAGGCCGGGCGCTTGCCCCCTTCGTCGAAGGGGGCAGGGAGTTACGCAGGGCGAGTGGTTGGTGTTGCGCATCTCGCCGGTGTTGCGCCTTCTGACTTGCCTCGGCTGTCCCCCCTTTGAAAAAGGGGGGCAGGGGGTGCTTCCCGCCTTAGCCCGCCGCCTTCGCCCCATGCAGATAGTCCAGCGTCACCTGCAGCATCGCGCGCAGGCCGACGTCGAGCGAGCTCTCGTCGAGCTTGAACTTCGGCGAATGGTTGCTCGGCGCGGTCGCCGCGTCGACGCCCGGCGCGGTCGCGCCGACGAAGAAGAACATCGCCGGCACTTCCTTGGCGTAGTACGAGAAGTCCTCGGCGCCCATCACCAGCGGCATCTCGACCACGTTGGCGTCGCCGGCCACGGCCTTGAGGCTCGGCAGCATGCGCGCGGTCAGGGCCGGGTCGTTGTAGGTCACCGGGTTGCCGTCCTGGTCGGGCACCGTGGCCTCGGCATGGGCGCCGTGGGCGGCGCTGACGTGTTCGGCGACGTTCTTGAGGTCCTTGAAGATCGCCTGGCGCATGCCCTCGTCGAAGGTACGGATGGTGCCGATCATTTCGACGTCGTCGGGAATGATGTTGTAGCGGATGCCGCCCTTGATCGCGCCGAAGCTCACCACCGCCGGCAGCTTGGCGATGTTGGTGCGGCGGCTGACGATGGTCTGGGCGCTGCCGATCACGTCGGCGGCGGCGACGATCGGGTCGACCCCGGCCCAGGGCGCCGAGCCGTGGGTCTGGCGGCCCTTGATCTTGATGGTGAACCGATCGGACGCCGCCATCAGCGGGCCCTGGCGCACGCCGAGCTGGCCGGCTGACAGGGTCGAGAACACATGCAGGCCGAACATGGCCTCGGGCTTGAAGTCCTTGAACAGCCCGTCCTTGAGCATCAGCGAAGCGCCGCCCTCTTCGTCGGCGGGCGCGCCCTCTTCGGCCGGCTGGAACACCAGCATCACCTGGCCCGGCAGGTCCTTCTTCATCGCCACCAGGGCGTCGGCGATGCCGAGCAGGATGCCGGTGTGGGCGTCGTGGCCGCAGGCGTGCATCACCCCGACGGTTTCGCCGCGGAAGTTCGCCGTGGCCTTGGACGCGAACGGCAGATCGACCTGCTCGGTGACCGGCAGCGCGTCCATGTCGGCGCGCAGGGCGATCTTCGGCCCGGGCTTGCCGCCTTCGATGATCGCGACCACGCCGTGGCGGGCGATGCCGGTGCGCGGCTTGAGGCCGAGCTTGCGCAGATGCTCGGCGACCTTGGCCGCGGTGCGCTCCTCGCGGTTGGACAGCTCCGGATGCTGGTGGAAGTCGCGGCGCCAGGCGATCACATCGGCCTTGACCTGAGCGGCGGCGGCTTTCACTTCGGGGCGTTCGGCCGAGGCCGCGGCGGTTTGCGCCGTGGCGGCGAGCGGCAGGGCGGCGAAGGCGGAGCAGCTCAGGACGCAACTCAAGGCGACGGACAGCGGACGCTTCATCGACGGACTCCGGCAGGAAAGTCCCGATCCTAGCCGATGCCCGCCGGCGGGGCTGCGCGACCTTGGTCGGTTCGGTTCGCCCCGCCCCGTGTTCATCGAATCGCGGGGCACCCCCTGTAGGAGCGACGCAAGTCGCGACCGCGAAACCGCGCCTGCGTCGTAACCCCCATGCCGTGATCGCGGCTTGTGACCGAAGGAAATCCGCTAGGACGCCGCTCCTACCCGTTGCAGCGTAGGCCCGCTCTAACCGCCGTGCAGATAATCCAGCGCCACCTGCAGCATCGTCTTGGTGCCGACTTCGAGCGCGCCCTCGTCGAGCAGGAACTGTGGCGAATGATTGATCGGCGCCTTGGCCGGGTCGATGCCCGCCGCGGTCGAGCCGACGAAGAAATAGAACCCCGGCACGGTGTTGGCGAACTGCGAGAAATCCTCGGCCACGGTCACCATCGCCGACTCCTTCACCCGCGCCTCGCCGGCCGCGCGCTGCAGGGACGGCAGCACGCGCCGAGTCAGGGCCGGGTCGTTGATCGTCGCCGGCGCGTTGTTGACCACCTGTAACTCGGCGCTGGCGCCGGCGGCGTGGGCGTAGTCCTCGGCGGTGCGGCGCAGGCGCGCGATCACGTCCTCGCGCACCGCCGCATCGAAGGTGCGCAGGGTGCCGACCAACTTGGCTTCGTCGGGAATGATGTTGAAGCGCACCCCGGCATTGAACTGGCCGGCGGTCAGCACCACCGGAGTCGCGGCGATGTTGACCTGGCGTGCGATCAGGCTCTGGCTGGCGAGCAGGATCTGCGCACCGACGGTGATCGGGTCCACGCCGTCCCAGGGGCGCGAGCCGTGGGTCTGCTTGCCGCGCACGGTCAGGCTCCATTCGTCGGCGCTGGCGAGCATCGGCCCGCTGCGGTAGCCGACCTCGCCGACACTCAAGCCGGCCCAGACGTGCAGCCCGAACACCGCCTCGGGCTTGAACGCCTTGAACACGCCTTCGCTGAGCATCATCGCCGCACCGAACGGCGCGCCCGCCACCGGCGGGCCTTCTTCGGCCGGCTGGAACACGAACATCACCTCGCCGGGCAGTTGCTCTTTCTGCGCCGCCAGCGCGGTGGCGACACCGAGCAGGATCGCGACATGCGCGTCGTGGCCGCAGGCGTGCATCACCCCGACCGGCTGGCCGCGGTAGTCGGCCTTGACCTGCGAAGCGAACGGTAGCCCGGCCGGCTCGGTCACCGGCAGCGCATCCATGTCGGCACGGATCGCGATGCGCGGCCCCGGCTTGCCGCCCTTGAGCACGGCGATCACGCCGGTGTGGGCGATGCCGGTACGCGGCTGCAGACCGAGCTTGCGCAACTGGTCGGCGATGAGCTTGGCCGTGCGCACTTCGTGCTGGCCGAGTTCCGGGTGCTGATGGATGTCGCGGCGCCAGGTCACGACCTGGTCGCGCACCTGCTGCGCGGCCTCGGCGACCTGCGCAGGTTCCGCGGCCGTGGCAGCGATGGCGGATTCTGCAGCCAGGCAGGACAAGGCCGCAGTGAGCGCGACCGACAGTGCGCGCAGGGAAACGAGTCGCATCGGAGCTCTCGACGACGAAGGGGAGAAACGCAGCCTGCCTGGGCGGGACGGCTGCGCCAAGTCCTGTGCCGGCGTTGGCGGCAGACCGAGTACGAACGGCATCCGAGCGACTGTGGACGGGTACTGCGGCGCTCGACAGCTTCACTGCACGGGCGCCAGATTGCGCCGCCGCCGTATCGGGGTAAAATGAGAATGATTATTGTTCGTGACTACGGCGCGCCCGGAATTCCAGGGTCCTGCCACCGGCCGCGTCGCGCTTGGTCGCGACCGTCCGGCGACGACGCCCAGGGACGCGCCGCGCGCGTTCCGTACCTTCCGACTCCCTTTCTACAGGCTTCCGTCCATGCCGTTCTCGTCCGCATCGAACCCGACCGCGCTGCCGCAGGCGATCCGTCTGGCTCTGTTGGGTTTGTCGCTGCTGCTCGGCGCGTTCGCCGCGCGGGCGGCCGAACCGACCGAGGCGAGCGATCCGACCACGCTCGACGAGGTGCAGGTGCGCGCGCCGATCGCCAGGCGCAGCCAGACCGTGACCAAGACCGACACCTCGCTGATCGAGGTGCCGCAGTCGATCTCGGTGGTGACCGCGCAGCAGATGCGCGACCGCGGTATCCAGGGGGTCGAGGAAGCGGTCTGGTACACCGCCGGCGCGCAGGGCGGCGGCTACGGCCAGGACACCCGCAGCGACTGGCTATTGGTGCGCGGTTTCAGCCCGGCGCGCTACATGGACGGGCTGGCCTTGACCGACGGCGTCTGGACCGGCGGCACCCGCATCGAGCCCTACGGCCTTGAACGCCTGGAAGTGCTGAAGGGGCCGTCGTCGGTGTCGTACGGGGCGATGCCGCCGGGCGGCCTGGTCAATATGGTGAGTAAGCGCCCGGTCGCCGAGCCGCTGCGCGAAGTCGAAGTCACCGTCGGCAACTACGATCTGCGCCAGGCGGCGTTCGATTTCGGCGGCCCGCTCGGCGACAGCGGCCGCTGGACCTACCGGCTCACCGGCCTGGCGCGCAACAGCGACAACCACGTCGACTACGTCCACGACGATCGCTACTTCTTCGCCCCGGCTTTGACTTGGAAACCGAGCGAAGCGACCTCGCTGACCTGGCTCGCGCGCTACCAGAAGGCCGACACCGCCCAGGGCGGCGGTTTCCTACCGGCTGCCGGCACCTTGCTTGCGAACCCGAACGGCAAGATTCCGAGCCATCGCTACACCGGCGAGCCGGGCTGGAACGATTACCTCAAGACCATGACCTCGGTCGGCTACGAATTCAGCCACCGCTTCGGCGGCGCGCTCGAGTTCCGCCAGAACCTGCGCTACGGCAAGGTCGAGGTCGACCACGACGCCGGCGTCGGCGCATTCGGCCTGCAGGCCGACCAGCGCACGCTGACGCGCTACTACTTCCCGCTCGAGGAGGAGTCGACCTCGTTCGCGGTCGACAACAACCTGCAGTGGAACCTCGATGCCGGCGCCTGGCGCCACACCGTCCTGGCCGGCGTCGACTACCGCCGCCTCAACAGCGACTACGCCTCGGCGTTCGCCTTCGGCGCGCCGTCGCTGGATATCTTCGCTCCGGTCTACGGCGCCGCCATCGTCAAGCCGGCCTATACCTCGCGCCAGGACAAGACCCAGCAGCAGCTCGGGCTATACCTGCAGGACCAGATCGAGATCGACCGCTGGGTGATCACCGCCGCCGGGCGCCAGGACCGCGTGCGCACCCGCACCGAACAACTGTTGGCCACGCCGGTCGCGCGCGAACGCCAGAGCGACAGCCGCTTCTCCGGCCGTCTGGGCGTGAACTACCTGTTCGATTCGGGCTGGGCGCCGTACCTGGCCTGGTCGCAATCGTTCGAGCCGACCGTGGGCGTCGACTTCGCCGGGCAATCGTTCCGGCCGACCACCGGCGAACAGATCGAGGCCGGATTGAAGTTCCAGCCGGCCAACGGCCGCGCGCTGGCGACTCTGGCGGTCTACGAGATCAAGCAGGAAAACACCCTGACGGTCGACCCGAACCACACCTTGTTCTCGGTGCAGCAGGGCCAGACCCGAGTGCGCGGCGCCGAACTGGAAGGCCGCTGGAACCTGCGCAACGGCCTGAGCCTGTACGGCGCCTACACCTATACCGACAGCGAGGTGACGCGGACCAACGACGCCGCCGCGCTCGGCAAGCAGATCGCCCTGCAACCGCGCAACGTCGCTTCGCTGGGCGCCGACTACACGATTCCCTACGGCCCCTTGTCGGGTCTGGGCGTCGGCGCCGGCGTGCGTTACACCGGCGAGCACTACGGCGATATCTACAACCAGTGGAAGACCCCGTCCTACACCGTGTTCGACGCCTCCCTGCGCTACGACCTGCAGAACTGGCGCTTCCAGCTCAATGCCAGCAACCTCACCGACAAGGAATACATCAGCGTCTGCAACAGCGCGGCGTGGTGCTACTACGGCTACCCGCGCACGGTGACGGCGACGGTGCGCTACCAGTGGTGACCGACGCTTTAGCCATTGCAGTTCCCCCCTTTGGAAAAGGGGGGCAGGGGGGATTTGCTTTTGCGCATCAGTGCGCATCACGCCGAGAAGCAAATCCCCCGCGCTGAAGATGCATCTGGCTTCGTGCTCGCGTAAAGCGCTGGCCCCCTTTTTCAAAGGGGGCAATGGAGTACGCGCTTGCGGTCGGCCGCAAACCAGCCGCTGACTTCATTGTCCGAATAGCCCTTGCAGTTCCCCCTTTGAAAAAGGGGGGCAGGGGGATTTGCTTTTGCGCATCTAGTGCGAATCACGCCGAGAAGCAAATCCCCCGCGCCGCAACCCGTTTCGTACCTAGTGCCGGCGCAGGGCGCTGGCCCCCTTTTTCAAAGGGGGCAACGGATTACGCGCTTGTTGTCGAAAACAGCCGCAAACCAGCCGCTAAACCTCAGCGCCCGATCAGCGCCATGCCGACCGCGGTGTATCGGTCGCCGGCGATCGCGTCCGGGCGGAACACCGTGTCGAGTGCGGCGAGTTCGTCGGGCGACAACATCACCTGCAAGGCGCCCAGGTTGTCTTCCAGGTACTTGCGGCGTTTGGTGCCGGGGATCGGCACGATGTGCTCGCCCTGCGCCAGCACCCAGGCCAGGGCCAGTTGTGCCGGCGTGCAGCCCTTGTTCGTGGCCAATCGCTTCACCTGTTCGGCCAGTTCCAGGTTGCGGACGAAGTTGTCGCCCTGGAAGCGCGGGGTCGACAGGCGGAAATCGTCGCTTTGCAGCTCGCTCGGGCTGGCGATGTTGCCGGTCAGGAAGCCGCGGCCCAGCGGGCTGTAGGGGACGAAGCCGATGCCGAGGCGTTCGCAGGTGGCGAGCACGTCGTTGTGTTCGGGGTCGCGCGTCCACAACGAATATTCGCTCTGCACCGCGGTGATCGGGTGCACGGCATGCGCGCGTTGCAAGGTCTGCGCCGACGGTTCGGACAGGCCGAGGTAGCGCACCTTGCCCTGTTGCACCAGTTCGGCCATCGCGCCGACGGTGTCCTCGATCGGCACCTCGGCGTCGATGCGGTGCTGGTAGTACAGGTCGATATGGTCGGTGCCCAGGCGCTGCAGGCTGCCTTCGATCGAGCTGCGCACGTATTCGGGGCGGCCGTTGATGCCGCGCAGCTCGGGGCGGTCGGGATCGAACACGATGCCGAACTTGGTCGCCAGGAACACCTGCTCGCGGCGGCCGCGCAAGGCTTTGCCGAGCAGGCGCTCGTTGGTGTGCGGGCCGTACATGTCGGCGGTGTCGAGCAGGGTCACGCCGAGTTCGAGGGCGCGGTCGAGGGTGGCGAGCGACTCGCCCTCGTCGGCATCGCCATAGGCGAAGCTCATGCCCATGCAGCCCAGGCCGAGTGCGGAGACGGCCGGGCCGTTGCGGCCGAGGCGGCGGGTCGGGATGGCGGTAGCGTTCATGCGGAGTCCTCTGCGAACGGGGGAGGGGAAAGGCGGAAGCGAACTGGCCGGCGGCGCCGGGCCTTGCAGCACGGCGCGGCAAGGTCGCGACGGACAGGCCGAGCCAATCAGACCGGTCCGATGGGCCCGACCCCGTGTAGGCGATACGGCGTCCTCGTCCCGGGCCGGGTCGGCTGGGGCCAGGAGACAGACGATAGGCCTGGCGGATTACTGAAAAAACAGGAATTATCCGAATGACTCTTGAAGCATTGCTTCATAATAAACGGTGCCCTGTATGGCTTCCCACCCGCTCCCCGCCGTCATCGCCTTCGCCCGCGTGGCCCACCACGAAAGCTTCACTCGCGCCGCGGCCGAGCTGGAGCTGTCGCCGTCGGCGCTGTCGCAAACCGTACGCACCCTGGAGGCCAAGCTCGGCGTGCGTCTGCTCAACCGCACCACTCGCCGGGTCGGCCTGACCGAGCATGGCGCGCGTTTCCTCGAACAGATCGGCCCGGGGCTGGCCCAGATCGAGGCCGCCTTCGACGACCTCAACGCGGTCCGCGACCGCCCGACCGGGCGCCTGCGCATCAACACCGGCCGGGTCGCCGCGCGCCTGCTGCTCGAACCGAACTTGCCGGCGTTCCTCGCCCGTTATCCGCAGATGCAGGTCGAGGTCTTCGCCGACGACACCCTCGCCGACTTGGTCGCGGGCGGTTTCGACGCCGGCATCCGCCTCGGCGAATGCCTGGCCAAGGACATGATCGCGCTGCCGCTCGGAGGCCCGCAGCGGCAGATCGTGGTCGGGTCGCCGGCCTACTTCGAGCAGCGGACGCACCCGCGCACACCCGAGGAATTGGTCGACCACGAATGCCTGCGCCATCGCCTGCCCGGCAGCGGTCGGCTGATGGCCTGGGAGTTCACCCGCGACGGCCGCGAGTACGAGGTCGACGTCGCCGGGCGGCTGATCTACAACGACAGCAGCCTGGCCTTGAACATGGTCCGTGCCGGCTGCGGCCTGATGCAGGCCTTCGAGCCGATGGTGACCGAGGACCTGCGCAGAGGCGGCCTGGTGCAAGTGCTCGACGCTTACACGCCGGCGTTCCCGGGGTTCCATATCTATTACCCGGCGCGCAAGCAGTTGCCGACCAAGCTGCGCGTGTTCGTGGACTTCATGCGCGAGCATTGCTGAGCGGCGATTCGTTCGAGCGTGCGGTCAAGGGCGGGGGCGCGTTCCGGTCGCATCGCGCTCGCCTTTCGCCGCGGCCCGTGCGAGGCTGCGGCGACCCGCTCGGGACTCGCCATGACCGCAGCCATCGCGCCCGCCGCTCCATCGAAAGCATTGCAGGGCGACGCCGCGCTGGTGCGCGCGCTGGGCCCGTTCCAGCTCGGCGCCTCGATCATCAACATCATCGTCGGCGCCGGCATCTTCATGCTGCCGGCGCTGCTGTCCGGGCGCATGGGCGTCAGCGCGCCGCTGGTGTTCGTCGCCGGCGCCATCGCGATCGTGCCGATCGCGCTGTGCTTCTCGGCCATCGGCAGTCGCGCCGCCGCGACCGGCGGGCCCTATACCTACGTCGGTGCGGCGTTCGGGCCGTTCGCGGGTTTTCTTGCCGGCGCCTTGATGTGGATCTGCAACACCGCCTCCAGCGCCGGTGTCGCCGCGGCGTTGGCCGAGCAGGCCGGCAATGCCTGGGCGGTGCTGCGCGAGCCGCTGCCGCGCGGCGCCTTCATCGCCGCGGTCTACGCGGTCCTGTTCGCGCTCAATGCCTTCGGCGTGCGCCTGGGCGCGCGCATGATCGTGCTGCTGGCGACTTTGAAACTTACCCCGCTGTTCCTGCTGGCGACGCTGGGGCTGTACTTCGTCGACTGGCAGCAGGTCGGCTGGAGCGAGGTGCCGTCGTGGAGCGCGCTCGGTTCGTCGATGGTGCTGGTGGTGTTCGCTTACTCCGGCATGGAAACGGCGCTGGTGCCGACCGGCGAAGTGCGCGACCCGTCGCGCCACGTGCCGCGCGCGACCTTGTCGGCGATCGTGGTGGTGGTGTTGCTTTACGTCGGCATCCAGGTGGTCTGCCAGGGCGTGTTGGGCGCGCGGCTCGCTGCGAGCACCGCGCCGATCGCCGATGCCGCCGGCGCGATCTGGTCGCCCGGCCACGGCCTGTTGCTGCTGACCGCCGGCGTGTCTATGACCGGCTTCCTGATGGGCAATCTGTTCGCGTCATCGCGGCTGCTGTTCGCGCTCGGCCGCGACGGCTACCTGCCGCAGGCCTTCGGCCGCGTCGATGCGCGGCACCACGTGCCGCGCGTGGCGTTAGCGGCGCATGCCGGCATCGCCCTGGCGCTGGCGTGGATGGGCAATTTCGAAACCCTGGCGCTGATCTCCGGCGGCGCCATCTGCCTGCTGTTCGCGGCGGTGTCGATCGCCGCCTGGCGCGCCCAGGCCGTCGATCTACGCGGACCCGGCGAACCCTTCGCGATGCCGGGCGGCGCCTGGGTCATGCCCGCGCTGGCGGTGCTGACGATGGCGGCGATCCTGGCGACGATGACGCGCGCGCAATGGGCAGCGATCGCCGCCTCGCTGGCGGTGCTGGTCGCGTTGTACTGCGTGCTGCGGGTGCTGCGTCGGCGCGGCTGAGCGCGCCGCGCCTACAAACGAGAACAGGCTAGATCGCGCACACGGCCGGCATCGAGCGCGACGCCGTCGATGCGGCCGTCGGCGCCGCGATGGAAACGGTAGCTCAACAGCCCCTGGACGAAGCGGTCGCGTTCCAGCGGTTCCAGGGCGACGGCGGGGAAGCGCGGGTCGAGTTGCTGCAGGGCGCCGTCGACGAGTTCGAACTCGTAGTCGCGTCCGAGCTCGTCGCAGCGATAGCGGCCGGCATAGGCCTGCAATTCGTCGGCCGTAGGCGCGGCGACGTCGACGGCGAGGTAATCCCTGCCGCGGTCGCCGGTGGTCACCGTCATCTTGCGTGGCCGGTCGCCAGTGCGCTCATGGAAGCGCAGCGTGGCGACCGAGGGCGCGCTCAGTTCGAACTCGGTGCTGCCCAAGGGCCGCAGGATGAATTCGTCGTCGAAGTGGTGCAGGGCGAGCCGGCCGTCGGCATGGACGATCTTGCGCAGCTCGCCGCTTTCGGCATGGCGATAGACGCCGGTCCACTGTTGCAATTGAGCGGGCGTCAGGTGCGCCGACTTGCGCTGCACCGTGGCACTGTCCTGCGCGAGCGAAGGCGGCAGGCCCAACCACAGGTCGGCGATGCGTTCGGCCCAACGCTGCGGTTGCGCTTCGGCGAAATTGCACAAAGTAGCGACGCTCAGATGCCGCTGCGGGAAACGCAGCAGCTCGGCGCGATACCCGCCCCAGGCGCCGCCATGCCGCACCGTGGCCAGGCCGCGGTACTCGCCCATCTTGAGGCCGAGGCCGTAGTCGATGCGCTTGCCGTCGTCGAGCGCGCCGGCTTGCTGCATCTGCGCGAGCATCGCCGCGGTGCCGACCTTGGGCTCGTAGAAATTGCGGTCCCAGCGCAGCAGGTCGGCGGTGGTGGTGTGCACCGAGCCGTCGCCGACCTGGTCCCAGTGCGGCTGATCGAGCCGGTAGCGTGTCGCGGTGTCGTGCGGCGGCGCGTCCACGGAAGCCTCGGCGCGCGCATAGGCCATCGCGCGACCGGGCACGAGCTCGGCGTGGTCGCGGCGGAAGCGGGTGTCGTGCATGCCGAGCGGGGCGAAGATCCGCTGCTGCGCGAATGCGGGCAGGGATTGCCCGGACACGCGTTCGACGATCTGGCCGGCAAGGAAATAGCCGGAGTTGCTGTACAGATGTTCGCTGCCGGGCGGGAAGTTGAGCGCACGCTGGCGGGTCAACGCGTCCAACGCCTGGGCGTCGGTGGCTCGGTCGTCGAAGGCCGCGCCGCCGAGGATCAGCAGGGCGATGTAATCGCGCAGGCCGCTGGTGTGCTGCAGCAACTGGCGGATGGTGATCCGACGGCCGTAGTCGGGCATCTCCGGCAGATGCTGGCGGATGTCGTCGTCGAGCGAAAGTTTGCCGTACTGGGCCAGTAACAACACGCTGGCGGCGGTGAACTGTTTGGAGGTCGAGCCGATATCGAACACGGTCCGTGCGCCGATCGGCACCCCGAGTTCGAGGCTGGCCATGCCGTAGCCGCGCTGGAACACGGTCGCGTCGTCGCGATACACCGCCACCCCGCAGCCCGGCGTGTCGCGGCGGTTCCATTGCGCGAAGATCGCGTCGGTGGCGGCTTCGAGCGCGCCGCGGTCGGCGGTGTCGGGCGGCGCCGCGTGCGCGGTCGCGAGCGCCAGCAGGGGCAGCGCGAGGGTCGAGGCCAACCATCCGGCAACGCTCATGCGGCGGGTTCCTGGTCGTGTCCCGCGCGAGGCGGCGAGTCCTGTCGAGCGCTGCGCCGGGCGCAGCGGCCCGGCTTGACGGCATGGTCCTCGCGTTGGCGTCCACAGGCTTAGACGCGACGCACACAACGCAGCGGCCACCATGCCGGCATCCGCAGGCCACGCGCTTGATCCTTGACCGCCGGCTGTTGCCTACTAACGGCCTGCATCGCCTTCGTCCGGAACACAGCGGGAGCCGCGCGCCTCGATCCATGGCCAGCACCGCCGCCACCGCCGCGACGCCTTCCGCCTCCGCGCCACCGGCCGGGCCGCCCGCAGCGCCGCTGCCGATGTCGCGCTGGCGCATCGCCGGCTTCGTTTCGATCTCGCTGCTGCTGGGCCTGACCCAGAGCCTGGGCATGAACCTGGTGGCCTCGAACCTGCAACAGGTGCAGGGTGCGCTCGGCGCGACCAGCGCCGAAGCGACCTGGCTGCTGACCGCTTACTTCGCCACCAACATCCCGGCCAGCCTGCTGCTGACCAAGTTCCGCCTGCACTACGGCCTGCGCCTGTTCGCCGACCTGGGCATCGGCCTG
This sequence comes from Lysobacter antibioticus, assembly GCF_000731095.1. Lineage (GTDB taxonomy): Bacteria > Pseudomonadota > Gammaproteobacteria > Xanthomonadales > Xanthomonadaceae > Lysobacter > Lysobacter antibioticus_B. The sequence goes on along the minus strand of NZ_JMTZ01000042.1, from coordinate 17,113 downwards.
TTCGTGGTCGCCGCGGTCGTGCACCTGCTCGCCAACGATCTCGATTCGGCGATCGCCGCGCGCGCGGCGCTGGGCATCGCTGCGGCGCCGTTGAGTTCGCTGACCGTGCTGTACATGGCCGAGGTCTTCGACGGGCCGAAGAAAGTGCTCGGGCTGATGTTCGGCTTCGCCGCGCTGCAGACCGGCGCGCCGCTGTCGCGGATCATCGCCGAACCGCTGCTGCTCAACGCGCAATGGCACGGCATCGTGATCTTCGAACTCGGCCTGGCCCTGGCCTGCCTGGCCGCGATCAACCTGCTGCGGGTCACGCCGGTGCCGCGCCAGCCGATGTTCGACCGCCTCGACATCGCCAGCTTCCCGCTCTACGCCTCGGCCATCGCCCTGCTGTGCGTGGTGCTGACCCAGGGCCGGCTGCGCTGGTGGTTCGACACGCCCTGGCTCGGCGAGTGCCTGGTCGCGGCGGTGCTGTGCGGTGCCTTGTTCGTGGTGATCGAGATGAACCGCTCCAGGCCCATGGTCAACATCCGCTGGCTGTTGCACGGCGGCTACATGGTCAGGCTGGGCCTGGCGATCGTGCTCTCGCGCATGGTGCTGTCGGAGCAATCGGTCGGCGCGGTCGGCCTGCTCAACGTGCTGGGTCTGAACAACGAGCAGATGCATACGCTGTTCTGGCTGGTGTTGGCCGGCACCGTGGCCGGCTTCGTCGTCACCCTGCCGTTCCTGCCGAAGCAGCGTTTCGACATGCTCGGCCTGATCGCGGTCGGCCTGGTCGGCATCTGCGCCTGGTTCGATTCGTACGCGACCAACCTGACCCGGCCGGCGAATTTCTACATCACCCAGACCCTGATCGCGATGGCCGCCTCGATGTTCCTGGCCAGCTCGATCCTGCTCGCCCTGGTGCGGGTGGTCGCCGACGGCGTGCGCAACCTGGTCACCTTCATCGTCTTGTTCAGCACCACCAACGCACTCGGCGGCCTGCTCGGTTCGGCGGTGTTGGGTACCTATCTGAGCCAGCGCCAGACCGCGCATTACCAGCATCTGACCCAGTCGCTGACCCTCGGCGATCCGCAGGTGGTGCTGCGCACCCAACAACTCGGCGGCGCGGTCGCGCGCGTGGTCGGCGACAACGCCGCGCGCGGCAACCAGGCGCTGACCTCGCTGAGCCAGCAGGTCGCGCGTGAGTCCTGGGTGCTGGCCTACAACGACGTGTTCCTGGCCGTGGCCTGGCTCGCGCTCGGTGTGCTGGTCTGGGTGCTGCTGCTGAAGTGGCATCTGTGGCGGCGCGGCCACACCGTGGTGAGCTTCGCTTCGCAGGTGCCGGGTCCGTTCGGTCCGCCGGCCGCGGCGGCGCCCGCAGCCGTCCAGGACGAACGTCGCGACACGCCGGGCGAAGCCGCCGCGCTTCCCGCTTCCTCTCCCGTTCCCGCTACCTGATCCGAAGGACGCCCCATGCCGCTGAAGACGCCCTTCAAATCCAAGGCCACCGTGCCGGTCGTCGCGATCGCCGTCGTCGGCGTGCTGCTGATCCTCTACGCCTGGCGGCTATGGCCGTTCTCGAGCGCGCGCCAGACCACCGAGAACGCCTACGTGCGCGGCAGCGTCACCGTGATCGCGCCCAAGGTCGACGGCTATGTCGCCCAAGTGCGGGTGCAGGATTACATGCAGGTGCGCGCCGGGCAGGTGCTGGTCGAACTCGACGACCGTAACTACCGCCAACGCCTCGACCAGGCGCGCGCCAATCTCGCCGCGCAGCAGGCCAACCTGTCCAACTCGACCCAGGCCCGGCGCGTGCGCGAGGCCGCGGTCGCCAACGTCGAGGCCCAGCTCAAGGCCGCGCAGGCGAACCTCGCCCGCGCCCAGGCCGACATGCGCCGCGCCAGCGCCCTGGTCGGCGACGGCTCGCTGTCGCTGCGCGAACGCGACCAGACCCTGGCGGCGCTGCGCCAGGCCGAGGCCGCACTCGGCCAGGCCCAGGCCGGGCGCCGCTCCGCCGACGAGGACGTACGCTCGGTGATCGTCAACCGCGACGCGCTGACCGCCGCGGTCGCCAACGCCCAGGCCGCGGTGCAGTTGGCCGAGATCGACCTGGCCAACACCCGTATCCACGCGCCGCAGGCCGGCCGGCTCGGCGAGATCGGCGTGCGCCTGGGCCAGTACGTCACCCCCGGCACGCAGTTGATGCAACTGGTGCCGCAGCGGGTCTGGGTGGTCGCCAACTTCAAGGAATCGCAGACCGCGCGCATCCGCGCCGGGCAGGCCGCGAGTTTCCGCGTCGACGCGCTCGACGGCGCGGTGCTGCGCGGCCGGGTCGAGCGTCTGTCGCCGGCGACCGGTTCGGAATTCAGCGTGATCAAGACCGACAACGCCACCGGCAACTTCACCAAGGTCGCGCAGCGGCTGCCGGTGCGGATCGCGATCGACCCGGACCAGCCGATGGCGGCGCGCCTGCGCCCCGGCATGTCGGTCGAGGCGACGGTGGATACGGCGAGCGAGATCGACGAAGACGCCGTGCGTCGCGCCGAACAGGCTGCCGCGGCCAATGCGGCGCGCGATGCCGCGGTGCCGGTGGTCGCGAACCCTGCGCACGGCGCAAGCGAGCGAGGCCCCGATCAGCGCCCGCCCGCCGCGGCCGAGTCGCAAGGCGACCAGGGCACGACCCGATGAGGTCGACCCGCATCGTCTGGCGCATCGCCGCGATCGCCTTGGCGACGTGCACGCTCGCGGCCTGCGTGAGCGTCGCGCCGCCGCCGAGCTTCGCCGAGCCGCCGCCGGCCTGGCGCGATGCGCCGGGCGCCGGTGTCGCCGTGCAACGCGATTGGTGGCGCGGCTACAACGATCCGGTGCTCGGCGAACTGGTCGAACGCGCGCTCGCCGACAACACCGACCTGCGCCTGGCCGCGGCCCGCGTCGCCGAGGCGCGCGCCCTGCTCGATGCGCAAGGCGCGGTGCGATGGCCGACCCTGGATTTCTCGATGAGCGCGCAACGCGCGCGCAGCGTCGGCGCAGCGACCGGCCGCGCCAACCTTTCCAGCGTGACCCAGCCGCAGTTCCAGGCCGCCTACGAGGTCGATCTGTGGGGCCGCCTGGATGCGCTGACCGACGCCGCCCGCGCCAATCTGCTCGCCAACGAAACCGCCGCCGACAGCGTACGGCTCAGCGTCGCCGCGGCGGTGGCCTCGGCCTATCTGGGCTTGCGTGCGAGCGATGCGCGGCTCGAAGTCGCGCAGCGCACGCTGGCCTCGCGCGCCGGCGCGCGTAACGTCGCCCAGCGCCGTTTCGACACCGGCTACAGCTCGCGCCTGGAACTGAGCCAGGCCGAGGCCGAGTACCGCGCCACCGCACAGGTCGTGCCGCAGTTGCGGCTCGCGATCCGACGCCAAGAGGACGCCCTGTCGGTGCTGCTCGGCCGCGCACCCGAAGCGGTGCCGCGCGGGCGCGCGCTGACCGAGATCGCCGCGCCGGCGCTGCCGTCGGCTGGCGTGCCTTCGCAATTGCTGCGGCGCCGTCCCGACATCGCCCAGGGCGAGGCGCAGATCGCCGCGGCCGACGCCAACCTGGCGGCGGCGCGCGCGCAATTGCTGCCGTCGCTGCGTCTCACCGGCACGCTCGGCAGCCTCGAGTCGAGCCTGCTGCATGGCGACCCGATCCGCCTGTGGAGCGTCGGCGGCAGCGTGCTGGCGCCGTTGTTCAACGGCGGCCGCCTGCGCGCGCAAGTGCAGGCCGGCGCCGCGCGCCGCGACCAGGCCGTGCTCGCCTATCGCAAGACCGTGCTGACCGCGTTCGCCGAAGTCGAGGATGCCTTGGCCGCGATCCGTTACCTGCACGAACAGCGCGATCAGGCCGAGCGACAGCGGGCCGCCTTGAGCGAAGCGCTGCGCATCGCCCACAACCGCTACAACGAAGGCTATGCCTCGTACCTGGAAGAGCTCGACGCGCAACGCAACCTGTTCAACGCCGAGTTGACAGTGTTGCAGCTGCAGGGCGAGGCGCTGACCGCCGAGGTCAACCTGTACAAGGCCCTGGGCGGCGGTTGGGAAGGGGGAGAGCGGTGAGGTTGCTGTGTTCCAGTTGATTAGCCGAGCTGGTTTCCCTCTTCCGTTTTACCGGAGAGGGAGTTGATCGCCGCATCCCTCAACCCCGCAACAACTCCGCATGCGCCAGCTCGATCGCGGCGAACTCCTTGTCCGGCGACTCCTCGTCCATCAGATACCAAGCGGCCGACAGGCCGGTGAAGGCGACAATCCATTGCAGTAAGCGGCGGCGCTCCAGGCGTGCAGCTTCAGCGACCAGATCGACACGGCGCAGCAGCCGGCCCGGCGCCAGGGCGGTCTCTTCGTCGGGGTCGGTGAACAGACAGGCGAAATCGAAACCGCGCTCGCCGATCAGGCGTTTGGGATCGATCGCGACCCAGCCGCGCGCGCCGGCGTCGAGCACGTTCTCGTGGTGCAGGTCGCCGTGCAACGGCACGATCTCGCGCGGTTCGGCCAGCAGTTCGCAGGCAGCGCTCCAGGCCAGTGCGAGCGCGCCGCCATGGCTGTTCGCGTACGGTTCGAGTTCGGCGAACCAGGGCTGCAGGCCGAGCAGATGCGGCGGTGGCGGCGCCGCGCGCGGCGCATGCAGGCGCGCGGCGGTCGTGCACAGGATGCGGGTGGCATCGTCGTCGCGGCCGTTGCGGGCCATGTGCTTGAGCGAGCGAGCGCCGCTGGCGCGTTCGAGCAGCAGGGCGTCGTCGTCCCAGGCGAGCACGCGGGCGGCGCCGTCGCCGTCCCACCAACGCATCATCGCCGCGCCGTAGCGCTCTTCGGGTTCGCGCGGAATCTTCAGCATCGCCGGCGTGTCGCGGTAGCGCACCGGCAACAGGTCGCTGCTGTGGGTGTGGATCGGGGCGCCGTCGGGGATCAGGCTCCACTGGGCGAGATGCTGGTCGAAGGGCGTCATGCAGCACGAAGGCGGAGTCGGCGTTCGTATCGATATCGGGATCGCCGCGGTCGATGCAAGCGGCGCCATCGCCGCGCGCGACCGGCGGCGGCGAAACAACAGGAAAGGTAAAGTCGTCGCACGCGGCGACGGCGAGCGCCCGGGCTACTTCGCCTCGTCGGCGGTCTCGACGTCCTGGGCGGCGGCTTCTTCGCGCTCCTTCAGCACCAGCGCCGCTTCGGCGTCGGCGGCGACGCGATGACGCAGCGATTTGCAGCGTTCGATGCCGGCATCGGTAAGGTGCACTTCGTCGCCTTCGCCGGCTTCGGCCAGACCGGATTCGACCAGCCGATCGCGCAAGGCACCGGAATGATTTTCCGGCGCATGCCCTTGGTCGATGCGCTGAAGCACATTAAGCAAAGCCAGCTCTTCCAGGCTGATCGGGTCCACGGTGAGGCTCCACAACGACTGCGCGCACTATGCCACGGACGAGCGCGGCGCAAATGACCGCGTCCTGCCGCGTGCGTGCTGCAAGCTGACGCATTCAGCCCGCGCTGCGGGGCCGCGGGCGGGCCGTATCGGTATGCGATCGCGCGATCCGGTCGCGCCAGGCCCGAGACGGGCGCAAAAAAGCCGGCGCGGAAAGGCGGGCCCAAAAAAGAACGCCGCCCGAGGGCGGCGTCCGGCAGTACGCGATGCGGCGGCCCAGGGCGCGCCGCATCTCGCGGCATCAGGCCGCAGCGTCCTTCAGCTTCTTCAGCGGACGGACCTTGACCTTCACCGTGGCCGGCTTGGCGGCGAACCACTGCTCTTCCTTGGTGAACGGGTTGATGCCCTTGCGCTTCGGCTTGGCCGGCACGTTGACGGCGGTGATCTTCAGAATGCCCGGCAGGGTGAACGCGCCGGCGCCCTTCTTGTTGATCGAGGCGTGGACCGCGCCTTCGAGCGCGCCGAGCACGGAGCGGATGTCCTTGGCGACGACACCGGTGACTTCAGCCAGGTGTGCGACCAGGCCCGACTTGCTCAGCACTTCCTTGATCGGCTTCGGAGCGGCCGTCTTGGCGGCGGACTTCGCAGCGGCCTTCGGAGCGGCCTTCTTCTTTGCAGCGGTTTTTTTCGTAGCCATAGTTTTTTCCGGTAGCACTCGTTGAATGGATGGGTTGCCTGGATAACCCCTCGGCATGGCGGAATGTAGGGCAAGCCCGACGCGCCGCCAAGAGTTTTCGACGCAAATAGTGGCTGTTTTTCAGACGCGCGCCCCGGATGGCCCGTGCCGATGCGACAAAATCCCTTGCGAATGAGGGGTTTTGCGCGTCCCTCGATGTTTCGCGCCGCTCGTCGCTTCGAGCGAAAAGCCCTGCAAAACACGGCTCGAACGGGTTCCTGCGGCATCGCAGCGACGGTTTGCGCGACGCGCGGCGCGAATCTGTGACGCAATCCGGCGCCCTCGTCGCGATGTCGCAATGCGGTTCAGTCGCCGTGCGGTTGCCGGCGCTCCGCGCGCGCGACTTGCGCGGTCGTTGCGACGCCGGCAATGTGCCAGTGCCGGCGCCGCGTTGTGGATAACACCGGCGGCTCAGCCCCGGTGTTCGAGCGCCAGGTATTCGGCCGACTGCATTTCGATCAGGCGCGAGGCGGTGCGCTCGAAGGCGCCGCCGAGGCGGTGGCCGCGGTACAGCCCGGTCGGCGCATCGGCCGCGGTGCAGACCAGGTTGACGTGGCGGTCGTAGAACTCGTCGATCAGGTTGATGAAACGCCGTGCCGGGTCGTCGTTGCGGCCGTCGAACACGGGGATGCCGCCGACCAGCACGGTGTGGCACTCGGTCGCGATCTCGATGTAGTCGCCGGCCGCGCGCGGGCCTTCGCACAGCGCGGCGAAGTCGAACCAGGCGTGGCCGTCGGCCAGCGCGCGCACCGGGATGTCGCGGCCGTCGATGCGCAGCGGCCCGGTTTCGGCGATGCAGGCCGCGGTCAGCTCCTTCCAGCGTCCGCCCAGCCAGGCGTCGGATTCGGCATCGAGCGGGGCGCGGTACACCGGCGAGCGGGTCAGCGCGCGCAGACGGTAGTCCTGCTGGCTGTCGAGCAGCAGCACCTCGCAGTGGCGCTGGATCAGCTCGATGGCGGGCTTGAAGCGCTCGCGCTGCAGGCCATCGGCATACAGGTTAGGCGGCGCGGTGTTGGAAGTCGTCACCAGGGTCACGCCCTCGGCGAACAGGCGGTCGAGCAGGCGCCCGAGCAGCATCGCATCGCCGATGTCGATGACGAAGAACTCGTCCAGCACCAGCACCCGCAGCTGCGAGCGCCATTGCCGGGCGATCTTCGCCAAGGGGTCGCTCTCGCCGGCGTGGGCGCGCAGTTGGGCGTGGACCTCGCGCATGAAGCGGTGGAAATGGGTGCGGCGCTTTTCGTGGATCGGCAGCTGTTCGTAGAACAGGTCGATCAGGAAGGTCTTGCCGCGGCCGACGCCGCCCCACAGGTACAGCCCGCGCACGCCGTCGCGCGGCTTGCCGCGCAGGCGATCGAACAGGCCCTGCGAGGGTGGGGCGAGCACGCCGGCATGGATGCGGTCGAGCTCGCGCAAGGCCGGCCGCTGCGCCGGGTCCTCGCTCCAGTCGCCGCGCGCGACGCCCTCGGCATAGGCCTGGGAAGGGGTCTTGCCGGTCATCGCGAACGCTGCGTCCGATGGTCGCGGCGCGGTGCCATCGGCAACGGCGACGCGCAGCCGGGCCGCTGCCCGAGGTTCAGGGCTAGTGGCAGCATAGACATTCCTCTCAGGACAGGTCCGGGGCGATTTCCGGCGGCAGGTGGGCGCGCACGCCGTGCTTGATCGCACCGCGCAGGTCGATCAGGCGGCGGTGGAAGAAGTGGCCGGTGTCGGGCATGCGCACCAGTTCGGGCGGTTGGCGCAGGCTTTCGATCCAGGCGTAGACGGCGTTGGGATCGACGATCTCGTCGGCTTCGCCCTGGATCACCAGCCAGGGATAACCGCTCGGCGGTGCGATGCGGTCGAAGTCCCAGCGGCCGGCCGGCGGCGCAATCGAGATCAGCAATTTGGGCTGCAACTCATCGGCCATGCGCAGCGAGACATAGGCGCCGAAGCTGAAACCGGCCAGCCACAGCTGTGCGTCCGGGCGCGTCGCACGCACCCAGGCGGCGACCGCGCGCAGGTCCTCGCATTCGCCTTCGCCCTCGTCGAACTCGCCTTCGGAGCCGCCGACGCCGCGGAAATTGAAACGCACCGTGGCCGCGCCGGATTCGCGCAGGGCGCGCGCGGCCATGGTCACGACTTTGTTGTGCATGGTGCCGCCTTCGGTCGGCAGCGGATGGCAAACGATCGCCACGATCGGCCGCGGCGCGGTCTCGGCGGCCTCGACGATCATCTCGATAGCTCCGGCCGGACCCGGCAGGGTCATCGTCGTGGAGGCGTCGCTGGGAAAGGCGGGAATGCTCATCCGCTCATGATACGGGGCGCTGTGAGCGGGGTGTTACGCCTGTGTGTGTGGCGGTATACGGCGGTGTCGGCGCAGGCGTCAGCGCGGCATCAGCTCGAAACCGAGCAGCACCGGATCGTGATCGGAGCTGCGCCACGGACCGGTGCCGCCGGCGCGATAACCGGCGCTCTCGGGTTCGTCGGCGTTGCTGTGCCACTCGGCCGCGCCGCGCAGGCGCGCGGCCAGCGCCGGCGACAGCAAGGCATGGTCGAGGCGGCCGAGTTCGCCCTGGTAGACATAGCTGTACGGTGCCTCGTCCTTGGCCACCGCGAAGGCGTCCTGCCAGCCGGCCGCGTACAACTCGCGCAGCGGTTGCTCCTGTGCATGCGCATTGAGGTCGCCGACGATCATGCTCAGCGCGCTGCCGCTCGCGGTCGGGTCGGTCTTGAGCCAGGCGTCGAGGCGTCGCGCCGATTCGCTGCGCGAAGCGTTCCAGCACGAAGCGCCGTCGCCCTGGTCGCGGTCGGCGCCGGCGGCGTTCTTGCCGCAGCCCTTGGACTTGAAGTGGTTGGCGACGACCACGAAGGTCGGGCCCGGCGTGCGGTCGCGGCCGATCGCGGCGAAGGCCTGGGCCATCGGCACGCGCGCGAGCGGGCCGAACGGTCCTTGTTCCAGCGTTGCGGCGAGACCGCGCGCGGCCACGCGCGCGCCGCGGTAGATCAGGCCGACCCGGATCGCGTCGCTGCCCGGCCCGCGCTGCTGCGCGGCGCAGGGTTGCTTGCACGGCGCGGCATAGCGCCAGTCCTGGGCGCCGCCGTTCGCGGCATCGGCGCGGTCGAGCGCGGCGACGAGTTCGGCCAGGGTCGACTCGGGGCCGTAGCCGTCGTTCTCCAGTTCCATCAACGCCGCGACGTCGGGATCGAGGGCGTGGATGGTGGCGACGAGCTTGGCCAACTGCGCCTGGTATTCGGCCGGGGTGCGTGCGCCGCGCGGGGTCGGAAAGCCTGCGCCGCGGCCGTCGCCGTTGAACAGGTTTTCCAGATTGAAGGCGGAGATGCGCAGGTCGCCGGCGACCTTGGGCGGCTGCGGACGCGGCGCGGCCTGCACGGTCGGCGGCGCGGTCAAGCGCAGGCCGTGGCCGCCGTCGATCGGCACCGCCACACCTTCGACCGCGTCGAGGCGGCTGCCGCTGCGCGCGGCGAACGCGGCCGCGGTCAGGGTGGCGGCGTCGCCGCCGAGCACGAGGCGGCGGCGTTGGTTGTCGGCGGCGATGGCGCGTGCGGCGTCGCTGCCGGGCACGGCGCGTTCGCCGGGTTGCCACATCGGGCCGTCGAAGGAGGCGGTGACGGTGCCGCGTTCGCCGTCGCGTTCGGCTAGGGTCAGCGGCGCGGCGATGCGCACGCGCATGCCTTCGAGGCGGCGCCAATCCGGGGCCTCGGCGATCGCTACCGCGGCCGGCAGGCGCATGGCCTTGCGGCGCGCGAGCGGTTCGATATGTCCGGCCTCGATCGCGGTGAGCCGGCCCTGTTTGGCGAGTGCCCCCTCGTAGACGCGCCCGCTGACCCGCAGCGCTTGTCCGGGCGCCAGTGCGGCGGTCTGGGCGCCGGTGATCCAGATCGCGTCGGAGGTGGCGGCATCGCCGTCGCCTCCGTCCTGCAACAACCAGCCCGGGGCGCCGTCGGCAGCGGGCAGGGCCGCGGTGACGATGCCTTCGACGGTCGCCTCGCGATCGAGCCAGGGGCTGCCCGCGGCCGAGCCCTGGATCTCGCCGATGGCCAGCGCACCGGCGCCGCGTTGCAGATGCGGCGCGCTCGCGCAGGCCGCCAGCAGCAGGCAGGGCGCGAAGGCGAGGGCGGGGCGGAATCGCGTCATGGCGGGCTCGGCGGCGATGGGAACGACCATTATCGGCAGCGCGCCGGCGCGGCGTCGTGTGCCATCGGGCCGCAGCCTTTGCCGGAGTCCTTGCCGAGCCGGCGCGTCGGGCGCGCAAACGCAAACGCCGCCCGAAGGCGGCGTCCGGCGAGCCTGCGCGAGCGCGGCTTACTTGATGTTTTCGAGCATCCAGTCGACGGTCGAGGCGACCTGCTCGTTGGTCAGAGCCGGGTTGCCGCCCTTCGGCGGCATGATGCCGGCGCTGCCGGTGAAGCCTTCGATCGCGTGCTTGTGCAGGGTGTCCTTGCCCTGGGCGATGCGCGCCGACCAGTGCGCCGCGTCCATCGTCGGAGCGCCGCCGGCGCCGGACTTGTGACAGCCCGCGCACAGGCTGTCGAAGATGACCTTGCCGTCCAGGGTGCCGCCGTAGGCGACTTGCGAAGCGGCCTTGGCGGCCGCCGCGGCGACCGCGGCCTGCTGCGAGGCGGCGCCGGTCGCGCCGGCATAGACCGCGCCGACCGGACCGATGCGGTTCTCGGTGCGCTTGGCCGCCCTGGGGTCGACTTCCTGCGGCAACTGGTGGTGGACGAAGTAGGCCGCGATCATCAGGCCGAGAGTCACCAGCATCAGAAAGCCGATCACCATCGAGAATTTCTTCAGGAATTCGAGGTCGTAATTGCGCACGATCCACCTATTGCGTGCCCCCGTTCGGGTGCACTAAAGCCATCGACGTGGCCGCACCGGGGATCGGCGCGGCCGCTGCACGGGACCCGCCGAGACGACCCCGCCGGCCTTCTGCCATCGAATGCAGGGCCGCGGGCCGGGAATGCCGGTCGGGTAGTTCCGCCGGACAGTTTATCTCACTCCGGGCCGCGCGGGCTTGCCGTGCGCCCCAGTAACGTCGTCGGCGCGCCGGCCGGGACCTGTGCGCCTTGCGCCGGTCACCGCTCGCCCCTATAACCTGCACGATCCACGAGCACGGTCACGGACGATGATCGCAGGGCCAGGGACGGGCAGCCGCCCGCCTCCTTCGTCGCCCGCGACCCGGACGCTCCCCGCGCAAGCCTTATCTTCCGCGCCGCCTTTACCTTCAAGGACCGCCCTAATGTCCCGTTGGACCACGCAAGAACTGTTGACCCGACTGGCCGCCTCGTTCGGCGGCGAAAACGTCGAAGAAGTGCCGACCGCCGATGGCGCGATCCAGGTGACCCTGCCCGAAAGCGGCGACCTGGGTGTCACCATCGCCCTGACCGACCGCGAGATCTTCGTCTCCACGCCGCTGGTCGAAGCCGCCCAGGTCGCCGACGCGGCCGGCTTCAACGAGGCCTGCCTGCGCCTGAACCCGGTCAACCCGCTGTCCAACCTCGGTCTGACCACGATCAACGAGCGCGACGTCTACATCGTTTTCGGCGAGATGGCGCCCGATTCCACCGCCGAGCAGATCGAACTCGAAATCCGCACCCTGGCCGACAACGCGATCGACGCGGTGGAAGCCCTCAAGTCCTTTCTGGTGACCGCATGAGCCTGCTGCAGAAAATCCTGACCCTGTTCCGCGGCACCGCCCACGAGGCCGGTCAGGCCGTGGTCGACGCCAACGCGCTGAAGATCCTCGACCAGGAGATCCGCGACGCCGGCAACGAGCTGATCCGCTCGAAGGAAGAGCTGACCAAGGTCATGGCCCAGCGCCAGCTGCAGGCCAACCGCAGCAAGGACCGCTTCGCCAAGAAGGCCGAGTACGAGACCTACATCGCCGGCGCCCTGCGCAAGGGCGACGAAGCGCTGGCGCGCGAAGTCGCCGAGCGCCTGGCCACCGTCGAGACCGACCTCCGGAACGACGAGCAGGCCATCGCCAGCTACGACGCCAGCATCACCCAGCTCAAGACCGCGATCACCGCGACCGAGCGCAAGCTGGCGCGGGTCAAGCAGCAGGTCGACACGGTCAAGGCCACCGAGGCCGTGCAGCGCGCCCAGACCGCGGTCGCCGCGCGCCACTCCGGCGCCACCGGCAAGGTCACCACCGCGCTGGATTCGCTGGAACGCATCCAGACCCGCCAGGCCGAACGCGGCGCCCGCCTGCAGGCGGCGGCGCAGCTCGAAGCCGAAAGCGGCGACGGCGATCTCAACGCCAAGCTGGCCAACGCCGGCCTGCTGCCGGAATCGGCCAGCGTCGACAACATCCTCGAGCGCTTCCGCGAGAAGCCGGTGCAGCAGCTCAGCCACGAGCCGCTGTCGCTGCCGGCGGTGGAAGTGAAGGACGCCGAGCACGTCGAGCGGAAGAACTGAGCAGGCGCTGCCGCTGCCGGGCATCGCTCGGCGGCGGTCGTTCTGGGTTCGGCGGCCGCTTGGCCATCACGCCATTCGACCGCGATAGGGTGGTGGGCGATGCTCCCGTTTTTGCTCGTCATCCCCGCTTAGCGATGATTCGAGACTCTGTCGCGACAGGGCGGTCGATCTGTCGACCGCTCTGTTTTGCTCGTCATCCCCGCGCAGGCGGGGGTGAATGGATGTCGCTTGCGAGCCACTGGCTCGCGCATCCATGAACGCCAGGGCGTTGTGCGCCCTGGCCGGGCGGTAGAGATTTCAGGGGCTCTCGCACGAAAATCCGGTGGATCCTCCCGCCTTGGCGGGGAGTGACGGTTTGAATGCAGTCGGTTTCGGATCGTCATCCGCGCCTGGATGGGATGACGGCGTTAATGACACCATGCGGCACCCGGCGCCTCCCACACACGGACGTAACCCGCTGACATGATCGTAATCGGCAAGTTCTACCGCCTCATGCGCGGCCATCTGCGCCGCATCAGCTGGGGCGTGGTCGCGGCCGCGCTGGTCCTGCACATGACCGGCACCTGGCTGCTGCTGTCCTGGGCCGGCGAAGACAAGCTGCTGGGCTGGGACGCGTTCGTCTACTACTACATGACCACGGCCAGCACCATCGGCTACGGCGATCTGTCGCCGGGCAGCGCGGCCGGGCGCTACGTCGTCGCCCTGTTCGTGATGCCGGGCGCGGTCGCCCTGTTCGCCTCAGTGCTGGCCAAGACCAGCGCGAGCCTGCTGCATTTCTGGAAGCGCCATCAGGTGGGCAAGATGAGTTACGAGGACATGCAGGGCCATACCGTGCTGATCGGCTGGCACGGACGCGAGTCGGTGCGGCTGGTGCAGTTGTTGCTGGCCGACACCCACACCGACGACGAAGGCATCGTCCTGGTCGCCGAAGGGCTGGCCGAGAACCCGTTGCCGGACCAGATCCGCTTCGTCTCCGCCGCCTCCTATGCCGATTGTGGCGAATACGCCCGCGCCGCGATCGGCGGCGCCGCGCGCGTGATCGTCCATGCCGACAACGACGATCGCTCGCTGGCGGCGGTGTTCGCGGTGATGGCGCATCGCCCGGTTGCGCACGTGGTCGCCCACTTCGAGTCGGCCGCGGTCGCCGACCTGGTGCGCAGCCATTACCCGCACGTCGAATGCACGCGGCCCTTGCACGTCGACGTGATCGCGCGCGCCGTGCAGGACGCCGGCAGCTCGCTGGTCGCCGGCGAATGGCTGTCGAGCGGCGGCCCGACCCAATTCAGTTTGCCGGTGCCCGCCGACGCGCAGCCGCTGCTCGCCGGCAAACTCGCCGGCGCGTTCCGCAGCCAGTCGGCGCTGTGGATCGGCTTCCGCGACGGCCGCAGCGCGGCGCCGGTACTGAATCCGGCCGATCATGTCGAGATCGCGCCGGGCAGCGTGTTGTATTACCTTGCCGACGCACGCATCGACAGCCGCCGCGTGCCGTGGGCCTCGCTGGCGGTCACCTGAGAGAACGCAGATGGGTTGGTTGGACGGATTATTCGGCGGCAAGAAAACGCCCGCTTCGGCGCCGGCGCCGTTCGCGCACGAGCTGCCGCTGGGCCTGCGCATCAACGGCCGGGTCGCCTTCGACACGATGATGTTCCGCGCCCATCCGCAGGCGTGGAGCGTGCAGCTGCCCGAAGGCCACCAGGGCATTCCTTGCTACGGCCATATCGACCTGGGCGGCGGCCACGACCTGCACCGCTTCTATCTCGACGAAGACGGCTATCTGCAGATCAGCACCGCGAGCGTCCAGATCGAGGGCATCAAGGCCTTCGTGTTCCTCGAAACGGTGAACCCGGCCAGCCAGGCCGAGTTCAAGCGCTTCATCGCCGAGCACCGCCATCTGGGCGCGGCGCAGATCGAGTACGCCGGCCGCACCTGGTACCGCGAGTTCGGCAACGAAGGCGCGGCCGAGAAAGTGCCTCCGGTGGTCTACGACGAGGTGCTGTACCGCCACGACCCGCCGCGCAAGGACGACGACCTCACCCATTACGCCATGCTGTACCGGCGCGACGTGGTCGAGCTGGACCGCGAGGAATTCCTCCTCGTCACCGCCGAAGACTACGGCCCCAACGAGTTCTGCGTGACCTATGCGATCGGCCTGGACCTGACCACCGCCGATCTCGACATCACCTGAGCCCGCCACCTCACCGCACGCCGCAAGGATCCCCATGGACGCCCCGATCACCGCTCACAGTTTCCTCAACTTCCTCGCTTACGCCGGCATCGGCATCGGCGTGCTGATCGCCGCGGCCGTGGCCGTGCTGCTGATCACCCCGCACCGCGAGCTGAGCCTGATCCGCGAAGGCAACACCGCCGCCGCGACCGCGTTCTCCGGCACCCTGATCGGCCTGGCCTTGCCGCTGCATTCGGCGATCTCCAACTCGGTCAGCCTGATCGACGCGGCGATCTGGGGCGCGGTGTCGGTGATCGTGCAGTTGTTCGCGTTCCTGCTGGCGCGCCTGGTCGCGCCCAAGCTGTCGCAGCAGATCACCCTTAACCAGACCGCCGCCGGCATCTTCTCGGCCGGCGTGTCGATCAGCGTCGGCCTGATCAACGCCGCCGCCATGACGCCGTGAGCGCCGCCATGACGCCCTCTACGAGCAAGCGATCGCGCAACCTCAAGCTGGTGTTGATGGCCGCGGCGGTGCCGGCGCTGCTGACCGGCTGCGAGGACGAACCCAGCGGCAAGGTCCTGACCTCGCTGGAAGAGTGCAAGGTGCAGACCGAGATCGCGCCGGCGGAATGCGAGGCGGCCTATTACAAGGCCCTGGTCGAGCACGAAAAGCTGGCGCCGCGCTTCGAGAGCGAGCGCGAGTGCAACGAACAGTTCGGTGCCTGCCAGTCGGCGCCGGCCAACCCGACCGGTGGCAGCCACAGCTACATGCCGTCGATGTCGGGTTTCCTGATCGGCTACGCCCTGTCGCAGGCGATGCAGCCGCGCGGTTACTACGGCATCGGCGGGGTCTCGCCGTTGTACCGCGACTACCGCAGCGGCGGCTATCTGCGCCCCGGCGGCGAACGCGTCAGCAGCAACAGCGGCACCGTCTACGGCAAGTACGGCAACACCGCCTTGCCGACGCGCGCGGTCACCGTCTCGCGTTCGGGCTTCGGTTCCAGCGCCGCGGCGCGCGGCGGCTTCGGCGGCAGCAGCAGTCGCGGTGGCGGCGGCCGCGGCGGTTGAAGCCGGTCTCCAGCGCCCCCATCGATACGCAACCCGGCGGACTGCAGTCAGCATGAAACGCATCGCGGTAACGCCGCGCCCCGACTGGCGCGATCAGGCCCAGTCGCTGGGCTTCCATTTCCACACCATCGACGGCGCGCCGTACTGGGACGAGTCGGCGTACTACGCCTTCAGCCTGAAGCAGATCGAGGACGACCTCGAACAGCCGACCCAGGAACTGCACGACATGGCGATGGCCCTGGTCGACGAGGTCGCCGGGTCCGAGGAATTGCTCGCCCGCTTGGCGATCCCGCCGGCGTACTGGGACTGGATCGCCGATTCCTGGCGCCGTCGCGAGCCGCATCTGTACGGGCGCATGGACCTGGCCTACGACGGCACCGGCCCGGCCAAGCTCTACGAACTCAATTACGACACCCCGACTTCGCTGTACGAGGCGGCCTACTTCCAGTGGCTGTGGCTGGAGCAGAGCGTCGAACGCGGCGTGTTGGGGCCGAAGGCAGATCAATACAACCGCATCCAGGAGCTGTTGATCGAGACCTTCGCGACCCTGGCGCGCGAGCAGCGCATCGCCACGCCGGTGCATTTCGCCGCGGTCGAAGGCTCGGCCGAGGACCAGGGCACGGTGCGCTACCTGCGCGACTGCGCCGAGCAGGCCGGCGTGGAAACGCTGGAACTCAGTATCGAAGGTATCGGCATCAGCGCCGAGGGTTGGTTCACCGACGGCGACGACCGGGTCATCCGCACCCTGTTCAAGCTGTATCCGCTGGAATGGATGTTCGTCGAGGAATACGGCTCCAAGCTCGCCGCCTCGCAGATGCAGCTGATCGAGCCGGCCTGGAAGGCGATCCTCAGCAACAAGGGCGTGCTGCCGCTGTTGTGGCAGCGCCATCGCGGCCACCCGAACCTGCTCGAAGCGCATTTCGACGAGACCCCGGCGATCGCCTTGCCGCCGGGCTGGGTACGCAAGCCGCTGTTCTCGCGCGAAGGCGCCAACATCGAGCTGGTCACCGCCACCGGCGAACGCCTCAGTAGCGACGGCCCGTATAGCGATGCACCGACGATACGCCAGGCCCATCATGCGCTGCCGCGTTTCGACGATGCGGCCGGCGCCGCCAACTACCCGCTGATCGGCAGTTGGGTCGTCGCCGACCAAGCCGCCGGCATCGGTCTGCGCGAAGACGCCGGCCCGATCACCCAGGACAGCTCGCGCTTCGTGCCGCACGCGATCGTCGACTGAAGCGAGCGGCAACGAGCCTCGATGCCCGTTGCCGTTGCCGGAATGTTTTGCTGTTGCCGTGCGTAGCCGAGCGCTCGCGAAGGCCATCGAAGACCCGGAGGGCGGCCTGCATGGATGCAGGCCGTTTTTCATCGGGACAGG
>NZ_JMTZ01000041.1 GCF_000731095.1 Lysobacter antibioticus | reverse complement strand
TTCTTTTGGGCTTAGCAAAAGAAAGTAACCCGGCCGCGTGAGCGGACGGAAGCTTTAGATCCTGATGTTGCTTCACCGCCCTGCGGCCAGAAACGCAACAATCGGCAACTACGCGGTCGCGGCTTATGACCGGAGGAAATCCAGTGGGACGCCGCTCCTACAGGGGATTACGGCCGGATGCAGCGCGAGATTGAGGCAGCGCGGTCGCGGCTCGCGCCGCTCCTACCCTTGGTTCGGCGAGCTCCGGACGAGTCGATCCCCGAACCCCCTAATCCCCTAATCCCCTAATCCCCAATGACCAATCCCTAATCCCGAATCCCCAATCCCAAATCCCAAATCCCAAAGCCTCACAAATGCTTGAGGGTCTCGCGCAGCGCCGCCACGCAACGGCGGCTGACTTCCAGGGGTTGTTTGCCGTGACGCAGCACGGCTTGGACGTGGCCTTCGGAGTCGCGCTTGAGTTCGACGATCTCGTGGCGCGCGACCAGGCAATTGCGGTGGATGCGCACGAAGCGTTCGCCGAATTCGTCTTCCAGCGATTTCAGCGATTCCTCGATCAGGTCTTCGCCGCGCGCGTGATGGACGATCACGTACTTCTCTTCGGCGTGCAGGTAATGCACGTCCTCGATCGGGATCAGGCGCAGGCTGCCGCGCAGGCGCGCGCACAGGTGGCTGCGGCTTTGCCCGGGCGCGGTCTCGGTGCCGCCGACGTGGCGCTCGCGGCCGGCGGCGAAGGTGCGCACGCGTTCGAGCGCGGCGTCGAGGCGCTCGGCCCGCACCGGCTTGACCAGGTAGTCGATCGCCTCGGCCTCGAACGCCGACAAGGCGTGGGCGTCGTAGGCGGTGCAGAACACCACCGCCGGGCGCGGCTCGAACGCGGCCAGATGGCGCGCGGCTTCGAGGCCGTCGATGCCGGGCATGGCGATGTCGAGCAGGACCAGATCCGGCCGGTGCTCGGCGCAGGCGTGCAAGGCGTGCTGGCCGTCGGCCGCTTCGGCGACGACCTCGACGTCGTCGCGCTCGGCCAACAGGCTGCGCAAGCGCTCGCGCGCCAACGGTTCGTCATCCGCGATCACCACTCTCATGGCCGGCCTCGTCGCTTTCATCGGCTATGCGCCTCCACCCCGGTCGGCACGTGCAGTTCGCACAGATAGTAGCCTTCGTTCCAGCCCGCGGTCATCCGCACCGTCGGCCCATAGGCATAACGCAGGCGCTGGCCGATGCTGCTGTGGGCGTGGCGGGCCCCGCTGCGGCCGTCGGCCGGGGGCGGGGCCGGGTTGCGGATGCGCAGCAGGAGCTCGTCGGCGAGCTCGGTCAGCTCGATTTCGATCTCGCCGCCGCCCGGCAGCCGGGAGATACCGTGCAGCACGGCGTTCTCGACCAGGGGCTGCAGGACCAGACGCGGCAGCGGCATCCGCCACGGCAGCGGCTCGCGCTTGCGCCAGACCACCCGCAGGCGCTCGCCCAGGCGCAGTTGCTCGATCGCCAGATAGCGCTCGGCCAGCTCGACCTCCTCGGCCAGGCTGGAATCGGACTTGGACGCGCCCAGCGCGGCCCGGAACAGGTCCGACAGGTCCAGCACCGCGCGCTCGGCGACCACCGGGTCGCTGCGCACCAGGCCGGCGATGGTGTTCATGCTGTTGAAAAGGAAGTGCGGCTTGATCCGCGCCTGCAGCGCATCGACCTCGGCGCGGGCGTTGGCGCGGACCTGGGCCTTCCAGCTGTCGTTGACGTAGAGATAGCGCAGGACCACGCCGACGGCGAGGATCGCCACCGCCGCGGTACCGCCGACGAAGCGTTGGAACGAGATCCCCGGCGGCACCAGGCCGATGCCGGTGACGCTGTCGATGATGTGGGTGACCGCCGCGACCGCCGCGGCGATCGCCGCCGCCGTCGCGGTGGCGATGAAGCCGCCCACGCCGGGCGGCAAACGCGACAGTTGGCGCCGCGACACGCACAGCAGCACCGAGATCGCCAGCGCCAGCCACAGCGCGAAGGCGCTCGAAGACACGAAGCGGCCGAGGTCCCAGCGGGTACCGTCGGGCGCCAGCGCCAGCACGATCACGATCAGCTCGGCCATGCTCAGCATGACCACCAGCCGCGGCAAACGGCATAAGTCCGGCAGCCACGGTTCGTGTTCGCCGGCGGACTCGAGCATGGTCAGAGCCGGCTCATGCCGTGGCGGCGAACCGTTGCGACATCCAGTCGCCGAGCGCGTCGATCTCCTCGGCGCAGACCTGATGCGCCATCGGATAGGCATGCCAGTCGACCTGGAAGCCCAGGCCCCGCAGGCGCGCCGCGGCGCCTTCGCCGCCGGCGTAGGGCACCATCGGGTCGTGTCGGCCGTGGGCCATGAAGGCCGGCTGGCTCGGCGCGACCGCAGTCGCCTCGGCGACCAGGCGCTCGGGCATCGGCAGATAGCTCGACAGGGCGATCAGCCCGCCCAGCGCCTGCTTGCGCCGCAATGCGGTGGCCAGGGTGATCGCGCCGCCCTGGGAAAAGCCGGCCAGCAGGATGCGCGAGGCCGGCACGCCGCGTTCGATTTCTCGCTCGATCAGCGCATCGACCTGCTGCACCGACTCGTCGACGCCGGCTTCGTCGGCGCGCTGGGCCAGATCGCTGATGTCGCGGATGTCGTACCAGGCGCGCATGCGCGCGCCGTTGTTGATCGTGACCGCGCGCACCGGCGCATGCGGGAACACGAAGCGCAGCGCCGGCCAATCGCGGCGCAGCAGTTCGGGCACGATCGGGGCGAAGTCGTGGCCGTCGGCGCCGAGGCCGTGCAGCCACAGCACGCTCCAGGTCGGCGCCGGGCCGGTCTCGCGTTCGACGGTTTCGAGTAAGGCGGGGGGGGCGAAAGTCTCCATCGCCGCATTGTGGCGGCACAGCGCGCGGACCGCCAAGCTCCCGCCCCGACGGACGTGTCCGCCGTCGCAATCGGTCGTCGCCGTCGGCCGCCGCAGTCGGCCATGTAAAGGCCGGCCGCTCCCGCCGCCGCAGGCTTCAGCGCGAAGGCAGGCGGAAATTGAGGGTGCGGCGGGCCGTATGCGACTGGCCGCTGGCCTCGAAACGCAGGCGCGCCACCGCCGCCAGCGCGGCGGCGTCGAACACCCCGGCCGGTTCCGAGGACACCAGCCTGGGCGCGCCGACGCGGCCGTCGGGCAGGATCGTGAAGCTGATCTCGACGCTGCCCTCGATCTTGCGGTTCAAGGCCGGCAGCGGATAACGCGGGCTGGCATCGGCGAGCAGGCGCGGCATCGCCGGCGAGGCGGCGTTCGCCGAGGTCATGGCCGGCAACGCTGCCGGGGTCGCGGCCGACGCCGCCACCGGTTGCGCCGCCGACGCGCTGCCGGTTTTCGCCGCGGCGGCATCGGCGGCGAGCGCGCTGGCGGCCGCATCGGCCTTCATCGCCGCGTTCGCCGACGCCGTATTGGCGGTGCGCGCGGCCTCGCGACGCGCCGACAGCACGGTCGCCGCGTCGGTACGCTCGGCCATCAGGCGTTCGGTTTCCTCGCGGGTCTTGCGCTCGCGGCTGGCCTCGGCGACACGCAGGCTTTCGCGCATGCGCGGCAAGGCCGGCGCCTGCGGGTCCATGCGCGCCAGCAAGTCCAGCAAACGGTGCGATTCGGCCAGATCGTCGTCGAGCAAGGCCTGCTCGCCGGCGATCACCACATAGGGCTGCAACTCGTCGAGCGCACCGATCACGTCGATCTGGCCCGGCTCCTTGTCGCGCAGGGCCAGGTAATAGTCGACCGCGCTGTCGCCGGCCGGGGTGTGGATGCGCTGCTCGCGCAGGGCCTGGGTGGCGCGCGCGCGCAACCCTTCGATATCGAGTTCGTCCAGCGGCGCCGGCAACTCCAGCGCGGCATCGGCAACCGGCGCCGGGGACGCGGCGCTGTGGGGAGCTTCGGAACCGCAACCGCCCAGGGCGACGCCCAGGGCCAGACCGGCGATCGCGCGCGCACCGGCTTTCGACCAACGACCGGCGGGAAACTCACACACCGGTTTCACAACAACCTTCACTGCCAAACCCCCTGTACCGCCACTACCGAATACGTGCGCAGACTAGGCAAACGATATGACGGCGCCGAGGCACCGTCATTGCCGATCCTGTCCGGACTGCTGTCTGGGTGTCCCTGCCCGCGGTTCCGCAGGTCCGTTGCGCGGCGCGATTATCGCCGCAATCGGGAGCGAGGGTGGAACCGCGGCCGGGCCGCGGCGGCCGGCATTCAGTGGCGATGCGCTACGGCCGCACATGAACGGCGGCGCGGGGCCTGAAATTGTATAGCGGGGTCGGCGGCTCCTAAGATGCCCGCCATGCCCGGCCCCTCCGCCATCGCGACCGCGTTCCGCTACCTCGTCTTCGGCGTGCTGATCGCCGTGATGCTGGTCAAGCCGACGCTGACCTTCGCGACCGAAATCGGCGAACTCGCCGGGCCGGTCGCGGCGCTGGCGCACGAGCATGCCGGCGCATACGCCGGCGACAGCGCCGCCCCGGACAACGCCGACCCGGACGGCTGCGGCGACGCCCGCTGGCACCTGAGCCACTGCTGCGCCCTGCAAGCCGCACTGTTGCCGCGCTTCGAGGTCGGCCTGCTCGCAGCCAGCGCCGCCGCCCCGGTGCCGGCCGTCTCGATCGCGTTCGTGCCGACCCCGACCGCGGTCCCGTTCCGCCCACCGATCTCCGCCTGATCCCGATGCCGGCCTGAGCCGGCCGCACGCACGCGCCCTGCGGCGCCGCGTCGGCCTGCGCGGGTCTTCGTCGCCGTGCGCTGCGTTCGCGCCCGGCGTCTTTCGAGATTCAGGAGAACATCCCATGCGTTTGCGTCCGGCGGCCCTGGCCGTCCTGACGGCCGCTCTGTGCTTTTCGGCACAGGCGCGGCCTCCCCTTGCCGCCGCTTCAAGCCCGGCCACTGCCGGTCCTGCTACTTCCGGCACGTCAGCTCCCCCCCCAACCGGGGCCGCGCGCGCGGCCTCGGTGTTCACTCTCGACGACGCCTTCGCGCGCATCGGCGACGCCCACCCCGACCTGCGTCTGTTCGGCAGCCAGCGTTCGGTGCTCGAAGCCGAGCGCGACCTCGCCGCGCAGCGTCCGGCCTGGATCGCCGGCGCCGCGGTCGACAACGTCTTCGGCAGCGGCGCGGTCAGCGGCGTCAAGGGGGCCGAGATCACCCTCAGCCTGGCCTCGGTGTTCGAACGCGGCGGCAAGCTCGACGCGCGCCGCGCCTTCGCCCAGAGCCGCATCGATGCGCTCGCGGTCGATCGCGAAAGCCGCCGACTCGACCTGCTGGCCGAGACCGCGCGGCGTTATCTCGGCATCGTCGCCGCGCAACGCCGGATCGAACTGGCGCAGTTCGACATCGGCCAGCGCAAGCGCACCGTCGCCGCCGCGCGCCAGCGCCTGGTCGCGGGCGCGTCGCCTGAGTCCGGCCTGTTGACCGCACAGGCCGCGCTGGCGCGCGCCGAACTCGATCGCGCGCGCAGCGAGCAAAGCCTGCTCGCCGCGCGCCAACACCTGGCCGCGCTGTGGGGCGAACGCGACCCGGGTTTCGCCGAGGTCGCCGGCGATCCTTATGCCTTGCCGAAGATCGAAGAAGCCACCGCCTTGGCGGGCTTGCTCGACCGCAGCCCCGAGCTGACCCGGTTCGTCGACGCGCGCCGCATCGGCGAAGCACGCGTGCGCCTGGCGCAGAGCCAAGCCAGCGCCGACATCGATTGGCAGATCGGCGTGCGCCGCTTGCAGGACGGCGGCGACACCGCCTTGATCGGCAGCGTGTCGATGCCGCTCGGCGCACGCAGCCGCGCCGAACCCGGCATCCGCGGCGCCCAGGCCGAACTGGCCGTGCTCGAAACCGAGCGCGAAGCCAAGGGCTTGTCGCTGTATTCGACCCTGGTCGAAGCGCACGGCCGCTACCGGGTCGGCGCACTCGAAGTCGCGCGCCTCAAGGACGAGGTCCTGCCGCGCATGAGCCGGGCCGAAAACGCCGCCGAGTACGCCTACCGCGCCGGCGCCATCAGTTATCTCGAACTGGCCCTGTTGCAGGCCGACAGCGTGGCCGTGCGCAAACAGCGCCTGGACACCGCGCTCGACGCGCAGCTGGCGCTGATCGAAATCCAGCGCCTCACCGGCGAATCCTTCCTCGCCCCACCGTCCGCCCCCGCAGGAGCCGCCCCATGAAGCCCGAACTGTTGATCGCCGCGGGCCTGTTGGCTCTGACCCTGAGCGCCTGCGGCGGTTCCGCCGAGGCGCCCGCGGCCGATGCCGGCAAGGCCGACGCAGCGCATGCCGACGAAGCCAGCGACGAGCACCGCCACGGCGAGGGCGAAGCCAGCCATGGCGACAAAGGCGAGGCCGAAGAGGAAGCCGAAAGCACCGCGATCCCGGCCGCGATCGCCCAGCGTTCCGGCATCGTCGTCGCCGCCGCCGGCCCCGGCACCATCGCCGACGAACACGAAGTGCAGGGCCTGGTCACGCCGCTGGAAGGCCGCATCGCCAACATCACCGCGCGCTATCCCGGGCCGGTGCGTTCGCTGCGCGCCAACGTCGGCGACCGCGTCAAGGCCGGCCAGACTTTGGCCACGGTCGACAGCAACCTCAGCCTGACCACCTACGCCATCGCCTCGCCGATCACCGGCGTGGTGCTGGCGCGCAACGCCTCGGTCGGCGAAGTCGCGGTCGAAGGCACGACCCTGTTCGAGGTCGCCGACCTGTCGACCTTGTGGGTCGATCTGCACGTGTTCGGCGCCGACGCCTCGCATCTGCGTCCTGGCGTGCCGGTGACGGTGATGCGCATGGGCGAAGAACAGGGCGTGGAAACCACGCTCGACCGCATCCTCCCCGGCACCGCGACCGCCAGCCAGAGCACCGTCGCGCGCGCCTCGATCGCCAACGCCGACGGCCTGTGGCGGCCCGGTTCGGCGGTGCGCGCACGCGTCACCGTCGAACAGCAGCCGGTATCGCTGGCGGTACCGCTGACCGCGCTGCAACGCATGGACGAACGCGACGTGGTGTTCGTGCGCGAAGGCGAGCGTTACATCGCCAAACCCGTTCGTATCGGCCGCCGCGACGCGCGGCGCATGGAAGTGCTGTCCGGCCTGCGCGCCGGCGAACAGGTGGTGGTCGAGCAGAGCTTCCTGATCAAGGCCGACATCGAAAAATCGGGAGCCTCGCATGAGCACTGACACGACGACCGGGCCGGCGCCGGAGCGCTCGGGCCTGCTCGAACGCATCCTGCGTTTCGCCATCGGCCACCGCTGGCTGATGCTAGCGCTGACCGGCGCGCTGATCGCCATCGGCGTGTGGAGCTTCCGGCAACTGCCGATCGACGCCACCCCCGACATCACCAATGTGCAGGTGCAGATCAACACCCAGGCGCCGGGCTACTCGCCGCTGGAATCCGAACAGCGGGTGACCTTTCCGATCGAGACCGCGCTCGCCGGCCTGCCGAAACTCGACTACACCCGCTCGTTGTCGCGCTACGGTCTGTCGCAGGTGACCGTGGTGTTCAAGGACGGCACCGACCTGTACTTCGCCCGGCAACAGGTCGCCGAGCGCCTGCAGCAGGTGAAATCGCAGATCCCGGCCGGCCTGGAACCCGAACTCGGCCCGACCGCGACCGGCCTCGGCGAGATCTTCATGTACACCGTCGATGCCGAGCCGAAAGCGCGCAAGGCCGACGGCACGTCGTACAACGCCACCGACCTGCGCACCCTGCAGGACTGGGTCATCCGCCCGCAGTTGCGCAACACGCCCGGCGTCACCGAGGTCAACACCATCGGCGGCTACGCGCGGCAGATCCACATCACTCCGGACCCGGCGCGGCTGGTGGCCTTGAACCTGACCCAGCGCGACGTGGTCGCCGCGCTCGCCGCCAACAACCAGAACGTCGGCGCCGGCTACATCGAACGCAACGGCGAGCAGTTCCTGGTGCGCGTGCCGGGGCAGATCGTCGGCATCGAAGCGATCGGCGAGATCGTCCTCGACCGCCGCGACGGCGTGCCGATCCGGGTGCGCGATGTCGCCACGGTCGGCGAAGGACCCGAGCTGCGCAGCGGCGCGGCGACCCAGAACGGCCACGAGGTCGTGCTCGGCACGGTGTTCATGCTGGTCGGTTCCAACAGCCGCGACGTCTCGCAGGCGGCGGCGGCGAAGCTGCAACAGGCCAACGCCAGCCTGCCGAAGGGCGTCAGCGCCAACCCGGTCTACGACCGCACCTCGCTGGTCGACCGCACCATCGCCACGGTCTCGAAGAACCTGGTCGAAGGCGCGCTGCTGGTGGTGGTCGTGCTGTTCCTGCTGCTCGGCAACTTCCGCGCCGCCTTGATCACCGCCCTGGTGATTCCACTGGCGATGCTGTTCACCATCACCGGCATGGTCCGCGGCGGCGTGTCCGGCAATCTGATGAGCCTGGGCGCGCTCGACTTCGGCCTGATCGTCGACGGCGCGGTGATCATCATCGAGAACTGCCTGCGTCGTTTCGGCGAAGCCCAGCATGCGCTCGGCCGCGAGATGAGCGACGACGAACGCCACGACCTCACCGCCTCGGCCACCGCCGAGGTCATCCGTCCCAGCCTGTTCGGTCTGGGCATCATCGCCGCGGTCTACCTGCCGATTTTCGCGCTCAGCGGCATCGAAGGAAAAATGTTCCACCCCATGGCGATCACCGTGGTGCTGGCGCTGACCGGCGCGATGCTGCTGTCGCTGACCTTCGTGCCGGCCGCGGTCGCGACCTTCCTCGGCGGCAAGGTCGCCGAAAAGGAAAACCGCGCCATGGCCTGGCTGCGACGCCGCTACGAGCCGGTGCTGGCCTGGGCGCTGCGCAGCCGCATGACGGTGCTGGCCGGCACCGCGGTGCTCGTGATCCTCAGCGGCGCGGTGGCGATGCGCATGGGCAGCGAGTTCGTGCCGAGCCTCGACGAAGGCGATGTCGCGGTGCAAGCCATGCGCATTCCCGGCACCAGCCTGACCCAGTCGGTGACCATGCAGAAGACCATGGAACAGGCGTTTCTGGCGATGCCGGAAGTCGAACGGGTGTTCAGCAAGATCGGCACCGCCGAGGTCGCCAACGATCCGATGCCGCCTTCGGTCGCCGACACCTTCCTGATGCTCAAGCCGCGCGAGCGCTGGCCCGACCCGGGCAAGACCAAGGCCAGGCTGATGGAGGACATCGAAGCGGTGGCGCGCACCCTGCCCGGCAACAACTTCGAGTTCACCCAGCCGATCCAGATGCGCATGAACGAGTTGATCTCGGGCGTGCGCGCCGACGTCGCGATCAAGGTCTACGGCGACGATCTGCAGCAGTTGCTCAAGATCGCCCGGCAGATCGAAGCGGTGGCCAAACAGGTGCCCGGCGCGGCCGACGTCAAGGCCGAGCAGGTCACCGGCCTGCCGATGCTCAGCGTCGAACCGGACCGCCGCTCGCTGGCCGTGTACGGGCTCAACCCGGCCGCGGTGCAGGACACCGTGGCGACCGCGGTCGGCGGCGAAGTCGCCGGGCAGTTGTTCGAAGGCGACCGCCGCTTCGACCTGGTCGTGCGCCTGCCCGAACGCCTGCGCCAGGACACCGCGGCGCTGGCCGACCTACCGATACCGCTGCCTGCGCGCAGCGAAGGCGACCGCGACGAATCCAGCCGCGACGCTACCTGGAGTTCGGGTGCGCCGCGCACGGTGCCGTTGCGCGAAGTGGCCAAGCTCAATTCGATCCTCGGCCCGAACCAGATCAACCGCGAGAACGGCAAACGCCGCATCGTGGTGACCGCCAACGTGCGCGACCGCGACCTCGGCGGTTTCGTCGCCGAGCTGCGGCAGAAACTCGATGCCCAAGTGAAGGTGCCCGAGGGTTACTGGATCGGTTACGGCGGTACCTTCGAGCAACTGATCTCGGCCAGCCAGCGCCTGGCGGTAGTGGTGCCGGTGACCCTGGTGCTGATCTTCGCCCTGTTGTTCATGGCCTTCGGCTCGGCCAAGGACGCCGCCATCGTCTTCAGCGGCGTGCCGCTGGCGCTGACCGGCGGCGTGATCGCCCTGGCCTTGCGCGGCATTCCGCTGTCGATCTCGGCCGGGGTCGGCTTCATCGCCCTGTCCGGCGTGGCGGTGCTCAATGGGCTGGTGATGATCGCCTTCATCCGCAAGCTGCGCGAACAAGGCGACCCACTCGACAACGCCATCGTCGACGGCGCCCTGGGCCGCTTACGGCCGGTGCTGATGACCGCGCTGGTGGCTTCGTTGGGCTTCATCCCGATGGCCTTCAACGTCGGCGCCGGCTCGGAAGTGCAGCGGCCGCTGGCGACGGTGGTGATCGGCGGCATCGTCTCCTCGACCCTGCTGACCTTGCTGGTGCTGCCGGTGCTGTACCGCTGGTTGCACCGCAACGACGCCGGCGAGCGCAAGCTCGATCCACCGCCGGCGCCGGCCGCGGCCGAGCCCTCGCCCGCCCACTGAGGCGGCAACAGGGCGGGTCGCGTTCGCGCGGCCCGCCTCGATCCTGAGCATCGCCCGCGGGCGATCCGCTTACGACGCAAACAGGAGCATCGATATGAGCAGCGGACACGACCACGGCAGCACCGCGATCCGCCACGAGCGCCCCTTGTGGTGGGCGCTCGGCCTGACCGGCGGCTTCCTGATCGCCGAAGTCGTCGGCGCCTTCCTGACCAACAGCCTGGCGCTGTTGTCGGACGCCGCGCACATGGGCACCGACACCCTGGCGCTGATGATCGCGCTGACCGCGGTGCGGCTGAGCCGCAAACCGGCGGATGCGAAACGCAGCTACGGCTACGCGCGCATGGAAGCGATGGGCGCGATGGCGAACGGCCTGATGCTGTTCGCGGTCGCCGCCTACATTCTGTGGAAAGCGGCCGGCCGCTTCAGCGAACCGCCGCAGATCGCAACCACCGGCATGCTGACGATCGCCGCGCTCGGCCTGATCGTCAACCTGGTCGCGATGCGCCTGCTCAAGGCCGGCAGCGGCGAAAGCCTCAACATGAAAGGCGCCTACCTCGAGGTGTGGAGCGACATGCTCGGCTCGGTCGCGGTGATCGCCGGCGCCATCGTCATCCGCTTCACCGGCTGGACCGTGGTCGACCCGATCCTGGCCGTGCTGATCGGCCTGTGGGTATTGCCGCGTACCTGGACCCTGCTGCGCGAGGCCGGCAACGTGCTCATGGAAGGCGTGCCGGGCGGCATCGACCTCGCCGCGGTGCGCGCGACCCTGACGGCAACGCCCGGCGTCGGCGACGTGCACGACCTGCACGTGTGGTCGCTGGGGTCGAGCACTCCGGCGATGACCGCGCACCTGGTCGTCGACGCAGGCGTCGATGCCGATGCCTTGCGCGGCGAATTGGCGCGGCAACTCGACGAACGCTACGGCATCGAGCACTGCACCTTGCAGATCGAGAGCGTGGCTTGTGATCCACCCAGTCACTGAAGACCGCTTCAAGGGTAGGAACGGCGCGATCCGCGACCTCCCGGTTGCGACGCAAGCGCGGTTTCGCCGTCGCGGCTCGCGCCGCTCCTACTCCTCAAGATCAACCGCATCGACACGATGATTCGCGCGCCCGGCTAAGACGCCGGGCACGGCCCGCCCGCGTCGGCCCAAGTCTTGAACTTGGCGACGAACTCGGGGTGCGGCACCGACACCGGCTTACGTTCGCCGCCCGGCGCCCAGCCCCACAGCACCAGCTTGTCTTCGCTGACGTGCTTGATCAGCGCGGCGAAATCGCGGCCGCCGTTGCTCTTCTTGTCCTTGATCATCTCGCACAGCTTCGGCGCCGGCAGCCCGATCCAGGCCATCTTGTGATCCGGCGGCGGCAGTTGCCAATGCGGCGCGCCCGGCGGTGCATTGGGGCCATAGCTCGCCGGCAGGTTGGCTTCGCCGTGGCAGGTCGAGCACGGCAGGCCGGCCGCGCCCTTGCCTTCGGGGCCGCGCACCACGCCCATCGCATGCGGCAGGCCGGCATCGAATTGCAGCGGCTGGTCGCCGGGGATATGGCAGTTCTGGCAACGCGGATGCTGGAACACCTGCTGCACGGTCGCGAACGCGGCGATGCCCTGCTCGCGTTGCTCCGGGGTGACCTTCGGGCCGCAAGCGGTAGCGGCGAGGGCCGCCATGGCGATGATCAATGCGCGCATCGTCGTCTCCTCAGGCCGGCAACTGCAGCGGCAGTTCGCGCAGCCGCTGTTGATTGAGTGCGAACACCGCGTTGGCCACGGCCGCCGCGACCGGCGCGGTGCCGGGCTCGCCGGCGCCGCCCATCTTGTCGGTGCTCGGCACGATGTGCACTTCGATCTGCGGCGCCTCGTCCAACCGCAGCACGCGGTAGTCGTGATAGTTCGACTCCTGCACCCGTCCGTCCTTGAAAGTCAGTTGGCTGTACAGCGCCGCGCCGAGGCCGAAGTTGATGCCCGATTCCATCTGCGCGCGCACGCCGTCGGGATTCACCGCCAGACCGCAGTCGATCGCGCAGACGAAACGGTGCACGCGAATGCCCTGGCCTCCGCCCGGTTTGGGCTCGACCGAAACCTCGGCGACCTGGGCGATATAGCTGCCGAAGGATTCGTGCACCGCCACGCCGCGCGCGCGACCTGCCGGCAGGGCCGTACCCCAGCCGGCCTTGTCGGCGACCAGGTTCAGCGCCGCCAGATGCCGCGGATGTTGCTTGAGCAGCGCGCGGCGGTACTCGACGGGATCCTTGCCGGCGGCATGGGCCAGTTCGTCGATCAGGCTTTCCATGACGAAGGCGTTGTAGCTGTGCCCGACCGAGCGCCACCACAGCACCGGGATGCCGGTGCTCGGCGAATGCAGGTCGACGCGGTAGTCGGCGATCTCCTTGAGATACGGCGAATCGGCGACGCCCTCGACCGAGGTCGCGTCGATGCCGTTCTTGATCATCGCCCCGGCGAACGGCGTGCCGGCGATGATCGACTGCCCGACCAGCACGTG
The DNA here is from genome assembly GCF_000731095.1 of Lysobacter antibioticus. Classification (GTDB taxonomy): domain Bacteria; phylum Pseudomonadota; class Gammaproteobacteria; order Xanthomonadales; family Xanthomonadaceae; genus Lysobacter; species Lysobacter antibioticus_B. Next base: position 22,608 of record NZ_JMTZ01000041.1, on the reverse strand, counting down.
CTGCCACGCCACCGGGATGCCCTGCGCATCGATGCCGATGCGCGCGTGCTGCAGATACATCGGCCGGTAATAGCCGCCGCGCACGTCGTCCTCGCGCGACCACACGGTCTTGACCGGTTTGCCGGCGGCCTTGGCCACGTGCACCGCTTCGGTGACGAAGTCCGCGGTCGGGGTGGCGCGGCGGCCGAAGCCGCCACCGAGGAACATGGTGTGGATCTGCACCTGATCGGGCTTGAGGCCGGTGATCTTGGCCGCGACCTGCTGGTCGACGGTCTGGAACTGGGTGCCGGTCCAGATCTCGCAACGGTCGGCTTCGATCTTGACCGTGCAGTTCAGCGGCTCCATCGGCGCATGCGCCAGATAGGGCACGTTGTACTCGGCCTCGATGGTCTTGGCGGCCTTGGCCAGGCCGCCCTTGACGTCGCCGGCCTGCGCCGCGACCGCGCCTTCGGTGGCGGCGAGCTTGCGGAAGTCTTCGCGCAGCTTCGTTGTGTCCAGGCCCGCGTTCGGGCCGAGGTCCCAATCGATGACGAGCGCATCGCGGCCCTGTTTGGCCGCCCAGTAGTGATCGGCGATCACCGCCACGCCGCTGGGCACCTGCAGCACGTCGCGTACGCCGGGCACGGCCTTGGCCGGCGCCGCATCGAAGGACTTGACCGTGCCGCCGAACACCGGCGCACGCGCAACCACCGCGGTCAACAGGCCGTCGAACTGCACGTCCATGCCGAACTTCGCCTTGCCGGTGATTTTCTCCGGCGAGTCCAGGCGTTTGGTCGGCTTGCCGATGATCTTCCAGTCCTTGGCCTCCTTGAGCGTCTGCGGCGCGGTCGGCGCCGGCAGCTTGGCCGCGTCGGCGGCGAGCTCGCCGTAACGCGCACGCTTGTCGCCGGCGATGGCCACGCCGTTCTCGGTACGGACCTGATCGGCCGGCACCCCGAAGCGTTGCGCCGCGGCCGCCACCAGCAAGGCGCGCGCGGTCGCGCCGGCCTGGCGATAGCGATCGAATTCCGACCAGGTGCTGGTCGAGCCGCCGGTCATCTGCATGCCGAAGGCGGTGTGCGCATACGCCGGCGCGGCGGGCGCGTGTTCGACCTTGATCTTCGACCAGTCGGCGTCGAGTTCTTCGGCGATCAACATCGCCAGGCCGGTCCACACGCCCTGCCCCATCTCCGAATGCGAGATCAACACCGTCACGGTGTCGTCGTCGCCCACGCGCAGGAAGGCGTTGGGTACGAAGCCGCTCGACACCGCCGCAGCCGCGGCCGGATCGGCGTGGGCGAAGCGCTTGGCGCCGGGCACCACGAAGCCGACCACCAGGCCGCCGCCGATCAGCGCGCTGGTCTTGAGGAACTGGCGCCGCGACGGCGCCGGTACGGTATTCACATCGACCTCCTAAAGCGCCCAAGGTGCCGGCGCTGCGAGCATGACGTCGGGGGGATGACGCGATCAGGCCTTGCCGATTTCGGCCGCGCGCTTCACCGCCGCGCGGATGCGCGGATAGGTGCCGCAACGGCAGATGTTTCCCGACAGGGCCTGGTCGATGTCGGTGTCGGTCGGCTGGGGGATCTGGGTCAACAAGGCAGCCGCCGACATGATCTGGCCGGACTGGCAGTAACCGCACTGGACCACGTCGATCTCGGCCCAGGCGCGTTGCACCGAATGGCTGCCGTCCTGCGACAGGCCTTCGATGGTGGTGATCTGTTTGCCTTCGACGCTGGCGACCGGGGTCACGCAGGCGCGTCGCGGCGCACCGTCGACATGGACCGTGCAGGCACCGCACTGGGCGATGCCGCAACCGAACTTGGTGCCGGTCAGGTGCATCAGGTCGCGCAGCACCCACAGCAGGGGCATGTCCGGTGGCGCGGCAACCTCGTGTTCGGTGCCGTTGACAAGAAGCTTCATGGTTCCCTCGCGGCGGCTGGGGTCGTCCGAGCCTACTCCTCAAAATTGGCCGCCGCCAGATCGCCTTCGATACCAAGATGAAGCGCCGAAACAGGGGGCTTGCCGGATTCTCCGAGCCTTGCTGCGCATGTTGCGACGCAAGTCCGCGCCGCGCTGGCGAGCGATGCGACACGTCCGTGCATTTTCGTGCGCTGGCCTCGATCGCGGCTTGCCCAAAACTGCCGCCTCCGGCCGGCGTGATGCAGCGCAACGCCGCCGATGCCGCGAACGCTCTAGACTCGAAGCTTCTCCGCCCCTGGGCGTACTCATGGCCGACTCGCCGGACCCCTCGTTTCCGAAGCGCAGCGCGCCCGGCGGTCCGCGCGCGGTGCTCGAGGCCAGCGCCGCCGCGGCCGCGCGCGGCGATCCGGCCGCCTTGGCGATCGTGCTCGAAACCGAAGGCTCGACTTATGTCCGCCCCGGCGCGATGGCCTTGTTCGGTGCGCGCGACGGCCAGGTCGGCTGGCTCAGCGGCGGCTGCATCGAGCCGGACATCGAACTGCGCGCGCGCGACGCCGCGCAGTCGCAGGGCATCGAGTGGATGGACATCGACACCCGCAGCGACGAAGACCTGTTCGCCGGTTCCGCGGTCGGTTGCCGCGGCCGCCTGCGCCTGGCGCTGCTGCCGCTGTCGGCTTTGCGCGAATGGCCGGCCTTGATCGACGAGTGGCGGCGCGGCCATGGCGACCTGCACCTGGACCTACGCAATCACGGCGCCCTTGCCGCCTCGGTCGGCGACGAACGCATGCGCTGGACCCTCGCGGTCAACACCCCGCCGTGGTCGTCGGCCGCAGCCGCGCAATGGAAGCTCGAAATCCCGGCGCCGCCGTCGGTGCTGGTGTTCGGCGCCGGTCCGGAAACCCCGACCCTGCTGCCGCTGCTGCGCACCCTGGGCTGGATGACCACCCTGGTCGAACGGCGCTCGCGATGGAGCGCGGCCGGCGCGCTCGCCGACCACGCCATCGAACGCAGTCCGGCGCAGGCCTTGGCGACCGCGCGCCCGCACGATGCGGCGCTGGTGATGCACCACCATTTCGATCTCGACCGCGAGGCGCTCGAACAACTGGCCGAAAGCGCCAACGGCCAGCAGATCGGTTTCGTCGGCCTGCTCGGCCCGGTGCGGCGGCGCGAAGACCTGTTCCGCGTGCTGCCGGCCTCGGCGCAAACCTCGCTGGCGCCGCGCCTGCATTCGCCGATCGGGCTCAAGCTCGGCGGCGAGGGTCCGGAAGCGATCGCGCTGAGCATCGCCGCGCAGTTGCAGACCCACCGCCACGGCGAACCCTGAGCGATGAGGCATGTCGCCGTGGTGTTGGCCGCCGGCGCGAGCCGCCGCCTCGGACAGCCCAAGCAGGGGCTGCGTCGCGACGGCGAGACCTTGCTGCACCGTGCCGCACGTTTGGCGATCTCGACCGGAGCACAACGCGTCCTGGTCGTGCTCGGCGCGCGCAGCGGCGCGATGGCCGCGTCCGTCGCCGATCTGGCGGTCGAGTGCATCGACAACGACGCCTGGCAGGAAGGCCTCGCTAGCAGCCTGCGCGCCGCCGCGCGCGCGCTGGGCGATGTCGGTATCGAAGCGCCGGTGCTGGTGCTCGGCTGCGATCAACCGGCGTTGGAGGCCGGGCATCTGCAGGCCTTGCTCGAGGGCGCCGCGCAAGCCGCCTCCGGCTGCGCTGCGACCGCACATGGCGATGCCCTCGGCATCCCGGCGGTGATCGCCGCCGCGGTCTGGCGCGAGGCCGAACAACTGCGCGGCGACCGCGGCTTCGGCGCGGCGCTCAAGCGCCTGCCAATCGAGACCGTCTGGCGGCTGCACGCCCCGGAGCTGGAACACGACCTCGACACCCCCGCGGATCTGATCGCCGCAACGGCGCGGGGTTGGATCGATGCGTCGTAGGGAAAGCAGAAGCCGAACCCGGCCGTTGCGCCCAAACGGCACGCGGATCTCGCCAGAGCCGCTGTAGGCGCTGCGTGAGCTGCGATCGCGAAGCCGCAACTACGGCGCGGCGGATAGGACGCGGTCGCGGCTTGCGCCGCTCCTACCCAAGAGCGCGGACGAATCTCACCGGAGCCCCTATAGGAGCTGCGTCCCACAGGGAACCCGTGGGTCATAAGCTGCGACCGCGAAGCCACAGCTACGACGCGGCGGACAGGACGCGGTCGCGGCTCGCGCCGCTCCTACCCAAGAGCGCGACAAATTCGGCCATGGGCCTTGCGCGAGCCGCATCGAGGAGGCCTGAGCCGAGCCGGCGGACGCACTCGCTCGGCGCCCGCGCTGCGGACGCAAGGAGGCCCGCGCCGCCCGGCCAGACTCCCTGTCAGCCGGGCGGCGCAAACCGCACGTCGGCCCTAGGGAACCAACGTGCCAAACACGGGCTGCGAATCGGCATCGTAGATACGCAGCCACAACCCCTTCGGGGCGTGCGCGGCGTATCTCCTGGCCTGCGGCAGTACTGCGCGCAACGCCGCTTCGGCGCTGCGGTATTCCTGCGCGATCTCTGCAATCGCTACCGCCAGCGCACTGTCGTCGCTGCCATCACGCTGCTTCAGTTCGACGCGAAACATGGTTCATCCTTGTAAAAGTTCAGCCGGCGCGGTGGGGGGAAGTTCGCCTCAGGGCGAATCTGTATCCGGATGCCGTCGGAGCAATCAAAAGATGCGTCTTGCGTGAACAGTAAACCGTCGTCGGAACACCCCTAAGCGTGTAGGATTTTTCCTAATGTGATGTGCGTTCAGTCACAGGTTTCAAAAGTAACTGTGGACTTTTTGTGCCGGACGATCCGGGCGGACCGGCTTCACGGATGCGGGTGCCAGCGTCCGCCTCCGCCCGTCCACGGGCCTATGCGGTGGCCGGTCGGCCATCCAGCATCGGCTGCAAACGGGCCAATCCTTCGCGCATGGCCTCGCTGAAGACCCGAATACGCTCGGTGCGGCGCAGGTCCGGGTGGCTCAACAACCACAGATCCGCGGTCAGGCCCTCCAGCGGCTCGCCCACCCTCGCCAGGCGACGGTCGGCGTCGCCGAGGAAACAAGGCAAGACCGCCAGGCCGATGCCGTGCGCGGCCGCGTCGCGCAAGGCCAACAGGCTGTTGGCGCGCAATACCGCGCGTTCGTCGTAGCGCTGTCGGTGCAGCCATTGCGCCATGCCGATATGCGCCAGGCTGTCGTCGGGCACGACCCAGTCGCAGTCGGCCAGGGCCTCGGGGCCTGCGCCGCGCGGCAGCCGCAGCGTACGCGGCCGGTACACCGCCGCGGCCAAACGCGCGACTTTGCGCCCGATCAGGCCTTCCGGCGGTTTGCCGCCCGGGCGCAGGGCGACATCGGCCTCGCGCCGGCTGAGGTCGCGCACAGCATTGTCGGCGACCAGCTCCAACACGATGCCCGGGTGCTCGCGGCGGAATTTCGCCAGCAGCGGCGGCAACAGGCCGTACAGCACCGGCTCGACCGTGGTCACGCGGATGCGGCCGCTGAGGCGCGCGTCCAAGCCGGCCAGGCGCCGCTCGGTCGCGGCGATGCGCGTTTCGATCTCGGCCGCCACGGCGATCACTTCCTCGCCGGTCGGCGTCGGCGTGTAGCCGTCGCGGGCGCGTTCGAACAAACGCGCGCCGAGCGCGCGCTCGATCGCGTTGATGCGCCGGAACACGGTCGGATGACTGACCGCCAGGCGCTTGGCCGCTCCGTTCAGCGAACCGGCGCGGCCGACCGCGAGGACGAAACGGTAGTCGTCCCAGCCCAGGGATTGTTCATTCATGCAATCTCGATTTGCATCCGTGGCGGAATGCCTTTCAGGAACGAACATCCTAACGTGGCGCCATCGCGTCGCACGACGCTCATCCGATGGAGACCGCCATGTCCGCCCGCCTGGATTACAACGCCGTCGACCCGCAGGGCACCCGCGCCCTGGCCGGCCTGCAAAGCTATGTCGACAAGAGCGGCCTGGAGCGCTCGTTGATCGACTTGGTCAATGTGCGCATCTCGCAAATCAACGGCTGCGCTTATTGCCTGCGCGTGCACACCGAAGAGGCGGTCGGGCGCGGCGAAAGCCATCGCCGTCTGCACCTGCTGCGGGTCTGGGCCGAGGGCCCGTTCACGGCGCGCGAACGCGCCGCGTTGGCCTGGGCCGAAGCCATCACCGCGGTCAACCAGGCGCCTGTGTCGGATGCGGTGTATGCCGAGGTCCGCGCGCAGTTCGGCGACCACGACCTGGTCGCCCTGACCTATGCCGCGATCTCGATGAACGCCTGGAACCGGCTGGCGATCGCGTTTCGCAAACCGGACCCGGCGTTGGCGGATTGAGCGGAGCGCGCCGTTCAGGGCGGTAACGACGGGCCGTACGGCAGAGGCCTCGACGCGGCGATATGCAGGGTGCCGCCGCGGTCGCGGCTTGTGACCAAAAGGTTCCCTGTGGGACGCCGCTCCCACCCAAGCGCGCAAGCGAACCTGGCGGGAGCCCTGTAGGAGCTGCGTAAGCTGCGACCACAAAGCTGCAGCGACAGCGCAACCGTAAGAACACGATCGCAGCTCACGCCGCTCCTACTGGAAGCGGGACTGCTCGCTGGTCAGAAGCGGAAACGGGCCACGCGGCCCAGGTTGCGCAGCCATTCGGAGCGGTCGTAAAGCTTGAACAGCCAGCGCTGCGCCCGCGGCAGGGCCGCCACCTCGACGACTTCGCTCAGGCGCGGCTCGTCGACGAACTGCAGCCGCGGATGCCAGGCTTCCAGGCTGCGCGGTTCGGCGCGGGTCCAATCGCCGATGCGGGCCTTGGTCGCGCGGATCATGGTCGCGTGGCGGAGCAGGCGCAGCGCGAGCGGGCTGTACAGATCGCACAGCAATTGCCCGCCCTGCGGAAACCGTTCGATCAGGCGCCGCACCAGTTCGCGGGCGCGGCGCTCGTCGAGGTAGGGAAACAAGCCCTCGGCGATCACCAGGACCGGGCGCTGGTTGTCGAGGCGCTCGATCCAGTCCGGCTCCATGACGTTGCTCGGCAAGGTGCGGTAGCGCCCGGCGCGTTGCGGCAGCAGCGCCTCGCGCAGGCGGATCACCTCGGGAAAATCGAGGTCGATCCAATCCACTTCCAAGGGCGGATCGACCCGGAACACGCGCGAGTCCAGGCCGCAGGCCAGATGCAGCACCAGGGTGTCGGGGCGCGCTTGCAGCGCGGCGCGAGTCCAGCCGTCGATGATGCGCGAGCGCAGCGCCAGCCCGCGGATGTCCGACGGGCCCAGGCCGAAGCGTTCGAAATCGTAGTCTATGTGGCGGACCAGGTCGTCGGCCAGGGCGTCGCGCAGGATCGACGGCGTGGCGCGGTTGTCCATCGCCTTGGCATAAAGCGTGATCAACAAGGTTTCCTGACTGCCTTCCAGGCGCATCGAACACTCCCGTGACGGCCGGCCGCATCGTCCCGGCACGGGGCATTGTGCGGCCGCCGATGTGACGCCCAAGGCTACGGCGACCGCAGTTTGGACCCGCATCGGCTCCGAACGCGGCGGTCCGGCGACCGCAGCGCCGATGCCAGGCCCGCAACGATCCGTCGCCGCCATGCGATTGCAGCGGACGCGGCGCGGGCGGAAACTGCCGATGGTTTTCCAGCCGTGCGAGGCCGCCTGGCCCCGTTGGCTTGCCCACGTTTACCCGGCCGCCCGGCGCGGCTCGCTATTTTTTCCGACCGCGCGACGCGGCTTGCCCATATTTCCCGACCGCGTGACGCGGCATTGCCATGTTTTCCGACCGCGTGACGCGGTCTTAGGACCGACCGATGGACGCCCTGCTGCATCTGATCCAGACCTACGGCCTGCTCGTGGTCTTCGTCAGCGTGTTCCTCGATCAGGGCGGGCTGCCCGTGCCGGCTTATCCGCCGATCATCGTCACCGCCGCGATTGCGGTGGACCAGCAGCAGAGCCTGTGGCCGATCCTGTTGATCGCCGCGCTTGCCGCCTTGCTTGCCGACAGCCTGTGGTATCTCGGCGGGCGCCGGATCGGCGCGGCCTTGCTGCGGCTGATGTGCAAGGTCTCGCTGTCGCCGGACTCGTGCGTGCTGATGACCCGCGGCGTATACGCGCGCTGGGGCGCGCCGTCGCTGGTGGTGGCCAAGTTCGTGCCCGGTTTCGCCGCGGTCGCGACCACCCTGGCCGGCGAGACCGGCACCAGCGCGCGTCGCTTCGCCTTCTACGACGGCATCGGCGCCCTGCTCTGGGCCGGCCTCGCGGTCGCGGTCGGCGCGGTCTTCCACGAGGCCGTCAACGACGTGCTCGACAGCCTGGAGACGCTCGGCCGCTACGGCCTGCTGCTGGTGGCCGCGGCCATCGCCGCCTTCGTCGGCTACAAGCTGCTCAAGCGCCGCCTGTTCCTGCGCGAACTGCGGATGGCGCGGATCACCGTGCCTGAGCTCTATCGGCTGCTCGAAGACGGCAACGGCCCGATGATCCTCGACGTGCGCTCGCAGCCGCAACGCGACGCCTCCGGCTGGATACCCGGTGCGGTATTCGTCGCTTCGCTGGCCGACGTGTCCCTGGCCGATGTTCCTTTGGAGCGGCGCGACGAGGTCATCGTCTACTGCGATTGCCCGAACGAAGCCTCGGCCGCGACCCTCGCGCGCGAACTGCGCCGGCGCGGTTTCAAGCGCGTGCGCCCGCTGGCCGGCGGCTTCGAGGCCTGGCGCGAGCACGGCCACCTCGTCGCCCACGCCTGAGGCGGCCGCGCGGCGCCTCAGCCGCGTTCGTAGAATTCGATCGGCAAACCGTCGGGGTCGGCGAAGAAGGTGTAACGGCGCCCGGTGTATTCGTCGACGCGCACCGCCTCGACCGCGACGGCCTGCGCCTGCAGCTCGGCGACGCAGGCGTCGATGTCGTCGACCGCGAAAGCGAGATGACGCAGGCCGCAGGCTTCCGGATAGGACGGCCGCGGCGGCGGATCGGGGAAGGAGAACAGTTCGATCTGGCCGCCGTCGGGCAAGGCCAGATCGAGCTTATAAGAACGCCGCGCCTCGCGATGCACCTCGGCGAGCACGCTCAGCCCGAGCACCTGAGTGTAGAAGTGCTTCGAGCGTCGATAGTCGGAACAGATGATCGCGACGTGGTGGATGGCCGAGATCCGCATGACGGCTCCTGCGAGCGAGGGAAGACGCCCGCGACACCGCGATTGTCGGATACTGGGCACAGCCTGTCGCCTGCGCGGCTCTCAGCCGCGCGTCGTGACAGAATCGTCCGCGACGCGGCTGGATTCATTCCCTGGAGAAATGCGGTGACCGTGTACGTCGACGATGCCGTGTGGCCCTGGCGCGGCGAACGCTGGGCGCATCTGATGGCCGACCGCCTCGACGAGTTGCACGCTTTCGCGGCGCGGCTCGGCAAGCGCCGCGAATCGTTCCAGGACAAGGCCAGCGGCTGCCACTACGACGTCACCGCGCAGATGCGCGAACGCGCGATCGCGCTCGGCGCGGTGGCGATTTCGCGCCATCGCGACCGCGCCCAGGTCCGCGCGATCATCCAGCGCGCGCGCGACCAGGCTGCCGGCCGCGCGCCTTGAGCCTCAGCGGCGGGCGTCGACCGCCATGCGCACCGCCAGCCCCGACAACACCCCGCCCATGACCCAGCGCTGCGCGGTCACCCAGCGCGGCCGTCCGGCCAGGAAGTTGGCGATGCCGCCGGCGCCGGCGACGATCAACGCGTTGACGCCGACGCTGATCGCGATCTGCAGGCTGCCCAGCAGCAACGACTGCAGCATCACGCTGCGCTGCGGGTCGATGAACTGCGGCAGCAGGGCGAGATAGAACATCGCCACCTTGGGGTTCAACAGACTGGTCAGCAGGCCCATGGTGAACAAGCGGCGCGGGCTGTCGGCGGCCAGGTCGCGGACCTGGAACGGCGAGCGACCGCCCGGCCGCACCGCCTGCCAGGCCATCCACAGCAGGTACATCGCGCCGCCGATGCGCAGCGCGTCGTAGGCGAACGGCACAGCGAACAACAGCGCGGTGATGCCGAAGGCGGCGGCGAACAGATAGAAGAAGAAGCCGACGCCGACCCCGGCCAGCGAAATCAGCCCGGCCTTGCGGCCCTGGCAGATCGAGCGCGAGACCAGATAAATCATGTTCGGCCCCGGGGTGAGGACCATGACCAGGGCCAGGCCGGCGAAGGTCAAGAGTGCCGACAGCTCGAACATGCGCATCTCCGGAGTCGTGGGGAACCGGCGCGATGCACGGGGCAATGGCGGCGGGGCCTCATCATCGCCGAATGCGGCGACCGGCATAAGCGGGTGTGGCGCAACGCTGGGGGGTGGTGGATGGTGATGGTCGGAGTGGTGAGTCTCGGACCGCGGGTGATGGCGGCGGTTCGTTGTCGTAAGAGCCGGAGCAAATCCCCCCTAGCCCCCCTTTTTCAAAGGGGGGAGTGCCTAGGGGTGGTCGGGGAGACGCGTAGCCAGGTGGAGCGTTCGCCGGATGCGCAACGCGGCCGGCACGCGTATTTACCTTCGGCTTTGGCTTCGGCTTTGCCTATGGCTCTACGACTACCTGCACTTGCCTCCCTCATGCCTACACCTGCCTCGCTCAGGAACAGAAAGCATCCGATCTCACTCGAACGAGTCCCCCCTTTGAAAAAGGGGGGCCAGGGGGGATTTGCTCTTGCTCTTGCTTTTACCCCCAGACGAACCCAAAAAAGAAGCCGCAACGACCTAGATCGTTGCGGCTTCGGGGGCTCCCCCTTCGGGCGGGGGGTTAGAAGCGCAGGGAATACCGCGCGTTGACTCCGTGGTCGTGCGCCTCGTCGGCGAGCTGACCGCTGTAGTTCAGTTCCAACAAACCGTTCGCGCTCAGGCGTGCGGCGATGCCGGCTTCGAGCAGGGTGGCGTCGTCGGCCAGGGGCGCACCGTGGACCTGGAAGGCGTCGCCGCCGCGCCAGGCCACCGAGGTCGCCGGGTTGAGGTCGCCGCTGGCATGGCGACGGCCGAGGCCGCCGCGCAGGCTCAGCCAGCTCTGCTCCTGCTGCGAGCCCTTCAGGTCGACGTTGAAGCGCAGACCCAGCGTCGACAGGTTGACGCGGCTGTCGGCGCCGCGGCCGGTCAGCGCCGCGGCACCGCCGCTTTCCTGGAAGCCATCGCTCTTCACCCGCACCTGGGCGAACTGCGCATACGGCTCGAACGCCCAAGCGCCGGCGTCGAAGCGGTAGCCGCCTTCGACGAAGCCCTGCTTACTGTCGGCGTCGTAGTTGGAACGGGCGCGATCGTTGAAGCCGTTGAAGGCGATGCCGCGATCCAGGTCGACGTCGTGACGGGCGAACGCGACGCCGGCGCTGAGGCCGAAACCGCCCCAGTTCTGCCCGGCGTACAGGCCCAGGTGACGGGTCTTGATGCGGCCCTTGTCGTTACGGGCATCGTTGTTGTCGCTGCGGCCGCTGCCGCCGAGCACGCCGATGCGCCAGCCGCCGTCGAAGCGGTAGTCGTAACCGAGCAAGGTGGCCGAGCCGTTGTACTCATTGCGCGCGGCATTGCCGTCGCCGTCGAGGGTGCCGCCGGACTTCAGCAACTGCACCCAGGCGCCCTGCGAGGATTCGCCGGCGCTGTCGGCGGCGAAATCGCCGCGACCGGCGCGCGCACGGCCCAAGGCGGCATCGCGCACATGGCGGTTGTCGTCGACCATGATCGAACGCAGGCTGGCGTGGGCCTCGCCGCTGAGCGCGTCGAGCGCGGCCAGCGCCTGTTCCGGGAACAACTGGGTCAGCGGCTGCGGAATGCCCTGGCCGATCGCGAGGCGGTCGGCCGCGGCGGCGGCGGCACGCTGGTTGTCGGTCTGCGCGCTCGCCGCCAGCGAGGCGCCGCGGGTCACGTCGACGCCGACCTGGTTGGCCGCATAGCTGAGGCCGAACTTGAGGAACGGCGAGAACGCGGTCTGGTCGAGCGAGGCGAACTGGCCGCTGACGCCGCCGGCGGCGCTGATCAGGTTGAACGACTGGCCGAGCATGTACTGGCCCGGCGCATGCAGCACCACCAGCTTGCCGCCTTCGAGACGGGCCTGGCCGCTGACGTCGATGCGGTCGGAGGCGCCGCCGGCCGACAGCTCGGCGACATAGGTCGAACCCGCCGCTTGCACGTAGTTGCCCTGCACGCTCAGGGTGCCGATCGAATTGCCCGGCGAGACCGCGCCTTCGATGCGCACGTCGCCGACGATGCGGCCGCTGCCGCCGAGCGCGCCGCCGGCGAGCACCGGCAACGAGGCCGTGGTCAAGCTGCCGTTGACGACCAGGGTGCCGCCTTCGACCTGCGCGGCGTAGGTGTTGTGGCCGGTCAGTTCGAGCACGCCGTCCTTGACTTTGAGGCCGCCGAAACTGTTGTTGCCGCTCAAGCGCAACCAACCGAGGCCGGACTTGCTCAGCACGCCGGAACCGCCGATGTCGTTGCGCCAATCGTCCCAAGCCTTACCGTCCCACACCTTGGCGCCGCCGCCCGGACGGTCCATCACCACATCGGTGTCGACGCGGATCTGGCCCGGGCCGTCGATTGCTTTCTTCAAATCGATCAAGCCCCAGCCGTAGACCTCGTCCACGCCCGGCGCGCCGAGATCGGTCGCGGTGGTCAGCAGGATGTCGCGGACCTGGGTGTTGGCGAGATAGGGGAAGCGCTCCATCAGCAGGCCGAGCGAACCGACTGCGTGCGGCGTCGCCATCGAGGTGCCGCTGAGGTTGCCGTACTCGAACGTCGGCGCGCCGGCGGTGATGTCGAAGGAAATCGTTCCGTCGGGATTGCGCACCAACCCGCCCTGCAGCGATTCCTCGCCGCCGAGCACGGTCGAGTTGATCGTCGAACCCGGTGCGGCGACGCACCAGTTCGCGGTCTGCGCGCAACGCATCGACGAAGCGCTGAGCACCAGGTTCTGATTGACGTTGACCACGCTCAGCCAGTACGGCTCGAGTTCGGCGCGGCCGCGCGGCAGGCTCGCGTACAAGCCAGCCTGCGGCGCGGTCTGCGGGGTCGTGCCGGCGACGTTGTGATTGCCCGCCGCCCACACCTGCAGCATGCCCTTGTCGAGCGAGCCCTTGGCGAAGGTGTCGAAATAGGCGGCGTTGTCGGGGTCGAACAGATAGCCGTCGAGCTGGGCCAGGGTATTCGGCTCGTTGGCCAAGCCCCAGCTGTGATTGACCGCGCGCACACCCTGCTCGTTCATTTGCGCGTACATGCCGGCGACGGTCGCGTCTTCCGGGCCGACGCCGCCGATGCTGACGACGCTGTAGCCGCCGGTGGCGCTGCGCGCCCACTCGCGCACGCTGTTGAACGACCACTTGGCCGCGGTCAGGTCGGCGCCGAAGGCGACACCGTGCATGCCGCTGCCGTCGCGGTTGGCGGCGATGGTGCCGCCGACGTGGGTGCCGTGGGTGTTGAACTCCCAACCCGGCTGCACGTAGGGGCCGGACTGGATGATGCGGCGGATGTTCTCGGGCACGTTCGCGTTGAAGCCGACGTAGCGGATCTGCGCCTGGTCGCCGCGCGAGGTGAAGCAGGCGCCGGCGCCTCCGATGATCGAGGTGTTGGTGCAAACGCTGCCGTCGGCGAGCACGTCGGCCATGTGCACGGCGCGGTGGTCCTTGCCGGCGAACTCGGGATGGCCGAACACCGTGCCGCTGTCGTACACGCCCAGACGGATGCCCTTGCCGGTCAGGCCGCGCGCATAGGCGTACTGGGCGTTGATCGTGGCCAGGCCCCAATCGGCCTTGAATTCGTCGCTGCGCCAGCTGTCGGGATTGCCGAGCTGGCCCATCGGGTTCGCGTTCTGCGCCGCGGCCGACGCCGAAACGGCGAGCAGGCCGCCGACGATGGCGAGCGAAAGCAGGGAACGGGAATGCATGCGGGTAACGCGATTACGCGTGGTGCGGGTAATGCCTTGCATCGGTCAGTAGTCCCTTATCGTGTCGAAAGCGCGGCGTAGCGGCGCTTGAAGCAGTGGTCCGATGCCTATCGCGGCATCGTGTTCGGTCGATCTTCGTGCGACCTGTGTGAATCACAAACGCAAGGACACGTGTGCCTCCCTACCCAGTTGTGCCATTCGGCAGGCATGACTAACGACGCTTGCGCGGATAGTGAGGCGACGGAAACGATCGATTCGACTTTGCCGAATCTGGCGCCAGACGCCACGACAAAGCGCGCGGATGCTTGAGAAGCCGTGAGAATTATTTGTCGTCGCCCCCGCGCAAGGCCGGGGCGCAGGGCTTCACCGAAGCGTCGCTCTGAAGTCTCTGGATCCCCGCCTTCGCGGGGATGACGGCTTTGAGAGGCGCAGCGAGACCTCTCTACCGTCGTTCCCGCGTAGGCGGGAACCCAGGGCTTCACCGAGGCATCGCTGTGAAGTCTCTCCCCCGGCCCGGGCGCATAACGCCCTGGCGTTCATGAGTGCGCGAGTCAGTCGCCCGCAAGCGCATCCATGCGCCCCGCCTTCGCGGGGATGACGGCTTTGAGAGGCGTCGCGAAACCGTCAGCCGCCGCCGTGCTCGGATTCCGCCGACATCAGGCCGCGCCGCCAGGCGAACGCGACCGCCTCGGTGCGGTCGGCCAGGTGCAGCTTGGCCAGCACGTTGCCGAGGTGCGACTTCACCGTCTTCTCGCCGATGTTCAAGGCCGCGGCGATGCGCGCATTGCTGCCTCCCTCGGCCAGCTTGCGCAAGACGTCCAGCTCGCGTTCGGTCAGGCAGGCGAAGGGGTCCTCGCGCGGCTCGCGCTTGCGCCGCACCGCCTTGAGGATGCGCTGGGCGACGAAGGGATGGATCACCGCCTCGCCGCCGGCGATGCGCCGCAAGGTCGCCAGCAGCTCGTCGCCGAGCATGCTCTTGAACAACAGCGACTGCGCGCCGGCCTCGATCGCGGCGAAGGCCAGGTCGTCCTGGTCGGTCGAGGTCAGCACCGCGATGGCGCTGCGCGGGCTCAGGCCCTTGATCGCGCGGATCGCCTCGACGCCGTCGACGTCGGGCATCATCAGGTCGATCACGATCAGGTCCGGCGCCAGTTCGCGCGCCAGCGCGATCGCCTCGGCGCCGCCGCCGGCTTCGCCGACGACTTCGAAGTCGTCGGTCAGCATCAACAGGCTGCGGATGCCTTTGCGCACCACCTCGTGGTCGTCGACCAGCAATACCGATGTGCTCATGCCTGGATTCCCTGCGATTCCAGCGTGAACGACACGGTCACCACCGTGCCGCTGGGAGAACTGGCGAGACGGAAACGCCCGCCCGGCAGCGTGCGTGCGCGCAAGCGCATGTTCGCCAGGCCCATGCCGGTGGCCTCGTGTTCGTTGGGGACGAAGCCGCAGCCGTCGTCCTGGATGGTCCAGCCGTAGCGGTTGCCGGAATTGTTGAGGACGACCTCGATGCGGCGCGCACCGCTGTGGCGCAGGCTGTTGCTGACCGCCTCGGTGGCGATCATCAACAGCTGACCGGCATGCTGCGGCCACGCGCCCAGGCCGCGCTCGGCGACGCCGTCGAGCAACAGCCGCCACTCGATCTCGCTGCCGGCGAGCAGATGCGAGCAGGTGTCCTCGATGGCCTTGCGCAAGCCCTGCTCGGCCACTGTCGGTGCCGAGAAGCGCTGGATCACGTCGGCCAGATCGCGCTGCAGTTGCCCGGTCAAACCGAGCGCGGCCTTGATCAAGGTGATCTGGCGCGGGTCCTGCTCGCCGCCCTCGCGCTGGCTCAGGTGATCGAGCACGCTGAGCTGCAGGCCGAGAGCGAAGCTGCGCTGCTTGGCGGTGTCGTGCAGGTCGCGGGCAAGACGGTTGCGCTCCTCCGATACCGCCAACGCCTGGCGCACCTGGATCACTTCGCCGAGCGCATCGGCCATGCGGTCGAAACGCTGCGACAAGCGCCCGAACTCGTCGCGGCCGGCATCGTGGATGCGCGCGCCGAGTTCGCCCGCGGCCCACGCATCCGCGGCGCGCTCGGCATGGCCGATCCGGCGCGTCAGCAGGGTCGCCACGGCGATCGCCGACATCGCGCTGATCAGCACCAGATAGATCGCCAGGCTTTCGATGTCGCCCGAATCCATGTGCATGAAGGTCGCCAGCGAACCGCCGGCGTGCTGGCCGACGCTTAGGGTCGCGCCCGGAGTCCGCGCCAGCGGCAAGGCCACCGCGCTTATCCAGTCGCCTTCGCGCTCGTGGCGGCGCGGCACCGGCGCATGCGACGACACCGCTTCTTGCTCGATCTCCTCCAGCATCTGCGCCAGCGGCGGACTCGCCTGCGCGGGATAGCGGCATACGCGGCCGTCGCGGTCGCGATAGCGGATCGACAAACGGCCGTCGTGGGTGCTGCCGGCGAAGCTGTGCGAGTTCATCCACTCCTGCGAGTCCATGCCGACGATGCGCACCAGCAAGGCCTGCAGGATCGCCTCGCATTGCGCGTGCGAAGTCATGGCCAGGTCGGGCAATGCGCCGAACTGCTGCAATTCGCGCTGCATCGCGCCCTGCAGCATCGGTGGCGCCATCGCCTCGCGCACCTCGGTGCGCGACAGATACAGGTCCAGGCCGGACAGCAGCGCGGTGCTGATCCACGAGGCGATCAGCATCGACAGCAGGCATTTCCAGAACAGCCCGCTCCACCAGCGGCGCGCCGGCGCGCGCGCGGCCGGCACCGGGCGTGCGGCGGGGATTTCGCTCATGCCGCCAGTATTCCAGTTTCCGCGCGCGGCGAATCCGCCAAACGTCCCGGTTGGCTCCCGTCGCCGGCCCGATGCAGCGCGGCGACGCCGCGCGCAGCATTCACGCTCCCCCGTTCGTACCGCCCACATGACCGCATCCGCCCGCGTCGTCCCGCCACGCATCGAACAGCTCGACGCCCTGCGCGGCTTCGCCCTGTTCGGCATCCTGGTCGTCAACCTCGGCGTGTTCGCCTCGCCCTACTACGGCCTGGGCCTGCCCGATCCGGGTTACGACGGAGGGCTGGACCGCGCGGTGCGCCTGCTCGTTGCCTGCTTGTTCGAGATGAAGTTCTACCTGCTGTTTTCGTTCCTGTTCGGCTACAGCTTCAGCCTGCAGCTCGATTCGGCGCAGCGCGCAGGCGAGGCCTTCGTGCCGCGCATGCTGCGGCGTTCGCTCGGGCTGTGGCTGATCGGCCTGGCCCACGCCGTGCTGCTGTTTCACGGCGACATCCTCGGCACCTATGCGGCGATGGGCCTGGCCCTGCTGGCGATGCGCGCGCTGTCGGAGCGCGCCGCGTTGCGTTGCGCCCTGGCCCTGATCGTGGCCACCGCCGCCGCCTGGGCCGGGCTGGCTTTGCTGATTCGGCTCAGTGGCGAAACCGGCGCCGTCGATGCCCGCAGCGCCGCGGCCGAAGCGCAGGCGACCCTCGCCGGCTTCACCGGTCCGCCCAGCGCGGTCGTCGCCCAGCGCATAAGCGAACTGGCGTCGACCGGGATCGTGCTCGCCTTCATGCAGGCGCCATGCGCCTTGGCGATGTTCCTGTTGGGCCGGGTCGCCGGCCGTCGCGAAGTGTTTGCCCGCCTCGATCGTTATCGACCGTTGCTGCGCAGACTGCGCCGCTGGGGTTTCGGCATCGGCCTGCCGGCGGCGGCGTTCTATGCCGGCGTCTCCACCTTCGAACCCGGCGGCGCGCTCGAACTGGCGGCGCTGGCCTTGAGCCTGCTGACCGCGCCTTTGCTGACCGGCGCCTATGCCGCCCTGGCCATGAGCGGCTTCGCCGGCCGCGCCGGCCCGCGACTCGTGCGATGGTTGGCCCCGGCCGGACGCATGGCCTTGTCGAACTACCTGCTGCAATCGGCGGCCGCCGCGCTGGTGTTCACCGGCTACGGCCTCGGCCTGATGGGGCGGGTCTCGCCGCTCGCAGTACTGGCTTTCGCGGTCCTGCTGTTCGGCGCGCAACTGCGCCTCAGCGCCTGGTGGATGCAGCGTCACGGCCATGGCCCGATGGAATGGCTGTTGCGCGCGATCACCCTCGGCACCTGGCCGCGCTGGCGCAAACCCGCGCGCGATGCCGCTTGAGCATGCGCTGCGTCTCGAACGCCTGCGCATCGCGGCATGGCCGACAGCAACAGGGCTGAACGATTTGTTGCAATCCCCGCGAACCGTGACGGCGTTCGACAATGGCGACCTGGAAACGCCATCGGCCTTGTACGACACTCAGCGACCGAGTCGTAACGGCAGGAGACGACAGACGCACCGCGATCGCCATGGGTTCGCCGAACGGCACCCTTCGATCCTCGCCACGCGTCTGAGGCTTACGTGCACGAAGACCTGTTCAGACGCGAAATGCTCGAAGCCAGGAAACAACGCTGGCTCGGCAGCATCCGCCTGCCGATCTCGCGCCTGGGCTGGCCGATGGCCGCGCTCGGCCTGCTCGGTCTGCTCGCACTGTCAGCCCTGCTCGCATTCGGCCGTTACACCCATAGCGAACGTGTCGGCGGCGTGCTGGTAGCGCAGGCCGCACCGCGCGGCCCATCGCCCCTGCAGGCGCAGGTGTGGGTGCCCGATCGCGCCATCGCCGCGATCCACCAGGGCACGCCGGCAGTCCTGCGCTACCGCGCCTTCCCGTATCAGCGCTACGGCGTGCAGCACGGCCGCGTGGTCGCGATAGCCGCCGCGGCCTCATCGCCCGACGAGGTCCACCGGCGCAGCGGCCTGCGCCCGGACGCGCCGGCCTGGTCGGTGCAGGTCGAGCTGGATCGCCAGCGCATCGGCACGCAGGCATTGCAGGCGGGTATGCGAGTCGATGCCGAGCTTCAATTGGAGCAACGACGTCTTTACGAGTTCGTGTTGGCGCCGCTGTCGAACACCGAGGCCGCACCCGACGCTCATCGGACGGGCTCATGAGCGCGAAGTCCGTGCCGGTGATCCAGCAGAACGAATTGGCCGAGTGCGGCCTGGCCTGTCTGGCGATGATCGCCGTCCACCATGGCCATGACATCGATCTGAGCAGCCTGCGCCGGCGCTTCCCGGTGTCGCCGCGCGGCGCCACTCTGGCGCGTTTGATCAAGATCGCCGGCGCGCTCGGCTTCGACACCCGCCCCTTGCGGGCCGAGATCGAACACCTCGCCGATCTGCGCCTGCCCTGCGTGCTGCATTGGGACCTCAATCATTTCGTCGTGCTCAAGCGCATCGCCCGTGGCCGCGCCGAACTGCACGACCCGGCGCGCGGTGCGGTCAGCCTGCCGCTGGCCGAGTTCGGCCGCCAGTACACCGGCATCGCCCTGGAACTGTCGCCCAAGACCGACTTCGTGCCGATGCGCGAACGCCAGCGCCTGAGCCTGCGCGGGCTCGCCGGCCGCATCGTCGGCCTGCGCCGCGCCGGTGCGCAGATCCTGATCCTGGCGCTGAGCCTGGAGGTGTTCACCCTGCTGCTGCCGCTGGCGATGCAGTGGGTGATCGACCGCGTTCTGGTGGCCGCCGACATCGGCTTGTTGAACCTGCTCGGCATCGGCTTCCTGGTCGTGGTGGTGTTCCAGGCGACGCTCACGGCGATGCGCGGTTGGTTGGTCGCCGACCTCGGCGCCGCCTTGAACTCGCAATGGCTGGCCAATCTGTTCGGCCACCTGATGCGGCTGCCGCTGGATTTCTTCGAAAAGCGCCATGTCGGCGGAGTGATGTCGCGTTTCGTCTCGGTGCAGGCGATCCAGCAGACCCTGACCGGCAGTTTCGTCGAGAGCCTGCTCGACGGCCTTACCGTGACCCTGGTGCTGGCGCTGCTGCTGTTCTACAGCCCGCCGTTGACGGCGTTGGTGCTGGCCGCGTTCGCCGTCTACGCGATTGTGCGCTGGGCCGCGTACCGGCGGCTGTGGCGGCTCAAGGAGGAGCAGTTGATCCACGTCGCCAAGCAGCAGAGCCTGTTGATCGAGTCGATCCAGGGCGTGCAGACGATCAAGCTCGGCAATCAACAGGACGACCGTCGCGGGCGCATCGCCAACGCCAGCGTCGAGGTGGCCAATCGCGAGGCCGCGATCGCCCGCACCACCGCAGTGTTCTCCGCCTTGTCGAAGCTGGTGTTCGGCGCCCAGCGCGTGCTGCTGATCTGGCTGTGCGCCTGGCTGACCCTGAAGGGCCGCTTCAGCGCCGGCATGATGGTGGTGTTCGTCGCCTATGCCGACCTGTTCGCTACCCGCACCGGCAGCCTGATCGACAAGCTCGTCGACCTGCGCCTGCTCGGCCTGCACGGCCAACGCATCGCCGACATCGCCTTCGAGCCGCCCGAAGCGAACGTGCACACCGACTACGCCGGCCCGGTGCCGGCGCCGCGCATCGAGATCGAGCGGCTCAGCTTCCGCTACGCCGACGACGAGCCGTGGATCCTGCGCGACTGCAGTTTCGACATCGAAGCCGGCGAATCGGTGGCGATCGTCGGCGCCTCGGGTTGCGGCAAGACCACCCTGGCCAAGCTGATCCTCGGCCTGCTGCGCCCGAGCTCGGGCACGATCCGCATCGGCGGCGTTGATATTCACGACTACGGCCTGGCCGCGTACCGCGAACTGTTCGGCGCGGTGATGCAGGAGGACGTGCTGTTCGCCGGCTCGATCGGCGAGAACATCGCCTCCTTCGACCACGCCGCCGACCCCGGGCGCATCGAAGCGGCGGCGCGCGCGGCGCGCATCCACGACGATATCGCGGCGATGGCGATGGGTTACGAATCCTTGGTCGGCGACTTGGGTTCGTCGCTGTCGGGCGGACAGAAACAACGCGTGCTGTTGGCGCGCGCCTTGTATCGCTCGCCGGCGATCCTGTTGCTCGACGAGGCCACCAGCCACCTCGACGTCGCCCGCGAGCACGAGATCAATCGCGAGATTTCCGCCTTGCGCATGACCCGCATCGTCATCGCGCACAGGCCCGATACGATCCGCAGCGCAGACCGCGTCGTCGCCTTGCGCGACGGCGTCAGTGAACAGATCACAACGCCCGAGTTTGCAATCCCCATCGCTTCGCGCATTCAGGGCGAAAGTGGGATCGCGATTAGCAAACCGCGACTTTCATAGTTGTTAGCATCGATGCTCGTGCCGACGCCGGGACGGCCTTTCAACTCATCCTGGCACTCTACGGTTTAGGAGAACGCTCCATGAGTAAGCAAGACGTTTACAGCAACAACGCTCTGCCTCAGGACGAAGCCGCCCGCCCGCTCGCCCGCATCGCAGCGCGCGAACTTTCGTTGGACGAGATCGCAGCGATCTCCGGCGGCAAGGGCGACAGCACCCACGCCACCGGTCCGAACGGCGACGATCCGGGCGATCCCGATTTCCTGTAATCGCCTCGACTTCCGCTCGATCTGATCGGATGCAGTCCATGCACCAGGCAGGGTGGACCCGCGCGCGAGCGACGTGCGCGTAAACCCCGCCGCCACGCATGACCCGGCACGCCCCGTCCGACGGGGCGTGCCGTTTTCAATGGCCCTGAAAACACGAACGCTTCCATGCCCGCTCACCGCCGTCCGCTGATCCTGTCCTCGCTGGCCCACGACATCCATGCTTCCGCCGCGCGCTGGGCTTTGCGCGCCAGCGGTATCGACGCAACCTGGCTGAGCTCGCTGGCCGAAGCCGAACTCGGCGCGATGTCCCTGCATTGTGACCCCGACCTCGGCCTGCGCATGAGCGGCCCTCTCGACGACGCCAGCGTCGGCACGGTCTGGTATCGGCGGCCGCGCAATCCCGAATCCTTCCCGCGCGCGCAGGCCGGCGACCAGCCCTTTCTGCGCGGCGAATGGGGGCGTTTCCTCAAGAACGTCTATGCACTCACCGATCAA
Organism: Lysobacter antibioticus; assembly: GCF_000731095.1. GTDB lineage: Bacteria > Pseudomonadota > Gammaproteobacteria > Xanthomonadales > Xanthomonadaceae > Lysobacter > Lysobacter antibioticus_B. The sequence continues at coordinate 967 of NZ_JMTZ01000041.1, read as the reverse complement.
GGCGCCGACCGGCTGTGGGTGAATCGCCCCGCTGCCGCGGCGATGGCGGAGAACAAACTCGTACAACTGCGCGCCGCCCATCACTGCGGCCTGCGCTTCCCTCCGACCCTGGTCTCGCACGACCCCGCCGAGATCCGCCGTTTCGTCCAGCGCCACGGCCGCGTGGTCTACAAACCCTTCCTGACCCACACCTGGAAGGACGCCGAGACCGGCCGCATGTTCAGCACCTATGCGCGCATCGTCGAACCGGCGATGCTCGAAGACGACCAGAGCCTGTTGCACTGCCCCGGCATCTACCAGGTTTACGTCGACAAACGTTACGACCTGCGCGTGACCGCGATCGGCGACCGCTACTTCGCCGCGCGCCTGTACACCCAGCACGACGACGGCTTCGTCGATTGGCGCGTCCCCCAGAACACGCAGGGGCTGCAGGCCGAAGTCGGCGAGCTCTCGTCCGTCGACCAGGCCAAGCTCGCCGCGCTGATGCGCGAACTCGGCCTGGTGTTCGGCTGCATCGACCTGGCCATCGACGGCAACGGCGATGCGCATTTCCTCGAAGTGAACCAGGCCGGCCAATTCCTCTTCATTGAAGACCTGCTGCCTTCTTTGCCCCTGCTGCGCGCGATGAGCGCGATGCTGGCCGAAGGCCGTCCCGACTATTCCCTGGCGACCATCGCCAAGCTGTCCTATGCCGAGTATTGCGCCAGCGAAGAGCACCGCGAATGGTGGGCGCGCGCCAGCGAAACGCTGAAGGACCGCACGCCGGCGGCGGCGGGGATTACCTTGGAGTGAGGCGAGGCGCCTCGACGCCGCAGCTCAGACAGCTTTAAAGGGTAGGAGCGGCGCGAGCCGCGACCGCGTCCTGTCGTGCTCCCGCGTCTCCGGCTGTAGGACAGCGAAGCAACATCAACAGCAAAGCTTCCGTCCGCTAACGCGGCCGGGTTACTTTCTTTTGCTAAGCCCAAAA
>NZ_JMTZ01000040.1 GCF_000731095.1 Lysobacter antibioticus | reverse complement strand
ATACGGGACATCCCTGTCCCGATGAAAAACGGCGCGCATCCATGCGCGCCGCCCTCCGGGCCTTCGATTGCCTTCGCGAGTGCGAAACGACGCACAGCAACGGCAACAGCCCGGCGATAGCTACGCTCCTCCAGGGTAGGAGCGGCGCAAGCCGCGACCGCGCAACCGCACGCCGCACCGCAACCTCATGCAATGTGAGAAACACCGCGCATCGTGAAAAACAACGACGCCGAGACGTTCCCGCATCTCCGAGAACAACGCCGCAACCGTTAAAAATGCGGTCGCGGCTCGCGCCGCTCCTACCCCTGAAGCAACGGCCCCGCCGAAAACCGACGACACCGCCGAAGTTCCCGCCACCGCGACCGCCCATCGGCTGAATACGCATCCCGTGCCAGTGGTCACAACGACTTCATACCGGCGCGCCCACACTGCCGTCAGGCGCAGAGTGAATTCGCAAGCTCTCCAGGTTCGCGTCGCCTCCGGCCCGCGGCGCGCATCCCGCCCTTCTTATCCGGCCGGACGCGAGGTGTTTCATGCGCATGCCTCATCCCACTCCGACTTCCGAGCCGCTGCCGTTCGAGCGCGATAGCGCCCTGCCGCACAACCGCGTCGGCTACGAGCCGGCCATGGCGATCACCCCCGCCGCGATCGCCGCTTTCGATGCCCTGGTGCACGAGTTGCACCCCGATGCCGCGCGCGTCGACGCCGCGCGCCTGCAGCGCCTGGCCGGCTGGCTGGCGGCGCTGCCGGCCAGCGAAGCCCGCCGCGTCGTCGACGAGCGCATGCAGAGCCTGCTGGACCTGCGCGCGATGGCCGCCGACCCGGCCTGGGACAGCGACGCGGCGATGCAGGCGCGCCTAGCCAAGCTGTTCGCCTACGTCGACAACGACCAGGACCTGATCCCGGACAAGGTGCCCCTGCTCGGCCTGCTCGACGATGTGCTGCTGATCGAGCTGACCTGGCCGGCGTTCGCCGCCGAGGCCGAGGACTACCGCGATTTCTGCATCTACCGGCGCATCGAGCACCCCAGCGGCGACGACGCCGAGCAACGCGCGGCCTGGGTCCGCGACCGCATCGCCGAGTTGTCGCTGCTGCAGCACAACGCCCGGGTCAACGACAGCCACTACGCGAACGGACGCTCGCCCGAACCGGTGTTCCGGATCGCCTGAGCGCCGGCCGGCCCGCCGGCGCGACGAATCGGCACCGATGCCCGCCATCGGCGCCCGGTTCGCCGGCGCCGCCACGGTGCCGAATAACGGCCGAGTAACGGACCAATCAACGGGCCCATGACCGGGCCCTTGAACAGCAGGCGATACCGTCCCTCCGCCGACCGAATACGGCCTTGTCGCAACCCGGCGAGATCGACCTCTGGGCGGCCATCCAAGCCTGTCAAGGCTTGCCGCCGGCCACCGGGCTGATACCCTGCTGTTCGGCACGCAATCCGCTTGCCGTCCCACGGCTTGAATCCACCCGGTACGGCCGCAGAAACGGTACGCATGTCCGCTCCATTCGTTCATCTTCACCTGCACAGCGAATACTCGCTCGCCGATTCGACGATCCGCATCGGCGAACTGGTCAAACGCTGCGTCGCGCTCGGCCAACCGGCCGTCGCGCTGACCGACATCGACAACCTCTTCGCCACGGTCAAGTTCTACAAGGCCTGCGAAGGCGCCGGCATCAAGCCGATCATCGGCGCCGACGTCGGCCTGGCCGACGGCAACGAGACCGCTTCGCGCCTGACCCTGCTGTGCCGCGACCGCGGCGGCTACCTGACCCTGTCGCGCCTGCTCAGCCGCGCCTGGATGGAAGGCCACCGCACCGAAGGCGTGGTGCTGCGCCCGGAATGGCTGCGCGAAGACAACCAGGGCCTGTTCGCCCTCGCCGGCCGTCACAGCCTGGCCGGCCGTCTCGCCGCCAGCAACCGGGTCGAACTCGCCCATGCCTGGCTGGTCGACTGGCAAGGCGTGTTCGGCGACCGCCTGCACCTGGAACTGACCCGCAGCCAGCGCGACGGCGAAGAGGCCTTCAACGCCTTCGCCATGCAGGCCGCGAGCAAACGCGGCCTGCCGCTGATCGCCAGCAACGACGCCCGCTTCCTCGACCGCGAAGGCTACGAGGCGCACGAAGCGCGCGTGTGCATCGCCTCCGGCCGGGTGCTCGACGACCCCAAGCGCCCGCGCGACTACAGCGCCGAGCAGTACGTCAAGTCGACCGAGGAAATGCGCGAGCTGTTCGCCGACGTGCCCGACGCGGTCGACAACGCCCTGGCCTTGGCGACGCGCTGCAACGTCGAGCTCAAGCTCGGCGAGTACGCGCTGCCGGACTTCCCGGTGCCGGACGAGCACACCATCGAATCCTGGCTGCGCGCGCAATCGCGCGAAGGCCTGATCAAGCGCCTGGAAAAGAATCCGCTGGCGCCGGGCAAGACCCGCGAGGTCTACGACGAGCGTCTGGAAATCGAGCTGGACGTCATCATCAAGATGGGGTTCCCCGGCTACTTCCTGATCGTCGCAGACTTCATCAACTGGGCCAAGGATCATGAAATCCCGGTCGGCCCGGGCCGCGGTTCCGGTGCCGGTTCGCTGGTCGCCTGGGCGCTCGGCATCACCGATCTCGACCCGCTGCCCTACGACTTGCTGTTCGAGCGGTTCCTCAATCCCGAACGCGTGTCGATGCCCGACTTCGACATCGACTTCTGCATGGACCGGCGCGACGAGGTCATCGACTACGTCGCGCAGAAGTACGGCCGCGACCGCGTCAGCCAGATCATCACCTACGGCACCATGGCGGCGAAGGCGGTGGTGCGCGACGCCGGCCGCGTGCTCGGCCATCCCTACGGTTTCGTCGACGGCATCGCCAAGCTGATTCCCAACACGCTGGGCATCTCGCTCGACGACGCCCTGGGCGAGTCGGAAGCGGCGATCAAGAACCCGGAGCTAGCCTCCAGCGAACTGATCGCGCGCTACCGCAGCGAAGACGACGTGCGCGACCTGCTCGACCTGGCGCGCGAGCTCGAAGACCTGACCCGCAACGCCGGCAAGCACGCCGGCGGCGTGGTGATCGCGCCGAGCCCGCTGTCGGACTTCTGCCCGCTGTTCGCCGAACACGACGGCGAGGGCCGCGGCAAGAGCCCGGTGACCCAGTTCGACAAGGACGACGTCGAAGCCGTCGGCCTGGTCAAGTTCGACTTCCTCGGCCTGCGCACGCTGACGATCATCGATTGGGCGGTGCGCGCGATCAACAAGCGCCGCGCCCGCGAAGGCCAGGAACCGCTCGACATCACCGCGCTCGAGCTGACCGACCAGGCCACCTACGAGTTGTTCGCGCGCGGCGACACGGTCGCGGTATTCCAGTTCGAATCGCGCGGCATGCGCGAGCTGCTTAAGCGCGCCAAGCCCGACACCTTCGAAGACATCATCGCGCTCGCCGCGTTGTTCCGTCCCGGCCCGCTGGGCTCAGGGATGGACAAGGACTGGGTCGACCGCAAACACGGCAACGCCGAGGTTACCTACCCGCACGACAGCCTGGAACCGGTGCTGGGGCCGACCTACGGCGTCATCGTCTACCAGGAACAGGTGATGCAGATCGCCCAGGTCCTGGCCGGCTATTCGCTGGGCGGCGCCGACATGCTGCGCCGCGCGATGGGCAAGAAAAAGCCCGAGGAAATGGCGAAGGAGCGCGCCAAGTTCGAGGCCGGCTGCGCCGAGCGCAACATCCCGGCCAAGCAGGCCAGCCCGATCTTCGACTTGATGGAGAAGTTCGCCGAGTACGGCTTCAACAAGTCGCACTCGGCCGCGTACGCGCTGGTCGCCTACCAGACCGGCTGGCTCAAGCGTCACTACCCCGCCGAATTCATGTCCGCGACCTGTTCGTCGGACATGGACAACACCGACAAGGTCGTCAACTTCCTCGACGAAGCGCGGGTCATGGGCCTGACCGTGCTGCCGCCGCACGTCAACGAATCGGACTACATGTTCGAGGCGATCGACGCCAATACGATCCGTTACGGCCTCGGCGCGGTGAAGGGCGTCGGCCGCGGCGTCTGCGAAGCGATCGTCGAAGCGCGCCGTGCCGGCCCGTTCGACGACCTGCTGGATTTCTGCAAGCGCGTCGACACCGGCAAGCTCAACCGCCGCGCGCTCGAAGCGCTGGCCCATGCCGGCGCGCTCGACGGCCTTGGCCGCAACCGCGCGACCTTGATGCTGCAGTTGCCGGAAGTGCTCAAGGCCACCGACCAGCTCGCGAAGGAACGCGCCGCTGGCCAGGTTTCGCTGTTCGGCGGTTTCGAGGCGGCCGCACCGGCGCTGCATCTGGACCTGCCGCAGGCCGACGAATGGCCGCTTGCGCAAATCCTGCACGGCGAGCGCGAAACCCTCGGCCATTACCTCAGCGGCCACCCCTTCGATCCGTACCGCGACGAGTTGCGCAGCCTGGTCGGCACCGACCTGGGCGAACTCGAAGGCATCTGGGAAAAACGCCCGGAAAGCGCGCGCAGCGGCTGGCGCCCGGAACTGGAAGTGATCGTCGCCGGCCAGGTGGTCGGCTTGCGCAAGAAAGGCGACAGCCAGATGTTCGTGCAGATCGAGGACGGCCGCGGCCGCCTGGAGTGCGCGTTCTTCTCCGAGACCTACAGCGAGTTCGCCTCGATGCTGGCCCGCGACCGCCTGCTGGTGATCCAGGGCGGCCTGCGCGAGGACGCTTTCAGCGGCGGCTTCGCCTTGCGCGCGGCGCGCTGCTGGGACTACGCGCAGGTGTGTTCGCGCCACGCCCAGCGCCTGTCGATGCGGCTGGACCTGCGCGTGCCCGGCACCTGGCAGCGCGTCCACGCCCTGCTCGCCAAGCAGCGCCCCGGCCCGACCCCGATCCGCCTGGATCTGCTGCGCGACGGCGCCGCCGGCATGCTCGACCTCAACGGCACCCAGTCGGTGCGCGTCGATGCCGACCTGGTCGGCACCCTGCGCGCGCAGCCCGGCGTGAAGGCGGTCAAGCTGACCCTGTCGAAGCCCTGGGCTCAGAGCTAGAAATGAGCCGCGAGGAGTGAGGAGCGAGTAAAGACGGCTTCTCGCTCTCGCTTCTCGCCTCCGTCCTTTCCCATGCCTCTCGGTACGGTCCCCCGCCCTGGGCTAGACTGTGCCTCAACCCGGCCAACGGCCCGAGCATGAATCCGAATTACCTCGACTTCGAGCAGCCCATCGCCGACCTGGAAGCCAAGATCCAGGAACTGCGCCACGCCAGCAGCGGCCCGGCCGTCGACATCGACGCCGAAATCCACACCCTGCAGGACAAGCTGCGCCTGCGCACCGCGCAGATCTTCCGCGACCTGAGTTCCTGGCAGATCTCGCAGTTGGCCCGCCACCCGGCGCGTCCCTACACCCTCGATTACATCCGGGTGATGTGCGACGAGTTCCAGGAGCTGGCCGGCGACCGCGCCTTCGCCAACGACACCGCCATCGTCGGCGGCCTCGGCCGCATCGCCGGCCGCAGCGTGGTCATCATCGGCCACCAGAAAGGCCGCGACACCAAGAGCAAGATCAAGCGCAACTTCGGCATGCCGCGTCCGGAGGGCTACCGCAAGGCGCTGCGCCTGATGAAGCTGGCCGAGCGTTTCCATCTGCCGCTGCTGACCTTCATCGACACCGCCGGCGCCTGGCCCGGCATCGACGCCGAAGAGCGCGGCCAGTCCGAGGCGATCGCGCGCAACCTGCTGGAAATGGCCGAACTGAAGATCCCGGTGATCTGCACCGTGATCGGCGAAGGCGGCTCCGGCGGCGCGCTCGCGATCGGCGTGGGCGACCGCACCCTGATGCTCGAATACAGCACCTACTCGGTCATCACCCCGGAAGGCTGCGCCTCGATCCTGTGGAAGACCGCCGAGAAGGCCAAGGACGCGGCCGAACAGCTCGGCCTGACCGCCAAGCGCCTGTACGAGCTGGGCCTGATCGACAAGATCGTGCGCGAGCCGATCGGCGGCGCCCACCGCAATCCCAAACAGATGGCCACGCGCCTGAAGGCCGTGCTGCTCAACGAACTCGACGCGCTGGAACCGTTGCCGATCGAAGATCTGCTGCAGCGCCGTTATGAGCGCCTGCGCGGCTACGGCGCGTACGAAGCGGCCTGACCCAGCGAACCCGGAACTGCGGACATGGAAGTCCTGATCAAATGGCTGCTCGGCGGCGCAGTCGCCCTGGTTGCTGCGCTATGCCTGTTCCTGCAAGGCCTCTATTGGTACGGCGCGCGCGATCTGCCCGGGCAACTGCCGGGCCCGAGCCAGCAATACCCTGACGCCACCCGGGCCCTGCTGTGGGATCAGTTGGGCGGCCGCGGCGAGGTCTCGGCACGTAAATTCAATGCGATCACCTACCCGGTTAACGCTGCGTCGTTCGGGGTGCGTTACTACCTGCTCAACCCGAGCAGGGAGCTTCAAGAGCCAGCCGACCTGCGTTTGCTCGACATTGTTTTCAATTACACACGAGGCATGATCGAGCGACAGGCACAGCCGCCATCGCCTCCTATCGTCCATGACAACGGCACGGGTTCGAACGCAGAGGCATTGCAGCCGCCTTCGTACGACCGGCATTTTCAAAGCCTCGCGTTGCCCATAAGGCTCAGCCGCGAATGGCCTGCGACGCGCATGCTCGACATGGTGCTCGAACACGCCGATTACGGACGTGGCACCACCGGGCTGGACGAAGCAGCGCAAGCCTATTTCGGCGCGCCGGCAAAACGCCTGAGCCAGGCAGAGACCGTCGCGCTTTTGAGTCTGATGTTCACCCCGGGCTATATCGATCCCTATTGCGATGCGGCCGACTTCCGCACGCGTTTCGTCGCCGCCCTTGTCAAGTCCGATCTCGCTGTGATCGACGGCGACCCGATGGCGCAATTGACGCGGCTCAAGCCCATCGCCTGCAAGCCGGCGCAGTGAAGCCCGCTTGCGCGAGCTGCATCCGCGGGTTTCAGCAACTCGGATCTCAAAAACGCGGGCCTCACCAAGCCCGTTGATACTGCTCCGGCACGTGCGTCGTCGTACCGAGTTCGCGTGCGGCGCGATGCGGGAAATACGGGTCGCGCAACAACTGCCTGGCGAGCAGCACGACATCGGCCTCGCCGTCGGCGACGATGCGTTCGGCCTGCGCCGCTTCGGTGATCAGACCGACCGCACCGGTGGCGATGCCGGCTTCGCGGCGAATCCGCGCCGAGAACGGCACTTGATAGCCGGGTTCGTTCGGGATCCGCGCATCCGGCACCAGGCCGCCGCTGGATACGTCGATCAGGTCGACGCCGAGTGTCTTGACGATGCGCGCCAGCTCCACGCTCTGTTCGATGTCCCAGCCGCCGTCGGCCCAGTCGGTCGCGGAGATCCGCAGCCACAGCGGCAGGCGTTCGGGCCAGACCTCGCGCACCGCCGCCAGCACTTCGCGCAGCAGGCGCGTGCGGTTGTCGAAACTGCCGCCGTAACGGTCGTCGCGCTGGTTCGACAACGGCGACAGGAACTGATGCAGCAAATAACCGTGCGCGGCGTGGATCTCGACCAGTTGGAAACACGAATCCAGCGCGCGCTGCGCCGCCGCGGCGAAATCGTCGACCACGGTGCGGATCTCGATCGGCTGCAGTTCGCGCGGCTGGCTCGAATCGTCGCGGAACGGCAACGGCGATGGCGCCACCGGTGTCCATCCGCCCGCGTCGGCCGGCACCGCCTTGCCGCCTAGCCATGGCGCTTCGACGCTGGCCTTGCGCCCGGCATGGTTGAGTTGCGCGCCGACGACCGCCTCGCGCGAACGCAGGAAGCAGGTGATGCGGTGCCAGGCTTCGGCCTGCGAGGCGTTCCACAGGCCGGTGTCGGCAGCGGAAATGCGGCCTTCCGGCGACACCGCACAGGCCTCGGTCATGACCAGGCCGGCGCCGCCGACCGCGCGGCTGCCCAGATGGACCAGATGCCAGTTGTTCGGCAGCCCGTCGACGGCCGAGTACTGGCACATCGGCGACACGACGAGACGGTTGCGCAACTTCAGCGATCGTTGCGACAGCGGAGCGAAAAGCCGGGACACGGTGGTTTGCCTGCTATGAATGTGGAGAAACGACGTTAATCGCCTGCGTCGGCCGGCGCAGCATCATCGGTGGGTTGCTGCGTCCCGCCGCCATGGCACCATGCCGCGATGCCCCCGCCGACAGCCGACGCGATCACACAAGCCCTGGCCGCATTGCCGCCGACGCCGCTGTGCGTGGCTTACAGCGGCGGCCTCGATTCGGCCGTGCTGCTGCACGCTTTGGCCGCTTCGCCGCAGGCCCGGGCGCAGGGCCTGCGCGCCTGGCACGTGCATCACGGGCTGCATCCGCAGGCCGACGCCTGGGCCGCCCATTGCGCCGAAAACTGCGCCCGGCTCGGCCTGGAATTCAGCGTTTCGCGGGTATCGGTTGCCCTCGCCGGCGGCGACGGCCCGGAAGCCGCGGCCCGCCGCGCGCGCCACGCCGCCTTCGCGGCCGGCCTGGGCGAAGGCGAGACCCTGCTGCTCGCCCATCATCGCGACGACCAGGCCGAGACGGTGCTGCTGCGGCTGTTGCGCGGCTCGGGGCCGGACGGACTGGCGGCGATGCGCGCCTGGCGCGATTGCGGCCGCGGCAGGCTATGGCGGCCCCTGCTGAATCTGCCGCGCGCAGTCTTGCAGGCGTATGCGTCGGCGCAGCGGTTGCGATGGATCGACGACCCCAGCAACGACGAACACGGCTACGACCGCAATTTCCTGCGCCATCGCGTGTTGCCCGTGTTGCGCGAACGCTGGCCGCAAGCCGATGCCGCCTTCGCCACCTCCGCCCGCTTGAACGCGCAAGCCGCCGAATTGCTCGACAGCGAGGATGCGATCGCCTTGGCCCAAGTGCGCAGCCTCGATCTGCAGGCGCTATCGCGCTTGGGCCTGCGCGCGCTGCCGAGCGCGCGCCGCGCGCGCGTGCTGCGGCGTTGGGTCGCCACGCTCGGCTTGCCGCCGTTGCCGGCCGAAGGCGTGGCGCAGATCGAATCGCAGTTGCTCGACGCGCGCGCCGACGCCGAAGCCGAATTCGCCTGGCACGGTGCGGTCGTGCGCGCCTGGCGCGATCTGCTGCACGCCGAGCGCCAACGCCCGGCCCTGGCCGAGGACTGGAAGGTCGAATGGGACGGCCGCCATGCGCTGCCGCTGCCCGACGGCGGCGCGTGGCGCCTGTACGGCGCCGACCGCTTCCAGGCGCCCTGTCTCGCCCACGGCCGTCGCGGCGGCGAGCGCATCGCCCTGCCGGGGCGCAGCCATCGCCATGCACTCAAGCAGGTACTGCAGGATCTCGGGGTACCGCCGTGGGAGCGGCGCCGCCTGCCTTTGCTGTCGAGCGCCGACGGCGAATTGCTGGCGGCCGGCGACTTGCTGCTGTCGGCGCGCATGGACGCCTGGCTGCGCGAGCGCGGGGCGCGCCTGCTCTGGACTTGAAGTGCGGAGGGGCGGCCTGACCGCCTGGCGCTCTTGAATCGCGGCCTGGGCCGCTTTAGCGCTGCAACCTGCGACACCTGGGCGCAGTCGCGCATGCGCCGCCGCATTGACCCTGCCCCTCCCCCGCCGCACACTTCTCACATGGCCCGTAAACCCCCTACCGAAGCCTCGCCCGTCGCCGATTTCGAACAGTCGCTCGACGCCCTCGAGCAACTCGTCGACAAGATGGAACACGGCGAGATGAGCCTGGAAGATTCGCTGGCCGCGTACGAACGCGGCGTCGGCCTGTACCGGCGCTGCCAGACCGCGCTGGAACAGGCGGAACTGCGCGTGCGCCTGCTGACCGACCCGCAGGACCCGGCCGGCGCCGAACCGTTCGCTCAAGCCAATCACCCAGGCTACCCGGGCAACGACACCGATGCTTGACGGCAGCTTGCGCGATTGGCGCGCACGCGCCGACGCCGCGCTTGCGCGTGCGCTGCCCTCGCCCGACGACGAACCGCGTCTGCTGCACATGGCGATGCGGCACGCGGTGCTGCTCGGCGGCAAGCGCATGCGCCCACTGTTGGTCCACGCCAGTGGCGCCCTGTTCGAAGTCGCGCCGTCGGTGCTCGATGCGCCGGCTACGGCGGTCGAACTGATCCACGCCTATTCGCTGGTGCACGACGACCTGCCGGCGATGGACGACGACGATCTGCGCCGCGGCCAGCCGACCGTGCACGTGGCCTTCGACGAAGCCACTGCGATTCTCGCCGGCGATGCGCTGCAATCCCTGGCCTTCGCCGTGCTCGCCGATACCGACAGCAACGACCGCATCCGCGTCGCCCTGCTGCGCACTCTCGCCGAAGCCGCCGGCGTCGCGGGCATGTGCGGCGGCCAGGCTCTCGACATCGACGCCACCGGCTCGGGCGTGCGTCTGGACGTGGCCGCATTGGAGCGCGTGCACGCACTCAAGACCGGCGCCCTGATCCGCGCCGCGGTGCGCATGGGCGCGTTGTGCGGCGACGCCGATCCGGCATCGCTGGACGCGCTGGACCGCTATGCGCGTGCGCTCGGCCTGGCCTTTCAGGTACGCGACGACATCCTCGATGTCGAAGGCGACAGCCAGACCCTCGGCAAGACCGCAGGCAAGGACGCCGCGCAGGACAAATCGACCTTCCCGGCGCTGATCGGGCTCGACGCTTCGCGCGCGCGCCTGGACGAACTCGCGCAGGCGATGAACGAAGCGCTGGAGCCGTTCGGCGATCGCGCCCACGCCCTGCGCGCGCTGGGACGGATGGCGATAGAACGCGATCGCTGATCCCTGCTCCCGCTGCGGCAGCGGCCGCACAACAAAGCGCCATCGCAAACATATCGCCCAAAACAAAGGCGGACCGAAGTCCGCCTTTGTCGTGCCTCGATGAAGCGCGCGGTCAGTTGACCAGGCGCAGCGTCATCGGATAGCGGTAGGACTCGCCCTTGTTCGCGGCCAGTGCGGCCATGATCGTCAGGACCAGCCAAGCCAGGCCGACGGCCAGCATCAGCAGGAAACCGATCAGCACGATGGTCAGGATCGCGCTGACGATGAAAGCGATCAACACGGTGATGTTGAAGTTCAGCGCTTCCTTGCCCTGTTCCGCCGCGAACGGCATGGTGTCCTTCTTGATCAACCAAACGACCAGCGGACCGAGGACGGAGCCGAAGGGAATAATCAAACCGACCAGCGTGCTCAGATGAGCCAGCATGCCCCAAGTCTTCTCGTCCTGACTGATATCGTTCATTACGCTTCCCCTACGTGATTGGATGGTGTCGATAGAAAAGTTCCGCGCCCACGGCTCGGCCCCCTAATGGTCATCATAAACCTTTCTTCGTCACAGTTAACCACGCCGATCCGCGCTATAGGCGCCGGCGAGGCAACGTCGGCCGGGACGATTTCCGGCCATCTCGCGAGGCCGCGAACGCGGACCTCGGCCCGCCGAGCGGGCACCGAACCCCGAACCCCGTCGTAGCCGCCGCTTAGCCCGCCCGCCAACCCGCCAGCGGCGAGATGCCGCGGCTGTCCGGAAACACGCGCTTTTCCAGCACGCCCTCGGCCAGCCCCAGGTGTTCGACGGCGATGCCCTTGAACAGACTGCGCAGGTCGCTGGTCGCGCGCAGGTCGCGGCCTTCGTTGAGTTGCGCCGGCCCCAGGCCGGGCCAATCGCCGCCGATGCGGCCGCCGCGCACCGCGCCGCCGCACAACAGGGCCATGCCGCCGGTGCCGTGGTCGGTGCCGCCGGTGCCGTTGATCGCCGCGGTGCGGCCGAACTCGGTCACCACCGCCACCACCGTGCGTGGCCATGCCGAGCCGAAGCCTTCGCGCGCAGCGGCCAGGCCGCGGTCGAGTTCGGCCAGTTTGCGCGCCAACTGCGGCGCCTGATTGCGATGGCTGTCCCAACCGGTGTCTTCGACGAAACCGATCCGCGGCCCGCCGGCCGCGCTCATGCGTTCGGCGGCGATGCGCATGGCCTCGGGCAGCGCGAACGCGCCCTTGCCTTCGCGGGCCAGCGCCGCCGAGCGGGTGGATTGCTCGAAGGTCTCGCTGAGCCGCGCATCGGCGGCGTACAGCGGCTGCAATTGCTGCAGCAGCAGCGGGTCGACGCCTTTCGGCAACGGCGGCCACCAATTGCTGGTGCGCTCGCTGCCGCGCAGCGCCAACGGCATCACCGCCGCGACCGCGAAACCGGCTTCGCCGGGCAGCGCCTGCACGCAGCGGCCGAGCCAGCCGTCGCGCGCGCCGTTCGGCCGCGCGGTGCCGTTCTCCAGGCAGTCCTGGGCATCGAAATGCGAACGCGCGCGATATGGCGGCGCGATCGCGACGATCGGCAGCAGTTGCTTGTCGCGGTACATCGCCGCGGCCTGCTGCATCGCCGGATGCAGGCCGAACATCGCGTCGATGCGGATCGGGTCGGCCACCGCACCGGCGCCGCGCAAGGCGGCATACACCGGATCGGCGTAAGGCGGCAGCAAATGCAGGCCGTCGAGCCCGCCGCGCAACAACACCAACAGGAAACGCGTATCCGTATCGTCGCCGGCGGCGCGCGACGCGTTCGGGAACAGGGTCAGCAGTGCGCTCGCGCCGAATGCAGCCAACAGACCTCGGCGTTGCGAATCCATCTCAGATCCTCCATTGGAAAGCGGGGCTGGCGAACAACAGCGCATAGCCGTCCCTCAGGGAACCGGCGCGACGCAGGCCGATGGCGAAATCGCCGTCGACCGCGGCGTTGCCGAGCACCGATACCGCGCATTGGTAAGGCGCCGACGCCTTCGGGTCGATGCGCGCGGCGAGCATTTGCGCGGCCTGGATGCGTTTCCATAGGCCGTCGGGGCTGCTCCAGTCGGCGGCGGTGTCGGGAAAGCCCGCCGGCGAACGCGGGGTGAACACCGGCTGGCCGAGGCTCGACAGCAGATTGATCAGGGCGCGCGCATCGTTGCCGACCGGCAACTCGCCGGCACGCAATGCCGAGACCACGAAATCGTTCGGCGTCTTGAACTTGCGCGCGTTGTCCGCCCACGACTCCTGGCTTTCGACCAAGGCGCGGTACAGCGCGCGCAGATCGCCGTCGTGGCTCAGATAAGCCTGGGCCATGCGCTTGACCAGCGCCGGCGGCGGCTGGTCGGCGACGAAATGGCGCGCGAGCTTGAAACTCAGGTGATGGGCGGTGGACGGATGCTTGGCCAGGTCGGCCAGGACCGCCCGCCCCTGCTCGACCCCGCCTTCGGCGTAACGGCGGCCGAGTACCCGACGTTCGCCGGGTTCGTGCGAGGCCTTGCGAAAGGTGAAGGCGTGGTCGGGAATCCGATCGCCGGCGGCCTTGGCTTCGCGCGAATTGAAGGTGCTCCAGCCGGTGATCGCGCGCGCCAGCTCGAGCACGTCGTCCTGGCGATAACCGCCGTCGACGCCAAGCGTATGCAGTTCGAGGATCTCGCGGGCCAGGTTCTCGTTGAGCCCTCGTCGTTCGCGACGCATCAGTTCGGCGCGCTGCGCCGCCGCCGAGTCGTTGCCGATCGAAATCGAATTGTCGAGATAACGCAGCATCGCCGGATGGCTTTCGACCGCGAGCAGCATGTCCTCGAACCGGCCCAGCACGTGCGGACGGATCGCTTCGCGCTCCATCGCCGCGGCATACAAGCGCGTATCGCCCTTGTCGATCGAGACCGCGAAATGATTCGACCAGAACTGGGTCAGGCGTTCGACGAAGGGCCGGTCGGTGCGCGAGGCATGGCGATAACGCGCGGCGAATTCGTCGAGCTGGCGACGGCGCAGGTCGCGCCGCATCTGCTCGGCGCGTTCGCCGGCTTGGTCGACGTCGACGGCCTTGCCCTCAGGCCGAACCGACGCCATCGCATCCGCAGCGCTCATCGAGGAACCGGGCTGCATATCGCCCATCGCCGCGGGCGGCGCGGCCTTGACCCGGCCTGCGCGCGCGGCGCTGAGCTGTTCGTATTCGCGCGTCATCGTCACGGCGCTGCTCGGCAGGCCGTGAAATTCGTCGAGCGGGGGCGGCTCGCGCAGTTGCGCGAGCAGAATCTCGCGGCCGTCGCCGCTGCCTTCGAGTTCGCCCGGCTTGGCGCCGAGCCCGAAACGATTGGCGGCCGTCGCCTTGCTTGCACTCATGCGGCCTCCCAGGAGTGGAGTTCCAGGATGAACGCCCTGATGCCGCTTGCGTTGACAGGATCGGGCCGCTTTGGCGACGCGATCCCGATTCCGCTAACCCGATCTCACTCTCGCGACCTCATGTTCATGAGTTCATTCGCGGGTCATTCTTCGACCGATTCGCCGGCGACGGTCATGCGGCCGACCAGGATCGAACCGGTGCGCACGTGCGAGCGGTAATCGACGTCGCTGCCGACCGCTTCGACCGCGGCGAACATCTTGCGCAGATTGCCGGCGATGGTGATGCCGTCGACCGGATACTGGATCTGGCCGTTCTCGACCCAGAAACCGGCGGCGCCGCGCGAATAATCGCCGGTCACGGTGTTGACGCCCTGCCCCATCAATTCTGTGACCAGCAGGCCGCGCCCCATGTCGCGCAACATCGCAGGGAAATCGCCGGCATTCGCCGCGACCTGCAGGTTATGCACTCCGCCGGCGTTGGCAGTGGTCTGCAGGCCGAGCTTGCGCGCCGAATAGCTGCCGAGCACGTAGCGCTGCAGCACGCCGCCGCTGACGATGGCCGATTCGCGCGTGGCCACGCCCTCGGCGTCGAAGGACGTCGAACGCAGGCCGCGATGCAGGAACGGCTGCTCCTCGATCTGGAACCACGACGGGAACAACTGCGCGCCGACGCTGTCGAGCAGGAAGCTGGCCTGGCGGTACAAGGCGCCGCCGCTGATCGCGCTGAGCAGATGACCGACCAGCGAGCGCGCGCTTTCGGCCGCGAACAGCACCGGGTAGTCGCCGGTGGCGATCTGCCGCGGCGCGAGCCGGGCGATGGTGCGCTCGCCGGCCTTGCGGCCGACGCTGGCGGCCGATTCGAGGTCGTCGGCGGCCAGGGCCGAGCTGTACCAGCCGTCGCGCTGCATGGCGTCGCCGCGGCCGGCGATCATCGCGCAGCCGAAGCTGTGCTGGGTGCTGCGCTCGCGGCCGACGAAGCCGTGCGAGTTGGCGTACACGCCGAGGCTGGCGCCGGTGCCCACCGAGGCGCCGTCGGAGTTCTCGATCCGCGCGTCGTAGTCGCGGCCGGCGCTTTCGCAGGCCAGGGCCAGCTCGACGGCGTGGTCGGCGTCGATCGCCCAGGGGTGCCAGCTGTCGAAATCGCGCAGATCGCTCGCCATCAGGGCCGGATCGGCCAGGCCGGCGGCCTCGTCGTCCTCGGTGTAGCGGGCGATCGCGCAGGCCTGCTCGACCGTGGCTTCCAGGCTCTCGTCGCGCAGGTCGGCGGTGCTGGCGCTGCCCTTGCGCTGGCCGAAATAGACGGTGACGGCGATGCCGCGGTCGCGGGTGGCCTCGACCGTCTCGACCTCGCCCATGCGCACGTTCACGTTCAGCCCCGCCTCCTCCGAGCAGGAAACCTCGGCCTGGCTGGCGCCGCGGGCCTTGGCGGCCGCCAGCAGGCGCAGGGACAGGTCGGCGAGCAGGTCCAGGCGCGCCTCGGGGTCGGCGAAAGTGTGGGCCGAAGCGGTCGGAATGAGGGCGACTGCGTTCAATGTCTTATCCTTGCGGTACGCGGCGCGTCGGCGGCGCGGGAATTCAGGTCAGTTTGACGGTACGAGAGGTGTTTTGCGATGCGCGGCAGAGACGAAGAAACCGGCGAGTTCCTCAGCCCCAGCCGGAGCCAGAACCGGCGCGAGGCGCTGGAGGTGCTGGCCCTGGGCGAGAAACTGGTGTCCTTGACCGAGGCCCAGCTGTCCAAGCTGCCGGTGCCCGAGTCCTTGCTGCCGCACATCCGCGATTGCAAGCGCATCACCGCCAACATCGCCCACAAGCGCCAGTTGGCGTTCCTGGCCAAGCAGATGCGGCGCGAGGACGACGAGGTGCTCGAAGCGATCCGCGATGCCCTCGACGAGGACGGCGAAGCGGCGCGGCGCGAGGTCGCGGCGATGCACCGCATCGAGAACTGGCGCGAACGCCTGCTCGCCGAAGGCGATACGGCGCTGGCCGCGTTGCTCGACGAATACCCGCAGGCCGATCGCCAGCGTCTGCGCCAACTCGCGCGCAACACGCTGGAAGAGCGCAAGCGCAACAAGCCGCCGCATTCGTTCCGCGAGCTGTATCGCGAACTGCGCGAGGTGATCCTCGGCGCGGGCGCCGCGGCCGATGCGGCCGACGAAACCATCGACGACGGCCATCCCGACGACTGACGCTCGTCGCCGGCGTTGAAGCCCGCTGCCCGAGCCATCCGGCTCGGGCTATCGTCGCGCACTGCGATCCGGCGCTCTGCGTCGCCTTCTCCTGCCTGCGGGAGAAGGCAACGATGGCTTGCCGCCGCGATCACGCGCTGGTGCCACCCACCGTCAGACCTTCGATCAACAGCGAGGGCTGGCCGACGCCGACCGGCACGCTCTGCCCGTCCTTGCCGCACACGCCGACGCCTTCGTCGAGCGCGAGATCGTGGCCGATCATGCGCACCTTCTGCATCGTCTCTGGGCCGTTGCCGATCAGGGTCGCGCCCTTGACCGGCGCGGTGACCTTGCCGTCTTCGATCAGATAGGCCTCGGTCGCCGAGAACACGTACTTGCCGCTAGTGATGTCGACCTGGCCGCCGCCGAAGTTGACCGCGTATAAGCCCTTCTTGACCGAGCGGATCATCTCTTCGGGATCGTGCTGGCCGGCCAGCATGTAGGTGTTGGTCATGCGCGGCATCGGCAGATGGGCGAAAGACTCGCGACGGCCGTTGCCGGTCGGCGCCATGCCCATCAAGCGCGCATTGAGGGTGTCCTGCATGTAGCCGACCAGGACGCCGTCTTCGATCAAGGTGGTGCAGTTGGTCGGCGTGCCTTCGTCGTCGATGTTGAGCGAACCGCGGCGGCCGTCGAGGGTGCCGTCGTCGACGATGGTCACGCCGGGCGAGGCCACGCGCTGGCCCATGCGGCCGGCATAGGTCGAGGTGCCCTTGCGGTTGAAATCGCCTTCCAGGCCGTGACCGACCGCTTCGTGCAGGAGCACACCGGGCCAGCCCGGGCCGAGCACGACCGGCATGATCCCGGCCGGCGCATCGATCGCCTCCAGGTTCACCAGCGCCTGGCGCAGCGCTTCGCGCGCGAGCCGGTCGGGCTTGTCGCCGCCGAGCAGTTCGGCGTAACTGTAGCGGCCGCCGCCGCCGGCATAACCGCTTTCGCGGCGGCCATTGTGTTCGACGATGATCTGCACGTTGAGCCGCACCAGCGGGCGTACGTCGGCGGCGAGTACACCGTCGCTGCGCGCCACCAGGATCGTGTCGATGCCGCCGCTGAGGCTGACGATGACCTGCTTGACCCGCGGGTCGGCCGCGCGCAGCAGCTTGTCGATACGGCGCAGCGCCTCGACCTTGGTTTCGTTGCCGATCGAGTCGATCGGATCTTCGCTCGGGTACAGCGAACGCCCGCCGCCGCGCACCAGCGTCTTCGCCGATTGCGCATGACCGTCGCGGGCGATCGCGCGCGCCGACCTCGATGCCGCCAGCAAGGCCTCGCTGTTGATCTCGTCGGAATAGGCGAAGCCGGTCTTCTCGCCGCTGATCGCGCGCACGCCGACGCCCTGCTCGATCGAATGCGAACCGTCCTTGACGATGCCGTCCTCGACGCTCCAGCTCTCGCGGCGCGAATGCTGGAAATACAGGTCGCCGAAATCGATGCCCGGCCCGAGCAAGGTGCCGAAGCTGCGCTCCAGGCCGCCGGCATCGAGCCCGGCGGGCAACAAGAGGCGGTTTTCGGCGATCTGCAGGGGAAGGGTCATATCGGAACCATGGGGACGTGGAAGGGTCATCTTAGGCGGCGCGGCGGCGGTTTGGCGCGGTCCGCGGCCACCCGGACGAGTGTGGACGAGTGTGGACGGGTGCGGCGCGGGAAACCGTGTCGCAACCCCGTTGTCGAAACCGAAATGGTGGCGGCGGCCGGCGCAATCAACCGCCGCAAGCGGCTGCGGCCGGGGCTCGGCCGGTTTGGGCCGAACCGATTCGCCCCCCTCGCCCGCCATCGCCCGCTCTGGCGCGGTGGGCCGCAGCCGAACCGAGGCGGAGCTGGCGTGCGGGGTGAATCGCCGTTCAGCCCGGCGGTGGCGCGACGGGCGGCGCCACCGGCGGCGTCAAACGCGTCTGCTCGCGCGTCACCACCTCGACCTTCGGCTCTTTCCACGGCCCGGTGACCCGGTAGGTCTTCGAGGCCAGGCTGCCGAGCGGTTTCTGCAGCACCGCGTTCGCCGCCGCACCGATCGCCGCGCCGACCGGGCCGGCCGCGAGCGCGCCGAACGCGGTCAGCAGATTGGCCGCCTTGGGCCGCACTTCGATGGTCTGGTCGTAGCGCTGAGCGCGCAGATCCGCCGCACCGCGGATGGCGATCGCCGCGGCCGGACCGTCGATCACCAGATTGTCGCTGCGCGCGGTGCCGTTGCCGAAGCGCACGGTGCCGTCGATGCGATCGAAGGCGAAGCCTTTCGAGAACAGGTCGCGGAAGTCGAGGGTCAGGCGGCGCGGCAACTGGGCGATGCTGAGCAGGCCGAGCACGCGGCCGGCGCCGGGCTCGACCTCGATCAGGCGGCCGTTACGCGCCTCCAGGCTCAGGCTGCCTTCGAGCGAACCCAGTGCGAACGCCGCCGGGCTGCCCGGCCAACCCGCATCGAGCTTGGCCTTGGCCTTGCCGCCACCGATCTGGCCGGCGAAACCGAAACCGCCGAGCAACGCGCCGACGTCGCCGCTGTCGAGGGCGACGTTCAAATGGGTGCGCGCCGCCGCGCCGCGGCCGGTCCAGTCGCCGCTGATGTCGAGCGACTGTTTGTCGGCGCGGGTGCTCAGTTGTTCGATGCGCAGGCCGGCCGGTGTCGGCCGCGTGCGTATCATCGCCTTGCCGAGCGCGGCGTCGCCGACCCGCAGCTCGGTGATGTCGAGCGCGAGCGCGGGGATCTTCGCCGGGTCGATGGCGTTGGCGCCGCCGGCCGCCGCGTTCGCGGCCGCGCTCGCCGGCGCGCTGCCGACCGTGGCGGTCGCGTTGGTTGCGGCCGCACTCGCGGGCGCCGACGTCGATGGCGACGCGGTCGGCGTGCGCCAGTGCACACGGGCGAAACGCCCGGCGATGGTGCCGCCCTCGCCGCCCGGAATCAGCAGCGCGCCTTCGAGCGCCGCGCCCTCGGCGCGCACCGCGGTCGCGCCGCGCGGCGCCGGCGCGACGATCACGCGCGTGTTCGGGAAACTGCCGCCGAGCAATTGCAGATGCTGCGCGGTGACGTCGATGCGCTGCAGCGCAAGGCCGTCGCCGCTGCCGCCGCCGTGCGCGATCGCGATCCAGTCGATCGCCTCGAGCGTCGCGGCGCGGCCGGTGGCGATCAGGCCGCTGGCCGGCGGCGCTTCGTCGACGCGGTTCGCACCGAGCACGACGCGCACGCCGGTCTTGCCGGCGGCGCTGCGTGCGCGCAAGGCCAGGACATTGCCGAGGCCGACGCGCACATCGCCGCTGCCGAGCGGCAATGGAGTTTCGATGGTCGCCGGCAGACTCGCCGCGGCGGCCTTGTCGAGCGGCGGCGGCAAAGTCAGCGCGGTACCGACCAAATTCGACTGCAAACGCAACAGAGTCGGCGTCGGCGCGGACACGCCGGGCCTCGGCGTCGTGCCGGCGGCCTGCGCGGCCCTCGGAATGGAGATCCCGACCGTCCACAGCGAACGCCCGTCGAGATAGGACTTCAACCAGGCCAACTCGTCCGGACCGCGCCCGATCAACTCGTCGGCGCCGGACACGACATCGAGCCCGGCCTCGAACACGTTGCCGCGATCGCGCACGAACTCGTCGCCCGCGCGCAGCGACAGCTTGCCCGGCGCGCCTTCGTGCATCACCGCGAGATCCTCGGCGCGGAAACCGCCGCGGCCGTACTCGGCATGGCCGCGTACTTGTTCGAAGGCGATCTTCCAGCGCGGATCGGCGAGCTTGGCGTTGTCCAGGTCGACCGTGCCGGCGATGCGGGTGATGCTGTTCGGCTGCAAGGGCATCTGCATCTCGAACCCGACCCGCGCCGGGCCGCTGGCGCGCAGATTGTCGAGCGTGTCGGCGTGGTCCTTGCGCAGCGGGCTTTGCTTGAGCAGCGCCTGCAACTGCGCCGCATCCGCCGCGGCTTCGGCCTGCACGCGCAGATGGCCGTCCTTGTAGTGATCGATTCCGGCGCCGACCTTGCGCACGCCGACACCGGCGATGCGGCCGCTGCCTTCGACGCTGAAGCCGTCGGCGACGAAACGCACCTCGGCGTCCAGGCCTTCGACCGCCGGCCATTCCGGCTGGAACTTCACCACCGCATCGTCGAGACGGGCACTGGCTTCGAACAGGCCGTTATTGCGATTGAACGGCCAATCGTCGAGGTCGCCGGATATCACCGCGCGCGCATTGTTCAGGCGCCCGCCGACCAGGGCGGTGTCGAGCCAGTTCACCAACTTGGCCGACATGCGGTTGCGGATCCAGAAGCCCTTGGCGACCGGAACCTGGGTCGGGTCGATGTCGGCGGCGATATCGATCCACGGCCGCGTGCCGTCGCCCTGCCACCACAGACCGCCGCGCGCGCTGACGCCGAAATCGTCGCCGCGTACGCGCAACGCGGTGGTGCCCACGCGCCAGCCCGCGCCTTCGCGCCAGCCGCCGACGCGGCCCTGCAGCTTGACCGCATGCGGCACGCCGAAACCGCGCGGCCAGTCGAAGCGCATCGGTGAGTTTTCGTCGAGGTCGAGGGTGAAACCATCGGCATCGCCCTCGAAACCGCCGGCCAGGCCCTGCAAACCCGGCGCATCGCCGACCGCGTCGAAGCCGAGCGCTTCGATTCTCGCGCTCGCGAACATCGGGCCGCCGCGGCGGCCGTTGAGCGCGATATTACGCAGCGACGCCCGCGGCTTGGCGGTTTCGAACCAGTTGCGCAAGCGTTCCGGCAAGGCGTCGCTGAGCGCGGCCACCGCGATCAACGGGCCGGCATCGATGCGTTCGGCGCGCAGCGCGTAATGCTCGCCGCCGGCGACGGCGAGGCCGTCGAGCTGCTGCACTTCCTCGCCGCTGCCGATGCGCAGCTTGGAAGCGTCGAAACGCCAACCGTGATCGGTCAGGCGCCAGTGCGACAAGGTTTCGACGTGTTCGAAATCGACGCGCGCCGCGGCCGCAGCCGTGTTCGTCCCTGGCTGCGCACGCTCGGCGCGCAGACCGACGCGGTCGAGCGCAGCCGACACCGTCACCGAAGCGACGCGGTGGTCGCGCAGTTCCGCCCAGGCCTCGGCCCGGCCCTGGCCCGACTCGACCCGGATGCCGGCGAGCTTGAGCAAGGGCGACCAGCCGGTCAGGTCGGCGCGGGTGGCGCCGGCATAGGCGCGGCCGTCGCCGCGCTCGCGATCGAAGTCCACCACCGCATCGAGCGGCGTCGACGGCGCACCGGCCACGCCGACCGTAGGCCAGGCGCGGACGCCGGCGCGCACGCGCTTGCCGTCGACGCGCAGACGCAGGTCGATCTTCGGCACCCGCGCATCGATGCCGAGCGAAGGCGCGATCACCGCAAGCCGGCCATCGATGACCTGCAGTTCGCCCAGGCCTTCGAGCGCCGACAGCGGATCGCGCTGGCGCGTGTCCTGCTGGCCGGGCAGACCGCGCACTTTCCAACGGCCGTCGTCGCTGCGCTCCAGGGTCAGGTCGAGGCCCTTGAGGCGCAGCTCCGAGAACGATTGCCCCGGCAGCAGCCCGGCGTACACCGAGACCAGCATTTCGGCATCGCCGATGGTGAAGGCCTGGCTGCCCTCGCCGATGCGTAATCCATCCAGGCGCAGCAAGGGGCCGCGCCGCGTCCACTGCGTCTCGACCTTGTCGAACGCCACCGGCCGCCCGGCGCGCTGGCTCAACCAGGCCGCGACGCGATCCGGATGGCTTTCGGCCAAGGGCAGGACCTGGCTCGCCGCACCCAACAGCACCGCCACCAGCACGAGCACGATCGCGACGCCATAGAAGGCGCCACGACGGGCCATGCGCAAGCGGCGGCGCAGCGGGGTAGGCATCAGGCCCGCGCTCCGCGCGCGCCCGACGGGAATCGGGAATGGGGATTCGGGAATCGGAAAATCAAAAGCCGGGCTTCGCTGTTACGAATCCCGAATCCCGATTCCCGATTCCCGGCTTCAGAGCAAAACCACATCGAACTGCTCCTGCGCGTACTGGTCCTCGGCCTGGAAGCGGATCGACTTGCCGAGGAATTCCTCCAGCTCCGCCACCGCCGCCGATTCTTCGTCGGTGATCCGCGCGACCACCTTCGGCGATGCGATGACCAGCAAACGCGCGGCATCGAACTGGCGCACCTGGCGGACGATCTCGCGGAAGATCTCGTAGGTCACCGTTTCCGGCGTCTTCAAGGTGCCGCGGCCGCCGCATTCGTGGCAGGCCTCGCTGAGCTGGCGTTCCAGGCTCTCGGTGGTGCGCTTGCGGGTCATCTCCACCAGGCCCAGCGGCGAGAATTCGTAGACCGTGGTCTTGGCGTGATCGCGGGTCAGCGCCTTTTCCAACTGGCGCAGCACCTGGCGGCGATGCTCCAGGTCGGTCATGTCGATGAAGTCGATGATGATGATGCCGCCCAGGTTGCGCAGCCGCAGTTGCCGGGCGACCGACTGCGCCGCCTCGAGATTGGTCCGGTAAACGGTCTCCTCGAGATTGCGTTGACCCAGGAAGGAACCGGTGTTGACGTCGATCGTCGTCATCGCCTCGGTCTGGTCGATGACCAGATAGCCGCCGGACTTCAGCGGCACTTCCTTGTCGAGCGCGCGCTGGATCTCGTCCTCGACCCCGTACAGGTCGAAGATCGGCCGCGCGCCGGTGTAGTGCTCGATCTTCTCGGCCAGCCCCGGCATGTACTGCGCGGCGAAGCTGCGCAGGCGCTCGCAGGTCTCGCGCGAGTCGACCTTGACCTTCTCGACGTCACGGCGGATCAGGTCGCGCACCGCGCGCAGCGGCAGGCTCAGGTCTTCGTAAACGCGTTCGCCGACTTTCGAGCTCTGCGATTTCTCGGCGATCAGGGCCCAGGCCCGGCTCAGATAGCCGATGTCCTCGGCCAGGGCTTCCTCGGGCTGGCTCTCGGCATTGGTGCGCACGATGTAGCCGTGGTTGTCGCCGGCCGGGGCCAGGGTCGTGACCAGCGACTTCAGCCGCGCGCGCTCGCCCTCGTCCTCGATCCGCGCCGACACCCCGACCACGCGGGTGCGCGGCAGCAGCACCAGATAACGCGAGGGAATACTGAGCTGGGTGGTCAGGCGCGCGCCCTTGCTGCCGATCGGGTCCTTGACTACCTGGACGATGATTTCCTGACCCTCGCGCAGCAGCTCGGCGATTGGCCGGGTCGGCGTCGGCGGCAGCGGCGCTTCGTCGCCCTCGCCTTCACCGACCGGGTTGTGCTTGACGATGTCGGCCGCGTGCAGGAACGCCGCGCGCTCCAGGCCGATCTCGACGAACGCCGCCTGCATGCCCGGCATCACCCGCTGGACCTTGCCCTTGTAGATGTTGCCGACCACGCCACGGCGCCAGCCGCGCTCGATGTGCAGCTCCTGCAGCATGCCGTTCTCGACGACGGCGACGCGGGTTTCGCGCGGAGTGACGTTGACCAGGATTTCTTCAGTCATGAGGCAGGGTGGGTCCCAAGTCAGGCGAACGTCGGATGGAAAGAACGCGGTGCAGCGCGGTCGAACGTAAGCGCGGCGGCCTAGCCGCCGACGCCGAACTCCCGCAGCAGCCGCGCCGTCTCGTGCAGCGGCAACCCCATCACCCCCGAATAACTGCCGGCCAGATGCCGTACGAAGACCTCGGCGCCGCCCTGGATCGCATAGGCGCCGGCCTTGCCCTCGGGCTCGCCGCTGGCGACATAACGCGCGATCGTCGCCTCATCGAGCTCGGCGAAGCTGACCTGCGAGACCGACAGCGCCTGCGCCTCGCGCGAGCGCGAGACCAGCGACACCGCCGAAATCACCTGGTGGGTGCGCCCCGACAGCTTGCGCAGCATCGCCGCGGCATCGTCGGCATCGCGCGGCTTGCCGAACACCTCGTCGTCGAGCACGACCTCGGTGTCGGACCCCAGCACCAGCGCGGTCGGATTGCCGAGCACCTGCAACAGGCCGGCGCCGGCTTTCTCGCGGGCGACCCGGCGGACGTACTCCTGCGCCGGTTCGTTGGGCTGGCGGTGTTCGGGCACGTCGAGATCGAGTACGCCGAATTCCAGGCCGAGGCGGGTCAGCAATTCGCGTCGCCGCGGCGACTTGGAGGCAAGATAGAGCATACGGAAAGCATAACCCGCGCTGACTGAGCGCCAGCCGACGACGAGCCGCGCAAACCCCGTAACGAATCACGGTTCGTTCACCAGTTCAGCAAGACCCTACCCCTCGTCCTTCAAGGAGCACCACATGACCCGGTCGTCGCCACAGTCTTTCGCCCGCCTTTCGTTGCGCCCGCTGGCGCTCGCCGCTTTCCTCGCCTTCGGAGCCGCAACCGCCATGACCGCCCAAGCCCAGACCGCGCCCGCCTACGTCGCCAGCGACGGCACCCTGCTGTCGGTGTCGGCCCAGGCCGAGGCGCGCCGCACGCCGAACATCGCCACCTTGTCGACCGGCGTGGTCACCCAGGCCGCCGACGCCAATGCCGCGATGCGCGCCAACGCCGAGCAGATGAGCAAGGTCGTGGCCGCGATCAAGGCCGCCGGCATCGCCGACCGCGACGTCCAGACCGGCGGCATCAACCTCAACCCGCAGTACCGCTACGCCGAGAACCAGCCGCCGGTCATCACCGGCTACCAGGCCAACAACAACGTCAACATCGTCGTGCGCGACCTGTCCAAGCTCGGCAAGATCCTCGACGCCCTGGTCGCCACCGGCGCCAACCAGATCAACGGCCCCAGCTTCGATATCGACGACAAGGAAAAGGACGTCGCCTACGACGAAGCCCGCCGCAGCGCCATCGAGAAGGCCCAGGCCCGCGCCGAGATGTACGCCAAGACCCTGGGCATGAAGGTCCGCCGCATCGTCAGCGTCAGCGAAGGCGCGCGCTTCGGACCGCCGATGCCGATGCCGATGATGGCCATGGGCCGGATGGAAAAGGCGTCGGCCGACACGCCGATCGCGCCGGGCGAGAACGCCTTGTCGATGACCCTCGACGTCGTCTTCGAGCTGGGTAAGTAAGCATGGCCGGCCCGACCAAGACCGCGCCGCCGGCGCCGGATCCGAAGCCGGGCCGCACGCCTGGCTACCCGGAACCGCAGCCGCGCAATCCCGACGACGCGCGCCAGCCGCATCCGCGCAAGCCGCCGAACCCCGACGAGGGCGGGCTGCAGCGCGAACCCGAGAGCGGCCCGGACCCGACTGACCGCTGAGCCGGGCTCCCGAGCCGTAGACACCAGGAAGGCCCGCGCAAGCGGGCCTTCTTGTTTCTTGCGCGCGGCGGCATCGACGAATGCAGGCCGGCAAGTGGCCAAGCGCATGCCCGCCACGGCGACGTTGCCGTCCATTCAGCATCCATCGTTCGCGGGTGGGCCGCGGGCCGGCGCGCCGAACGCTGCGCCGAAGCGAAAAAACCCGGCGATTTTTCAAGCACCGCCCTCGTCTGCGGGTGTCGCCGGTGGCCGTCGAACGCGCCGCAGGCCGACCAAAGTCGCAAACGAGAAGCGCTTGCATCCGCAAATCGGCCGGCGCATTTTTGTGACGCGGCACCACTGTTCTTGCTCAACCCCGCCGGCGGTATCCGAACGTTGTCAGTGATGTCAGACAAGCCAAGGAGGTAGCTCATGGTTCGCGCGATTCCCTCTCACTCCCACACGCCATTGGACGGCACCCGCATCGCCGCCAACGCCGGCGCCATCGCCTTCAACGCGGCGATGCTGATGTTGATGCTGGTCCCGCTGAGCGCGCCGCGTTTGCTGGTGTCGCCCGAAGAACCGGTGATCCCGGAATTCCTTCCCAGGCCCAGGGTGCTCGTCGAACCGCCGCCGCCGCCGAAACTGGTCGAGGTCGTCCAGAGGCCACGGCAGCAACCCATCGTCCATCCCCAGCCGCAGGTCCAGCCGGTCGAAGCCCCGCCGGTCGTGGTCGACAACCCCGACCCGCAACCGATCGATTTCGCCGGTGCCGAGACCGTCGCCCGGGCCACGCCGCAGATCGACCTGGGGCCGCAGACCCTGACCGGCGCGGTCCTGCAAAGCCTGAAGAACCCGCCGCCGAGCTATCCGCCGCAGGCGGTGCGCGAAGGCCTGACCGGGGTGGTCGAGCTGGAGATCCTGGTCGGCATCGACGGCAAGCCGATCGACGTCAGCATCGTGCGCAGCAGCGGCCATCGCCTGCTCGACCAGGCCGCGCGCAAGGTCGTGCTGAACCGCTGGACCTTCCAGCCGGCGATGAGCAACGGCCAACCGGTGCAGGCGCGCGGCCGCGTGCCGATCGAGTTCAAGCTGGATCAATAATTCTCGAACGACGCGCCGAACCGAAGCCCGGGCTCATCGCCCGGGCCTTTTTTGCGCGCAAGCTTTGTTGCGCGAGCCGTCGGTTGATCCGGGGCCAGGCGCGCCCTCGATGAAATGATCCGGCCGCAACGGCCCGCGATCGAACCCACCGCTCAGGCGCGGTGATAAGGATGGTTCGCCAACAGCGCGGCGGCCCGGTACAACTGCTCGGCGGCGACCAGCCGCACCAGCATATGCGGCAAGGTCAGCGGCCCCAGCGACCATTGTTCGTCGGCGCGCGCCAGCACCTCGGGCGCATGCCCTTCCGGGCCGCCGATCAGGAACGCCAGGTCGCGGCCCTGGCCGCGCCAATGCTCCAGCCGCTGCGCGAGTTGCTCCGAGGTCCACAGGCGCCCGCGCCCTTCCAATGCGACCACGCAGGCGTTCTTCGGCAGCGCGGCGATCACCCGCGCGCCTTCGTCCTGGGTCGCACGCACGGCATCGCGGCCCTTGCCGCGCAGGCCCGGCTCGATCTCGACCAAGTCCAGCGGCAACCAATGCGAAAGACGTTTCTGGTACTCGCCGAATCCTTCCGCGACCCAGCGCGGCGCTCGTTCGCCGACGGCGATCAGTCTGCTTTTCATGCGCGCATGGTAGCCAAGCGTGCGCGGCCCCGCCGGGGTCGCAGCGGTATTGTCATATTCCGGTTACCGCACCGGGCTAGCGTGCAGGGTTCCCCCGCCCCACCCCAGCCCCGCAGGAGTTTCCACGATGGATGCTTTCGATCCCTCTCGCCGCCAGGTCATCAAGAGCAGCGCCGCCGCCATGGCGATCGGCGCGATGGGCAGTCTGAGCGCGCTGTACACGCGTCAGGCCGCCGCTGCGACCGATCCGACCCGGCTTTCCCCCGTGCCGAGCCGCTACGGCGCGCTGGCGCCGGTCGCCGACCTCAGCACCGGCCTGCCCTTGCTGCAGTTGCCGCGCGGCTTCAGCTATCGCTCGTTCGCCTGGAGCGGCGACCGCATGGACGATGGCCAGGTCTGCCCGGACCGTCACGACGGCATGGCCGTGGTCGCCACGCATCGCGGCGCCCAGCATCCGCACGGCCGCGGCCACGGCCGCAGCGAACTGATCCTGATCCGCAACCACGAACGCGGCGCCGGCTCCATCCCGATCCGCGCGCCGGGCATGTACGACACCGGCACCGTCAGCGGCGGCCAGCCCGGCGGCGGCACCACCACCTTGCGCTATCGCTCCGGCGAAGGCCGCCACGGCGACGAATGGCGCGGCGTCGAACCGAGCCTCGGCGGCACCCTGGTCAATTGCGCCGGCGGCCCGACCCCGTGGGGCACCTGGCTGAGCTGCGAGGAGATCAAGAGCAACGCGGTCTCCAGCACCGGCCACAAGCACGGCTACGTGTTCGAGGTCGACCCGCGCAGCGAACGCACCAGCGGCCGCCCGATCGTCGAGATGGGCCGCTTCAGCCACGAGGCGGTGGCGATCGATCCGCGCACCGGCATCGTCTATCTGACCGAAGACGACCGCAACAAGTCCGGCTTCTATCGCTTCATTCCGAACCGCCGCGCCGGCTGCCACGGCTCGCTCGAACACGGCGGTCGCCTGCAGGCCGCGCGTGTGCGCGGCAAGCCCAACGCCGACCTCACCGCCGTCAGTATCGGCGCCGAATACCAACTCGAATGGGTCGACATCCCGGATCCGGATTTGGACTCGATCGCCGCACCGAGCGGTTTCCCCGACATCGGCGCCGGCGACACCCTCAGCGGCCCGTTCGCCCAGGCCTGGAGCGAAGGCGGCCTGCGCATGAGCCGCGGCGAAGGCATCTGGTACAGCTACGGCAAGTTGTTCATCGTCGACACCAGCAACGGCACCGACGCCCAGGGCCGCAAGGGACGCGGCAACGGCGCGGTGTGGGTGCTGGATCTGTTCACCCAGCGCATGCGCGCGCTGTTCGTCAGCAGCCACCAGCTCGCCGCGCACAATCCCGACAACATCACCGTCAACGCGCGCGGTGGCGTGGTGCTGTGCGAAGACCCGGATGCGGCGCCGGCCGGCAGCCCCGACGAGTACGGCCCGGGCACGCGCCTGGTCGGTCTGACCCGCGGCGGCGAATCGTTCTATCTGTGCAAGAACAACGCCGAGCTGACCTCGACCCAGATCGCCAACGCCGGCAAGCACGTCGCCGAAGGCGATTACCGCGACAGCGAATTCTGCGGCGCCTGCTGGGACCCGGCCGCGCGCACCTTGTTCGTCAACATGCAGTCGCCGGGCATCACCTTCGCGATCACCGGCCCCTGGGAACGCGGTCCCTTGTGAGCGTGGGCTAACAGCCCGCGCGCATCGCGGCGCCGTGCGCCGGCGTCGCGATGCGCGGCCCGGCGATAGCGAATCCGGTCGGCCGCAGACTCGGCCGCAAATAAAGAAGGCCCGGCAATGCCGGGCCTTCGAGTTTCCGCAGCGCCAAGGATCAGCGCAGGTTTTCTTCGATCACCTTGATCTGCACGCGCTTGCGCAGCGCCGTGGTCAGTTCGCGGCTTTCTTCGTAACCGCCCATCTGCGAGATCTGCGTGCGCAGCATGTCGAGCTGGGCGGCCGGGATTTCCGACTTGCTGCCCGGCTTGACCTTGTTGACCGCGAACAGGACCACGCGGCCGTCGGCGAGCGCCGACTTGCCGGCGGCGACCTTGCCTTCGGCCGGCGCCTTGAGGGCGAAGATCGCTTCGCTGACTTCCGGGGTCGGCAGCGGCATGCCGCGGGCGACGTCCGGGATCGTTTCCGGGGCCGTCAGCTGCTTGGAAGCGGCCACCGCGGCGATCGCTTCGCCGCCGTTGATGCGCGCGACCAGCGCATCGGCTTCTTTCTGCGCGGCCTTGATGCCGCGATCGGTGCGCACCGCGGCGATCACCTTGTCGCGGACCTGGGCCAGCGGCAGCGCGCGTTCCGGCGTATGCGAGACGACGCGGATCAGCACGCTGTGCTCCTGGCCGATCTCGATCGGATCGCTGACCGTGTTGTCCTGCAGGCGCGCATCCGAGAACGCGGCGCGGATCACCGCCGGGTGGGCGCCGATGCCCTGGCCGTTGGCCGCGGCATCGCGGGTGACCGGGCCGACCTTCTGCACCGGCAGGTTCATCGCCTTGGCCGGACCGTCGAGCGAGGTCGGGTTCTTGTAGACCAGGTCGACCAGCTTGGCCGAGAAGTCGTTGAAGTTGCGCTCGCGGCTGGTTTCGGTCTCTTCGCGCAGCAGCGCGTCGCGGACCAGCGCGAACGGCTGTTGCTCGCCGCTCTTGACCTCGCGCACCACGATCACGTGCCAGCCGCTGTCGTCCTTCACCGGCGCACTGATCTCGCCGACCTTGAGCTTGAACGCGGCGTCTTCGAACGCGCCCGGGATGTCGCCCTTGCTGACCCAGCCCAGCTCGCCGCCGGCGGCCTTGGAACCGAGGTCGTCGCTGTTGGCGCGGGCGATCGCGGCGAAATCGGCGCCGGCGGCCTTGGCCTGGGTCGCGAGCTGCGCGGCCTTCTGCTCGGCGGCCTTCTGCGCCGCGGCATCGGCGCCGGAGGCGACGTTGACCTGGATGTGCGAGATCAGGCGCTGTTCCTGGGCGATGAAGCGGCTCTTCTCGGCCTCGTAACGGTCCTGCAACGCCTTCTCGGTCGGCAGCGGCGGCGGCGGCAGGGTCGCGCCGTTGATCTCGACGTATTCGAGGTTGACGCTCTCGGGCGCGCGGAAATCCTTGGCGTGGCCGTCGTACCACTTCTGGATGTCGGCGGCGCTGACCTCGGCGGTGTCCGGGGTCGGCGGCGGCAGCATCACCAGGCTGACGTCGCGGCGTTCGCCCATGAGCTTGATCAGGCGGTCGGTTTCGGCGTGGGTAAGGAAGTTGCTCTGGCCGATACCGCCGGTCAGCAGGGTTTCCATGAGGCGGGCGCGCACGAACTGCTCGAACTCGGTCGGCGTCTGCGCCGGCTGGCGCATCTGCAGGCCGAGCACGTAGCGCTCCTGGTTGAACTTGCCGGTGCTGTCCTGGAATTCCGGGACCGCCTGGATGGTCTTGATGACCAGCGCATCGCTGACCGCCAGGCCGTCGACTTCGGCGGCGAGCTTGCGCACGCGCTCGTCGATCAGCGTTTCCAGTATCGCGCGCTTGCTCTCGGGCTTCTCGAACTCGCGCGCATCGAAGGCTTCGCCTTCGGCGGCGCGGCGGCGATCGCGTTCTTGCTGGAAGCGCGTATTGAATTCCTGTGCGTCGATCGACTCGTGCTTCCACAGCATCGAGGCCGGCCACCACGACGGCGCCGAACGCCACCACGACGGGGCCATGTCGATCCGCGCGACCGAGCTGTCGACGCGCTGCACGAGGTATTGCTCGATGCCGACGAAGGCGAAGGGAATGATCAGCAAGCCGAGGATCACGGTGGCGATCCAGCCCGAGGTCTTGTCGCGAAGTGTCTGCAGCATGTCCGAGTCGCGTTCAGTCGTAAGCCGGACAGTTTAGCGCGGTTCCGGTCCCCAGGCGGATGGGGCGACGACGGTCCCATTCCGGGCGACCGGCCGGGGCCGGCGGACGGGCTGCGGACGGGTCGGGCTGGATGCTGCGGCGCGAAAAACGGCGGCTGCGCGAGCGGTTCCGCTGCAGGCGGGCCCCGCTGCGGGCCGACCTGCAGCAGGACGACGGCGGATGCCGGCCGTGGCCGTGGCTGTGGCGGCGAGGCCGGCGGGGGGCCGCGGCCGCAGGCTGCGCCCGAATCGCAGGCATAAAAAAAGGCGCCGTTTCCGGCGCCTTCGCAAAACTGGCGGAGTGGACGGGACTCGAACCCGCGACCTCCGGCGTGACAGGCCAGCATTCTAACCGACTGAACTACCACTCCGCGTTTTGAACTCTTTCAACCGAATCCTGACTCGTGTGTCTTGCCTGACTTCATCTTTCGGATGACGTCTTGGCAGAAAGACCAGCGAGACTGGTGGGTGCTGAGGGTTTCGAACCCCCGACCCTCTCCGTGTAAAGGAGACGCTCTACCGCTGAGCTAAGCACCCGAGTGCATCGGATTCTGCTTGGCGATGCCCCAGGCACCGCCGGCGAGCTGCTTAGTTTACAGCATCCTTCAGCGCCTTGCCAGCCTTGAAGGAAGGATTCTTCGACGCTGCGATCTTGATCGTTTCGCCGGTCTTCGGATTGCGACCCTGGCGGGCGGCGCGCGCGCGCACCTGGAAGGTACCGAAGCCTACGAGCGTAACAGTGTCGCCCTTCTTGAGCGCCTTGGTGACGACGTCGATCAATGCATCGACGGCGGCGGTAGCGTCGGTCTTCGACAGCTCGGCGGTTTCGGCAACTGCCCCTACGAGATCGGCCTTGTTCATTATTTTCTTGACTCCTGTGCGGATTGGACCGCGTGTTCTGAGAATCGGATCTACGCCAGCAGGCGTACGTCCCGATCAAGCGTGCCGCGCTGCAGAAGCAGGATTTCCTGCAGCGCGGTTGCGGTCGTTATACCAGCGGCATTTTGGGGGCGCAAGCGTGAAAGCTAGCAGCGACGCGGCTTTCAGCGCTTTTTTCGGGTTTCCGACCGACGGCCCGACTTAATGCTTGACGTCGGGCTGCGCAGCCGTCTTGCCGCCGTCGCGCACCGGCAGCTCGCCCTCGCCGGAGGGCGGCGTCGGTGCGATGGGACGTTCCAGCGCAAGGTCGAGCACCTCGTCGATCCAACGCGCCGGCACGATCTTGAGGCCCTGCATCACGCTCTTGGGCAGGTCGGAAAGATCCTTGCGGTTCTCCTCGGGAATGATCACGGTGCGGATGCCGCCGCGCAGCGCCGCGAGCAATTTTTCCTTGAGCCCGCCGATCGGCAGTACGCGTCCGCGCAAGGTGATTTCGCCGGTCATCGCGACGTCGGCCTTGACCGCGTTCTTGGTCAACATCGACACCAATGCGGTGGCGATGCCGATGCCCGCGCTCGGGCCGTCCTTCGGCGTCGCGCCTTCGGGCACGTGCACGTGCACGTCGTGCTTCTGCAGGAACTCGACGTCGATGCCGAGCCGTTCGGCGCGCGAACGCACCACCGACAAAGCCGCCGATGCGGATTCCTTCATGACGTCGCCGAGCTGGCCGGTCAGGATCAGCTGACCCTTGCCCGGCACCAGGGTGGCTTCGACCTGGAGCAGGTCGCCGCCGACTTCGGTCCAGGCCAGGCCGGTGACCAGGCCGATCTCGTTCTGCTCTTCGGCGCGGCCGAAATCGAAACGGCGCACGCCCAGGTATTTCTCGAGATTCTTCGAACCGACGCTCATCGCGCCGTCCTTGTCCTTCTTGAGCTTCGGACCGGCCAGGGCGATTTCCTTGACCACCTTGCGGCAGATCTTGGAGATCTCGCGCTCGAGGTTGCGCACCCCGGATTCGCGCGTGTAGTAACGCACGATGTCGCGCACCGCCGATTCGGCGATCTTGATTTCCTCGACCTTCAAACCATTGGCCTTGATCTGCTTGGGCAGCAGATAGCGCATGGCGATGTTGAGCTTCTCTTCCTCGGTGTAACCCGGGATCCGGATCACTTCCATGCGGTCCAGCAGCGGGCCGGGAATGTTGAGCGAGTTCGAGGTCGCCACGAACATCACTTCGCTGAGG
Organism: Lysobacter antibioticus; assembly: GCF_000731095.1. Classification (GTDB taxonomy): domain Bacteria; phylum Pseudomonadota; class Gammaproteobacteria; order Xanthomonadales; family Xanthomonadaceae; genus Lysobacter; species Lysobacter antibioticus_B. The sequence continues at coordinate 36,684 of NZ_JMTZ01000040.1, read as the reverse complement.
TCGAGGTCGACTTCGAGGTAGTGATCGTTGAAGGAATTGTTCTGTTCCGGATCGAGCACTTCCAGCAATGCCGAAGACGGGTCGCCACGGAAGTCCATCGACATCTTGTCGATTTCGTCGAGCACGAACAGCGGGTTCTTGCTGCCGACCTTGTTGAGGTTCTGGACGATGCGGCCCGGCATCGAACCGACGTAGGTGCGTCGGTGGCCGCGGATCTCGGCCTCGTCGCGCACGCCGCCGAGCGACATGCGCACGAACTTGCGGTTGGTGGCCTTGGCGATGCTCTGCCCCAGCGAGGTCTTGCCCACGCCCGGCGGACCGACCAGACACAGGATCGCGCCCTTCATGTTCTTCACCCGCGTCTGCACGGCGAGGTATTCGAGGATGCGCTCCTTGACCTTTTCCAGACCGAAGTGGTCGGCGTCGAGGACGTCCTGCGCGGCCTTGAGGTCCTTGCGGATCTTGCTGCGCTTCTTCCACGGCACGCCGAGCAGCCAGTCGAGATAGTTGCGCACGACCGCGGCCTCGGCCGACATCGGCGACATCTGCTTGAGCTTGTTGAGCTCGGCCTTGGCCTTGGTTTCCACCGGCTTGGGCATGCCTGCCTCGGCGATCTTGCGCGCGAGCTCGTCGACGTCGTTGGGCGCATCGTCGATCTCGCCGAGCTCCTTCTGGATCGCCTTCATCTGCTCGTTGAGGTAGTACTCGCGTTGGCTCTTCTCCATCTGCGACTTGACCCGGCCGCGGATGCGCTTCTCCAACTGCTGCACGTCGATTTCGCCGTCGACGAGGCCGACCAGCTGTTCCAGGCGCGCGCCGATGGCGTGGGTCTCGAGCAGCTTCTGCTTGTCGCCGATGCGCACGCCCAGGTGGGCGGCGACGGTGTCGGCGAGACGGCCGGGTTCGTCGATGCCGGCCAGGGTCTGCATCAGCTCCGGCGGCAGCTTGCGATTGGTCTTGACGTACTGCTCGAACAAGCCCATCAGCGAGCGCGCGATCGCCTCGACTTCGCGTTCTTCGCGGTCGATCACCGGCTCGACCACGTCGGCCTGGCCGGACAGCGCGCCGTCGCGTTCGAGGACGTCGCCGACCTTGACCCGCGACACGCCTTCGACGAGGACCTTGATGGTGCCGTCGGGCAACTTGAGCAACTGCAGCACCTGCGCGAGCGTGCCGATCTCGTACAGATCCTCGGCGACCGGATCGTCGGTCTCGGCGGATTTCTGCGCGACCAGCAGGATGCGCTTATCGGATTCCATCGCCAGATCGAGGGCGCGGATCGACTTGTCGCGGCCGACGAACAGCGGGATCACCATGTGCGGAAACACGACCACGTCGCGCAGCGGCAGCACCGGCAGTTGCAGGATTTCGTGTTCGGTACGGTCGGACATGCGGACTCCAGATGTATGCGTTAGGCAGCCACTACGGCGGCCACGCCCGATTTATGGGGTTGGCGCCCGAACGATGCAAGCACGACATTGGTCCCAACGCCGCCAGCATGCGCCAAACCCTTGCCAATCAAGACATTGAGGCGATTACGGCACTCAATGTTCCAGCCAAGCGTTCAGTATCACCGTGTACTGACATCTGAAGTCGGCCCGGGCGCACGGAACCGGCCGCTGCGGCCGGTTCTTACGGCTTGCGTTGACGGCCGCCCTTCCCGGGCCACGATGGCGCGGCTCCTTACCGGATCAGACGCCGGCCGAGGGCCGGATCGGACAAGGGAGGTCCTGGAAGGCGGCCTGCACGGCCCGGCGGGATGGCCTGGCGGGATTGGCTTGGCGCGCGTCGCGGACAAGGCGAGAGCCGGCGAGCGGCGCTCGTGGTGCCATGGGCCTGGTCCGCGATGCAGGCGGGCGCTGGGTGCGGGTCTGGGCGGGTCGCACCCGAGCCAGCCGAAGCTCCCAGGCTTTCGACGCGCGGCCGGAGCAGGCGTTGCCGCCCCCGGATAGCAAACGCCCCGGCAGGGCCGGGGCGTTCGGGGTTTACTCGGCCGCAGCGACCTTCGGCTGCGCCGGCGGCGTCTGATAGATCAGGTACGGCTCGGACTTGTGCTCGATCACCGACTCGTCGACGACCACCTTGCTGACGTTCTCCAGCGACGGCAGTTCGTACATCGTGTCCAGCAGGACCGACTCGACGATGGTGCGCAGGCCGCGCGCGCCGGTCTTGCGCTTGAGCGCGCGACGGGCGATCGCCGCGAGCGCGTCGGGACGGAATTCGAGCTCGACGCTCTCCATCTCGAACAGCTTGCGGAACTGCTTGGTGATCGCGTTCTTCGGCTCGGTGAGGATCGAAATCAGCGCCGCTTCGTCGAGTTCCTCGAGCGTGGCGACCACCGGCAGGCGGCCGACGAACTCGGGGATCAGGCCGAACTTGATCAGGTCTTCCGGCTCGACCTCGGCCAGGATGCGGCCGATGTCGATCTTGCGCTCGCTGCTCTTGACCTTGGCGCCGAAACCGATGCCGCCGGCCTCGGTGCTGCGCTGCTGGATGATCTTGTCCAGGCCGGCGAACGCGCCGCCCACCACGAACAGGATGTTGCGCGTGTCGACCTGCAGGAATTCCTGCTGCGGATGCTTGCGCCCGCCTTGCGGCGGCACGCTGGCGATGGTGCCTTCGATCAGCTTCAGCAGCGCCTGCTGCACGCCTTCGCCGGACACGTCGCGGGTGATCGACGGGTTGTCGCTCTTGCGCGAAATCTTGTCGATTTCGTCGATGTAGACGATGCCCTGCTGCGCTTTTTCGACGTCGTAGTCGCACTTCTGCAGCAGCTTCTGAATGATGTTCTCGACGTCTTCGCCCACATAACCGGCTTCGGTCAGGGTGGTCGCGTCGGCGATCGTGAACGGCACGTTGAGCAGGCGCGCCAGCGTTTCGGCCAGCAGCGTCTTGCCCGAACCGGTCGGGCCGACCAGCAGGATGTTCGACTTCGACAATTCGACGTCGTCGTTCTTCTGCCGGCTCTCGATGCGCTTGTAATGGTTGTATACGGCCACCGCCAGGGTGCGCTTGGCGCGCTGCTGGCCGATCACGTATTGGTCGAGCACTTCGAGAATCTCGCGCGGCTTCGGCAGATGGCTGCGGGCCGACTGCGCCTTCTCCTCGAGCTCCTCGCGGATGATGTCGTTGCACAGCTCGACGCATTCATCGCAGATGAAGACGCTCGGGCCCGCAATCAGCTTGCGGACTTCATGCTGGCTTTTACCGCAGAACGAGCAATACAGGATCTTGTTGCTGTCGCCCGTGCTGCGTCCTTGTCGATCGTCGGTCATGCTTTGGCCCGTTGGTGCTCGAATCGTACTCATATTCCCGATTGGCCATCTCGGCAAGCGCCTGTAATGGCCGTTCGGCTATCGCAGCCCGAGAATAACACACCCCCCGGCCCCGCCCTGCGGGCGGGACTGGCGGCGGTTACCCAGTGCGATCAAGGGTTTGCGCGTCTGGACGAACGGTCAGGCAGCCTGGACCGAGTCGTCGGGACGGCGCTCGAGGACCTGGTCGATCAGGCCGTATTCGCGCGCGGCTTCGGCGCTCTTGAAGTTATCGCGCTCGGTATCGCGCGCGATCGTCTCCAGCGCCTGGCCGGTGTGCTTGGACAGGATCTCGTTGAGGCGCTGACGCAGGGTCAGGATCTCGCGGGCGTGGATGTCGATATCGGTCGCCTGACCCTGGAAGCCGCCGAGCGGCTGGTGGATCATCACGCGCGAGTTCGGCAGGGCGTAACGCTTGCCCTTGGCGCCCGCGGCGAGCAGCAGCGCGCCCATGCTGGCGGCCTGGCCGACGCAGATCGTGCTCACGTCCGGCTTGATGTACTGCATGGTGTCGTAGATCGCCATGCCGGCGGTGACCACGCCGCCCGGCGAGTTGATGTAGAGGCTGATGTCCTTTTCGGGATTCTCGGCCTCCAGGAACAGCATCTGGGCCACGATCACGTTGGCGACATGGTCGTCGACGCCGCCGACGAGGAAGATCACGCGCTCTTTGAGCAGGCGCGAATAGATGTCGTAGGCGCGTTCGCCGCGGCTGGTCTGTTCGACCACCATCGGCACCAGATTCAATGCTTTGGTTCGGTTATCCATTTCAACGGCACCTATTGGCTGACGTGGAGTGCGCTTGTAATGCAAGCGCGGTCCGGCCAACTTGGGGCCGGCCGGACCGCAGCGCAAGAGGCGCGATTGCTAAAAGCGGCATTGCCGCCTAGCACGCCCGATCGGGAAAGCTCGAAAGCCGCCGATCAGGCCGGGCGGATCGCTTCGCTGAACGACAGCGGCTGCTCGGTGTGCTGGGCGCGCTCGGCGATCCAGTCGATCACCTGCTCTTCCATCACGCGGTTCTGCAGGCCGGCCATCAGCTGCTGGTCGTTGCGGTACAGGTCGATCACCTGCTGCGGCTCCTCATAGGTCGAGGCGATCAGGCGCAGGGTCTCGTTGACGCGCTTGGGCTCCAGGCGCAGCTCGTGGCGGCGGGCGATCTCGCCGACCAGCAGGCCGACCAGCACGCGCTTGCGCGCTGCGTCCATGTAGTTCAGGTGAGCGTCGGCCGGGGCTTCGATCTGGCGGCCCTGGCGGCGCGCCTGCTCGACGGTCTGCCAGACCATGTCGCGGGCTTCGTTCTCGACCAGCTTCGGCGGCATTTCGACCGACTCGTAGGCGGCGATCAGCTGCTCGCCCACTTCACGGCGCAAGCGGGTCATCAACGCGCCCTTGAGCTCGCGCTCCAGGTTGGTGCGGATGTCGTTGCGGAACTGCTCGGCATCGCCGCTCTTCACGCCGAAGCTCTTGATGAACTCGGCGTCGACGTCCGGCAGGACCGGCTCGGAGACGTGGTTCAGCTTCAGGTGCACGCTGGCCTTCTGGCCGGCGAGCTGCGGGGCGCGCCATTCGGCCGGGAATTCGACTTCGGCGACCGTTTCTTCGCCGGCCTTGAGGCCGACCAGGGCGTCCTCGAGCGGCTTGAACATGGATTCCGAACCGATCACGGTGCTGCCGTGCTCGGCGCCTTCGGCCGGCAAACGCTCCTCGCCAACCTGGGTCCAGGTCTCCAGCTCGACCACGTCGCCCTGCTGGGCGGCGCGATCGACCGACTTCAGGGTGCGGCGCTGCAGGCGCAGGTTTTCGATCATCGCGTCGATGTCGGCGTCGGCGACTTCGGCGACGTGACGGACGATGTTGAGCTTGGCCACGTCGATGTCGCCGAAGTCCGGCACGACCTCGAAGGTCGCCACGTAGGACAGCGTCTCGCCGCTTTCGTTGGCCGGCTCGATGCGCGGGTTACCGGCGATCTGCAGCTTTTCCTCGCGGATGGCGTTGCCGAAGCTTTCGCGCAGCATGCCGTCGAGGATTTCGGCCCGCACCTGCGCGCCGAAACGCTGCTCGATGACCTTGGTCGGCACCTTGCCGGGGCGGAAGCCCTTGATCTTGGCGCCGCGCGCGATTTCGCGCAGGCGGCCGCCGACCTGGTTTTCCAGGTTCTCGGCCGGGAGGCTGAAGGTCAGTCGGCGTTCGAGCGAGCCCAGCGATTCGAGCGAAACTTGCATATCCACTCCTGCGACCACGGCACTCGCCGCAGCACGATGTTGATGATCTTGTCCGGCCGCCGTTATCGACGAGACCCTCGCCGGCCAGCGGAACTTGCTAGTTTGGCCGATTACGGGCCGGCCTGCCAGCGCCTGGGGGCGGAAAAGCCGTCCGGACGGGCTTGCTGGGGCCGAAACGGCGGAATTCGCGACCTGGGTCGCAGCCGAGGGCGGGTTTGGAGGCGGTCTGGCGCGCAGTGAAGCCGGCTGGACGGGAGTGGCTGGCACGGCGGCTGGCTGGGGCAACCCCTGAAGCTGGAGGCTGGCGCGGCCAGGCCGAGGGCCGGTCGGGTCATCCTGCCAATGGTGCATTCATGGCGGATGGGTGCCGACCCGCCGACGTGGTGCGAAAGGCGGGACTCGAACCCGCACGGGGGTTACCCGCTGGAACCTAAATCCAGTGCGTCTACCAATTCCGCCACTTTCGCCCAGGGCCGGCATCGCGTGGATGCGGCCGACGCATTCTAGCCGTCACGCCGAAAAAAAGCGCCTCGCGCCCAAGCCACCGCAACCTATCGGAGGATCACCCGGGCACGGGCAGCCGGCCCGACTTCGCATGCAGTTGGGAAGTCCTGCGCCTTGGCGGCGCGCCGTGGCGATGCGCACCGGCCACGACACGGACCTTGATCGCCTATTCGTGGATGCAAGGCAACCGCTGACCGCCGTCGTCCGCGTTCGCGCGCCGCTCGGCGGCGACGAATGCCGCGCGTTTATTGCAGGCACTGCAGGCAAAAATCGCGGACAAAGAAAAAGGCAGCTGGATCGCTCCAGCTGCCTTTCGATTTTGGTGGGCTGTCAAGGATTCGAACCTTGGACCTATTGATTAAGAGTCAACTGCTCTACCAACTGAGCTAACAGCCCGGTGAAACTAGGTGCGGAACTATACAGAAAAAATCAGTGCCGCACAACACTTTGGGGTGGAAGACGGGATTTGAACCCGCGACCCCCGGAATCACAATCCGGTGCTCTAACCAACTGAGCTACATCCACCATAAACCTGCTACTGCAACGCACGTTATTGAAACACGAACGCACGTTTACGAAAACTTTTTTGGCGCGCCCGGCGGGACTCGAACCCACAACCACCGGCTTAGAAGGCCGGTGCTCTATCCGGTTGAGCTACGGGCGCCAGATTACATCTTAACTGACGGCCGAGCTTGCTCGATGGATGGTCGGGGCAGAGGGATTCGAACCCACGACATCCAGCTCCCAAAGCTGGCGCTCTACCAGGCTGAGCTATACCCCGAGCCGGGACTCCCGCGACACGCCAAGACCGCGAAAGGCCGCATAGTGTGGGCGGCGCTTTGTTCCCTGTCAATCGTGCGTTGCCGGCGCCGCACCGCCCTGCCCGAGCCGCCGCCGCTTGTGCGATGTATGCTTCGACCCTATCTAGTATTCATTCTCGAAACCGCGTTTTTCCAAGGAGCAAGACCATGCGCAGCGGCAATCCCGCATTGAAGGACTCGACCTTCCTCGACCTCGGCACCGGCTCGGTCGTGCGCGGCGGCGACCAGGTGATGACCCTGAACGGTACGGTCAACAAAACCGGCGTGTTGTTGCTGCTGACCGTCATCACCGCGTCCTTCGCCTGGAGCCAGGTCCAGATCACCGAGCTCGGCGCGATCGGCGCCGGCCCCTATGTCTGGGGCGGCGCGATCGGCGGCCTGATCCTGGCCCTGGTCACCACCTTCAAGAAGACCTGGGCGCCGGTCACCGCGCCGCTGTACGCGCTGGTCGAGGGCTTCTTCCTCGGCGCGATCTCGTCGATCTTCGAGGCCAAGTTCCCGGGCATCGTGATCCAGGCGGTCATGCTGACCTTCGGCACCCTGTTCGCGCTGCTGTTCGCGTATCGCTCGGGCCTGATCAAGGCGACCGAGAACTTCAAGCTCGGCGTGGCCGCGGCCACCGGCGGCATCTTCCTGATCTACCTGGCCACGATGGTGCTGGGCCTGTTCAACATCAACATCCCCTACATCCACGAATCGGGCCTGATCGGCATCGGCTTCAGCCTGTTCGTGGTGGTGGTCGCGGCGATGAACCTGGTGCTGGACTTCGACTTCATCGAGACCGGCGTCGAGCAAGGCGCGCCGAAGTACATGGAGTGGTACGGCGCGTTCGGCCTGATGGTGACCCTGGTGTGGCTGTACATCGAGTTCCTGCGCCTGCTGTCGAAGCTGCAGTCGCGCAACTGATACCCACGGTTCGTGTTTTGCAAAGGGCGCCTTCGGGCGCCCTTTTCTTTGCCCAGGGTGGGCGCGTTCTGGCCCGGCCGCCGCTGCCTGTGGCTACGAAGCGCGAGGCATGCACCCGCAAACGACGACGGCGCCCGAGGGCGCCGTCGTTGCTTCGCTGCGAAACCTTCGGATCAGGCGCGGCCTTCTCAGAAGCGATCTTCGTCGTCGGTCTCGAACTTGCCTTCGTAGCCTTCCGGCGGCGGCGGCTGGTCGCCGACCGTCCACAGACGCTCGAGGGCGTAGAACTCGCGCACGCGCGGCAGCATGACGTGGACGACGACGTCGCCCAGATCGACCAGCACCCACTCGGCCTCGCGCTCGCCTTCGACGCCCAGCGGCATGACGTCGAGGTTCTTGGCGAACTTGACGACTTCGTTGGCGATGGATTTGACGTGACGGGTCGAGGTGCCGGAGGCGATCACCATGTAATCGGTGACGCTGCTCTTGCCGCGCACATCGATTTCGACGACATCCTTGGCCTTGAGTTCTTCGACCGCGGCGTGGACCGTCTTGAGCAACAACGCGATCGGCGGCGGCGGGTTCGGCAGCTGGGTCTTGATGACTTGGGCTTGGCTGGTCAAGGGGAAATCGGCTCTGCGTGACGGGGAGTGTGCCGGGATTATACCGAAGCGCCGCGCAGGGCTCGCACGCCATACAGACCATGACGTTCTATATAGCCGGCAACGGCCGCCGGAACGTACTCGCGCCAGGGCTGCCCAGCGGCGATCAGCGAACGTACCTGGCTGGCCGATTCGGCATGGAGCGGCTGGTTCAGGCGGAAAACCCGTCCGGCCGGGGCCTGCCTCAAGGCCTCGACCTGGGCTGTCTCGCGACCTGCTGCGAATGCGATGCGCTCGGTTTCGAGGGGGCTGCCGGGGCGCTCGGCGACGACGAAATGGGCCAGGCCGAACAAGGCCTGCCACTCTTTCCATTTCGGCAGGTCGAGAAAACTGTCGGCGCCGACCAACAGCGCCAGCGGCTGCTCCGGGCCGACCTCGGCGCGGACCTCGCGCAGGGTCTCGACCGTATAGGAGCGGCCCTCGCGGCGCAGTTCGCGCCGGTCGACCATGAGTTCGTCTTCGCCGGCCACGGCCAGGTCGAGCATGCGCGCGCGGTGCTCGGCGCTGGCGCCGGGCAAGGCGCGATGCGGCGGGTCGGCGGCCGGCATCAGCCGGACCTGCGCGCGCAGCGTGTCGCGCGCGGCGCGGGCGATCGCCAGATGGCCGTCGTGGATCGGATCGAAAGTGCCGCCGTAGAAGACCAGCAAGCCCATGGGCGGCGACTCAGGCGCCGGACACCGCGAGCAGGCGCAGCGCGCGCGGCTCGGCGACGGCCAGCAACAAACGCTCCAGCGCGACCCAGGCATCGCCGCTCTCGCGGCCCTTGGCCATGCGGTCGACGCGGCCGGCCTGGGCCAACAAGGCCTCCCAGCGGCGGGCGTCGTGACGCTGCAGGGCGCGGCGGTACATGGGCTGCTTCGAGTCCCAGATCCGCTGCGCCTTGAATTCGGCGTTGATGTTGCCGCCGCGCGCGTTGACCCGCGCCAATGCGGCGGTGCGCTGCAATTCCATCACCACCATGCCGAGTAAGGCCGGCACCGCCTCGCCTTCGGCGCGCAGGCCGGCGAGCATGCGCGAGACCTGCCCGCCCTGCCCGTTCATGGCGGCGTCGAGCACGCGGAACACGTCGAAGCGCGCGGCATCGGCGACCAGGGTCTGCATGCGTTCGAGGTCGATGGTCTCGCCGTCGGACAACAGGGCGAGCTTGTCGACTTCCTGCGCGGCCGCGAGCAGATTGCCCTCGACGCGCTCGGCCAAGCTCTGCACCGCATCGCGATCGGCGCGCAGGCCGCGCGCGCGGAGGCGACGTTCGATCCATTCCGGCAGTTCGTGCGGCTTGATCGCCCAGGCCACGGCGATGTGGCCGACGCGGCCCACCGCTTCGCTCCACTTGCCGCCGTGCTGCTTGCTCCATTCGCCCGCGGTGATCAGCAGGTTGACGTCGTGCGGCGGGTCGGCGCAGAAATCGGAAATCACTTCGGCGCCTTCCTTGCCGGGCTTGCCGCTGGGCAGGCGCAGCTCGATCAGGCGCCGGCTGGCGAACAGGCTCGGCGCGCGGAAGGCGCCGGACAACGCGTTCCAGTCGGGTTCGCGTTGATTGCCTTCGGCCTCGTACACCTCGCGTTCGTCGATGCCCTGCTTGCGCGCGGCGGCGCGCACCGCGTCGGCGGCTTCGAGCACGCGCAAGGGCTCGGGCCCGGCGATCAGATAGACCGGCCGCAGGGCTTCGCTGTCGAGCTGGGCGAGCAGACGCTCGGGCGTCAGTTCCATGATCGCCGACGCAAGCCGTGAGCGAAGATCAACGCCGTTCGCTGACGGCGCCGACGCGGCGCAACACCGCGGCGCTCATCTCGCGACGCATTTCGCGCATCAGGATTTCGCGTTCGCCTTCGGTACCGATCGCGTTGACCGGGTTGGAGACGTAGTCGCGCGCCAGTTCGATGCTCTGGCGCGGCACCAGGGCGGTGCCGTCGGCCTTGCGCAGTTCGAAGGCGACGGCGTAGCGCAGGCTGTATTCCTGCACGCGGCCGAGTTCGTCGAGCGCGGCCGGGGTGTCGCCCCAACGCTCGGACAACAGATCGAGCACCGCCACTTCGCTGGAATCGGCGGTCGCCGGCACCGCGCCGGCGCGGGTCAGCGCCTGGGCCAGGGATTCGGCGAGCGGGCTGTAGCGGTCGGCGGAGACCACCCGCACCGGACCGAGGTCCGGCGGCAGGGTCAGGGCCTGGCGCAACTGGAAACCGCAGGCCGACAAGGCCAGCACGAGGACCGCCAGCGAGGTGCGGGCGGTCGCGCGGAGAAAGGGGGTGCGAGGCGTCATGTGGCGAAGTCTGGACGAGGCGGCTTCGGGCATCAATAGGAAGCCTGAACCGCATTGGCGTCGAAGCGGTCGCAGCCGTGGCTGCGTCTGCGCCCGCGTTCGGGGCACGAGCGGCGCGCCGATCCGGCGACGCCGTCGGCGCTCAGTAACGGATCGCCTGCCCCGCGAACAGCGCCTGCGGCGTCTGCGCGCCCGGCAGGGCCATGAGCCGGTCGAGCCAGGCCTGCACAGCCGGCCAGCGCTCCGGCCAGTCGCGCATCGCGAAACCGGCGGCCTCGGCCCAGGGCTCGACGGTGAAGAACAGATAGCCGCTGCAGGCGACATCGGCGATGGTCGGCGCCTCGCCCGCCAGCCACGGCGTCCGGCTCAACTGCGCCTGCAGGCGATCGAGATCGGCGAGCGAGCGGCGGTCGTACCAGGCCAACACCGCCGGATCGTAGTGGCCGAACTGACGGCCGTAGCGCGAATGGGCGACGTTGAGGCTCACCCGGTTGGCTTCCCACGACAGCCATTCACGCACGTGCAGACGTTGTTCGATGGTCTGGCCGTCGAGCGCGCCGGCGCGGGTCGCCAGGTAGTCGAGGATCACGTTCGACTGGCACAGCACCAGATCGTCGATGCGCAGCACCGGCACTTCGCCGTGAGCGGCGAGCTCGCGGAACTCCTGCGAACGCTGATCGCGCGGGCTGCGGATATCGACGTGGCGCTGCTCGAAGTCGATACCGAGCAGGCGCAGGGCCAAAGCGACCTTGTAGCTGAAACCGGAATCGGGGTGGCAGTAGAGGATGGGAGTCATGGCAGGCTGGGTGGATTGGGTGAGGAGGCGATGCAATGACTTGCAGCGACACGAGACTTGCAGCGGGCCAAGAGCAAATCCCCCTACTCCCCTCAACAAAGGGGGGAAAGCAACAACGGCAGCTCAGCAACGGACGCAAACAGCAACACGACCATCTGGTGCCCCCCTGTTGAGGGGGCCAGGGGGATTTGCTGTTGCTGTGCCTTCGCCCTTACCGGCCCGACGCGACGACTCAGCTCGCGACGATGTTGACGATCTTGCCCGGCACCACGATCACCTTGCGCACGGTCAGGCCTTCCATGAACTTGACCACGTTCGGTTCGGCCAAGGCCAAACGCTCGGCGTCTTCCTTGGCCACGTTGACCGGCACTTCGATGGTGCCGCGCAGTTTGCCGTTGACTTGCACCGCCAAGGTCACCGCGTCGCGCGCCAGCGCCGAGGTGTCGACCGCCGGGAACGGCAGGTCTTCGAGCAGGGTTTCGTCGTGCCCCAGCACCTGCCACAGCGCGTGGCTGGCATGCGGGGTGATCGGGTTGAGCAGCAACACGATCGCCGCCAGCGCTTCCTGGCGCAGGGCGCGGCCGTTGCCGCTGGCATCGTCGAACTTGCCCAGGTGATTGAGCAGTTCCATGACCGCGGCGATCGCGGTGTTGAAGCTGTGGCGACGGCCGTAGTCGTCGCCGACCTTCTGGATGCACTCGTGCAACTGCCGGCGCAGGGTCTTCTGCGCGGCGTCCAGGCTGGCGATATCGAGCGCCGGCGCGGCGCCGTCGGCGGCGTGCTTGTGGACCATCGTCCACAGACGGCGCAGGAAGCGCGCCATGCCTTCGACACCGGCTTCGTTCCACTCCAGCGACTGGTCCGGCGGCGCGGCGAACATCGAGAACAGACGCACCGTGTCGGCGCCGAACTTGCCGACCATCAACTGCGGGTCGACGCCGTTGTTCTTCGACTTCGACATCTTCTCGGTGCCGCCGATCTGCACCGGCTGGCCGTCGGCCTTGAGCGCGGCGCTGGTGATGCGGCCGCGTTCGTCGCGCACGATCTCGACGTCGGCCGGATTGATCCAGTCCTTCGAGCCGTCGCCGTTGTCGCGATAGAAGGTGTCGGCGATGACCATGCCCTGGGTCAGCAGGTTGGTCGCCGGCTCATCGCTGTTCACCAGGCCCTGGTCGCGCAGCAGCTTGTGATAGAAGCGGAAATACATCAGGTGCAGGATCGCGTGCTCGATGCCGCCGATGTACTGGTCGACCGGCAGCCAGTAGTTGGCGCGGCCGTCGACCTGCTCGGAAGCGCCCGGCGAGGTGTAGCGCGCGTAGTACCAGCTCGACTCCATGAAGGTGTCGAAAGTATCGGTTTCGCGCTCGGCCGCGCCGCCGCACTGCGGGCAGGTGGTCTTGCGCCATTCCGGGTCGGCCTTGATCGGCGAGGTGATGGCGCCGGCCTTGGCATAGGCATCCGCCACGTCTTCCGGCAGCACCACCGGCAACTGGTTCTCCGGCACCGGCACGTCGCCGCAGCTCGGGCACAGGATCACCGGGATCGGGCAGCCCCAATAGCGCTGGCGGCTCACGCCCCAGTCGCGCAGGCGGTAGTTGACCCGGCGCGCGCCGCGGCCTTCGGCCTCCAGCTTGGTCGCCAGGGCGTCGAGCGCCTGCTGGAAATCCAGGCCGTCGAAGTCGCCGGAATTGACCAGCCAGCCACGCTCGGTCCAGGCGCCCTGCTCGTCGATGCCGCTCTGGAATTCCTCGACCACCTGCACCGCGGCGGTGGTGCCGTAGACGTCGACCGAGGCCGCGCCGCCGAGGGCGCTGCGCATCGGGTCCTTGTGCTGGGTGGCGACGTCCTCGCCGATCTCGGCGAGCGCGTCGCGCACCGCGTCGGGCACGATCACGGTCTTGATCGGCAACTGGTAACGCTTGGCGAATTCCCAGTCGCGCTGATCGTGGCCGGGCACGGCCATGACCGCGCCGGTGCCGTAGTTCATCAGCACGAAATTGGCGACGAACACCGGCAGCGCTTCGCCGCTGATCGGATGAATCGCGCGCAGGCCGGTGTCGCGGCCGCGCTTTTCCTGGGTTTCCAGTTCGGCTTCGGACACGCCGCCGCGGCGCAGCTCGGCGATGAACTCGGCCAGGTCGCTGTCGCTTTGCGCGGCGAGCGCGGCCAGCGGATGCTCGGCGGCGATCGATACGAAGGTCACGCCCATCAAGGTGTCGGGGCGAGTGGTGAACACGTTCAAGGGTTCGACCGCGGCGCCGTTCTCGTCGCGCACGTCGAAGCGGATCTCCAGGCCTTCGCTGCGGCCGATCCAGTTGCGCTGCATGGTCTTGACCGCTTCCGGCCAGCCCGGCAGCGTGTCCAGGCCGTCGAGCAGTTCCTGGGCGTAATCGGTGATCTTGAGGAACCACTGCGGAATTTCGCGCTTCTCGACCAGCGCGCCGGTGCGCCAGCCGCGGCCGTCGATGACCTGTTCGTTGGCGAGCACGGTCTGGTCGACCGGGTCCCAGTTGACCACCGAATTCTTGCGGTAAGCCAATCCCTGCTTCATCAGCCGCACGAACATGCGCTGCTCGTGCACGTAGTAGTCCGGCGTGCAGGTGGCGAACTCGCGCGACCAGTCGATGGCATAGCCCATGGTCTTGAGCTGCGCCTTCATGTGGGCGATGTTGGCGTAGGTCCACTTCGCCGGCGCGGTCTTGTTCTTGATCGCGGCGTTCTCGGCCGGCAGTCCGAACGCGTCCCAGCCCATCGGCTGCAGCACGTTGTGGCCGGTCATGCGCTTGTAGCGCGAGATCACGTCGCCGATGGTGTAGTTGCGCACATGGCCCATGTGCAGCGCGCCCGAGGGGTACGGCAGCATCGACAGGCAGTAGTACTTGGGCTTGTCCGACGTTTCGTCGACCTCGAACGCGCGGGTGGCGTCCCAATAGCCTTGGGCGGCGGTTTCGACGCTGCTCGGGTCGAAGGCCTTGGTTTCACTCTTGGGGTCGTGCGGGGGGTGGGGGACGTCGGTAGACACAGGCGGGCATGAGCGGAAGGACAGGACCGGCAAGCCTACCGCAGCGCACCAAGCCCCGCCATGCGCGGGCGGCCGCGGCTGCGGCCGCAAGACCCGCGACAGGTCGCCCTCCCCGCTCTGGCCGGCCCCACCCGGGCACCGGCGAAGAAGGCCGGCCCTCGCGGACCGGCCTTCGGTTTTCACGCCTGCGACCCGGGTGCAGCGCCCCGGCGCAGGCGCCGGCGTGCGCTCAAACGCACTCGAACGCGACGACCTGCCCCTTCTCGTTGTAGATCGGACGGACGGTTTTCCCCATCGGGCAGAACTTCGGCAGATTGCCGATGACTCCGCCCCGGGTGCGGTCGGGAGCCGGTGCGGTGCGGACATCGGTGGCCTGGACGGCCCCGGACAACAGGACGGCGGCGAGCAACAGCGACAGCTTGATCATGACGGTCGACTCGTTCTGGACGAACCGGATGGATGCCGACGAAGGGCCTGTACGGCCGATGCAGGCCTCCGGTCCGGCCGGCCCGCATCGGCCCCCAAGTTGCAGTCAAGCATGACCCTTGGCAACGGTGCGCGGCCGAATCGGCCGCTAAGATCGGCCAACTTCGTCCCGGAATCCGCACATGACCCGTCTCGCCGTCGCCGTCATCGCCGTCCTGTCCGCCGCCCCGGCCTATGCCGCCCCCACCGTCGCGGCCGAACCGATGGCACTGCAGTGCGGCCGATTGTTCGACGCGCGCAGCGGCAAACTGCTGGAATCGCGCACCGTGGTGGTGCGCGACGGCAAGGTCGAGCAGGTCCTCGACGGCCGCGCCGAGGCGCCGGGCGCGCGCACGGTCGACCTGTCCGGCCACACCTGCACGCCGGGCTGGACCGACCTGCACGTGCACCTGGGCGACCAGTCCAGCCCGAAGAGCTACGAAGAAGACTTCCGCCTCGACCCGGTCGATTTCGCTTTCCGTTCGGTCGGCTATGCCAACAAGACCCTGATGGCCGGCTTCACCAGCGTGCGCGACCTCGGCGGCGAAGTCAGCCCGCACCTGCGCGATGCGATCAACCAGGGCCTGGTCGCCGGCCCGCGCATCTGGGCCGCGGGCAAGTCGATCGCCACCACCGGCGGCCATGCCGACCCGACCAACGGCTATAACGCCACCCTCTCGCATCTGCTCGGCCCGCCGGGCCCGACCGAGGGCGTGATCAACTCGGTCGACGAAGCACGCCAGGCGGTGCGCCAGCGTTACAAGGACGGCAGCGACGTGATCAAGATCACCGCCACCGGCGGCGTGCTGTCCTACGCCAAGTCCGGCGACGCGCCGCAGTTCACCGTCGACGAGGTCAAGGCCATCGTCGACGCCGCCAAGGACTACGGCTATCGCGTCGCCGCGCATGCGCACGGCACCGAAGGCATGAAGCGCGCGGTGCTCGGCGGGGTGACCTCGATCGAGCACGGCACCTACATGACCGACGAAGTGATGTCGCTGATGAAGCAGAAAGGCACCTGGTACGTACCGACCATCTATGCCGGCCGCTTCGTCGCCGACAAGGCCAAGATCGACGGCTACTTCCCGGAAGTGGTGCGTCCGAAGGCGGCGCGGATCGGCTCGCTGATCCAGCAGACCGCGGCCAAGGCCTACAAGAACGGCGTCAAGATCGCCTTCGGCACCGACATGGGCGTCGGCCCGCACGGCGACAACGCACGCGAATTCCTCTACATGGTCGAAGCCGGCATTCCCGCCGCGGTGGCCTTGCAGGCGGCGACGATCCGCGCCGCCGAAGTGCTCGGCGTCGACGACCAGGGCGTGATCGAAGCCGGCAAGCGCGCCGACATCGTCGCCGTGCCGGGCAACCCGCTCGAGGACATCAACGCGGTGATGAAGGTCGATTTCGTCATGAAGGACGGGCAGGTCTTCAAGCAGGCCTTGTAAGCGCCGCGCCGCATCGCTGCGGGCGCCGACGCGCGTGGGCGCGCCGGCGTCGGCAGCCGCTTGCCGGCCCAGTTCCAGTTCACAGAAAAGCCGCCTGCGGCGGCAGCACCGCCGTGCCCGTGAACTGAGTCACGGCGGGCCCGCCGCGTGCGTGGCATAAGCACGGTGCCGGGTCAGCATCCGGCACAGGAGATTCAAACGCCGCAGTACATCGAGGCCGCTCGCGCCTCCCGGCCCACGCTTCACTGAAAGGGAGTTCGAATGAAACCGCCCTTGCTCGTCGCCGCCGTTTGTGCGGCCGCCCTCGGCAGCCTGCTTTCGATGACCCAGGCACTCGCGGCTCCGCCGTGCCCGGAATGTTTCTATCCCTACCGCGCCTGCATCCGCAGCGCCGTCACGCCGGAACAGCAACTGGCCTGCGAGCTCGAATACAACGACTGCCGCGCGAGCTATTGCGAAATCACCGCCGCCGCGAGCGACGCGCTGGCGCCGCGCGAACGCCACCAGGCCACACCGGTAAGAGCCGCGCGCATCGTCGACACGCGGCAAAGCGCGCGCTGAGTCCATCGCCGCGCGGCCTCGGCCTCTCCGACGCCGCGCGCTCCAGGACCGCCGTCGCCGCAGCAAGGTCGGCCGCGGACGTCGCGTCCGCGGCAGGCGCCGAATACGATCGACCTTGCTGCGGCGTCGGCACCTGTCATCGAAGCGGATGCGCGACGCGCATCCGCTGTCGTCCGCCGCATCGACATTGCGCCGCTGCGCATCAGTTTCCGGGGCGTTCGCCGCGCGCCGTGGCCACATAAGCGATCAACCAGATCAGCAAGGCGAGCCGCTGGGCGACCGGCGCCGGCAACACGCCGATGTCGGCGCCGAGCACCGCGATCAGCACCAGCGCGCCGGACAGCACTTCGACCGAGATCAGGCCGCGCCACGCCGGCAGGCCGCGCGCACCGATCGCGAGCAAGGCCGCGCCGGCCACGAAGGCCAGCCACCACAGCATCCAGGCGGTCGCATGCAGACGGCTGGCTTGCGCATCCAGGTCGGTCGGATCGAGCGACACCCCGCCCTGCGCCGCCCAGGCCAGGGCCGACAGGCACCACAGCCAGGCGCCGATGCGCGCCATCGCGCCGCCGCTGCGCAGGCGTTCGCGCAGCCGCCAGGCCACTGCCGCCAACAGCAGCCCCGGCACCACGAAGCCGAGCAGATTGAAGGCGGCCGCATGGGCGATGCCGTCGGCGCCGAGCAGGCCCGGCGGATGCAGGCGATGCGAATAGCCTTCGAGCGCCGCGCCGAAACCGAGCAAGGCGCCGAGGCAGCACAGCGCCGCCGCCAACGCGAGCGCCTGCATGCGGCCGCGCCCCCTGCCTGCGCTTGCGCCTGCACCGGTGTTGGCTGCGCCGATATCGGCCGCGGTCGCCGGGCCTGTGTTCGGGTTCCCGTTCCTCGATTTCGATGAGCGCTTCATCGCGTCATGCTAGCGTGCGCACCCGCGGCGCGCGCTTGCCTTGCGCCCGATCGCCCCCACTTCGGGTTCCAACCCGCGCACCACGCAGACGAGCCAGACGATGACCGCAACCGCCAAGCCCCACGTCTTCGACGCCACCGCCGATCGCTTCCAGGAAGAGGTGCTGCAGAAATCCCTGCAGGTGCCGGTCCTGATCGATTTCTGGGCCGAATGGTGCCAGCCGTGCAAGACCTTGGGCCCGATCCTGGAAAAACTGGCGGCCGACTACAACGGCGCCTTCGAACTGGCCAAGGTCGACGTCGAGGCCGAACAGCAGCTCGGCGCCGCGTTCCAGATCCGCTCGATCCCGACCGTGTTCCTGGTCAAGGGCGGCCAGTTGGTCGACGGCTTCGCCGAAGCCCTGCCGGAAAGCGCGGTGCGCGAATTCCTCAAGCACCACGGCATCGAGCCGGCCGAGGCCGCGCCGGTCGAAGAGGCCGTCGCCGAACCCGCCGCGGTCGACCCGCACGGCGAAGTCGTGCGCCTGCGCCACGAAGTCGCCGAACAGCCCGACAAGGCCGAACTCAAGCTCGACCTGGCCTTGGCCCTGCTGGCCACCGGTGCGGCGCAGGAGTCGGAGCAGTTGCTCGACGCCCTGCCGGCCAACCTCGCCACCGACGACCGCAGCCTGCGCGCCCGCGCCCGCCTCGGCTTCCTGGCCGTGAGCAAGGACGCGCCGCCGGTGCAGACGCTGGAGGCCGCCATCGCCGCCCAGCCCGAAGACCTGCAGGCCCGCTACCTGCTCGGCGCGCGCCTGCTCGCCGCCGGCCACGACCAGGCCGCGCTTGAGCACTTCATCGAACTGCTGCGCCGCGACCGTAGCTTCCAGGACGGCCTGCCGCGCAAGGCCCTGATCGATGCCTTCAAGGTGGTCGAAGACCAGGACCTGGTCGGCCAGTACCGCCGCAAGATGGCCTCGCTGCTGTTCTGAACGGGCCGCCCTGGCGCCGGTGCGCGGCCGATCCGCCGCCGGCCTCGACGGTCCCGACCCAGCGAAGGCTTGACTATACGCACCCGTATGGCAGGCTAGACCGGCCTTCGCCACCCTTGCCCCCATGAAAGCCAGCACCCTGCGCCACGGCCTCAATCTGTGGCCGCCGTTCCTGTTTTCCGGCATCCACGTCGCCGCGATCGCCCCGGACTACCGCCAGGCCACGGTCGAACTGCGCATGCGCCCCTGGAACCGCAACTACGTCGGCACCCATTTCGGCGGCAGCCTGTTCTCGATGACCGACCCGTTCTGGATGCTGCTGGCGATGAACGCCCTCGGCCGCGAGTACATCGTCTGGGATCGCGCCGGTTCGATCGAGTTCGTCAAACCCGGGCGCGGCACCGTGCGCGCCGAATTCCGTCTCGACGACGAGGTGCTCGACGAACTGCGCAAGGCCACCGCCAACGGCGACAAATACCTGCACTGGTTCGACACCGACGTGGTCGACGCCAGCGGCGAAGTAGTCGCCAAGATCCGCAAACAGCTGTACGTGCGGCGCAAGCGCGACCAGCGCGACAAGCCCAATTTGGACAGCGCCCTAAGCGCTGGAAAGGCAAGCCACCGCTGATCGCCGCACCATTCCGCCTGCTGCGCGGAGGTATGGTGCGATCGCGACACCGCGATTGTTGACCGGTTGCTCATATCCAAGCGGATCGAACGCGGCGCCAGTGGACCAAGGTCCAGCGTCCGCTCTACTTGTCATGGCGGGCCGGCAAGAAGCACACTAGCCGCTTACGCGGGCACTGCGACAGCGTATGCTGTGCAGTCGCGACACGGGGCCGCGAATGTCGATCATCACAACGCAATCCGATGAACCCAGCGCACCGATGCCGGAGATTCCCGGCTATCGACTGCGCCAGATCATCAACCACGGCGGCTTGTCCACGGTCTACCTGGGCGAGCAAGTCGCGCTTGGCCGCGAAGTCGCCATCAAGATCATGCTGCCGCACGCGCTGGCCGACGAAGTCAGCCGCCGTCGCTTCGAGAACGAAGTCCGCACGATCGCGCGCCTGGAACATCCCCACGTCGTCGGTATCCACGAAGTCGGCCGCACCCGCGAGGGCCTGCCCTACTACGCCATGCCGTTCCTGCCGCGCGGCCACCTGGGCAAGCGCATCGAGCAGGGTTTCGCGCGCGGCGAAGCCGAGGTCATTTCCATCGTCGAGCCGCTGCTGTCGGCGCTCGAGTACGCCCATTCGCGCGGCGTCGTGCATCGCGACGTCAAGGCCGAGAACGTCCTGTTCGACATCACCGAACGGCCGCTGCTGGCCGATTTCGGCATCGCCCTGCGCCGCGGTTTCGGCGCGCGCATGACCGCGACCGGCCTGGCCGTGGGCAGCACCGCCTACATGGCGCCGGAGCAGGCGCGCGGCGAAGAAGTCGACGGCCGCGCCGATCTCTACAGCCTTGGCGTGTTGTGCTGGGAAATGCTGACCGGCCGGCTGCCGTTCGAGGCGCAGGACGCGTTGTCGATGGCGGTCATGCACGCGCAGAACCCGATTCCGAAGCTGCCGCCGCCGCTCAAGCACTGGCAGCGTTTCATGAACCGCGCCCTGGCCAAGCAACCCGACCAGCGTTTCAGCGACGCTGCCGAAATGGCCGAGGCGGTCAGCGAGATCAAGCACCGCGGCGAACTCTCGCGTTTCGGCCGGGTGGCCGCGCAACTGCGTCCGCTCAAGCGCTGGGTGACCCCGGCCTGGGCCGGCCTGGCGGTGGTCGCGGTCGCCGTGGTCAGCATCGCCTTCGCCCTCAACCGGGTCGAGAAGGACGGTTTCTTCCGCGCCGAATTGCCTGCCGCGAACAAGAGCGGTGCGACCCGGATCGACAACGACCCGACCCAGGCGATGATGGCGCCGCTGCCGCAAGCGCCGCTGCAGGAATCGCTGCAGAACGCACGCACCTACATCGCCCAGGGCCGCCTGGCCTCGCCGGCCGACGCCAACGCTTACAACAGCCTGCTCACCGCCTGGCATCTGGACAGCACCAGCCCGGAAGTCGGCGTGGTGGTCGGCGAACTCACCCAGGCCTTCGCCGACGAGATGGCGCGCGACTTGCGCGAAGGCCGCGACCAGCGTGCGCGCGAGCATCTGGTCAACGCCACCGCGCTCGGCCAGCAAACCGGCACCGCCGACTCGGCCGCGCAACGCAGCCTGCGCGAAAAAGCCGCGCAAGCCCTGGAAACCCGCCTGGAACAGGCCGCGCGCCGCGGCGATGGCGCCGACGCCGGGCGCGTGATCGCGCTGGCCGAGGAGTTCGGCCTGCCGCGCACCGTGTCCACCCGGTTGATCGCGCAGGCACGCGGCGTCGCCGGCGACGGCACGGTCGCGCGCGGCGTGGCCACGATCGGCGCGGCCGCGCCGGCCAGCAGCGTCGCGGTGAGTTTCAACCCGCGTCCGGTCAGCCGCGGCGAGTACGCGCGCTTCGTCAGCGCCAACCAGCGTGCGCCGGCGTTGTGCCGCGAACGCGCGTCGCTGCTGCGGGTAATCGCGCCGAAGGACTGGAAGGCGCCAGGCTTCGACCAGAACGAGACCGAACCGGTGGTCTGCGTGTCGACCTCCGATGCCGAGGCTTATGCGCGTTGGTACAGCCAGCAGACCGGCCGCCACTACCGCCTGCCGACGGCCGACGAAGCCCAGCGCATGTCCGGCGGCGGCGGTCGCGCGCTGTCGATCTGGTCCGGCGATTGCGGCCGCACCTGCCAGCAACGCCAGGTCGGCGGCAGTTCCTGGCGCAGCGGCTCGGCCCTGCGTCCGCTCAACGCCACCCGCGGCTACGACGACGTCGGCTTCCGCCTGGTGCGCGAACGCTGAGGCGCTGGGGGCTGAGGCGCAGCGATCGTCGCGACCTGAAGCGAAATCCCCCGCGCCAGCCAGCCTCACCCGACCTCGAACGGCGTCGGGCGCCGCCCCCTTTGCAAAGGGGGCGAACTTTCGAGGGGTTAATTTTCGAACGGGTGACTTTTCGGACGGACGAATCACCGGAGGCATACCGTCCCCCCTTTGCAAAAGGGGGGCTAGGGGGGATTTGCTTTTGAACCAGCGCTGGCAATGACGACCCGCGCAGCCAGCGTCGGCGCATGCCGCGTGTTCGCCGCCGCCGTCGCCTACAATCCGCGCCATGCGCATGTCCAACCTGCAACGCCTGTTTCTCACCGGCCTGTTGACCCTGCTGCCGATCTGGCTGACCTGGGTCGTGGTCAAGTTCGTGTTCGTACTGTTGTCGGACACCAGCCGTCCCTTGATCGGTCCGCTGCTCAACAACCTCGCCCTCGGCTACCCGCACACGCTGGGCTGGTTGAACGACCCGTGGGTACAGACCGCGATCGGCCTGATCGCCACGCTCGGGGTGATCCTGCTGTCGGGGGTAATGACCCGACGCGTGATCGGCCAGACCGTGCTGCGCTGGTTCGAGTCGCTGATCAAGCGCATTCCGTTGGCCAGCACCATCTACGGCAGCGCGCGGCAGTTGCTCGACATCCTGCAGACCAAGCCCGACGGCACTCAGCGCGTGGTGCTGATCGACTTCCCGCACAACGAGATGAAGTCGATCGGCTTCGTCACCCGGGTCATGCGCGAACAAGGCACCGGCCGCGAACTGGCCGCGGTGTATGTGCCGACCACGCCGAACCCGACCTCGGGCTATCTGGAGATCGTGCCGGTGGAAAAAATCACCCCGACCGACTGGACCGTCGACCAGGCGATGAGCTTCATCATCTCCGGCGGCGCGGTCTCGCCGGAGTCGATTCCGTTCTCGGTGCCGTCGCCGGCCGCGCCGAACCCGCAGGAGCCGCAAGCATGAAGCCACGCCACTTGCTGCGCCTGGCCGCGGCCCTGCTCGCCTGCACCGGCCTCGCCAGCGCCGCCGTCGCCGCACCTGCGGCGCTGACGCCGCATCGCGTCGCGCTCGACGACGGCCGCAGTTTCACTCTCAACCTGCCGGCCGAGCTCGAGATCGTCCCGGCGGTGCAAGGCCTCAAGCGCGTGCGCTTCTTCGCCCGCAGCCCGGACGGACGCTTGTTCGTCACCGATATGCACGACCTCAGCGACAACCGCCGCGGGCGCGTCTACGCCCTCGACGATTGGGACGAGCAGCGCGCGCGGTTCGGCAAGGTCTCGGTGTATCTCGACAAGCAACGCAATCCCAACAGCGTCGCCTTCCACACCGATGCCCAGGGCCAGTCCTGGCTGTACCTCGCCAACACCGACAAGTTGCTGCGCTACCGCTACCGCAACGGCGACCTCAAGCCTTCCTCCGAACCCGAAACCCTGGCGACCTTCCCCGACTACGGCCTGAGCTACAAGTACGGCGGTTGGCACCTGACCCGCACCCTCGCCTTCGGCGACGGCAAGCTCTACGTCTCGGTCGGCAGCAGTTGCAATGCCTGCATCGAGAAAGAAGACGTGCGCGCCGCGGTGCTGCAGATGAACCCCGACGGCAGCGGCCGCCGCATCTACGCGCAGGGCCTGCGCAACGCGGTCGGGCTGCTGTTCCGCGACGGCCAGCTGTATGCGACCAACCAGGGCGCCGACCATCTCGGCGACCAGAAACCCGACGAGACGATGTTCGCGCTGCGCGACGGCGCCGACTACGGCTGGCCGTTCTGCTATCACAGCAAGGGCCGCGCCCACACCGATCCGAAGTTTCCGCGCAAACCCGGTTGCATGCAGGTGCCCAAGCCGTTCGCGTCCTTCCCTTCGCACGCCTCGGCGCTGGGCCTGACCTGGTTCCCGTCCGCCGACGGCGCCATGCTGCAGAACGAATACCTGGTCGCCCTGCACGGCGGCAGCAAGCTCCGCCTCGATCACGGCTACCGCATCGTCCGGGTCGGCGCCGACGGCCGCAGCGGCGGCGAGTTGGTCAACGGTTTCCTCGCCAAGGGCAAGGTGCACGGCCGCCCCTGCGACGTGCTGCGCACGGGCCGCGACAGTTTCTTCTTCAGCGACGACAAGAGCGGCGTGATCTATTACGTGAGGCCCAAGCGATGAGCGCATCCGGGATAGAGACCGCCGCCGCGATCGCGAGCGCCGGCGGCGAAGGCACCCGCACCCTGCAGGACCGCGCGCTGCGTCTGTTCATCGTCCTGTCGGCGTTTTTCTGCGTCAACGCGGCGTTGGCCGAGTTCATCGGGGTCAAGATCTTCGCCCTCGAGGACACCCTCGGCATCGCCCCGCTGCAATGGAATCTGTTCGGCCAGACCGGCTCGCTGAACTTCACCGCCGGCACCCTGCTGTGGCCGGTGGTGTTCCTGATGACCGACGTCATCAACGAGTTCTTCGGCCGCCGCGGCGTGCGCCTGATCTCCTGGCTCGCGGCCCTGTTGATCGCCTACGGCTTCGTGTTCGCCTTCGCCGCGATCGCGCTGGCGCCGGCGGCGTGGTGGGTGCAGGCGGCGCAGGCCCAGGGCGTGCCGGACTACCAGGCCGCGTTCGCGGCGATCTTCGGCCAGGGCCTGTGGAGCATCGGCGGCTCGCTGATCGCCTTCATGATCGGCCAGTTGATCGACGTCGGTGTGTTCCACCGCATCCGCAGCGTCACCGGCGAGAAACATATCTGGCTGCGCGCGACCGGCTCGACCGCGGTCTCGCAGTTGGTCGACAGCTTCGTCGTGCTGTATATCGCCTTCGTGCTCGGCCCGCAGCATTGGCCGATCCCGCAGTTCCTCGCCATCGGTTCGGTCAACTACGTCTACAAGATGCTGGCCGCGTTCGCGATGATCCCGCTGATCTATCTGCTGCGCATGTGGATTCACCGCTATCTCGGCGAGGCCCGCGCCCGCCAATTGCGCGACGAGGCGGCGGCGGACTGATCGCCGCGGCACGGGTACGCATGGCTTAGCCCAGCCCCATGGCCTCGCGTATCCGCTCGCGATAGCTGGCGCCGCTGCCCAGGCGCTGGCCGTTGACCAAGCGCAGCAGATAACGGCCGCCATCGAGCTGTTCGATGTCGCGCACCGCCTGCAGATGGACGATGCGCGAACGATGGATGCGCACGAAGCGGCGCGGGTCCAGCCGCGCCTCGATGCCGTTCAAGGTCTCGCGCAGCAGATAGGCCTGGCCGCCGGCGTGCAGCTCGACGTAGTTGCTCTGGGCGATCACGCATTCGACCTCTTCGACCGGCAGCAGGCGCAGACGCGCGCCCACCGGCACCGCCAGGCGCTGCGGATAGCCTTCGCGCGCGCCCTCGCCGCTCGCCGCCGCGCGCAACGGACGCTCCGCCTGCGCCGCGCGTGCGCGCCGCACCCGCGCCAGCGCCGCGCCGAGGCGCTCGGCGGAATAGGGCTTGAGCAGGTAGTCGACCGCATCGGCATCGAAGGCACGCAGGGCGTGCTCGGCATGCGCGGTCACGAACACCACCTGCGGCCGTCGCGCCGCCGGCAAGGCCTGCAGCACGCCGAAGCCGTTGAGATCGGGCAGGCGGATGTCGAGAAACACCACGTCGGCCGGCAGCCGGCGCAAAGCCGCGACCGCGCTGTCGCCGTCGGCGCATTCGGCGATCACTTCCACATCCGCCTCCAGGCCCAGCAAGCGGCACAGGCGCGCGCGCGACATCGCCTCGTCGTCGACCACCACCGCGCGCAGCGGTGCCGTCGCGAGCAGGCTCATGCCGCGGCCTCCAGCGGCTGCCAGCGCCGATACGGCAATTGCAGGCGCACGCAGGTGCCGCCGTCGATGCGAGCGCCGATGTCGAAGCGGTGATCGTCGCCGTACAAGCCTTGCAGGCGCGCGCGGGTGTTGCGCAGGCCGATGCCGGCACCGTGCACCGCCTCGCCGGCGCCGCCGTCGTCGCTGACTTCGAGGATCAGGCAATCCTCGCGGCGCTCGGCGCGCACCGACACTTCGCCGGGCGTGGTCCGCATCGCCACCGCATGGTGGATCGCGTTTTCGACCAAGGGCTGCAACAGCAACTGCGGCACCTGCGCGTCGAGCAGGGCCGAGTCGATCGCCCAATGCACGCGCAGGCGTTCGCCGAGGCGGATCTTCTCGATGCCGATGTAGTGATCCAGCGCGACCAGTTCGTCGCGCAAGGCGATTTCCTGGCGATGCGAGCGGTCGAGGCTGTGGCGCAGCAGCGCGCCGAGGTCGACCAGCATGCGGTCGGCGCCGTCGGGATCGCGATGCACCATCTCGGCGATCGAATTGAGCGCATTGAACAGGAAATGCGGATTGAGCTGCGCCGACAGCGCATCGAGCCGCGCCCGCGCCAGCCGCGCTTCGAGCTCCATCGCCTGGCGTTCGCGGCGGCGCGCGCGTTCGGCATAGACCAGCGCATGCGCCACGCCGACGATCAGCCAACTCGTCAGCAGGTTGTTGAGCACGCTCGCGGCGAGCAACTCGCCCACCGACGGCAGGCGTTCGTACCAGCCGATCCAGCCGTTGAGCGCGGCCACCGTCGCGGCGCGCAGCAGGATCACCACGACGACCGCGAGGCCTTGCATCGCCAGCGCCGACATCGCCCGGCCGCGTTCGATCGGATGACGCCCGACCCAGGCGAACAGCCCCAGGGTGATCGGCACCCACAGCCAGGCGCTGGCGAGGTGCTGGCGCAGGGTGTTCGGCCAATCGGCCGGTTGCCCGGCGGCTTGGTGCATGGTCACGACCTGGCCGACCCAGACGAAGCCGTTGAGGGTCCACCAGCCCAGCACCAGCAACACCAGCAGCGGCAGTCGATTGCGCATGGAAGACGATGCTGGACCCGCGCCGCGGCGCTTGCAATCGCCGGCGCGGGGTTCGTCCCGCGATCCGGCCGATTCGTCCCGGCCCGACTCCGAGCGCCGTCGCGCCCGCGCAGGCTGCGGCCACCTCCCTTTCGTGAATCGCCGCCATGCGCCGTCTTTCGCGTCTTTCGATCGCCCTCGCCGCTCTCGCCGCCGTCGCCCTGCCGGCCGCGGCCGCCGACGCCTGCCCGCCGGTACGCAAATTCGCCGACGGCGTCATCTCGACGCCACAGTGGGAATGGCGCCTGAGCTTTACTCCGAGCCGCCAGCGCGCCTATTGGTCGACCAGCAAGGGCTGGTGGCCGGGCACGCGCGAGCGCGCGACCGTCATGACTTCGCAATGGCGGCCCTCGGGCTGGAGCGCACCGCAGGCCGCGCCATTCTCCGGCGTGCACAGCGACATGGACCCGGCGCTGTCGCCGGACGGGCGTTATCTGGTGTTCTCGTCGGAGCGGCCGAGGCCCGACGGCGTGGCGGCGAAGATGGACCTGTGGATCGCCAAGCGCGGCTTGCGCGGCTGGGGCGAACCGCGCCACCTCGGCGCCGCGGTCAACAGCGCCGGCGACGAGCTGTACCCGAGCACCGACCGGCACGGCCACGTGTACTTCGCCAGCGATCGCGACGGCGAGTTCGACATCTACCGCAGCGAACGCCTGCGCAACGGCGACTACGCGCCGGCGCGCAAGGTCGAAGGCGGCGTCAACACCGCCGAGCGCTGGGAGTTCAATCCGGAGATCTCTCCCGACGGCCGCATCCTGTTGTTCACCCGCCTGGATTTCCCCAACGACCCGCTGCCCGACCTGGGCTACGGCTACGGCGACCTGCACGCGGCCCGGCTCAAGGACGGCCGCTTCGGCACCGCCAAGAACCTCGGCCCCTGCGTCAACACGGTCTGGGACGAATTCCATCCGACCGTGCTGTGGGACCGCGGCCTGCTGTTCTATGCGCGCGACATCGGCCGCCCCAGCGATTTCTATTACACCCGCCTGCAATTGCCCGATCTGGAGGATTGAAAGCGCGGCGGCAACCGGCGGGGCGCAAGCCAGGCTGTGCGAGCGCCATCGCGCTCGCGCATGACCTTCGGCTCATGCCCCCGCCGGGCATGCGCGAGAGCCTGCGGGTCCGTCCGTCCGCATCGGCCAAGACATGACCCCGCTTCCGTTCCGCCGTCCGGGCCCGCGCCCGGTCCGCCTCGCTTTGTCCGTCGCGCTCGCCGCGGCGCTGTGCCTCGCCCTGCCGGTGGCCGCAGCAGCCGCAGCCACCGATCCGGCCGCATCCACGCCGCGCAAGGTCACCGTGCAGACCAAAGGCGAGAAACTCAACCGCCTGTACGAGCAGTACTGGGAAGAGAATCTCAAGCTCAACCCCCTGCGCGCCACCGCCCAGGGCGACCCGCGCTACAACGACCAACTGCCGAACTTCCTCAGCGCCGAGTTCCGCAAGCAGTCGCACGAATTCTCCGAACGCTGGCTCAAGACCATCGAATCGGTCGGCTCGCAGGGGCTGTCCGACCAGGACTTGCTGAGCTACGAGATCTTCGTGCGCGAAATGAAGATCAACCTGGAATCGGACCGGCATCCGTCCTGGCTGCAGCCGGTCAACCAGTTCTACAACTTCGCCGCCAGCATCGCCCAGCTCGGTTCCGGTACCGGCTCGCAACCGTTCAAGACCGCCGCCGACTACGACAACTGGCGCAAGCGCGCGGCGAAGGTGCCGGCGGTGTTCGACCAGCTCATCGCCAACAGCCGCGAAGGCGTCAAGCGCGGCGTGGTCCAGCCGAAAGCGCTGATGACGAAGGTGCTGCCGCAGTTGGATGCGCTGATCAAGGACGACCCCACCGCGACCTTGTTCTGGAAGCCGGTGACGGACTGGCCGGCCGGCATTTCCGAGGCCGACAAGACGCGCCTGAGCGCGGACTACCGGCAGATGATCCAGACCGAGCTGATGCCGGCCTACCGGCGCCTGCGCGAGTACATCGCCAACGATTACCTGCCGCATGCGCGCGACAGCGCCGGGCTCGGCGCCCTGCCCGGCGGCGAGGCCTGGTACGCGTTCAATGCGCGCCGTTCCACCACCACCACGATGACCCCCGCCGAAATCCATCAGATCGGCCTGGACGAAGTCGCGCGCATCCACGGCGAGATCGGCAAGATCCGCGGCGAGGTGAAGTTCCAGGGTTCGCTGCAGGACTTCTTCAAGTTCATGCAGACCGACCCGCGTTTCACCTTCAAGGACGAGCCTGCCCTGCTCGCCCACTACCGCGGCCTGGAAGCGCGCATCGACAAGAAGATTCCGCAGTTGTTCTCGCTGACGCCGAAGGCGCCGTTCGAAATCCGTCCGGTCGAGGCCTTCCGCGCCCAGTCCGCCGCCGGCGGTTCCTATATGCGTCCGAGCGAGGACGGCACGCGTCCGGGCATCTTCTACGTCAACACCTACGACCTGCCGACCCGCAAGACCTGGGACGCCGAAGACCTGTACCTGCACGAAGCCATCCCCGGCCATCACTTCCAGCTCGCCTTGCAGCAGGAACTGACCGGCCTGCCGAAGTTCCGCCGCTTCGGCGGCGAAACCGCCTTCAGCGAAGGCTGGGGCCTGTACGCCGAATCGCTCGGCAAGGAACTCGGCGTGTACGCCACGCCTTACGACTACTTCGGCTATCTGCAGAACGAGTTGTGGCGCGCGATCCGCCTGGTCGTCGACACCGGCCTGCACAGCAAGGGCTGGACCCGCGAGCAGGTGATCGCCTACATGCTCGACAACTCGGCCGAGAGCGAAACCCAGTCCACCGCCGAAGCCGAACGCTACATGGCCATTCCCGGCCAGGCCCTGGCCTACAAGATCGGCGAGCTCAAGATCATGGAGCTGCGCAAGCGCGCGCAAAGCCGGCTCGGCACGCGCTTCGACATCCGCGAGTTCCACGCCGAAGTGCTGAAGGACGGCTCGGTGCCGCTGGACGTGCTCGACCGCAAGATCGATCGCTGGATCCAATCGAAACAAGGTTGAACAAGCAAGGGCGAACGAAGCGGGTCCGGAGCTGCCGGACCCGCGGCCCGGCCTCCCGCCACGACGGGAGGCCGGCATCGCCGGCCACCTGAGTCACGCGGGCAACGACGCCGCCTCGCACTAATGTGCTTTCTGACTCACTGGGTTTCTGTTCATCTGCGCGGGCCATTGCCGGCTTCCCCCGTGGGCCGCCTTTCGGGCAGGATGAGGACCGGCCCACCTGGATCGCACTGCCTGCCGAACCCCTGTCCCGCCCTCATGAGCCGAGCCCCTGCGGGCTTCGCCCGCATGTCCTGCAGGCTTCGTCCAGGCCCCGAGCGGCCGGACGGAGGCACCGAAGCAGGGCGGCCCGGGCCGGCCCTCCGGTCGGACCGGAAGCGGCGTTCGAACCGGTCGACAGCAGAAAAAGTGTGACTGACACCGCATAATTAGCGGTTGTTGTGCCTCGCCGTCCACGGTGCCCGCTGTCCCACCCAGCCTCGGAATACGGATGTCCCACATTCCAGCGCCCCAATCCTTCGCCGCCGCGCGTGCCGCGTCGCGCAGCCTTGCCGCCTTGGCTTTCATCCGCCTTCGTTTCGCCGCGTTGTCGCTCGTGCTGCTGTTCGCCAGCGCCGGCCTGGCCCAGGCGCAGGACTGGAGCTATCGCGTGCGTCCCGGCGACACCCTCTGGGACCTCGGCGCCAAACACCTCAAGAACGGCATCAACTGGCGCCGCCTGCAGGAACACAACCGCATCGCCGACCCCTATCACCTGCCGCCGGGCACGCGCATGTTGTTCCCGGTCGGCTGGCTGCGCATCGAACCGGCCAAGGCGCGCGTCATCGCCGTGCGCGGCGCGGTCAATCTGCTGACTTCCGAGAAGGCCGCCGCCGCACTGGTCGTCGAAGGCATGCGCATAGGCATCGGCAGCCGCGTCGAGACCGGCCCCGGCGCCAGCGCTACGCTCGAATTCGCCGACGGCTCGCGCCTGATGATCCAGGACAACAGCCGCATCTCCTTCGACGAGCTCAGCAGCTACGGCAGCACCGGCATGGTCGATACGCGCATGCGCCTGCAGCGCGGCCGCACCTCGAACCGGGTGATCCCGGCCAAGGGCCCGGCCTCGCGCTACATCATCGACACGCCCTCGGCGACCTCCAGCGTGCGCGGCACCCACTTCCGGGTCAGCGCCGGCGACGAGGGCGCGCCCGACGCGACCGAAGTGCTGGAAGGCAAGGTCGCGGTCGGCAGCCAGCGCACCGAAGTGATGGTGCGCCCGGGCTTCGGCACCGTCGCCGCCGCCGGCGCCGCGCCGTCGGCGCCGATACAGTTGCTGCCGGCGCCGGCCTTGAGCGCCGCGCCGCCCGAACAACTGCCCGCGACCATCGCCTGGTCGCCGGTCGAAGGCGCGGTCGCGTATCGCGTCGAAGTGGTGCGCGACGACGCCCCCGAAGTGCTGCTGTTCGAGGCCCGCACCAGCGAGACCCGCCAGCGCATCGACGATCTGCCGGCAGGCCGCCACCGCGTGCAGGTGCGCGCCGTCGCCGCCAACGGCCTCGGCGGCCGCGACAGCAGCCAGGTCTTCACCGTCAACGATCAGCCGGCGCCGCCGCTGACGATCAGCCCGCTCGACGGGCAGCGCCTCAACCTGCCGCGTCCGCGCTTCGAGTGGACCCGCGCCGAAGGCGCCGAGCGCACCCGTCTGCAGGTCGCCGCCGACGAGCAGTTCGGCCAGCCGCTGATCGACACCGAAGTCGCCGGCCAGCGTTTCCGCCCGTCCGAGTCGCTCGCGCCCGGCAAGTACTACTGGCGCGTGGCTTCGCGCGACGGCAAGGGTCATGCCGGCCGCTACGGCAACGTCTTGCCGTTTGAAATCAGCGATGCGCCGGTCGATCCCGGCCTGGAAGCGCCGCAGGCGGCAAAGGGTATGCTGACCCTGCGCTGGCAGAAGGGCGAACCGGGCCAGCGCTATCGTGTGCAGATCGCGCGCGAACAGGACTTCTCCAAGCTGCTGCTCGACGAGGTGGTGGACGTGCCGCAGATCGAACTCAAGCGTCCCGGCGGCGGCACCTGGCACGTCCGCGTGCAGACCATCGAGGACGACGGCTACGCCGCGCCGTACGGCCCGCCGCAGCAAATCCGCCTGCCCTGCCGCATCTGCTATGGCGCGGGCGCCGCCGGCGCCTTGTTGCTGTTGCTGACGTTATGACCCCAACGGCCCGGTCCAGGTTGTTACGAGGCGGCGCGGCCCTGCTCGCCGCCGGCCTGGCCGCGCTGTTGACCGTCACCGGCGCGGCCTCGCGCCTGGACGACGTGTTCTACGACCTGCACCTGTCGAACTGGGGCTATGCGCCCGACGACGACGTCGTCATCGTCGCCATCGACGATCGCAGCCTCAACGAACTCGGGCAGTGGCCGTGGCCGCGGGACATCCACGCGCAGATGCTCGACCGCCTCGGCTACGCCGGCGTGCGCGGCGTCGCCCTCGACCTGGTGCTGGCCGAACCCGACCGCACCGGCGACGGCCACGATGCCGCGCTGGCCGCCTCGATGCGCCGCGTCGGCCGCGTTGCCCTGCCGGTGACCACCGCGTCGCTGCGCCAGAACGGGCCGCTGGTGGAAGTGCTGCCAACCCCGTTGATCGCGACCGCGGCGACCACGCTCGGCCACACCGACATCGAGCTCGATTCCGAAGGCACCACGCGCGAGATGTATCTGCAGGCCGGCCTGGGCGAATCGCGCTGGTCGGCGCTCGGCCTGGCCCTGATCGGGTTGGAACCGAACGTCGTGCCGCATCCCCTGCCCGGGCTGCGCCGTCCCGCGTCCGAGCAGGGCTCGCCGTATCAGCAGACCCGCGATCACCGCGTGCGCATCCGCTTCGCCGGGCCGCCGGGCACCTTCGGCCAGGTCTCGTACTCGGACGTGCTCGACGGCGAAGTGCCGGCCGAACTGTTGCGCGGCCGCTGGGTCGTGGTCGGCGTAACCGCCAGCGGCCTCGCCCCGAGCTATCTCACGCCGATGTCCGACGTGGTGCGCATGGACGGCGCCGAGTACCAGGCCAACGTCATCGAGATGCTGCTGCACGATCGCACCATCGTGCCGATGCGGCCGCTCTGGCAAGCGTTGCTCGCCGCGGTCATGCTGTTCGCGGTGGTGCTGTTGATGCTGCACCCGCGCTTCCAGCGCCCGCTGCTGGTGACCGGCGCGGCCGCCTTGCTGACCGCGTTCGGCAGCGTCGCCCTGCTGCGCCTGGGCAATGTCTGGTTCGCGCCGGCGACCACCATCGCGATGATCGCGCTGGCCTATCTGCTGTGGATGATCGCCCACCTGCGCCACTGGCGCCGCGAGGCCAATCTCGACACCCTGACCCGTCTCGGCAACCGCCGCCGCTTCGATCATGTGCTGCTAAGCGAACTGGCCAGCGCCCGGCGCACCCGCGCGCCGCTGTCGCTGGCGCTGATCGACGTCGACTTCTTCAAGGCTTACAACGACTCCGAAGGCCACCGCGCCGGCGACAAACTGCTGCGCCAGATCGCCGAGCTGATCGCTTCGCACGCGCGCCGCCCGCGCGACCTGGCCGCGCGTTTCGGCGGCGACGAGTTCGCGGTGATCCTGCCCGACACCCACGTCGAAGGCGCCGCCCGCGTCGCCGATGGCATCCTGGAAGACATGCGCAAGCTCGACGCGCGTTACGGCGAAGGCCATGCCGACCAGCGCGTCAGCCTCAGCATCGGCCTGTACACCTGTGTGCCGGGCGTCCACACCCACGTGCGCACCTTGTTCGACGGCGCCGATTCGGCGTTGTACCGCGCCAAGGAAAACGGCCGCGACCGCCGCGAAGCGACCCGGTTCGGCGAAGTCTGAGCGACGCCGGATCCGAGCCGACGACGCCTGTCGTCATCGCGATGACAACACACGACAATCCTCACGCCCCCTCTTTGGGAGGGGGCTGGGGAATTTGCTCCTGCCTTCCACACCCACCGACTTCGGCGAGCCGCCACTACATCGAAGTAAAGGTGTCGGCGCCTGCGAGGATATGGTCCCAGTCGAACTGCGAGTTCGGCCGCGACAGATGCCACAGCGTGCGCAAGCCGGCACCCGCGGCCGAATCGGTGCACGTGCCGGTCCACGCGGTGATGCTGCCGATCTGGCCCCAGCGCACGCTGAAGGCGATGGTGACCGCATTGTTCGCGCCCGGCGCCGGCGGCGCCGAATTGACCCAACCGACCAGCGGATAGAAACCGGGCGCGCCGCCGTTGGTGCGGTACTGGCCCTGGATCGCGCCGGTGCTCGGGTTGAACGAGGTGATCCTCATCTCCGAACCCATCTGGTTGCGCCACGAACCCACCGGGTTGCCGCAACGCACCGCTGCCGCCGCGTCGGCTGCTTCCTTCTGCGGTTTCTTCGCCGACACGCTGCCGCTGACCGCGAACAAGCCGAGAAGAACGAGAACTGCTCCTGCACGTTCCATGTTGCCTCCTGTCATAAGGCGGCGAGAGCGCCGCGATTTTCAAGCGATGTCGAATCGCATCGACGAATCCCGAGCCGATCTTCGAGTGCGATGGCGTCGAAGCGTTCGCGTATGCAATCGCGGCGCACTCAGGCGGCCGTTGCCGTGCGGAATGTTCGACGCGATGTCCGGCGAAGTGTCCGCTGCTTGGACCCGGCCGAACCAGACGGCCGGCGGACCACCGCGATCGCACGCCCGCTTCGCTCGCATCGAACGCGAACCACCGGCGGGCTGCTACTACGCTCGCTAACGCGCATACCGCTCAAACCGCGACTGCGCACACGCTTCGTCGCGGCGAGGCTGAACGACGAAACTCATCGCGCGTATGCACGCGCAAATCAGCCGGACAACGTGATGCGCGTCGCGGATCGACGGCGTGCGTATCGGTGCCGACGCACTGCGGCGAGGCTTCGCCATCGCCCATAACGAAAAGGGCCGGCAATGCCGGCCCTTTCGATTCATCGATGACGAACCCGCTAAGCGGATCGATCAACCGGCGTTGCGGTCGCGACGCTGGCCCGGCTGCGCGCCTGCGCCGCCGCGATGCTGCTTCGGACCGGCATGCGCGTGACGCGGGGCCGGCTTGCCGTGCGGACGATGCGCCGGCTTGCGCGGTCCGTTGTTGCCGCGGTTGTTGCCGCCCGGGCTGCGCGCGCCCGGTGCATCCGAACCCATGCGGATCGGACGCGACGGCTCGTAGCCGGGCACCGTCACCATCTCGATGTCGTCCTTGAGGATGCGCTGGATCTGGCGCAGCAGGCCGCCTTCGTCCGGCGAAACCAACGACAGCGCTTCGCCCGTGGCGCCGTTGCGGCCGGTGCGGCCGATGCGGTGCACGTAGTCTTCGGCGACCATCGGCAGATCGAAGTTGATCACCAGCGGCAGGCTCGGGATGTCGAGACCGCGCGCGGCGACGTCGGTGGCGACCAGCACGCGGGCCTTGTTCGCCTTGAAGTCGCGCAGGGCTTTCTGGCGCTGGGCCTGGCTCTTGTTGCCGTGGATCGCGACCGACTTGAGGCCGGCTTCTTCCAACTGCTCGGCCAGGCGGTTGCAACCGTGCTTGGTGCGGCCGAACACGATCACCTGATCGTTCGGACGCTTGGCCAGGATGTCGATCAGCAGATCGCGCTTGCGGCCGCCGTCGACCGGATGCACGCGATGGGTGATGGCTTCGGCGACCAGGCTGTTGGCGGCGATCTGCACCTGCTGCGGATTACGCATGAACTCCAGCGCAAGCTGCTTGATCTGGGTTTCGAACGTGGCCGAGAACAACAGCGTCTGGCGCGACTGCGGCAGGCGGCCGAGGATGCGCTTGATCGCCGGCAGGAAGCCCATGTCGAGCATGCGGTCGGCTTCGTCCATGATCAGCATCTCGACGCCGTCGAGCTTGGCGCTGCCGCGCTCGAGGTGGTCGATCAGGCGGCCCGGGGTGGCGACGAGCACGTCGACGCCGCGGCGCAGCGCATCGAGCTGCGGGCCCATGCCGGCGCCGCCGAAGATGGCGTGGATGTTGAGGCGCAGATACTTGGCGTAACCGCGCAGGCTGTCGCTGACCTGCAGCGCCAATTCGCGCGTCGGCGCGAGGATCAGCACGCGCGGCTTGCGCTGGGTGTTGCCCTGGGTGGTGGCGAGGCGGTGCAGCAGCGGCAGGCCGAAGGCCGCCGTCTTGCCGGTACCGGTTTGAGCGCCGCCGAGCAGGTCGTGGCCGGCCAGCGCGAGCGGGATCGCTTCGCTCTGGATCGGCGTCGGGGTGGTGTAGTTCTGTTCGGAAAGCGCGCGCAGCAACGCGGGCGCAAGCCCAAGCGATTCAAACGTCATGTTGGAACTCCAGTGGTTCGCGATGCGGCCTCGCCCGGCGCCCGTCGAAACGGGCGCACGATCGAGACGATCGCGTGATGACCCCAGCGTTCCCTTGAACCGCGCTGCGAGTATCTGATTTGACGGCGCCGGATGCTCCGGGCCGTGTCTGCGCTACGAAAGACGTGCGGGATAAAAAGTCGCGCCGGCGAATCCGAGAACTCGGTGCGGGGCGACAGGCAACCTGGGAAACGTACCCTTGCGGGGAGGCAGCCGTGCGCTGAACGGGGCGAACTCTACTCGAAACCCCGTGAAACCGCCAGCTGGGTTCCACGGTGGGTGTCAGCGGGCGGTCATATGGTGGGGGGCGGAGGCCTTGTCCTGGGTGGGTTTGGGGTGGTCGGGGCGGCCGGGGTTGGGTCGGGGCTGGGGATGGGATGGTCGGCTTGGTCTTGCGGTTGATCCCCGTCGGGGCTGCGACCAGAGTCCATTTTGAGTTGCGCTCTCCCGAATCGGTAACCCGAAGTTGCACCTTGGCGACCGTCTTCTGGGTGGCCGGCCCCACCCTATTCGGTGATCGGGGCGCCGCGAGGCCGCGGCAACGCGGTCGCGGCTTGCGCCGCTCCTACCCAAGAGCACGACGCCCCTTGCCCCCGCCCCCGCCGTTGCCCTTGCCCTTGCCCTTGCCCTTGCCCTTGCCCTTGCCCTTGCCGTTGCCGTTGCCGTTGCCGTTGCCGTTGCCGTTGCCGAGATTTTGATCTGC
>NZ_JMTZ01000039.1 GCF_000731095.1 Lysobacter antibioticus | reverse complement strand
TTGTTGCTTATGACAAAAGAAAGTAACCCGCCGCTTTAGTGGCGGAAGCTTTTGGCATTTGATCCTGATCTTGATCTTGCGGGAGCGATGCGCCGCGAGATTGAAACAGCGCGGTCGCGGCTTGTGACCGAAGGAAATCCAGTAGGACGCCGCTCCTACCTTCGCGGAAACACGCCGCTTCGATGCGCGGCACCGGCGTTGTTGCTTCTGCGCATCCCGCGGTCGCGGCTCACGCCGCTCCTACAGTGGGATAACGCTGGATTCGGCGCGTGTTCGCTCCCTTAGGACGAAGGCATTCGCCCAACCGTCAGATCAAATCGACTGCATCCGCCCACCGTCCACCGCCAGGCTCACGCCGTTAACGTAAGCCGCGGCCGGCGAACACAGGAAGGCGATGCAGGCGGCGATCTCGCCAGGGGCGGCGAAGCGGTTCGCCGGCACGGTCTTGCGCATGGCTTCGATCACGGCCTCCTGCGTTTGGCCGCTGTTGCGGGCACGGTCGCCGATGATCTGTTCGATGCGCGCGGTCTGGGTGTAGCCAGGCAGGACGTTGTTGACGGTGATGCCGTCGGCGCCGAGTTCGCGCGACAAGGTCTTGGCCCAACTCGCAACGGCGCCGCGGATGGTGTTGGACACGCCGAGGCCGACGATCGGTTCCTTGACCGAGGTCGAGATCACGTTGACCACGCGGCCCCATTGCGCCGAACGCATGCCGGGCAGCACCGCGCGCACCAGGGTCTGGTTGGCGAGCAGGTGGCGCTGGAAGGCGTCCAGATAGGCGCTGTCGAGGGCGGTATGCGCCGGGCCGCCAGGCGGGCCGCCGGTGTTGTTGACCAGGATATGCACCGGCTTGCCGGCTGCGAGCGCTTCGACCTGGGCGGCGAGGGTGGCCGCGTCGGCGACGTCGGCGGCGATCCAGCCGTGCGCCTGCGCGCCGCTGCGCGGCAAGGCCTCGGCGACCGTGGCCAGGGCGTCGGCGCGGCGCGCCAGCACGGTCACGTCGCAGCCCAACAGGGCCAGCTCGTGCGCGGCGGCGCGGCCGATGCCTTCGGAGGCGCCGCAGACCAAGGCGTGCTTGCCGCTCAAGTTCAGATCCATATCAGTCTCCGCTGCTCGGTAGGGCCATGCGCTCGCGCATCAGCGCGGCGACCGCGCGGCTGTCGTCGCGGTCCTGCGCCTGCAACTGGGTGGCGAC
Source organism: Lysobacter antibioticus (assembly GCF_000731095.1). Lineage (GTDB taxonomy): Bacteria > Pseudomonadota > Gammaproteobacteria > Xanthomonadales > Xanthomonadaceae > Lysobacter > Lysobacter antibioticus_B. The sequence goes on along the minus strand of NZ_JMTZ01000039.1, from coordinate 73,177 downwards.
GTTTTCGCGATTGGCCAGGGGATGGTTCTGGCTGAGTTTGAACTTCAGGGCGATGCGTTCGACCTTGAAACGAAAACCGACGATGCCGCGCAATTGCCGGCGCAGTTCCTCGCGTTCGACTTCGAAGCGCCAGTCGCTGCCGATGCGGCCTTCGTGGCGGGCGCTGAGGTCGTCGACGAGTTGGGCCAGGCCGGCCTCGTCTTCGAAAGTCTGCAGCTCGCCGTGCAGATGGGCGATGGCGTAGTTCCAGGTCGGCACCCGCGCCGCGCTTTCCTTGTCGGTGTACCAGCCTGGCGACACGTAGGCGTGCGGGCCTTGCAGGATCGCCAGGGCCGGGCCGGCGTGGCGCGCCTGCGGGTTCGGGCGCGCCCAATGGCCGCGCAGTTCGACTTGCTCGCCGTCGCGTCGGTAGAGCAGGGGCAAGTGGCTGATCGTCGGCGCGTCGTCGCGCACGGTGATCAGGGTGGCGAAGTCGTAGGCGTCGGCCAGGCGGTCGAGCGCGCCCAGGTCGGTTTCGGCGAAGGCGCGCGGCAGGTACATGGCGTCGGGCTCAGTGGCGCTGCGGCAGTTTCTGGATCATCAGCGTGCCCAGCGTCTTGTCGTCCTGGGCTTGCGGGGGTACCAGCTCGTCGAGCGCGAAGCCGCGTGCCTGCGCGTCCTCTTCGTCCAGGCCTTCGAGCTCGACGAACTCGGCGTCCATGAGCGCGGCGCGGGCGGTGTCTTCGCTGTCGTAGGACAAGGTGTTGGCGTCGCTGTCGAAGACTTCGGCGGTGCCGGCCTCGCGTATGCGCAAACGCGCCCAGACCACGGTGCGGCCGAGCGTGGCCAGCCACCATTGGCCTTCGCCGGAAGCCGGGGTGGAATGGGTGTCGTATTCGTTTTCGGTCATCAGGGCACCATCATGGAAAGCAGCCAGAGGAGGCCCGCGCAGGCCAGCGAAGCGAACACGATCAGCAACGAAACCCGCGCCGGCGTGGCCAGGCCGTCGAGGTTGCGGTCGCTCGCGGCGCGATAGCGCTGGCGCAGCAGCCAGCCCCATGCGGACGGATTGGCGAAGGCGGCCTCGCCGAGTTCGCCGCGCAAGGCCGGATGGCGGTCGCGCAGGTGGACCAGGGCCAGCGGCCAGAAGATCGCGAACGCGCAGAATGCGGAGATCGCGATGCCGACGAAGGTCAGGGCCAGGAACAGGATCACGTACGTCTTACCTCTGTGGCCCAAGGGCCTGAATCGATGCCGGAAGCCATCATGTGCCGCGGCCGTGGCGGGGTAAAGCGGCGGGGAGTCGCGGGCGCTACCGCCCGATCATGCCGAACTTCCGGGCCGTCATCCCCGCGCAGGCGGGGATCCAGGGCCCTTCGTGCGAGAGCCTGCAAGGTCGTTGGATCCGCGCCTGCGCAGGGGATCACGGGCACGGAGCGAACCGAGCGATGTCGTCACGAACACGGCCGCAGCACGCCGGCACGGGCGGATCAGAACTCGGCGCTGCCCGGTGCGCGCGGGTAGGCGATCGCGTCGCGGATGTTGCTCAGGCCGCACACGTAGACCACCAGGCGCTCGAAGCCGAGGCCGAAACCGGCGTGCGGCACGGTGCCGTAGCGGCGGAAATCGCGGTACCAGTCGTAATGCGCCGGGTCCAGGCCGAACTGCGCCATGCGCGTGTCGAGCACGTCGAGGCGCTCTTCGCGCTGGCTGCCGCCGATGATCTCGCCGATGCCGGGCGCCAGCACGTCCATCGCCGCGACGGTCTTGCCGTCGTCGTTGAGGCGCATGTAGAAGGCCTTGAAGTGCTCGGGGTAGTTCAGCACCACCACCGGGCGGCCGACGTGCTGCTCGGTCAGCCAGCGCTCGTGCTCGGTCTGCAGGTCCAGGCCCCATTCGACCGGGAACTCGAACTTCTGCCCCGACTTCTGCAACAACGAGATCGCATCGGTGTAGTCGATGCGTTCGAACGGCGAGTTGACGAAGGTCTCCAGGCGGGTGATCGCATCGGGCTGGACGCGCTCGGCGATGAAGGCCATGTCGTCGCCGCGCTCGTCGAGCACCGCGCGGAACAGGTACTTGAGGAAGTCCTCGGCGACCCGCGCGTTCTCCATCAGGTCGGCGAAGGCGATCTCCGGCTCGATCATCCAGAACTCGGCCAGATGGCGGGTGGTGTTGCTGTTCTCGGCGCGGAAGGTCGGGCCGAAGGTGTAGACCTTGCTCAGCGCCAGGCAGTAGGCCTCGACGTTGAGCTGGCCGGACACGGTCAGGAAGGTTTCCTTGCCGAAGAAGTCGCGCGAGAAATCGATCGCACCGTCCTTCTCGCGCGGCAGGTTGGCCAGGTCCAGGGTCGAGACCCGGAACATCTGGCCGGCGCCTTCGGCGTCGGAGGTGGTGATGATCGGCGTGCTGATCCAGTAGTAGCCGTTCTCGTGGAAATACCGGTGCACGGCCTGCGACAGGCAGTGGCGGATACGGGTGACCGCGCCGAACAGGTTGGTGCGCGGGCGCAGGTGGGCGAACTCGCGCAGGTATTCCAGCGTATGCGCCTTCGGCTGCATGGGGTAGGTGAGCGGGTTCTCGACCCAGCCGACCACCTGCAGGCTGGAGGCCTGGATCTCGTAGTTCTGGCCCTGGCCCTGCGAGGCGACCAGGATGCCGGTGGCGATCACCGAGCAACCGGCGGTGAGGTGTTTGACCTCCTCGTCGTAGTTGGACAGCGTATTCGGCGCCACGACCTGGATCGGTGCGAAGCAGGAGCCGTCGCTGACGTTGACGAAGCTCAGTCCGGCCTTGGAATCGCGACGGGTACGCACCCAGCCGCGTACCGTGACTTCGCCGCCCGCCGGAATCTTGCCCGCGAGTGCCTGTTCGACGCTAACCACCGTCATGTGATGCCGCCCCAGCGCGTTGAAAAGTAAAGGACGGCGATGATAACGGATGCTGCCGGCACAGGGCGTGCCGGTCGCCGCGGCCTTAGACTGCGTTTTGGACCACGGGGGCGAGGCGCGGCATGAATCGGGTTTGGCGATGGGGCAGGCGATGGGGACGCGGGTGGGCCGGCTGGATGCTCGCCACGGCGGCGGCCGCGACATGCGCGCAGGCGGCCGCAGCGGCGCCTGCGCCGGAGCCCCTGCCGGTGGTCGTGCTCGACGAGGCACGCGCCGGCCATTTCGCCGGTCTCGCGCTGAGCTGCGTCGGCCGCGAATACCCGAACAAAATCAGCCATCGCCTCGAAGGCGCCAAGGACGTGGCCGCGCCGAGCAAGCTGTATCCGGCCTTCTACGGCTGCTACGACTGGCATTCCTCGGTGCACGGGCACTGGTTGCTGGCGCGGCTGGTCGAGCGTTTCCCGCAGGCGCCGTTCGCCGCGCCGGCGCGGGCCGCGCTGGCGCGCAACCTGACCGGCGAGAACATCGCCGGCGAACTGGCGTATCTGCGCCGCAGCAGCGACGAGACCTTCGAACGCCCCTATGGCCTGGCCTGGCTGCTGCAATTGGGCTCGCAGTTGCGCGGCTGGGACGACCCGCAGGCGCGGCAATGGGCGGCGGCGCTGGAACCGCTGGAGCGCGAAGCCGCTGCACGGCTGCTGCGCTGGCTGCCGAAACTGACCCGCCCGATCCGCGTCGGCGAACACAGCCAGACCGCGTTCGCTTTCGGCCTGGCCCTGGACTGGACCCGCCGCAGCGGCGACCAGGCGCTGCGCGACGCCCTGATCGCCCGCTCGCGCTTTTTCTACCAGGGCGACCGCGACTGCCCTTTGGCCTATGAGCCTTCCGGACAGGACTTCCTTTCGCCGTGCCTGGCCGAAGCCGATCTGATGCGTCGGGTGCTGGCGCCGGACGAGTACGCCCGCTGGCTGCGCGAGTTCCTGCCGCAGGTGCCGCGCCGCGCTCGCGCCGACTGGCTGGTCCCGGCCGTGGTGCTCGACCCCGAGGACGGCAAGCTCGCCCATCTCGACGGCCTCAACCTGAGCCGGGCCTGGATGCTGGAAGGCATCGCCGCCGGATTGCCGCCGCGCGATCGGCGCATCCGCGCCTTGCGTGCGGCCGCCGCCGTGCATCGCGAACTCGGCCTGATCGCGGTCGGCGACAGCCATTACGCCGGTGCCCATTGGCTCGGCAGTTTCGCCACCTATCTGATGGCGCCGCCGGATGCGGCGCCGGCCCCGGCCCCGGCCGCGGCGACCGGGGCAGGGCGCAGCGACTGAGGCGTTCAGGCCTGAAGCAGCGTCTTTGCCGGCGCTGCGACAGGCTGGCGGCGACAGGACGTCTGCTTGAACGCCGTCGCAATGCCGCCATATCGGGTACAGCCCGCCGATGCCAGGCTGCTACCATTCCGGTAGCGCCGATCCGGCCGCAGCCTTCCAGGCCGCAGCCGGCATCGAGCACAACATTCTTACGAGTACCGCCATGTCCGTGACCCTCGCCCCCGCCGCGCTCGCACGTGTCCAGCATTTCCTGACCGAAACGCCGACCGCGCTGGGCCTGCGTTTCGGCGTGACCCGTACCGGTTGCTCGGGCTGGCAGCACATCGCCGACCTGGCCCGCGACGAGCGCGAAGGCGACACCGTGTTCGAGCAGGACGGCGTGCGCATCTATGTCGACCCGATCAGCCTGCCGCTGGTCGACGGCACTCGCATCGATTTCCTCAAGCAGGGCCTCGGCGAGATGTTCGTGTTCCAGAACCCGAACGCCGCCGCCGAATGCGGTTGCGGCGAAAGCTTCACCACCCAGGCCGACGCTGCCTGAGTTCGACTAGGGCAGGGCGGCGTAAGCCGGACCTGCTTCGGTCCGTATCGAGATTGCGCTTCGCAGCGCTCTGACGGATCGCGGTGCTTCCAGCGCGCTCGATGCGCTTTGCCGATTGCGGCCGGTGCGGCGTTGCCGCCAACTTTCGACATGCGGCAGCGGCGCGAGGCCGGGCTAGACTCGGCCGCTGGTCTCCTGGGGAATCCGCACCATGCTCCGTCCCGTTCTGCTCGCCGCGGCCATCGCCGTGGGCCTGGCCGCGCCGTTGGCCTCGATGGCCACGGCCGCGCCCGCCACTGCCGCATCCGCCACGCGCAATGCCAACGCCTCCACCGAGGCGCTGCATCGTTTGTTCGACGAGGAGTGGGAGCGCGGCCTGCGCGAGAACCCCGAAGGCGCCAGCTTCAACGGCGACAAGCGTTATAACGACCGCTGGACCGACGCCAGCCTGAGCGCGATCCAGGCGCGTCAGGAGAGCGACCGCCAGGCGCTGGCCAAGCTCAAGGCCATCGATCGCAGCCAGTTGTCGGAAGCCGACCAGCTCAACTACGACGTGTTCGGCTGGAACCTCGGCAAGAGCATCGAGCGGCAGAAGTACCGCGAATACCTGGCGCCGGTCGGGCAGAGCGGCGGCGTGCAGACCGCCGACGGCCTGGTCGAAGGCCTCTCGTTCGAACAGGTCAAGGACTACCGCGACTGGCTCGCGCGCATGCGCGCCTTGCCGGTGCTGATCGAACAGAACCAGGCCCTGCTGCGCGAGGGCGCCAAGGCCGGGATCACCCCGCCACGCGTGCTGATGCAACGCGTGCCAGGCCAGATCGCCAAGCAGATCGTCGAGGACCCCAGCAAGAGCCCGTTCTACAAGCCCTTCAACCGCTTCCCCGACAGCGTGCCGGCGGCCGAGCGCAAGGCCTTGCAGGCCGAGGCCAAGAAGGTCATCGCCGAGACCATCGTGCCGGCCTACCGCGAGTTCGGCAGCTTCTTCGAGAAGGAGTACCTGGCGGCGGCGCGCACCAGCATCGCCGCCAGCGACTTGCCCGACGGCAAGGCCTATTACGACTTCCTCGCCGCCGATTTCACCACCACCAATCTGAGCGCCGATGCGATCCACAAGATCGGCCTCAAGGAGGTCGCGCGCATCCGCGCCGAGATGGAGAAGGTCAAGGCCGAGGTCGGCTTCAAGGGCACCCTGGCGGAGTTCTTCACCTATCTGCGCAGCGACCCGAAGTTCTTCTACAAGACCCCGGCGGCGCTGCTCGAGGCCTACCAGGCGATCTCCAAGCGGATCGACCCGGAGCTGGTCAAGATTTCCAAGCTGATCCCGCGCCAGCCCTACGGCGTACGCCCGATCCCCGACAACGTCGCCCCGGACACGACCACGGCGTATTACCTGCCGGGCGCGGTCGACGGCACCCGGGCCGGCTACTACTACGTCAACCTGTACAAGCCCGAGGTCCGCCCGACCTGGGAAATGATGCCGCTGTCGTTGCACGAGGCGGTGCCGGGCCATCACTTCCAGTTCGCCCGCGGCCTGGAGCTGCCGGACGCGCCGATGTTCCGCCGCACCGGCTACTTCGTCGCCTACGGCGAGGGCTGGGGCCTGTATGCCGAGCGCCTGGGCTACGACATGGGCCTGTACGACGACCCCTACGACCGCATGGGCCAGTTGTCCTACGACATGTGGCGCGCGGTCCGGCTGGTGGTCGACACCGGCATGCACAGCAAGGGCTGGAGCCGCGACAAGGCGATCAAGTTCTTCATGGACAACGCCCCCAAGACCGAGCAGGACGTGGTCAACGAGATCGACCGTTACATCGGCTGGCCCGGCCAGGCGTTGGCCTACAAGATCGGCCAGCTGAAGATCTCCGAGCTGCGCGAGCGCTCGCGCAAGGCGCTCGGCCCGGCCTTCGACCTGCGCGATTTCAACGACGAAGTGCTGTCGACCGGCTCGGTGCCGCTGCAAGTGCTGGAGAAGCACATCGATACTTGGATCGCGGCGAACAAGCCGGCACCGGCGAAGGCGCCCGCCAAATCGAAGAAACGCTGATCTCTTGAAATGATGAGATAGGGGCCGGAGCCCGGCCCCATGGGTAGGAGCGGCGCAAGCCGCGACCGCGACAAGCCGGGCGGCGGCGAAAGGCGCGGCGGCTGATAGCGCCCGGTCGCGGCTCGCGCCGCTCCTACCCAAAGCCGGCCACGCAGGCCTTCGCAGGCAAATACCGCACCGCATTGCACCTAAGCCCTTGTCCTGCCATACTTTCCGGCTCTCGAACGGCCCAAGGCCGGTCGGGACCTTGCTCCACCGCGTCCGCATCCGGACCCCGGGGGGCTGAACCGGGTCGCCATCGGCGATCCATCATCCACAAGGAAACACACCCATGCGTCATTACGAAGTCGTGTTCCTGGTCCATCCGGACCAGAGCGAGCAGGTGCCGGCCATGATCGAGCGCTACAAGTCGCTGATCGAAGGCGGCGAAGGCAAGATCCACCGTCTCGAAGACTGGGGCCGCCGTCAGCTGGCCTATCCGATCGAGAACCTGGTCAAGGCCCACTACGTCCTGCTGAACATCGAAGTCACCCAGACGGTGCTCAACGAGCTCGTCGACGGTTTCCGTTTCAACGACGCCGTGCTGCGTCACCTGGTCATGAAGCGCGACGACGCCGACACCGAGCAGTCGCTGATCATGAAGTTCAAGGACGAGAAGGGCGACAAGCCCGAGCGCGGCGAGCGTGGTGAGCGTCGTCGTCGTGACGACGATAGCGAGACCGCCGTCGGCACCGCCGACAACGCCGACGACAACGCCGAAGCCGCCTGAGGATTGCCCCCATGTCCAAGTTTTTCCGCCGCCGCAAGTTCTGCAAGTTCACCGCCGAAGGCGTCAAAGAGATCGACTACAAGGATCTCAACACCCTGCGCCAGTACCTGACCGAGACCGGCAAGATCGTGCCGAGCCGCGTCACCGGCACCAAGTCGAAGTACCAGCGCCAGCTGGCCACGGCGGTCAAGCGCGCTCGTTTCCTCGCGCTGATCCCGTACACCGACAACCACAACGCCTAACGGCTTTGGAGTGAATGGCGGCTTTGCCGCCTTCGAGGAGTGAGCAACGAGAGAAAGCTTTGCTTTCGATCACTTCTCACTCCTCTCAACTCACTCCTATCGATTCATTCCTCGCTTCTTCGGACAGCGAATCCCGCTGCGGACCTACAGGCCCGCTAACGAACACGGAGCAAGACCATGCAACTGATCCTCCTGCAGAAAGTCACCAACCTCGGCAACCTCGGCGACAAGGTCAACGTCAAGCCGGGCTACGGCCGCAACTACCTCGTGCCGCAGGGCAAGGCCGTTCCGGCCACCGCCAGCAACCTGGCCGACTTCGAAACCCGCCGTGCGGAGTACGAAGCCAAGGCCAAGTCGCTGCTGGAAGGCGCCGAAGGCCGCAAGGCCCGTCTGGAAGGCGCTTCGGTGACCGTCCACGCCAACGCCGCGACCGAAGGCAAGCTGTACGGCTCGGTGACCCCGCGCGACATCGCCGAGGCGCTGACCAAGGCCGGCTTCGAAGTCGGCAAGTCGGAAGTGATCATGGGCGAAGGCCCGATCCGTCGCACCGGCGAATACGACGTGCTGATCCACCTGCACGCCGACGTCGAAGTCACGGTCAAGGTCATCGTCGCCGGCGAAGCCGCTTAATCGCGACCGCCCGATCGTAAGACTGCGAAGGGCGCCGAAAGGCGCCCTTCGTTTTTTCCGCGGGTGTCGGATCTCCGGGCAGGCCCCTGGCCGTCGCAGTCTGTGCGACGCGCTCGTGACATAGAAAGGGCAAGTTGTCCCCTTCTTATCCACAGGGTTATCTGCAACGGGCACGACCCGATCGCGACTACGATGCGTGTCCGGCCTCCTTCCTGCGACGTCGACCGACACCCATCGACGCCGATCCCCGGATCGCCGGCGCCCTCACCAGCCCCTGAGCCTTGATCGGCTCGATTGGCCGCACACGCGGCCGAACGACGAGGATCGTCTTTCCCGATGAGCGCACGTGGCGGATTCCGTAGCGAAAAACGTTTCGAGACCCGCGCCGAACAGCGCGTGGACCAGCTTCGGGTGCCGCCGCAATCGATCGAGGCCGAACAGGCCGTGCTCGGCGGCCTCATGCTCGCGCCCGACGCCTACGACCGGGTCGCCGACCAGATCGTCGAGGAAGATTTCTACCGCCGCGATCACCAACTGATCTACCGCGCGATCCGCGACCTGGCCGAGAAGAGCCGGCCGTTCGACGCGGTGACCCTGGGCGAGTGGTTCGACTCGCAAGGCCTGTCCGAACAGGTCGCCGGCGGCGCTTACCTGATCGAACTGGCCAGCACTACGCCGTCGGCCGCCAACATCACCGCCTACGCCGAGATCGTTCGCGACAAGGCGGTGATGCGCAAGCTGATCGAAGTCGGCACCGAGATCGTCAACGACGGTTTCCAGCCCGATGGCCGCGACAGCGGCGAGATCCTGGCCAAGGCCGAGCAGCAGGTGTTCGCGATCGCCGAAGCCGGCGCCCGCGGCCGCACCGACTTCACCCCGGTCACCAAGGCGCTGTCGGAAGCCTTCGACGTGCTGCAGACGCGCTACGCCAGCGGCGGCGCGGTCACCGGCCTGGCCACCGGCTACACCGAATTCGACGAGATGACCGCCGGTCTGCAACCGACCGACCTGTTGATCCTGGCCGCGCGTCCGGCGATGGGCAAGACCACGCTCGCGCTGAATATGGCCGAGTACGCCGCGTTCCGCAGCAAGAAGGCGGTGGCGATCTTCTCGATGGAAATGTCGGCGAGCCAGCTCGCCCTGCGCCTGATCTCCTCGGTCGGCCGCGTCAACGCCCAGCGCCTGCGTTCGGGCCAGCTCGAGGACGAAGACTGGAGCCGCGTGACCAGCGCGATCCGCCAGTTGCGCGAAGCCAAGATCTTCATCGACGACACCCCGGGCCTGTCGCCGGAGGTGCTGCGCGCCAAGTCGCGCCGCCTCAAGCGCGAGCACGACCTGGGCCTGATCGTGATCGACTACCTGCAGCTGATGTCGGTGCCGGGCAACAGCGAAAACCGCGCGACCGAAATCTCCGAGATCTCGCGTTCGCTCAAGCACCTGGCCAAGGAACTCAACCTGCCGGTGATCGCGCTGTCGCAGCTCAACCGCTCGCTGGAACAGCGCGCCGACAAGCGCCCGGTGATGGCCGACTTGCGCGAATCCGGCGCTATCGAGCAGGACGCCGACGTCATCATCTTCATTTACCGCGACGACTACTACAACAAAGAGACTTCGCCGGACAAAGGCCTGGCCGAGGTCATCATCGGCAAGCAGCGTAGCGGCCCGACCGGCTCGCTCAAGCTGAAGTTCTTCGGCGAGTACACCCGCTTCGACAACCTCGCCCACGACAGCATCGGCTCGTTCGAGTAATCCTCGGGCGCCGGGCCGGAGGCTTCAAGCAAGACACGACGACGGCGCCTCGACGGCGCCGTCGTCGTTTACGGACGGCGCGGTTTACAACGCAATTTCCAACTGCGCTCGCAGCAACAGCGAGGTCGGGCGCCGTCGCTGCGTGCCTTGCCAGCGTTCCTCGTCGAAGTACTCCGCGCCGCTGACGATGTCCTGTTCGAGCAGGTTGCTCAGGCTCAGGCGCAACTTGCCGCGCTTGCCCAATTTCATCGAGGCATAGGCGTCGAGCTCGCGTCGCGGCGATTCGTTTTCCATTTCGTGCAAGCCGGTCCGTACCGAGCCGCCGCTGCGATGGCTGTAGCTCGCGCCGACCGTCCAAGTCGGGTTGACGACATAGTCGGCGGCCAGGGTTCCGGTCAGGCGCGGTTGGCTGTCGATGCGGTTGTGCGGGCCGGGTACGTCGTCGACCCGCGACCGGTTGCGGGTGAGGTTGAAGCGCACGTCGACCGGCAGCGCGGCAAACCAGCGCGACAGCGAGAACTTGCCGTCGACTTCGAGCCCCCAGCTGCGAGCGCGGCCGCCGTTGCCCGGCAAGGCCACCCAGCGCCCGTCGATCAACTGCGTTTCGGTGCGGATCAGATCGTCGATCTCGCGCAGATAGGCGCCGAGACTCAGCATCGCGCCCTGGTCCCAGTATTTTTCGTAGGCCAGGTCGAGGCCGGTCGCGAGCTCCGGGCGCAGCGCCGGGTTACCTTGCTGATCGGGATTGAGCGCCCGGTTGTTGGTCGAGGTGTAGGGGCGCGGGATCAGCGAACGCAGTTCCGGCGCGCGGTAACTGCGGCTCAGGCCCAGACGGATCTGGTCGTTGCGGGTTTTGGAGAGTTTCCACAAGGACTGCAGCACCGGCGATAGCACGCTGGCATCGTTGCGCACCGTGGCGAAGCGATTGCCTTCGCTGCGGGTGTCGATACGCTCCCAGCGCGCGCCGAGATACAGCGACCAGACCGGGCTCAGCGTCCATTCGTCCTGCGCGTACAGCGCCAGCCGCCGCAGGGTGGCGTCGAAGGAGAGGTCGCTGATCGTTTCCGGCTCGCCGCCGATGGCGCGCAGATGCTGCAGACGCGATTCGCGGCGACGTTCCAGGCCGGCCTCCCAGCCGAGTTCGAGTGCGTGCCGGCCGTTGTTGCTCGCATCGGCTTCCGATAGCGGCAAGGCGTACTTGCCGCTGGAACTCAGCGCATGCACGCGCAGCCGGCCATCGGTGGCGTCGTCGAGATTCTGATTCGCGTCGGCCCCATAGCCCTGCTCGCGGAAACGCGAACGCTCGCGATTGCCGCTGAGGCCGAGTTTGCTGCTGAGTTTGCCGGCCTGGGCGAATTCGTGGCTCCAGTGCAGGTCGGTGCGCAGTTGCACGACGTCGGTGCCGGTGAACTGGCGGTAGCGGACATGATCGAGCTCCGGGCCCAGCGAAGTGGTCCAGCCGATGTCGGCGTATTTGCGGGCATGGCCGGCGTCGAGCCAGGTTTGCAGGGCCAGGGTGTCGCCGTTCTGCAGGGTCAGCTCGAAACGCGGCGCGATCGCCAGTGCGTCGCGATAGCCATCGACGCGCAGGCGGGTGTCGCGTTGCGAAGCCAGCACGCCATCGCGGTCGCGTGCGATTTCGCTGCCGGTTTCCTCGACCAGGTATTCGCGCCGCGTCAACGAGGCTTCGAGCGAACGGCTGCGATAGCCGTCGCGGCGCGAATGGCTCCAATGCAGGCTCGGCAGGTGCCGGCCGTTCGACACGCCCAAGGCCAGCTTGAATTCGTCGCTGTCGCGGCGTGCCTGCCGGCCGAGCACGATGTTGATGGTTCCGGCGATGGCGGCGCTGCGCAGGTCGGCGGTCGTGGTGCGCAGGATCTCGACCCGTTCGATCATCTCCGGCGACAGCGCGCCGAGGTCGAAACCGGGCGCGGCCGCTTGTCCGTCGATCAGCAACTGGGTGTAGCCGCTGCCCATGCCGCGCAGCGAAATCGCGCCCGAGCTGCCGGGCGCACCGGTGCCGATGCTGACGCCCGGCAAACGCTTCATCGCTTCGGCGAGACTGGCGTCGCCGAATGCGAGCAATTCGGCGCGCGTGACCACGGTGCGCGAGGCGGTGTCGTCGCGGCGCACGTCGTGGCGTTCGCCTTCGACCACCACGGTGTCGAGTTCGGCGACCGCTGCCGCAGCAGTAGGGGATGCGGGCGCCGCCTGAGGCGGCTTGGCGCCGGCTGGGACGCAGGCCAGCATCGCCTGGGCGAGCAGGGCCAGACGGCATGCCTGGCGCAGCGGTGTCGAGGTGGGTGACGGTGTTGATTGCATAGGGACCGGGATAGAGGGAGGCGCAGTCGTGCGACCGTCGCGTCTGTGGGCGACGGAGCGGGCGAAGATCGCGGGGCAAAGACCGGCCCTCCCCATGAGCGGGGCATTCAAACAGGCTGGCCGGGTAGGGCGGCGACGCGGTTCGCGCGTCGCCGCAGACGACTACGGAGTCATCGGGCTGATGGCATCGGGCTCATCGCAGCAGCGGCTCCGGGTCGACGCGTTGGCCGTTGTGCAGCATCTCGACGTGGACGTGCGGACCGGTGACCTTGCCGGTGGTGCCGACCCGGCCGATGCGTTCTCCGCTCACGACTTGCTGGCCGACCTGGACGTCGTATGCGTCGAGATGGGCGTACAGCGACTGCCAGCCGCCGCCGTGATCGAGCACGACCACGGTGCCGTAGTTCGGCGCGTTGTCGTAGCGTTCGGTGGCCGCGACCACGACGCCGGCAGCCGGCGCGTGCACCGGCGTGCCGCGTGCCGCGGTGAAGTCGAGGCCGCGATGCGGGTTGCTGCGCGGCGGGCCGATCTCGCCGAAGTGGCCGCTGATCTTCGGCTTGCGCATCGGCGAGGAGAAGTCGATCTCCACACTGGCGGCGGCGACGGCCGGGCCGGGTGCCGGCTTGGCCACTGCTTTGGCCGCTGCGCTCGTCGGACTGATCGTGGCGGCTGGCGCGGTCGTTGCCGGCGTCGCGGCGATCTGCACCGAGGCGATCGCGGCGCCTGCGACCAGCGCCGTCGCCGCCAGCACCCAGCGCAAAGCCGGAGGCACGCGGCGACGCCGGTCGCCCTCGATCATGTGGGCGATGCGCAGCCGGTGATGGCCGGGGTCCTTGCGCGAGAACGCAGCAGCCGAGGCCGGCAGAGGCACGCCGGCGGACAGGCGCAAGGTCTGCAGATAGGCCTGAGCATAGCTGCGGCGGCGGTCGGCGCGGTCGGCGATGGCGGCGGCGTCGCAGCGCAGCTCGGCGGCGATCTGCACGCGTTGGGCGATCAGGCGCAGGAAGGGATCGAACCACAGCAGGACCTGGACCAGGCGCATCCCGGCGGCGCGCTGCGGGTCGCGGCGGGCGAGATGGGCGGCCTCGTGGCGCAGCACCATGCGCAGTTGTTCATCGCTCATCTGCGCGCTCAACGCGGCCGGGACCAGGATGGTCGGCCGCGGCAGGCGGACCGCGAACGGGCTCGTCGCATCGTCGATGCTGCGCACCTCGATGCCGGCCTCGGCCAGGCGCCGGCATTCGACGGCGACCGAAGTGTCGTTGAGCGTGCCACCGGGCGTGCCGTCGAAGGGACGCGAAGCGGCGACGATGCGGCGCACCGCACGCAGCCCCGAGCACCAGCGCAGCGCGGCGACGATCGCGCCGCTGAGATACAAGGCGGCCAGCAACGGTTCGAGCCAATCGCGCAGCGCGGTCGTCGCGGCCGTCGCGACCGGCGGCGTCGCGCCGGTCATGCCCGGCCAGGCGCCGCCATCGCTCAACATCGGCAGCGGCAGGCTGGGCGTTATCGGCCACGATGGGGTCTCCGGCCCGAGCCAACGCAAGGCGAGTGCCGCCGCGGTCGGCAACGCCGCCAGCGTCCATACCCCGAGCCAGTAAGCGCGCGAGGCATGCGATAGACGCAGGGCACGATGCAGGCCGAGCCCTGCGCCCCAGGCCAGCGCGCCGGTCGCCAGACAGGCGCACAGGTGCAGCGACCAGAACTCGAGGCTGGGCAAGGTCATGCCTGCGACTCCGGTTCGCCGTCGCGCAGCATCGCTTCGAGCTGGTCGATCTCGTCTTCGTTGAGCAGACGGCTGTCGGCGAAGGCCTGGGTCGGCAGCGGCCCGTCGATTTCGAGCACGCGCTTGGCGAAGTCGCTGCTCAGCGCGGCGAGCACCGCGACCTTGCCGACCGCGGCACGGTAGACGTTGAGCCCGTGCTCGCCGATTTCCTCGACCAGGCCCTTGTCGACCATGCGTTCGAGGGTCTTGCGCGTCGACGAATACGACCAGTCCAGCAGCGGCGCGACGCGCTCGTGCAACTCGCGTGCGCTGCAGGCGTTTTCGCGCCACAGGCACTTCAGCAATTCCAGTTCGGCATTCGACGGGCGGATCATCGCAGGGCTCCCAGCGTCAGATGTCGTAAACATGCGACAAGTGTCGTATGGTGTCAAGCCGAGCGAATCACGGCAGCGATCGAGGGGCTCGGTAGCCAATGCTGGGCTGCTGGCGCGGCGACGCAGCGTTCGCGGGGCCGCCAAGCGTGGCTTCCGTAAACGGCCGGTCGCAACTGTGCCGGCATCGAATCGGCGACGGCATCGGCGCGAGCGAATGCGCCGGCGAGCGACCTCGTTGTGTATCTCGATTCGAAGCCGTCACTGCATCGCGCATCGACGCGGCAGTCGCGATGCGCGTCGTACGCGCAGCGCGTCGCAGATTCGTCGAACGACCGTGTCGAGACGCACGCATGCCTGCGCGCGTTCAGCATCGCGACGTTAGCCTTGCGAACATGCGCGGCAGCGGCGTTGCGACTGGGTTGACGCAGTCGTGACGGATGCTGGCGCATCGTGCATCCCGTCCATATTCCTATCGGTGAGTCCATGAACTCCAAGCTCAAATCCACGATCGCCGTCGCCCTGATGTCCTGCGTCATGGTGACCGGCGCGGCTACCGCGCAGACCAAGTCCAAGTCCAAGGCGCACCAGCCGCGTTGCTACGACGTCGAAGTGCAGCGTCCGAAGCAGATCAAGGATCAACACAAGATCGCCGGCACCGCCATCGGTGCGGTCGCGGGCGGCCTGCTGGGCAACCAGGTCGGCGGCGGCAGCGGCAAGAAGCTGGCGACTGCGGCCGGTGCGGTCGGCGGCGCCTTCGCCGGTCGCAAGATCCAGGAAAACCAGCAGAACAAGATGGAAACCGTGATCGAGCGCCGCTGCGACTGAGCCGCGTCGGCCCCGAACCGATCGGTTTCGACCCGATCGGTCCGCCCTGACCGGTCCGACTCGATCGGTCTCGACCCAAAGCCGCGCAGGGTTCGCCCCGCGCGGTTTTTTCTCGGGCGAGGTTTTGCCGCTCGCGTCGGTTGCGCGGGATCGTTGCGGCGACTCGCATGCGAGCGTTCTGGCGCGCATCGGCGCCCGCTAGAATAGGCGCATGGCACGACCGACTTCCGCAAGCATCCACACCGACGCGCTGCGTCATAACCTCGCCCAGGCGCGCAGCATGGCGCCGCACAGCCGGGTCATGGCGGTGGTCAAGGCCGACGGCTACGGCCATGGTCTGGAGCGCGTGGCGCGGGCGCTCGAAGGCGCCGATGCGTTCGGCGTGGCGGCCTTGTCCGACGCCGACCGCCTGCGCGCGGCCGGTCTGTCGCAGCCGATCGTGTTGCTGTCGGGCTTCGACGAAGCCGACGACCTGCCGCAGCTGCGCCGGCTCGGCGTCGAGACCGTGGTCCATCACATCAGTCAGGTCGAGATGCTCGAACAGGCCGCTGCCGGCGAGCCGATCCGTTGCTGGCTCAAGGTCGACAGCGGCATGCACCGGCTCGGCTTCGCTCCGCAGGACGTGCGCGAGGCGCATGCGCGCCTGGCCGCGGCGTCGAGCGTGGCCGAGGGCATCGTGCTGATGAATCACTTCGCCAGCTCCGACGAATTCGACAAGCCGCAGACGCGCCAGCAATTGCAGGCCTTCGCCGCGGCCACTACCGACCTGCCGGGTTCGCGTTCGCTGGCCAATTCCGCGGCCGTGCTCGGCTGGCCCGATGCCCACGCCGATTGGATCCGGCCGGGCGGCCTGCTGTACGGCATCAGCGCGGTGGAAGGGCGCACCGGCGCCGACTTCGGCCTGCGACCGGCGATGACCCTGTCGACGCGCCTGATCGCGGTCAACCGGGTCGGCAAGGGCGAACGCATCGGCTACGCCGCGACCTGGGAATGCCCCGAAGACATGCTGGTCGGCGTGGCTGCGATCGGCTACGGCGACGGTTACCCGCGTGCGGCGCCCTCGGGCACGCCGGTGCGGGTTGCCGGCCACGACACCCAGGTCATCGGCCGGGTCTCGATGGACCTGATGACGATCGACCTGCGCGGTGTCCCCGAGGCCAAGGTCGGCGACCCGGTGGTGTTGTGGGGGCCGGAACTGCCGGTCGAACGCATCGCCGAGGCCAGCGGCACCATCGGTTATGAGTTGACTTGCTCGATCACCCGGCGGGTACGCTTCGTCGAAGCCTGAGCGCCTCGGCGGCTGCGACCCTGATCCAGGGCAGGGCAGGACCGCCTCGCAGGTGCCCGCTCGCGGGCGCTGGTCGTCCCGGTCTCGGCTGGCGTCGCGAGGCCGCGAATCGGCCGCCGAGCCCTCTCCCGCGGGGGGCTCCGAAAGGCGCAACGCATAAACGGGATGACCTCCCTACAGGCCGCAAAAAGCGGCATTCATCAGCATAAATTTGTGATGTACATCACAAATTTATGATTCATCTGGGCGATTCCTCCCATTCCCAGCCGATCCCCGAGCGCGCTAGCGTCGCTGGAGCGTCGCGGCCAAGACCGCACGCGGCTAACCGGCCCGGACCGCGTCCGGGCCGCAATCTATCTCGGGGAGTCACGAATGAAGCAACGCAATTTGGTGAGCGCACTGGGTCTGGGCCTGGCGATGATGGTCGCTTCGAGCATGGCCAATGCCGAAGGTCCGAACCCGAACCGGGTCTGGGTCAAGTTCAAGTCCGGTGCCGGCGCGGGCGCCGCCAACCGCGGCCTGGTCCAGGCCAACGTGCAGCAGAAGGTGCAGGCGTTGCGTACCCGGCTGGCCGCCGCCCACGGCGGCGACGCCACGGTCAACTTCCAGTTCGACAAGCTCAATGCCGCGGTGCTGACCCTGCCGTCGGCCGATGCGGTCAAGGCCCTGCGCGACAACCCCGACGTCGAATCGGTCGAGATCGACCAGCCGCGCTATCCGATGGCGCAGAGCGTTCCCTACGGTATCGACCAGGTCCAGGCCCGCGACGTATGGGACGCCAATCGCGACGGCGTCATCGACACCGGCGCGGCCACCGGCGAAGGCATCAAGGTTTGCGTGATCGACTCGGGCATCAATTCGGGCCACGAGGATTTCGCCGGCATCGCCATCACCGGTTATCCGACCGGCTGGAACACCGACACCTGCGGGCACGGCACCCACGTCGCCGGCACCATCGCCGCGGCCAACAACAGCACCGGCGTGGTCGGCGTCAGCCCGGGCAAGGTCTCGCTGCACATCGTCAAGATCTTCGGCAGCAACGGCTACAACGGCAGCAGCCACGGCCAGTGCTCGTGGACCTACAGCTCGACCCTGGTCGACGCGGCCAACCGCTGCGCCGCGGCCGGCGCCAAGATCATCAACATGAGCCTGGGCGGCGGCGGCAGCTCCACCACCGAGAGCAACGCCTTCCAGACCTTGGCCAACAACGGCGTGCTGAGCATCGCCGCGGCCGGCAACGACGGCAACGCGACCCTGAGCTACCCGGCTTCGTACCCGAGCGTGGTGTCGGTGGCGGCGATCGACCAGAACAACGCCAAGGCCGATTTCTCGCAGTTCAACAGCGAAGTCGAACTCGCCGCGCCGGGCGTGGACACCTACAGCACCACCCCGCTGGCCAACGACCCGCTGGTGGTCGGCAACAGCCAGTTCGCCGCCAACCCGATCAGCGGTTCGAAGCAGACCACCGCCAGCGCCGGTTGGGTCAACGGCGGCCAGTGCACGGCCTCGTCGAACACCTGGCGCAACAAAGTCGTGCTGTGCCAGCGCGGCACCAACACCTTCACCGACAAGGCGACCAAGGTGAAGACCGGCCGCGGCCTGGCCATGGTGGTCTACAACAACGTCGACGGCCCGCTGCAGGCCGGTCTGTACAGCTCGGCCACGCCGCCGCAGCCGGTGACCAGCACGCTGCCGGCGGTGGGCATCAGCAAGGCCGACGGCGAAACCATCATCGCCACCCTGGCCGGGCAGACCGCCACCGTCGATGCGACCCCGTCGGTCAGCAACGTCGCCTACGAGAACAAGAGCGGTACCTCGATGGCGACCCCGCACGTGTCCGGCGTGGCGGCGGTGGTGTGGAGCGCCAAGCCGACCGCGACCGCGCAACAGGTCCGCGACGCCCTGGCGACCACGGCGGTCGACCTGGACGCGGCCGGCCGCGACAACAACACCGGCTGGGGTCTGGTCCAGACCCAGGCCGCGATCACGGAACTGCAGTCCCAGTAAGCGGGGATCGCACGGACGGGGTTCGAGCATGAACCCCGTCCGTTCCGGACGCCGGGGGACGCGGCATACTGCCGCCTCCTCGACCTTGCGGCTGCCGCAATGCCCGACGCCAACGCGACCGCGCTGATCTGGTTCCGCAACGATTTGCGCCTGGCCGATCATCCTGCGTTGCGTGCCGCGCTGGAGGCCGGTTACACCCCGATCCCGATCTACATCCATGCCCCCGACGAGCACGCCAGTTGGCGTCCCGGTGCGGCGTCGGATGCCTGGCGGCAGCGTTCGCTCGCCGCGCTCGATCGCGACCTGCGTAAACGCAGCTCGCACCTGCGCCATTTCTTCGGTCCCAGCCTGGCCACGCTGCAGTCGCTGATTCTCGCCACCGACGCCCAGGCGGTGTTCTGGAACCGCCGCTACGAACCGCACATCGAACGTCGCGACACCAAGATCAAGCAGACCCTGCGCGGCATGGGCCTGGAAGTCGAAAGCTTCAACAGCGCGCTGATGTTCGAGCCGTGGACCTTGCGGACCAAGCAAGGCGGGCCGTTCAAAGTGTTCACCCCGTACTGGCGCTCGGCCCTGGCGAACTGGAAGGAGGAGCCCTCGTGGGAGCCGCCGGCCTCGCTGCCGAGCACCCGCGAAGGGCCGGACGGCGTGCCGCTGGCCGCACTCAAGCTGGCGCCGGAGCGCGACTGGGCCGAACCGTTCTGGAGCCATTGGACGCCGGGCGAGGCCGGCGCCCGGGCGGCGCTGGAAACCTTCGTTGACGGCGCTTTGCGCGGCTACACCGAACAACGCGACCGCCCCGACCGGGTCGGCACCTCGCGGCTGTCGCCGCATCTGCATTTCGGCGAGATCGCGCCGTGGCGAGTGGCCAGCGCGCTGCGCGAGCATCGCAACGCCGGCAATGCCCGCGACGTCGATTCGGCGGTGCGCGAGCTGGGCTGGCGCGAGTTCGC
Source organism: Lysobacter antibioticus (assembly GCF_000731095.1). Taxonomy (GTDB): domain Bacteria; phylum Pseudomonadota; class Gammaproteobacteria; order Xanthomonadales; family Xanthomonadaceae; genus Lysobacter; species Lysobacter antibioticus_B. The sequence goes on along the minus strand of NZ_JMTZ01000039.1, from coordinate 53,512 downwards.
CCATCACCTGTTGCATCACTTTCCCGAAACGCCCGAACAGAACTTCAATCCGCGCTTCGCCGATTTCGACTGGGCGCGCTTGTCGCAGCCGCGCCTGGAAGCCTGGCAGCAGGGCCGCACCGGCATTCCGATCGTCGACGCCGGCATGCGCGAGCTGTGGGCCACCGGCTGGATGCACAACCGCGTACGCATGATCGTGGCGAGCTATCTGACCAAACACCTGCGCTATCACTGGCGCCACGGCGCGCGCTGGTTTTGGGACACCCTGGTCGACGCCGACCTGGCCAACAACAGCCTGGGCTGGCAATGGGTCGCCGGCACCGGCGCCGATGCCGCGCCGTATTTCCGCGTGTTCAATCCCGTGACCCAGTCGGAGAAGTTCGATCCCGACGGCGATTACATCGCACGCTGGGTGCCCGAGCTCGCCGGCCTGCCGGTGCCGCTGCGCTTCGCGCCCTGGCACGATGCGGCCTTGCTGCGCAAACACGCGCCCGACTATCCGCCGCATCCGCTGGTCGACCTGGCGGCGGGCCGCGACGACGCGCTCGAGGCCTACCGCAAGTTGCGCGAGTAGGACGAAGGCGAGGGCGCTGCGGCGTGCGTGGCGTCGCAAGCCGCGCTCGGCGGGCGCGTCGAGCGCCCGCTTCGGCGCGGCTCGCGTTGACGCCGCTCGCGGCAGCGTGATTCACTCGACGCTGACGCTTGGGAGGGCGCATGGCCAAAGCAGAAGCGGGGGCAACATCGCGCAAACGCGCGCGTCGCGAGGCGATGTCGCGGGTCGACACGGCCTGGTTGCGAATGGAACGGCCGACCAATCCGATGATGATCACCGGCGTGCTGATGTTCGCCGAGCCGATGTCGCTGGACGCCCTCAAGCGCGTGGTGAAGCAGCGTTTCCTGGCCTATACGCGTTTCAGCCAGAAGGCCGTGGACACCGCCGCGGGCGCCTATTGGCAGACCGACGAAGACTTCGACCTGGACTGGCACGTCCAGCACACGGCCTTGCCGGGGCGCGGCGGCAAGCGCGGCCTGGAGCGTTTCGTCAGCCAGCTGGCGTCGAGCCCGCTCGACGCCAGCCGGCCGCTTTGGCAGTTCCACTTGGTCGAGCGCTACAACGGCGGCTCGGCGCTGATCGCGCGGATCCACCACAGCTATGCCGACGGCATCGCCTTGGTCCAGGTGCTGCTGTCGTTGACCGACACCACCGCCGAGCCGGCCAAGGGCAGCGACCTCGCGCACGCCTGGCTCAAGCAGGACGGCGTTGAAGTCGCGCGCCGCGTCGGCGCGGTCGACCGCTACATGAAGCTCGGCAGCAAGGTGGTCGAGAAGAGCATGGAGATGTATCGCGACCCGACCCTCGCCGCGATGCTGGCGAAGGAGGGCGGCGAGATCGCCCGCGAATTGCTGCATGCCTTGTCGCTGCCGGACGACCCGCCGTCGCTGCTGCGCGGCAAGCTCGGCGTCAGCAAGCGCGTGGCCTGGGCCGAGCCGCTGGACCTGGAAGAGGTCAAGGCAGTCGGTCGCGCCTGCGATTGCACGGTCAACGACGTGTTGATGGCGACCGCGGCCGGCGCGCTGCGCAGCTACATGATCGAGCGCGGCGACAACGTCGACGGGCTGACCCTGCGCGCGACCGTACCCGTCAACCTGCGTCCGCTCGAACACGCGCGCAAGCTCGGCAACCATTTCGGCCTGGTCTTCCTCGACCTGCCGGTCGGCGAGGACAACCCGATTCGGCGGGTCGAGCGTGTCGCCGAGTGCATGAATAACCTCAAGAATTCACGCCAAGCCATTGTTGCATTTGGTCTTTTGGCCGCGCTCGGAATGGCGCCGGCGCAAGTGCAGGGCTTGGCGCTGGAGCTTTTCAGCCGTAAGGCCACCGCGGTGGCGACCAATGTGCCGGGCCCGCAGCAACCGCTGTACCTGGCCGGCTGTCGTCTCGACGAGATGATGTTCTGGGTGCCGCAGACCGGCTCGATCGGCATCGGCATCTCGATCCTGAGCTACAACGGCCGCGTGCATTTCGGCCTGATCGCCGACGGCAAGCTGATCCCCGATCCGGATGCGGTGATCCAGCGTTTCGGCAGCGAATTCGACAAGCTGCTGTACCTGTCGCTGATGGGGAATTGGGACGTCACCCTCAATGCCGAGGCCGCCGACGCCCTGATGCCGGCGCTTTGACGGTCTAGCGACCGGCAGCGGTCTGCGGTGTGCGGACCGCTCTCCGACCGCGACCTGAATGTGGATCTCCCTCGTCACTCGTCCGCGACGGCGGCGTGATTAGCTTGTCTGGGTCCAGCAACACAGACGAGGAATTCCCATGAACACCCAAATCAAGCTCGCCCTGGCCGCTGCCAGCATGACCGTGTTGCTCGCCGGTTGCGCCACCGGCGGTGGCGGCTACTACGGCGGTCAGCAGCAACCGTATCCGGGTCAGAACCCGCCGCCGGAACAGCAGGGCGGTATGAACCGCACCCAGAAGGGCGCCCTGATCGGCGCGCTCGCCGGCGTCGCGGCCGGCCTGCTCAGCGGCGACGATGCCACCGAACGCCGCCAGCGCGCCCTGATCGGCGCCGGTGTCGGCGGCCTCGCCGGCGGCGCCATCGGCAACTACCAGGACCGCCAGGAACGCGCGCTGCGCGACCGCATGGCCGGCACCGGCGTCGACGTGGTCCGCCAGGGCGACAACATCACCCTGAACATGCCCAGCAACATCACCTTCGCCTTCAACAGCGCCAGCCTCGACCCGCAGTTCTATTCGGTACTCGATAACGTCGCCAGCACGCTGACCGAGTACAACCAGACCATCGTCGAGGTGGCCGGCCACACCGACAGCATCGGCAGCGACGCGGTCAATCAGCGTCTGTCCGAGCAGCGTGCCGCGAGCGTCGGCAACTACCTGATGTCGAAGGGCCTGGTGCGCGATCGCTTCATCCTGACCGGCGCCGGCAAGACCCGACCGATCGCCAGCAACGACACCGATGCCGGCCGCGCCCAGAACCGCCGCGTCGAGATCACCCTGGTGCCGGTGCGTTCCTGATGGGCTAGACGAGAGACGGCGGTCGCCGCCTCGGCTTGCACCATCGCATTACCAGAACGGGCCGCATCGCGGCCCGTTTTGTCTGGGGCCGACGAAGGCCTGGCCTCAGCCCGCTCGCTCGAACGAGAACAGCCGCGCCAGCGGATGCGGCCGGCGTTCGATCGCGGCCCGCAACAGCCCGGCGCCGATCATGCTGTAGGTGATGCCGTTGCCGCCGTAGGCCATGGCGAACTGCACGCGCCGGCCGTACTGCGGATGGGCACCGAACCAGGGCAGGCCGTCGGCGGTTTCGGCGAAGGTACCGGCCCAGGCGAAGGCCGGTTGCAGTTGCAGGCCGGGAAAGCGCTCGCCGATCTTGCGCACCAGCTTGCGTGCGCGCGACTCGACCCGGCGGTCGCGCCGCGCCGGCACATCGACGGCATCGTCGCAGCCGCCGACGATCAGGCGGCCGTCGCCGGTGGCGCGCAGATACAGGTAGGGGCGCGCCGATTCCCAGACCAGGGTCTTGCCGAGTCGACCCAATTGCCCGGCTTCGAGCGGATCGGTAACGAAGGCGTAACTGCTGCGATTGCGCGCCAGGCGCCGATCGATCCATTGCTGTCCGGCGTAACCGGCGGCGATCACCGCGTGCTCGGCACGGATCCGTATACCTTCGCCGGTGCGCAATTCGACCGAACGCGAAGTCGCGCGCAGGTGCTCGATGTGGGTGCGGTCGTACACGCCGACGCCGCGCCGTTGCAAGCGCGCCAACAGCCGCAAAGTCAATCGATACGGGTCGACCGTCGCGGCGCAGGCGCTGAGGATCGCGCCCGGGGCTTTCAGTCCGTAGTCCTGCGCCAGTGCTTGCCCGTCGAGCCAACGCAGCTTCAGGCCGTGGCGCTGGCGCAGTGCGGCCTCGTTGCGCAGCACCGGCACATGCGCGGGCTTGCTGGCGAAATACAGGCTGGAGCAGCGCTGGAAATCCACGTCGCGCAGTTCGCGCGCGATCGCCTGCAGGGCCGGAATCGCGTCGGCGCAGGTGCGGTAGGCGAGGGCGGCCTGGTCTTCGCCGTATTGCCGGCACAGATCGCTCAGGTGGGTGTCGATTTCGTACTGCAGCAAGGCCGTGCTCGCAGCGGTGCTGCCCCAGCCGATGTCGCGTTGTTCGACGACGGCGACGTCGTGGCCGTGCGCGGCCAGTTCGTCGGCGATCAGAGCGCCGCTGATGCCGCCGCCGATCACCGCCACTTCGCAGCGCAGGTCTTCGCTCAAACGCGGAAACGCATGCATAAGGCCGTTGCGGATCGGCCAGAACGGGTAGCCGCTTTTCAGGTCCATGCGTTGGCGAGCCGGGACGACATGCGCCCAGCAGAACCGTTGCGACGTCGTCGCAGGGTGATCGTGCGGAGCCTCAGGCCCCGCGGCGGGCCGTCAGTGACGGACTTCGCTGGCTTCGTGCAGGCCACCAAGGCCGGGCTGCGGCTCGACCGCGAGCTCTTTTTCCAGTTCGACCCGGAACTCCTCGAAGCTCAAGCCGCGTTCGGCGACTTCGGTCTGCGCCGCGGTGCGCAGCGCGGCCGAACAGCCCAGGCTGACTTCGCGGCCTTCGCCGCGGTGCAGCGATGCGGCGCGTTCGAGCAGGGCGAGGACCCGCGCCGCGCTTTCCGAACCGCCGACGATGCGGCCGCCGAGACCGAGCGTCCACTCGCCTTCGCGGCGCACGATGCCGCCGAGCAGACGCCCCTGGGCGTCGCGCAATTCGGCATGCGGCTCGATGCTCGGACCGGGCAGGGGCGCGTTGCGGGCCTTGGCGATCTTGCGTTTCTTGGCGTCGCGGCGGGCCTTGGAATTGATCGACATATGTTCCTCGGCTCAGCCGGTTCGTCCTGGAAAGATCATAGCCTGTCGAGGTGATGGGGCCATAGCGTCGGGCCGGGCAGAGGCCCGGCCCGCTTCAGTCCGCAGCCAGATTGCGGACTGTGGCCGGCCCTGCGCGGGCCGGCTTCGGTGGTGCGCCCGGCCGCTATGGCCGGGCGCACTCGCGCGGTGCATGCTCAAGATCGGCGCGGGTTCAGAACCACAGCCGCATGCCGGCGACCAGACGGGTGTCCTCGACGCTTTCGCCTGCGTCGCGGCGGTAGTCCGCGGTGCCGCCGAACGCGCGTTCCCAAGTCACGCCGACATAGGGCGCGAACCGGCGGGTGATCTCGTAGCGCAGGCGCAGCCCGGCCTCGACGCTGCTCAGGCCCGAGCCGATGCCGCGTTGCGGGTCGTCGCGGCCGGACAGGTCGATCTCGACCAGCGGTTGCAGGATCAGGCGATTGGTCAGCAGCAATTCGTACTCGGCCTCCAGGTTCAATGCCGTGCGTCCCGACTCGCCGATGTAGGCCGTCGCGGCGACCTCGAACTTGTACGGCGACAGGCCTTGCACGCCGATCGCCGCCCAGGTCTGCGAACCCGCCGGTGCGAAGTCGTGCTTGACGCCGGCGACGAGGTCCCACCACGGCGATACCGCGCGGCCGTACAAGACTTCCAGATCGGCCGACTCGGTCCGCCCGTGTTCGCGCTCGCCTTCGCTGCGCAGCCACAACCGATCGGTATCGGTGCCGATCCAGCCCTGGGCTTCCCAGGCTTGGGCGCTGCCGTGTTCGACCTCGACCGCTTCCAGCCGGTTGATCAGCAGATAGCTGTTGACCGCCGGCGCATGGCGCATGTGATGCGACACCGGCGGGAACGCCGCGGCGCGATCGGCGTCGGTCGGGGTCGGGATCGGCTCACGCGGTTCGCCCGAGGGCGGTGTGCTGCCTGCGTGCTGCCTGCCCGAATGATCCATGCCCGAGTGGCCCATCTGCGAGTGGTCCATTTTGGAATGATCCATTTGCGAGTGATCCGTCTTCGAACGATCCTCGGGCGTCGACGCGGCAGGCGTCTGTGTGCGCGGCGGATCCTGCATCGTTGCGTGGTCCATCTGCGAGTGATCCATCGCTGCGTGATCCATCGCTGCGTGATCCACCGGCGAATGCTTCGATGCTTTCGCATCGGCCGCAGCCGGTTCGACGGCGGGCTTGCCGGCGGTTTGTCGTGCGGCGTGATCGGTGTGATCCATCGTCTGCGCGGTGACGCCGCCGGCCCAGAGCAAGGCGAGCGTCAGCGCGGAACGATGCAAAGTGCGTGAGGTCTTCATTCTTCGACCCTCACTTCGCGCATCATCCCGGCTTCCATGTGATACAGCAGGTGGCAGTGATAGGCCCAACGCCCGAGCGCGTCGGCGCGTACCCGATAGCTGCGTCGCGTGCCCGGCGGCATGTCGATGGTGTGCTTGCGTACCTGGAACTCGCCTTGCTCGTTCTCCAGGTCGCTCCACAAGCCATGCAGATGGATCGGGTGGGTCATCATGGTGTCGTTGACCAGAACGATGCGCAGGCGTTCGCCGTAGGTCATGCGGATCGGCTCGGCGCCTTCGAATTTCTGGCCGTCGAAGGACCAGGCGAACTTCTCCATGTGGCCGGTGAGGTGCAGCTCGATCTCGCGGCTCGGCTCGCGTCCGTCGGGGTCGTCGAACAGGCTGCGCAGGTCCGCGTAGGCCAGCACCTTGCGGCCGTTGTCGCGCAGACCGATGCCGGGGTCGTCGAGCTTGGCCGAGGTCGACATCGTGCGCATGTCGATCAGGCGTTCGTCGCCCGCGCTCGGCTTGCCCGCCGCGCTGTTGTCCTTCATCGCGGCATGATCCATGCCGGCCATGCCCATGTTCGCGCCGCAGCCGCCTTCCATGCCCTTCATCTGCGACATGTCGTGACCGGCGCCATGCGACATGCCGCCGTGGCCCATGTCGTCCATGGTCAGCAGCGGGCGCGGGTCGTTGGGCGGCACTTCGGCCTGCAGGCCTTCGCGCACCGCGAGGGTGCCGCGGGCATGGCCGGTACGGGCACTGTCCTGGGCGAAGATGGTGTAGGCGTCCTGGCCCGAGGGTTCGACCAACACGTCGTAGGTCTCGGCGACGGCGATGCGGAACTCGTCGACGCTGACCGGGTGTATGTACTGGCCGTCGGCAGCGACCACGGTCATCTTCAGGCCGGGGATGCGCACGTCGAAATAAGTCATCGCCGAGCCGTTGACGAAGCGCAGCAGCACTTTCTCGCCAGGCCGGAACAGACCGGTCCAGTTGCCCGCGGGCGCGACGCCGTTGAGCAGATAGGTGTAGGTGTGGCCGTTGACGTCGGACAGGTCGGTCGGGGTCATGCGCATGCGCCCCCAGTCGCCGCGGTCGCGCAGGGTCGCGGCGAGGCCGCGCTCGCGCGCATCGCGCATGAAGTCGCCGACCGTGCGCTTGTAGTAGTTGTCGTAGCTCGACATCTTCTTCAAGCGCCGGAACAGTGCGCCCGGGTCGAGGTCGGTCCAGTCCGACAGCAGCACCACGTGCTCGCGGTCGAAATGAAAGGGCGCGGCCTCGCGCGGATCGATCACGATGGCGCCGTACAGGCCGGCCTGTTCCTGGAACAGCGAGTGGCTGTGATACCAGTAAGTGCCCGACTGGCCGACGCGGAAGCGATAGGTGTAGGTCTCGCCGGGATGGATGCCGTCGAAGCTGAAACCGGGCACGCCGTCCATGTTGGACGGCAGGATCAGACCGTGCCAATGGATCGAGGACATGCCCTCGGCCAGGCGGTTGGCGACGCGCAAGGTGACGGTGTCGCCCTCGCGCCAGCGCAGGATCGGCGCCGGCAAGGTGCCGTTGACGGTGATCGCCGGGCGCGTGCGGCCGGTGAAATTGACCTGCGCGGCGCCGATCGAGAGGTCGAACTCGGTGCCGCGCAAGGTCTGCGCCGTGCCGGCCAGGCCGGTCGAGGCGAATGCGGAATGCCACAGGCCGGTGCCTGCGGCGAGGCCGCCCACGGCCAGGCCGGTGACGAAGCGGCGGCGGCCGGCATCGATCGGCGCGGCGCCGTCGAAGCGGTTGAATCGATTCATGAGGTTCTTCCTGTTTGCGGAAGAGTCGCAACGGTGTGCGAAGCGCGCAGTCCGCAACGGCCGGTCGAGCCGGCGTACGAAGCTTGCGCGGGCGGGCGGCGCAGGGCGCGGTGTAAGCGCCTGGGCCGCGGGCCGGGCGCGAAGCCCCGGCCTGACGGATCTCAGGCGATAGGAGGCCGGATCGGCAGGCTCGACACGCCGCTGGGTGCGGCGGCTTCGACGGGCAAAGCGAGCAAGGTGTTCGACAACTGCGGCGGCACCGGCAGGGCGATGCGCACGATGGCGACCGCCTGCAGGCAATCGCACTGGCAACGGAACTTGCCGCAGCAATCGTCGGCGGCTTCCTGGTCCGGTTCGGCGGGCGCTTGCGGCTGCGCCGCGTGGGCAGGGGCTGCGCCCATGTCGTGGCAATCGGCGTCCATGGCCGTCTGCGTGCCCGTCGCCATTGCCGGCTCAGCCAACGGCGGCATCGCCATGGGAGTCGAAGAGGCATGCATGGCATGAGCGCCGCCCACCGACATCGTCGCCGCGGCGTAGCCATTGAGGCTGATCGCCACGATCAACAGCACGCGCAGCAGGAGCGGGAAATAGGTCATGGAGCGTCGGATCGGAGACGGCACAGGATGCGGCAGGAGACGGGACAGTTTCAACGGTTTCCGGATTCGCCGCGTTAACCGTTCGTGAGAGGCGCTGTCGACACGATGGGAAGGTTGCTCCGCTTGGCAGCGAGCTCAGCGGGCGAGGTCGCCATATTCGGTGTACAGCGCGCGCTCGACCACGGCGCCGCCGATACGGTCGCCGGGCTTGAGCTCGCCGCTGCTCGTTGCCGCTGCGGTTTCGCCGAAGACGCGCTCGCCTTCGCCATGCGCCGCCGACACCTGCACGACCTGGTCCATGTCGGGCGCGCCTTCGAGGCGGTGGGCGAGGAAATGCTCGCGGCCGCGGCCGAAGGCGATCCATTGTCGCGGCTCGGGCTTGCGCCCGGCTTCGAAGCGGCGGAAGTGCACGATCCCCCCGACCTTCACCTCGATGCCGGTGACGATGGGTGTGCCGCCGCGTTCGAAGTGGCCGCGGTACAGATCGGCCTTGAAGCGGCCGTCGGGCCGGATCGTTTCCGGCAACACCCACTGCTCGCTCGGCGCCAGCGTGTAGTACTCGCGCGGATGCGATTTCGCGTCGGCGCGGTACTGCGCCAAGGCATCGGCGGGCAGGCCGGCTTCGAAGATCAGCTGGTAATCGTGCGGACGATGGAACATCGGCAGATGCGAGAGGTAGACCACGTCGGTGCCGGCGACCAGCATGCCGTGTGTATTCGGCTTGTCGACGAACTCGCCGGGCTGGGCGATGCGCGCCAGTACGAACTCGTCGCGCACTTCCTCGTGGAGGAAATCGCCGAGCTCGGCGCAGGTCTTCTGCCATAGCGCCAAACTCGATGCGTCGAGGGCGAGGGCGTGCTCGTCGGGTTGGTAAGCGCTGCCCAGCGGATAAAGCTGGCCGGCGCGCGCACTCATCTCGATGTGCGCACCGAGCACGCGCTCGACCCGGTGGCGTTGCGCGAACGAGGCCAGGCGCGCCGCGCTGGCGCGATAGGCCGGCCAGTCGCGCACGGTCAGCAAGCCGGGATACAGGCTGTCGCCGCTGAACAGGCTTGCCGTCTGCGTATCGTAGATTGCGATATGCGCAGGCTCGTGCCCCGGTAACGGCAACACCGTGAGCGTGCGACCGCCGAGATCGAAACGCGCCTCGCCTTCGGGCCAGCGGTCGAGGCCGAAGAAGGCGGCGACCTGCTGCGGCTGGGTGCCTACGATCCGGGTGTCGGGACGATCGCGGAACTGGGCATCGCCATGGACGTGGTCGCGATGGCCGTGGCTGTGTGCGACCACCAGCGGCAAGGCGTCGAGCTTGTGCTGGCGCTGCCACTCGCCGAGCAGGCGATCGACCGTCGCACGCAGCGGTAGCTCGCTGCCGGCGGCAGGTTCGGCACCCGAATCGAGCAACAATGCGCCTCGGTCGCCCGCCAACAGGTACAGGAACGGCGCCTCGAAGTTGCTGGCCTTGGACTGGCGCAGGATCCACAACCCGGGCGCGGCTTCGTGCACCTGCAGGCCGGTTTCGCCGGGCGCGCCGTGGACCCAACGGTCCGGCATGGTGACGGCGGGAAGGGCGGGGGCGGGCAGGGTGACAGCGCCGGCCGGGCTGGCGGTGGCGAGGACGAGGAACAGCAGCAGACGGTGCAATGCAGTCATACGCAGGCGGCGGAACGGCGAACGGGCGGGGATTATCCGGTATTGCCGGGCTTCTTGCCGGCACGTCAGGCCGTCATCCCCGCCAAGGCGGAGATCCGGAGACTTCAGAGTCACGAGACTTCAGCGTCATGTGGCGATAAAGCCCAGGATCCCCGCCTTCGCGGGGATGACGAAACAAGAGCGGGAGATGGTGGCGGTGCGCGCAGGCGCACAGACGTGCAGCCGCCCGATCCCGCCTGCTGTCGTGCAGCATGCCGCCGCCGCGCATCCGCGCTTACTACCAACCAGCCCACATGCATTGTGTGAACCCGTCCAGGCAAAAGGAAATACGGGAAAAACAGCCGTTGACAGCGCTGTCATGAGATTCGAGCTTGGCCCCGGACCTGTCACCGGCAGGCGCTATGTTCAGCATCGGAGCCGATCATGAACCTCGCACGTGTATTCGCTTTCTCCACCGCGGCCCTGTTCGCTGCGGGCCTGGCCATGACCCCGCAGGCGGCGCGGGCGCAGACCCTGGTCTGGGAAGACAACTTCAATGGCCCGTCCATCGACGGCAACAAATGGATCTACGACGTCGGCGACGGTTGCCAGATCGGCCTGTGCGGCTGGGGCAACAGCGAGTTGCAGTACTACACCAGCCGCCCCGAGAACGCGCGCATCGAGAACGGACGGCTGGTGATCGAAGCGCGGCGCGAGAATTTCGGCAGCCGCGGCTTCACCTCGGCGCGCCTGAAGACCGAAGGCCGCATGCACTTCAAGTACGGCACCTTGGAAGCGCGGATCAAGGTGCCGGACCTGCGCAACGGCCTGTGGCCGGCGTACTGGATGCTCGGCACGGTCGGCAACTGGCCGGCGCGCGGCGAAATCGACCTGATGGAAATGGGCTCGGCCGCGGCCATCGCGGCAGGGCGGACCAACCGCCGCGCCGGCGCCGCGGTGCATTGGGACTACCAGGGCTCGCAGGCCGACTACGGCCGCGACCACGAAAGCGCCAGCGATCTCAACGGCGGCTTCCACGTCTACCGCATGACCTGGGACCCGCAGTTCATCCGCGTCGCTATCGACGGCCAGCAGTTCTTCGAATTCGCCATCTCCAACATCGAAGGCGCTTCGCTGCACGAGTTCCATCATCAATACTTCCTGTTGCTGAATCTCGCGGTCGGCGGCAGCTACACCGGCATCATGTCGGGCAACGGCATCACCGCGCCGTTGCCGGCGAAGATGGAGATCGATTACATCCGCCTGTACCAGAACCCCGGCAGCGAGCTCTATGTCGGCGGGGCGGCGCCGAGCGGCAAGTTCGGCGTGTTCACCGAGCGCAGCGACATGAACGACCGCCTGCGCTATAACGGCGATGCCAATCTTTACCTGTGGAACAACCTCGCGCCGATTTCCGCGCCGGCCTTCGAGGGCAATCAGCTGATGGCGTTCCGCGCCAATGCCGGCGCCTGGTACGGCCTCGGCGTAGCCACCGGCTATCGCAACATGAGCCGCTTCGGCAACGGGCGCTTGAAGTTCCATATGCGTACGACCACACCGTCGACGTTCAAGATCGGCATCAACTCCTCGTTCGGCGACAGTTGGATCGACTTCGTCAACGGCGGCCAGCAGTACGGCCTGGTACGCGATGGCCGCTGGCACGAGGTCAGCATTCCGTTCAGCGCCTTCCACGATCTCGACCTGCATGCGGTGAAACAGATGTTCATGCTGGTGTCGGACCCGCCGGCGGCGAACGTCGATGTGCTGATCGATAACGTCTATTACCAGGATCGCTGACGCGCTCTGGATGTGATGCGTGTCGCAGGGCGGCGTTTCCGCCTTGCGACGCGCAACCGCGCCGGTTTTTGCGAAAGCCTGCGCAGTCCGCGGCGTTCGTGTGCCGCTCATATCGAAAGTGAACGATGCGAGCGCGAAGCCCGGCTTGCCAAGGCTGGTGGCTCGGCGTACTTTAATCCGCAGTCGGCGACCCGCCGGCGCATGACGATTCCATGACGGGCACGATGCCCGCCATCACTCAGCCAGCCGGCGTTCCTGCCCGCAAGCTCGATCACACCCAGAGCCTGCAGGTAATTACAGTGAACGCATACCGAGGCGCGGCTTGCGCGTCCCCCCGTGTCCGATCGTCTGCCGCATCGCGGCGGCGGCCCGTTTCCGTTCGTCCCCAGTTCGTTTCGACGCGGGCAGGGGGCGGGCGATGATCGGCGAAACGCATGCCCTGACGGCGGTGGAGTCCCCAAACCACGGCGCCCGCTCGCCTGCGACTCCGGCTTTGTTGTCGAGCTATCTGGCGCACGATTCGCTGTTCTCGTCGGCGACCCATCAACTGCATGCGCGCGGCGTGCTGGAAACCCTGGTGCATTCGATCGATGCCGATCTGGCCGGCGAATCCGAGCGATTGCTGGCGCGGGTGGCCGCCGACAGCGGGCGTCTGCCGTTGATGGGCGCGGTGCCGTTCAGTGCCTCGGAAGCCTCGTGCCTGTGGGTGCCGTCGCAGGCCGCATTCGCCGCGGGGCGTGCGCGTCACCGCGGCGCCGCCTTGAGTTCGCTGCCGTCGGATCAGAAGTCCGCACCGCGGGTCGAGTCGGTGCCGGCGCCGGCGCAGTTCAAGCGCAACGTCGAACGCTCGCTCGACCGCATTCACGACGGCGGAATCAGCAAGGTGGTGATGTCGCGCAGCCTGCGCATCGCCGCGCGCGTCGACGTGCCGCAGTTGCTCGCGCAATTGCTGACGCGTGCGCCCGGCGCTTACACCTTCGCCATGGACTTGGCCGGCGCGGCCGGGCCGAAGGCCTGCCTGATCGGCTCCAGCCCGGAGCTGCTGTTGTCCAAGCGCGGTGCGCGGGTGGTTTCCAACCCGCTGGCCGGTTCGATTCCACGCGTCGCCGATGCCGAGGAAGACCAGCGCCAGGCGCGCGGACTGCTCGAATCGGCCAAGGACCGCTACGAGCACGCCCTGGTCGTCGATGCGGTCGCCGCGGCCTTGCGTCCCTATTGCCGCGATCTGCGCGTGCCGAAGACGCCGTCGCTGGTGGCGACGCCGACCATGTGGCACTTGTCGAGCGTGGTCGACGGCGAGCTGATCGATCCGAATACCAGCTCGCTGCGCCTGGCGCTGGCCTTGCACCCGACGCCGGCGGTCTGCGGTTATCCGACGGAACCGGCGCGCGGCGTGATCCACGAGTTGGAAGGCTACGACCGCGGTCTGTTCACCGGCCTGGTCGGCTGGTGCGACGCCGAGGGCGACGGCGAGTGGGCGGTGACGATCCGCTGCGCCATGGTCGAGGAAGACAGCGCGACCGTGTTCGCAGGCGCCGGCATCGTCGCCGGTTCCGAACCCGATGCCGAACTCGCCGAGACCACCGCCAAGCTCGGCACCATGCTCAACGCGATGGGCCTGACCCAGGCGGTGGAGGCGACCGGCGCGGAGGGCAGGGCATGAGCGGCACCGATCTGCTCGAGGGTTGCACGCCGTGGCCGGAGGACTTCGCCGAGCGCTATCGCGCACTCGGTTACTGGGCCGGGGTCGGCCTGTATCAGCGTCTGGCCCAGGTCGCCGCCGAACACGGCGAACGCATCGCCGTGGTCTGCGGCGAACGGCGTTGGAGCTATGCGCAGTTCGACGAGAAAATCCGGCGCTTCGCCGCTGGACTGACCCGCCTGGGCATCGGCCCGCGCGATCGGATCGTGTTGCAGTTGCCAAACCTCGGCGAGTATTACGTCGCCTGCTATGCCTTGTTCCGCATCGGTGCTTTGCCGGTGTTCGCCTTGCCGGCGCATCGGCGTTCGGAGATCGCCTACTTCGTCGAGCATACCCAGGCCCGGGCCTGTGTGATCGCCGACCGCGATGTCGGTTTCGATTACCGCGAATTGATGCGCGAGGTGCGCGCATCGCAGGACTGCCTGCGCGAGGTGATCGTGGTCGGCGAGGCGCAGGAGTTCCACGCTTTCGATTCGCTCTACGATGCGCCGATCGATCAGCCCGGGCCGAAGGCCGGCGAAATCGCCTTCCTGCAGCTGTCCGGCGGCAGCACCGGCGTGCCGAAACTGATCCCGCGCAGCCACGACGATTACCTTTACAGCGTTCGCGCCAGCGCCGAGATCTGCGGGCTGGACCAGGACTGCGTGTATCTGTGCGTGCTGCCGTGTGCGCACAATTTCCCGATGAGTTCGCCGGGTGCGCTTGGCGTGTTCGAGGTCGGCGGCCGCGTCGTGCTCGCGCGCCAGGCCGAACCCGACTTCTGTTTCGGCCTGATCGCCGGCGAGGGCGTGACCCTGACTTCGCTGGTGCCGTCGCTGGCCTTGGCCTGGCTGGAGTCGCGTGCGCGCGAACGCCACGACTTGTCCAGCCTGCGGACCATCCAGATCGGCGGTGCCCACCTCGCCAACGAAGTCGCACGGCGCGTGCCGGGCGCGTTCGCCTGCCGTTTGCAGCAGGTGTTCGGCATGGCCGAAGGCCTGGTCAACTACACCCGCGACGACGATGCCGAGGATTTGGTGTTGAGCACCCAGGGACGCCCGATCAGCGCCGACGACGAGATTCGCATCGTCGACGACGACGATCGGCCGGTGCCCGACGGCGAAACCGGTCATTTGCTGACGCGTGGGCCGTACACCATCCGCGGCTATTACCGCGCCGAGGCGCATAACGGCCGGGCCTTCACCGAGGACGGTTTCTACCGCACCGGCGACCGCGTTCGGCGCTTGGCCTCGGGGCACCTGATCGTCGAAGGCCGGGCCAAGGACCAAGTCAACCGCGGCGGCGAGAAGATCGCCGCCGAGGAAGTCGAAAGCCATCTGCTCGCGCATCCGGCGGTGTTCGATGCCGCCCTGGTGGCGATGCCGGACCGTTGGCTCGGCGAGAAAACCTGCGCGTTCGTGGTTCTGCGCGAGCCCGCGCCGAGTCCGCGCGAGCTGCAGCGCTTCCTGCGCGAACGCGGCATCGCCGCGTTCAAGATTCCCGACCGCATCGAGCCGATCGAGCGCCTGCCGCGCACCGCGGTCGGCAAGATCGACAAGAAACTCCTGCGCGCCCGCTTCGTCGCGCCGCCGGCCGACGCCTCGGCCCCTCACTCACTTTTCGCCGAAACGCTGTCATGACGATTCCGACCATCGCTTCCTATCCCATGCCGGGCACCGACCGCCTGCCCGCGAACCGTGTCGACTGGCGCCCGGACCCGTCTCGCGCGGTGTTGCTGATCCACGACATGCAGGATTACTTCCTCGCTTTCTACGACCGTGCCCAGGCGCCGGTGCCGGAACTGTTGGCGAACATCCGCGCCTTGCGCGATGCCTGCGACGATGCCGGCGTGCCGGTGGTCTACACGGCGCAGCCGACCGAGCAAAGCGCGGTGCAACGCGGCCTGCTGCAGCCCTGGTGGGGGCCGGGCATCACCGCCAAGCCGGAGCTGGCGCCGGTCGCGCTCGAGATCGCGCCGCGCCCGCAGGATGTGGTGCTGACCAAATGGCGCTACAGCGCTTTCGTTTCCAGCGACCTGCGCGAACGCATGCGCGAGCAGGGCCGCGACCAGCTGATCGTTTGCGGCATCTATGCCCATATCGGCTGCATGATGACCCTCGCCGACGCCTTCATGCACGACATCCAGCCGTTCATGGTCGCCGATGCGGTCGCCGACTTCTCCGCCGAGGAGCATGCGATGGCGCTGGATTACGTGTCGCGTCGCTGCGGTGTCGTCATCGATCGCACCGTCTGCATCGATGCGCTCGGCGCCGGCCTGGGCCTGCCGCGCAGCCTGATCGCCTTGCGCACTGAGCTGGCGCAGATCATGGAGGTGCCGCTCGACGAGATCGCCGCCTCGGACAATCCCTTCGAAGCCGGCCTGGACTCGATCCGGCTGATGACTTTGCTCGAGCGCTGGTCGAGCCGCGGCGAGCGCATCGGCCTGGTCGAACTGGCCGAACGCGGCAGCGTGTCGGAGTGGTGGCAGTTGATCGATTCGCGACGGGCCGCCTGATGCAGCAGAACAGCCAAGCCTTGCCGCTGACCGGCCCGCAGTACGGCATGTGGGCGGGGCAACAACTCGATCCCGACAGCCCATCGTTCTGGACTGCCGAGGCGATCGAACTGACCGGTCCGCTGGATCTCGGCGCGCTGGAAGCCGCGTTGCGCGACACCTTGTCGGCCTGCGATGCCTTGCACATGCGCTATCGTCTGCAGGGCGAAGAGGTCGTGCAAATTCTCGACGCGGCACGGCCCGTGACGATCGCGCACCAGGACTACTCGAACTGCGAGGACCCGTGGCGCAGCGCCCGCGCCTGGATGGACGAGGACCTGCAGCGCAGCGCCGACCTGGCGCAGCGGCCCTTGTTCGCGACCGCACTGATCCGACTCGGCGAACATCGCCACCTGTGGTATCTGCGGGCCCACCATATCGCCCTCGACGGCTTCGCCTATCTGCTGTTGATCCACCGCGTCGCCGAACTGTATTCGGCCGGTGTCGGCGGACGCGCGGCGGAGCCGGCGCGCGACTGGTCCCTGGCGGCGACCATCGCCGACGAGGCGGCGTATCGCGCCTCGCCGCGGTTCCTCGCCGACCGCGATTACTGGACGCAGCGTTTCGGCGACGTCGGCGAGCCGGTGACCCTCGGCCCGAAGCGCGCGCCCGACGACAGCTCGCATTCGCAACGCCTTCTGCTGGCACCGGCCGAGTACGCGCGGTGGCAGACGGCAGCGCGGGGTCTTGGAGTCGATTGGGCGACCTGGCTGATCGCCTCGATCTTCGCCTGGCTGCATGCGCGCAGCGGCGCGAGCGATCTCAGCCTGGGCTTGCTGGTGATGAACCGGCTCGGCACGCCGGCGCTCGCCGTGCCGTGCATGGCGATGAACGTGGTGCCGCTGCGTCTGCGCATCGACCCGGAGCAGAGCTTCGAGGGCCTGGTGCGAACGGTGGCCGGCGAACTGCGCGAACTGCGCAGCCATCAGCGCTATAACTATGAATGGATGCGCCGCGACCTCGGCCTGGCCGACGGCCATGCCCAGCTCTACGGCCCGGTGGTGAACCTGATGCCGTTCGATCGCGGCTTCGTCTTCGAAGGACTGCATAGCTGCGCCCATCCGATCTCGGTCGGTTCGGTCGAGGACCTCGACATCACTGTCTCGCCGATGGCCGAAGGCATCCGTTTCGACATCGAAGCCAATCCGCAGGCTTACGATGCGGCGACCCTGCAGGCGCATCACGCCGCGCTGTGCGAGGTGCTCGAAACGGTGATCGCCGAACCGGCGATCTCGGTCGGTGCCCTGGCCGGGCGGGTCTGTTCGCCTCGCACGGCGGAGGCGGCATGAGCGGCGCACGGCCGCGCCCGCGCCCGCGCTTGCTGCGGGTGCTGCGGGTCGTCGACCTGACCCCGCGTATGCGCCGCTTCACCCTCGGCGGCGACGACTTGATCGGTTTTCCGGGCGGCAGCGAAGGCGCGCATATCAAGCTGTTGTTTCCCGATGCCTCCGGTGAGACGCCGCTGTTGCCGAGCCTCGGCGAGCGCGGCCCGGTCTGGCCCGAGCATGCGGTGCGGCCGCATGTGCGTACCTATACGGTGGTGCGCATCGACCCGGACGCGAACGAGATCGACGTCGACATCGTCCTGCACGGCGACGACGGCCCGGCCTCGCGTTGGGCCATGCGCGCCGGCGTCGGCGACCCGCTCGGCCTGGCCGGGCCGGGCGGGCCCGATCTGTTCCAGGGGCATGCGCAGCGCTTCGTGCTGATTGGCGACCCGAGCAGTTATCCCTTGCTGTTTGCGGTGATCGCCAAGCTGCCGGTTCCGGCGCAGGTCGATGTCCTGATCGAGGTGCCGGATGCGAGCGAAGTGCAGCCGCTGCCGCCGCACCCACGCTTGAACGCGCAATGGCTGTCGCGCCATGGCGGTCCCGCCGGCGCCAGCCGCTTGCTGTTCGATGCGGTGCGCAAGCTGCCGTGGAACGAGGCCGAGACGGTGTCGGTGACCCTGGCCGGCGAAAGCGCGCAGGTAGTCGCGATCCGCGATTTCCTCGCCGAGGTTCGCGGTGTGCCTCGGCGGATGATGTACGCGGTGCCGTACTGGAAAGACCGCTGGGACGAAGACCGTTACCACGACGAACGCCACCGCATCATGGACGCCTTCGACGAGGTCGCGGCTTGAGCGCTGTCGCATTGAAGCCCGGCGAGTTCGTCGGCCGCACTGTGCTGGTGACCGGCGCCGCGCAAGGCATCGGCGCGGCGACCGCGCAGCGCCTGGCGGGGGAGGGCGCGCGACTGGCCCTGGTCGATCGCGACGCCGACTTGCTCCAGGCCGTAGCCGAAGGATTGCGCCGCGCGGGCTCGCAGGTCCATGCGATCGTCCTGGACCTCGCCGATGTCGCCGCGGTCGATGCGGCGGTCGCGGAGGTCGAAGACGGCTTCGGCGCGATCGAACACCTGGCGCATGTCGCCGGCATCTTGCGTGTCGGCGAATCGCTCGATCTCGACCTGGAGGATTGGGAGGCCTGCATGGCGGTCAACGCCCGCGGCGTGTTCGCGACCACGCGGGCGGTGGCGCGGCGCATGGTCGCTCGCGGCCGCGGCAGCATCGTCCTGGTCGGCTCCAACGCCGCCTCGGCGCCGCGCTTCGGCATGTCGGCCTATGCGGCTTCGAAGGCCGCGGCCACGCAGTACCTGCGTTGCCTGGCGCTGGAGCTGGCGCCGAAGGGCGTGCGTTGCAATATCGTCTCGCCGGGCTCGACCGACACCGCGATGCAGCGCGCCTTCGTGCGCGACGAAGCGGCGCGCCGCGACATTCTCCATGGCGCCGCCGATCGCTTCCGCCTGGGGATTCCGCTTGGGCGTATCGCCGACCCCGACGATGTCGCCGAGGCGGTCTGCTTCTTGCTGTCGGACCGGGCGCGGCATATCACCCTGCACGATCTGCGCGTCGACGGCGGCGCCACGCTGGACGCCTGAAACCCGACGCTGGCTTGTTCGAGCGCTGGTTCGCGGTGAACGCCGCGAGATACGCAACCCCCGGGCGGACACGGCTGAAGACGCTCGGCTTCCTCATCTTGCCGGAATAGGACACGACGGAAAATGCTCTGCTTGCGGGCCGGCCCCGATCGAGGGCTGGCCAGGCGCGCCGGCTCATCAAGAGCCGGTGCGGGCCGGCCCCGATCGAGGGCTGGCCAGGCGCGCCGGCTCATCAAGAGCCGGCGCGCGATGCTCCGACCGGCGGAACGGCGTCCGCCAGCAATGGCTCAGGGCACGATGATGCCGCGATCGTCGTCCTCGCCGACCACGCCGCTGTCGGTGGCGCCGTTGTTGTTCCAGACGATGTAGAGATACTTGCGCTCGCCCGGCGCCGGATCGCCGTAGTCGCCGTTGTTGGCGATGAACTTGCGCTGCTTGTTAGCGTACTGTTGGGTGACTTTGCTGGTGACGTCGTTGGTGCTGTTCCAGACGCCGTAACCGGCGAAGCTGATGGTGGCCATGATCCTGTCCTCATTGTGCAGACGACTCTCGCTCGCATCCGATGCCGGCGAGCCGCGCCGGCGTCGTCCTGGCCGGCGGCAGGACGGAGCATCCACGTTTGCGCCCGGATTCACCTGCCGGGAACCTTACGGTTTGCGTTCGTAACTCGATCAATGGCTTAGGGCGGGTTCGCATGCCGGTAACACCGGCGTCATCCGGCGAGCGCCCGGTATCCGCACAGCGCTCGCGCATGCGGCATGGCCATGGAGCCGAGCCGAGTCGAAGCAATCGCCGGAATCTTCGACAGTCCCGTGAAGCCGCAAGTCGAGCGTAAGCGCGGGACACGGCCGAGTTCGGGACCGACCTTCATGTCGGGCCTGTCTCAGCGAAGCCCGGATGAGGTATCGTGCCGCCATGTCCGTTTCCGCCATCGCGCTGCGTTTGCTGCTGAGCCTGGTTCTTATCCTCAACGGGATAGGGACGGCGAACGCATCGATACGCATGTTGGGCGCAATGGCGATGCCGGCCGCTTCGTCATCGGTTACGGCGGCAGCGAAGAACGGCGCTGCGCCCTGTCTGGAGCATCATGCGGTGCCGCCAGGAAAGTCAGGTGCCGCAAGCGATGCCTCCGGGCCGGCTCCCGATGGCTGCGCCGATCCCGCACCGGATTGTTGCGAATCCTCCGCATGCGGTTGCGCATGCATGCAGAGCTGCGCGTTCGCGGTGCCGGCCGTCGCGCAGCCCATGGTGGTCATCGCTCGCGATCCGTCGATCCGAGCGATGAGCTTGGGTCACCCCGCGCCCACGCTCCCGCATCTGATTCGACCTCCCATCGCCTGAGCGTTCGCCGGCGCCGCAAGGCGCCTGCCGTCGTGCATTCGGTCTGCCCGAGCACGACGGTCCTGCCCACTCCCGCGGGCGTCCCTGGCGCATGCAGAACTCGCCATGCCATTCGATTCCGTCGCCGCTTGCGCCGACGGATCGCTGATTCGATTGCGCGCCGGCTTGGCCGAGCCACGCGTCGGAGCGGCGAACCTGCGCCTCGCATCGGCGCAGGTTCGAGCAGGGTCGAGGCCGCGCCCAACTGCGCGACGAGTTCGCCAGCACGCTCGCGCGTTCGCACAAGATTCACGAGAGACTCCATGAAGACCATCCGCACCTCCATGCTCGCGGCCATGCTCGCGATCGGCTTAGTCGCCGTCGCCGGCGCGGCCACCGTATATTCCGGCGTCTACAACGTCGCCGCTGACGAGCCGCATACGCCTGCGGTCTACGCATTGCTGGAAACCGCCCGCGCTCGCTCGATCTCCGTACGAGCGAGCGAGTTGCAACTGCCGGCCGGTCTCGACGATGAGGCGCGTATCCGACAGGGCGCAGGCAACTACGCCGCGATGTGCGCGGGCTGTCACCTGGCGCCAGGCAGCGGGCCGACCGAACTGAGCAAGGGCCTGTATCCGGCGCCGCCGGACTTGACTCGGGAAATGGTGTCCGCCGCCGAGGCGTTCTGGGCGATCAAACACGGCATCAAGGCCAGCGGCATGCCGGCCTGGGGCAAAAGCATGCAAGACGAATACATCTGGAACATGGCCGCGTTCCTGCAAAAATTGCCCAAGCTGGACAAAGCGCAGTACCAGGCCTGGGTCGCCAGCAGCGGCGGGCACTCGCACGGCGGCGGGGAAACCGGTGGGCATGCGCACGCACCTGACCAGCGCGACAGCCATCGGGAAAGCGGCGGGCCAGCGCATGAACAAGCGCATCCCCGGCAGAACGATGAGAGCGGGGCCATGGGAGCAAAGCCGGGCATGAGGTCGGAAGGCGGAACCCGCCATACCCACGCAGATGGTATGCAGCACCTGCATGCTTCGACGGTAAAACCGTCCGGGCCGAAACCGCCGGCAAAACCCCAGGCCGCCGATCCCCATGCGGGGATGGCCATGCCGGAAGCGAAACCCAATCCCCAAACCCATCCAGCCAGCGACGATGGCCATGACCACCAACATTGACCGTTCACTTACCCGGGAGAATAAATCGATGCCTTTGCGCTTACTGACCTGTTTCTGCGTGGCCGCACTGTTCGCGTTGCCGGCACCGGCCCACGATGGCAAGCACGCATCGCCGGCCAACAGCGATGTCTCGGCGGCCGCGAAGCCTGCGCTCGAAACGGTCGAGCGCTTTTCCTCGGCGCTCCAATCCGGAGACCTGACCCAGGCGGGCTCGTTGTTGGCGGACGAGGCGCTGATTCTGGAAAGCGGCGGCGCCGAGCATTCGCGCGAACAGTACCTGGGCGGGCATGCCGCGCACGATGCCGCATTCCTGAAAACGGCGCGCGTTCGAGTGCTGCGCCGCACCGCCCGCGCCGAAGGCGGTCTGGCCTGGGTGGGCACCGAGAGCGAAGTGCATACCAGCGGGGATGGCAAGCCCACG
The DNA here is from genome assembly GCF_000731095.1 of Lysobacter antibioticus. GTDB lineage: Bacteria > Pseudomonadota > Gammaproteobacteria > Xanthomonadales > Xanthomonadaceae > Lysobacter > Lysobacter antibioticus_B. The sequence goes on along the minus strand of NZ_JMTZ01000039.1, from coordinate 31,424 downwards.
ATCTTGCTGAGCACCGAAACGATGGTGCTCGAGCGAGCGCAGCCAGGCTGGCGAATCGTGCATATTCACTGGTCTTCGCGGCCCAAACGCTAAGGAACGCCGTCATGCGAATGAACAGATATCAAGCCGGACTGTGGCTGGCGCTGGGAGCCGGCCTCGCCTTGAGTGCCTGCGCACGCTTGCCCGATAGCGCGGCGGCCAGCACGCCTGTCGTGTCAGCCCCAGTGAGCCCCGTGGCATTGCCCCAGGTCCTGGTGCACAAGGACCCGGCCTGCGGTTGTTGCCATCTGTGGGTCGAGCATCTGCGCAAGGCCGGCTTCCGGGTGGAGGCGCGCGACGAGGACAATCTCAACCCGATCAAGCAGCGGCTCGGGGTTCCGCATGGCAAGGGTTCGTGCCATACCGCCGAGATCGATGGCTACGTGATCGAGGGGCATGTGCCGGCGCAGGATATCCGTCGTCTGCTGGCCGAGCGTCCCCGGGCTCGCGGCCTGGTGCTTCCGGGCATGCCCGCGGGCTCGCCGGGAATGGAACTGCCCGATGGCAGCGTGTCGCCCTATACGGTGGAGCTCGTGCTGCTGGATGGCAGCACGCAGGCCTTCAGCCAGCATGGCGGCGAAGCGGCGCCGTAAATCGGTACGCTCCGGTCCGATGCGCGATGACGGCCAGGTTGGCCGTCATCGTCGTATGCGCGAACCTCCGCTTCCCGCGGCCGTGTCAGAGCATCAACTCCAGACTGAGTTCGTCGCTGAAACGCGCCGACCAAGCGCCTGTCGCCTTGGCACGCAAGTCGTACAGCCCGGTCGGCGCGACCAGGGCGGCGCGGGCCAGTTGGCCGTCGCGGTCGAGCGCGATCACTTGCAGTTTGCGAGTGGGCCAGGCTTCGGCCGCGTCGAAGTAGCCGCCGAGCGAATTGGCGGCGCTGAGTTGGCCGATGCAACGGCCGTCGACGAGACGGAAGCTGAGCTCGCCGTCGAAGCGGCGTTCGCCGAGGCTGCCGCGATAGCGCGTCGCCGCGAGCGGGCAGGGCCGGGGCAGCAGGCCCTGCGGCCGAGGTCGGTGCGGTGCCGCCAGCATCATCGCGGTCTTGTCGATCGCCGAAACCCACTGGGCGTTAGACAAGACGCCGGCGGCGAGATCCTGCTGCGGCCACAGCACCAGCGCGCTGCGTGCGCCGTCGGTGGTGCCGGCGTGATGGGCGATGCCTGCGCCGTCCTCGTCTTTGCCGATGCGCCAGCCCAGGCCGAGGCCGTAGTCGCGTTCGCGCACCGGTTGGCCGTTGGCGTAGCGGGTCGGCTGCAACATCGCCTGCCACGTCTTCGGCGAGACGATGCGGCCTTGCAGCAGGCGCCCGCCGAACCGCACCAGCGCCTCGGGCGTGCCGGCCATGCCGCCGCCGGGCCAGGTGTAGCTGAAATCGTTTGGCGGGGCAGGGCGCGGCGCGCCGTCGCCGATCTTGTACAGGCGCGACACGTTCTTGCCGAGCCCGTCGGTATCGGCCTGGATGGCCAGGCCCGGGATGATCTGTTCGGCGAGATAGTCCAGGTAATGTCGGCCGGATCGGGCTTCGATCACCGCACCGATCAAGGTATAGCCCCAGGACGAGTATCGGTAGGTCGTGCCTGGCACCGACAACAGCTTGCGATCGGCGAAGATGCCGACCGCGTCGCGGCCGGTCGCGTAGTGACGCTGGCCGGCGTTTCTGTCTCCGAGCTGGTAATGCGGCATGCCCGAGATATGCGCCGACAGCTGCCGCACGCTGATCGGCGACCAGTCGTTGCGCAGCCACGGCAACATTCCCGAGACCGGTGCATCCAGATCGAGCCGGCCCTGTTCGGCGAGCTTCGCCGCGGCGGTGATCGCCAACGGCTTGGACACGCTGGCCAGACGGAACACGGTATCGCGCTCGACCGGCAACTTCGCGGCGATGTCGCGCAGGCCACTGCAGCCGGTCCACACGACCTCGCCGTCGCGCCACACTGCCGCTCCCATGCCCGGCACGCCGTTGGTGGCGCGCAGCGCATCGAGCATCAGTTGCGAGGTCTTGGCCGCGGGCGAGTTCGATCCGGCGGCGCAGCTGTCGGCCGCGAGCGCGGTATGCCAGGGCGCGATGGCCAGGCTCAGCGCCAGCGAAGCGTGCAGGTGGGAGGCTAAGCGGAGTGTTCGAGTACGCGACATGCGACGGTGCTCCTGGGGCGGTGACGCCACTCTAGTCGCGAGATTCGGGCCCGGATCGGCTACTGCGGTCAGTCGTGCACGGCCTGCGCCGAGTCGGTGGGGAACGGTGCCGCGGCGCATCCCGGTGCGTCTACGAACGAGCGCCTTGCAGCCGCGCCAGCAGCGTGTCGATATACGTGCGGCTGACCCGCAACGGGGTGCCGTCGTGCAGACGCAGCATGGCATCGCGATTGGTCTGAGCCTGCAGTTCGGCGATACGATCCACGCGCACGATGGTCGAACGGTGGATGCGTACGAAGCAGGCTGGGTCGAGGCGGGTGGCGAGATGATGCAAGGACTCGCGCAAGAGGTACATGCGACCGCCGGCATGCAGACTGGCGTAATCGCCATCGGCTTCGATCCAATCGATGTCGGCGGTAGCCACGAACAACGAACGCCGCCCGACCCGTGCCGAAAAACGCGTCGGCCAAGCGGGTTCCGGGACGATGCCGCCCGGCGTTTGCGCCGCGGTGCCGCCGGCATGCCAGGCGAGTAGGCGCCTTGCGCGGTCGAGCGCTTCGGCGAAGCGCAGCTCGTCGATCGGCTTGAGCAGGTAATCCACCGCGTTGAGCGCGAAGGCCTGCACCGCGAAACTGTCGTGTGCGGTCAACAGGATCGCCAACGGCCGGCACGTCGACGGCAGCGCGGCCAACACTTCCAGGCCGGTCATGCCGGGCATCTGCACGTCGATGAACACCAGATCGGGCCTGCGCTGTTCGAGCCCGGCCAGCGCCGAGGGGCCATCGGCGTATTCGCCCTCCACCACGACATCGGTGCAACTGGCCAGCCGCGCGATCACGCCGCTGCGCGCCAGGGGTTCGTCGTCGACCACCGCCACGCGCATCATGCGGCAGGCCCCGCATGCAACCGCAACGGAAAGGATAGGTCCACCCGATAACGTCCGTCGGCGCCGATGCCGGCGCTCAGTTGGTGATCGCCGGGATAAAGATTAGCCAGCCGTGCGCGGATGTTGTCCAGGCCCACCGGCTCTGCCCGCGCGACGCTGTCGTCGGGGCCACGACTTTGCTCCGCACACAGATCGTTGCTCACCTGCACGCGCAGCCGGCCGGCCTCGTCGCCGATGTGGATGTCGAGTCGGCCCGGCGCGGTGCGTGCGGCGATGCCGTGGCGGATGGCGTTCTCGACCAGAGGCTGCAACAACAGATAGGGCACCTGCGCCGTCAGCAGGCCGGGGCCGAGCTCCCACTTCACCAGCAGGCGCGCACCCAGGCGTGCCTTCTCGATATCCAGATAGGCCTCGGTGATGGCGACTTCATCGGCCAGGCCGACTTCATGCCCGTGCGCACCGTCGAGCGTGGCGCGCAGGAAATCGCCCAGGCAGGCCAACATCTGCTGTGCTTCGCGATTGCGTCCCTCGGCCACGAGAGCGGAGATGGCGTTGAGGGTATTGAAGAGGAAATGCGGCTGCAGTTGATAACGCAGCGCGCGCAGCTCGGCGTCGCGGATCAGGGCCTGCGACTGCAGATGGCGCGCCTGGGCCTGCTGCAACTCCGCGTAATACACCGCCACCGCATGGATGGCGCAGTAGGCGATCAAGGCCAGCCAAGCGCCTTCCAGGCCGCGGAAGATCAACCACCAGTTGAAGCCGTCGAGCGTGGCTCCCTTGCTCCAGGCGATCATCACCACGCTCAGGGCCTTGGTCGCGACCACCATCGCATAGCTCGCCGGCAGCAACACCGCGGCCATGGCCCAGCCGGCCACACCGCGACGCCACAGACCGCGTTGCAGCGCCGTCAGCGGCAGCATCCACAGCGCCAGCGCGAACAGGTACAGCGTGCGCGATGCCGTCGCCGCGCCATGGTCCAGCAAGGGCACCGCCATTAACAGCAGCCCCAGCCCCAAGGGCAGGCCGGCCAACAACGGCAGCCAGAACGGCGGTTCGGTGCGGGGCAGGGGGCTTGAGTGTGGCTTGGGACGAGCTTCGGTCGACGCGGTCATGGTCCTGGGGCACGAAGGGTCGGCCCGATTGCATCCGATCCGGCCGCGTTTGGCCAGCCCGTCAGCGCGGGCGTGCGCCGAACCGGTGGCTGGATGCGCTATGGCGGTGTCCGGCCTTAGGAATACGAGGACTCGCGCACTGGCTCAGCAGTCGCCGGCCGAGGACCAGGTGTTTCCCTTGCGAACGACCAGTTCGCCGTTGATGCAGCGCAGTGAGCTTTTTTCTTGCGGTTGTGCGCTGCGTTCGGCCAAAAGCTCGGTTTCCAACTGCAGCACCCGGTCGCGCAGGCTGTCGCGCTCGGCAAGGGCTTCTTCCATTCGCAGTTGTATCTGCTGCTGTTGGGCGATGGCCCGGTCGGCCGCTTCGTTGCGTTTCTTGTCGTCCGCGGCGGTCTGTTGCTTGCCGATCTGGAAGGCTGCCGCGCCCGCGGCGGCAACGATCCCGGTGAAGATCAGGATGGCGAGCCCGGGGCTGATCCAGCCCCAGGGGCTTCGATCCTCGTCTTTCCTGACGGTGCGTGTGTTCTCGTCCATGACGCTTCCCCCTGGGTAGGCAAGCAGGATAGCCGGTCGTAAAGGAGAAGGACGCCCATCGAGCCTGCACCTGGAACTGTTATCGCAACGATCGGCGCGAGGACTGCCGAGCGTCCGCCACGCACTGGCGCGACCTGGATACGTGGCACAGGTTTCCGCCGGGCCTGTTCGTTGCGGATTCTTGGTCGTATCGTGGAGCGACCAAACGGCGCAGGGGGCGCTATGCACGCAAGGATCGCGGTTGGGTTATTTCTTGTACTCGTAGCGGGCCCGGTGGCCGCCCAGAACATCCATAAGTGCGTTCGCGGCAAGGAGATCAGCTATCAATCCGAGCCGTGCGAGGCTGACCAAGCGCACCTGAAGACTTGGGGCACCTGGGCCACTTCCAGCGACGCCTATGGCCGAGTGCGAAATCCGCCTCAGCCTCGGATAGATCCCGACTATTTGCCGCGCCTGGCCAGGCGTGCGCGACAAGGCGCCGGTCCTGGGACCGTTATAGGCCCCAGTACCGGAAGCTACAGTGCTTGCGCGGAGACGAAGCGTTTACGCGACCAGTACCTCGAGTCGGAGCAAGGTCGGAACACCGGCTACGACGGCCGCAGGGCATGGAACGATCGCGTGTATGACGCCTGCAAATGACGTTGCCAGGGAAGCTGAGCTCAGCCGGCGGCCGGATGCTATCTGCTCTATAACATAATAGGCATTATGCGAAGTAATGGGTCGGGGTGTGGCCGCGGCTGAGCTGTCGGTGAGCTGCGTTCCAATCGCATGCGGATCCGTTCGGCGCTCGGCCGTACAGGCAATCGGATTCAGCCCCTGTCGAGCTCCTGGAATGACCGCGGACGCCACCCGGCCTTCAGGCGCGCGATCCAGCGCTTGCGCTGCGCAACCACGTCGGGGCGGTCGCCCGCCCGCACATAGGCCTCGAAATCACTGATGGCCCCGGCCGTATCGCCGGCGAGCACACGCGCAACCCCGCGACTGTCGCGCGCCATCCAGTTGGCCGCATCGCTCGACACCGCGGCGTTGCATATGGCCATGACCCGCTTCGCGTAACCGCGCTTCACCGCGGCCCAGCAAAGCCCATTGGCCGAGAACGAATCGACCTTGACGGTCGCATCCAGCGAACGCCCCTTCTCGAACAGCTCGATGGCGCCCGGAAATTCTCCGCTTCTATAGGCCTGCTCCAGCCAATAGGTCGCCACGCGCTTGGCGGCTTCAGCTTCGGGATCGATCCCGCGCTTCTCGTCGAGGACCATCGCCGCGCGGTAGCCAGCAATGGCACCCTGCAGGTCGCCGCCATCAGCCAGCTTGCCGGCTTCGGCGATGAGCACGTCCGCACGCACGCTGCCCGCGGTTTCTTCCGGCGTTCGCCATAATGCCTTCGAATCGAGCTGCTCGGCGCGTTCGAAGCGCGCGATCGCCTCTTCCATGTGCCCCTGCCTCGCAAATTCCTCCCCCTCTTGCACGAGGATGGGGGCATAGATCTTGCTCGCTTGCTTGCCAGGGTCGATGTCGAGGCCGGGATCGAGGACCAGTGCCTCACGATACTTTGCAGTCGCCCCGTCGAGCTCGCCTATGGAGGCTTGTGCGTCCGCTTGGACGACGAGCTTACCCGCCTTCTTGACGCGCTCGATTTCCTGCGCCGGATCGAAGCTGGTACCAGGGTCGATTTGGCGAACTCTACCGAGCTCCGCGAGCGCGGTGTCCGATCGTCCGTCGCGTACCAGATCCCGACCGCGCTCGAGCACGCCGGCGATGCCGATACGCCTCGCTTCCGCCGCCGGCTCGAACGGCAGCTCGGGAACCAATGCCTTCGCCCGCGTCAACAGCCGTACTGCATTATCGAGATGGCCGCGCTTCGCATCGCGGCGTGCATGCTCAAGATAACCCGGCCCAAGGCCCCACTCGGGACACGTAAAGCGATACTCGAGCTCGCCGAGATACTTCTCCCATTCCTCGACATCTAGATTGCGCCCGCTCGCCTCGCAAGCAAGGCGAATCAGCTCCCCGCCGTCGAGACGCCACACTCTGCCCTCTCCCGGGAGAAGCGCGGCAAGCCAGCGATCGTCGGGGGAGAATTTCAGCGCATAGAGCCCGGCGCGATCCTCTTCCCTCCCCGGCCATGCCAACGGAAACTCCTTCCCCACGGCATCGAGCGTCGCCATCCTCAGCAACTGCACGTTGCCGGCGCGATCGGCAAGCGCGAGCCACTGCCCATCGTGACTGACCGTGATGATCGACAGCGGCACGCGTAGCGCTATAGCCTTTTCCGGCTGGTCGCCGGAGGCCAGGTTCCACACGCGGAGCCATCCATCTTCGCTTGCGGTGATAAGGCGCTGCTTGCCAGGCACCAGCGCCAACGTCGTGATGGTGTCGATATGGCCCTGCAGGATGCGCGGCTCGGCCTTGGCATCCCTCATCGACCATACCCGGATGCTGCCGTCCATCCCGGCCGTGACGACAGCTTCGCCGTCGGCAATAAAGGCGCCCCATATGAATCCCGTGTGACCTTTGAGCGCACGCACGGATACGGGCTTGGAGAGCGCCACGACGCTCGCTGCGCCACTGTCGGTCGCGACCAGGAGGCTGCCATCGTCGGGACTGAACTCGAGGGACGTCACCCAGTCTTCCTGTCCTGCCAGCGTCAGCGGCTCGGCCGCCAGGTTCGAGACATCCCATACGGCAACCGCGCCGAACGCGCCACCTGCGGCCAATCGCTGACCGGAGTGACTGAACGTCAGCACGGATACGCTTGAGGCGGCTCCCTCCGCGCTCGGTATGCGCAGTGTCGCCATGGGCTTGTCGTGCTCGCCGTTGCGCCAGAGCCGTATCGTGAGGTCCTTGTCGCCCGCCGCGACGAGCTTGCCGTCGGGACTGAAGGCAACCGCGGAAACGCCGTCTTCGTGCACTGGGATCGTTACCGGAGCACGATTCGGCCGCGCTAGCGTCACGATCGCGAGAGCACCGCCCTGGCGCGGCATGGCGACGCGCGCGGCATCGCGGTCGAAGGCCAGCATCTGCTGGAGGCCACCGAAGGGTTGACCCGAACGGCTACTGGAGCTTGAGCCGGACGTCATCCGCTGCTCGAGCTCAGCGTCGTCTTCGACGTCGCTCACTCGCAATGGATCAAGGCTCGGATTCGTCAGCATCCAGAGCCGCGCTTCGCTCGACCAATCGCCGATGACGACGGCGTGACCGTCGGCACTCATCACGAGCTTGTTGCCTTTCGCACCGAGATAGCGGCGCGCGTCCGATGACTCGAAATCGGACGTCAGATCCCACACCCACAGCTCCTGGGCATCCGTCAACGCCGCGAGTCGGCGACCGCGCGCCGAATAACCGACGGCATGAATCGGTGCGTTCACTCGCTCTTCGGCCTTTGCCTCCGCGGATGCTTCAACATTCCATAGCGACATGATGTAGTCCGGCGGTTGTCCGCCCGCCACGCGCGTGGTGACGAAATGGCGTCCATCGCCGCCAAGCGCTGCGAGGCTTTCAGGAATACGCCGCTCGATCTGCGCGCCGGTCGGACTTAGCTTCCAAACCAGCGTCTCGCCGCCGCCGGCCGCGATGAGGTGATCGCCCGTCATGAATGCCGACGAGGGCGCATCGAACGACAACGCGGCTCCGGGAGCAGTTTCGCCCGGCGTGCTGGCCATCGCGACGGCCCGCGGTGCGTCGTCGCCAAGACTCCAGAGCACATGGGGTGCCGACTGCGTGGCGACCACGAGCCAACGGTCGTCCGCGCTGAAGACCGGAGCGGTTGCAATGACGCCCGTCAGCAGCTTATGGGGGGCAGCATCGATGGCCTTCCTGTCCCACAAGAGCACCGTCTCATCCCATCCGGAGGTAACGATCCAGCGACCGGTCGATCCGAACGCCGCGGTTGCAATGCCGCGCATCTCACCGTCGACTGACTTCGCGGCGTGACCACGCAGGAGAGTCGGCGGCGCGGTCAGGTCGGCGACCTCATGCAAGGCGAGATCTGGGCTGTCATCGACTAGCAACAATGCAGTGCCGTCGTGACTGAACTCAAGATGGCGAATACGACCCACGCGAGGCGTCAGCCAGCGTGGCTTTCCCCGTCGAGGCTCCTGCACGTCGACTACCGCAAACCGATCACGATCTTTGGTGATGAGGGCGAGCCGATGCTGCGGTCCGAATATCGCTGCCGACAGCCGGCCTCCCTCCGAACCGGACGCTTTGTCGTTCGGCAGCGCCGGCAGCGTTAGCTCGCGAGACTTGCTTTCAGAAGCCCTGAGATCCCAGACGGTCACTTTGCCGTCGTCGTCGTAACGCGCAAGCCAGCGTCCGTCGGCGCTAAAACTAAGCCCACGCGTGTCGATGCCGAGCCGCGTGCCGCCGGCCTCCGCCAAGACACGCCGCAGCGCAAGCTCCGCATCGTCGGTCAACGTACCGTCAACATCGTGTGTGGCACGCGCCGCTTCCACGGCGAGTAGAAGCGCCCTTTCCTTGTTTACCTCACGCTCGTCCTCGGATTGCATGGCCAGGGAGCGCGCGAAGCCGCGAACCGCGACATCGCGCTGTTCTTCGGCGCGTTTCATCTGGACCCAGGAGAACACCGCCGCGCCTGCGAGGCTCGCCATGACCACGCCCGTGATGGCGATCGCGATACGCCGTTCACGCCGCTGCCGCAAACGCTCACGCTCCTCAAGCTTGTTGCGGTCGATGCCGTAGATGTTCGCAAGCAGTGTGTACCATGCGCCAGCGAACGGCGCTTTGGGAGGTTTGTTGCTGGCTACGTCGAAGCCGCGATAGTCGGCGGCAAGGGGAATCGCATGCGCCTTGCAGAGTTGCGCAGGAAAGGCGCAACGTGGGTCGACGGCATCGGCTTCGTTGTTCGGTACGCCGTCGAGCAACAGCGAGATCACATCGGCGTTCTCGTGCGTTTCGAGAAACCACTCGATCTCCTGGTCGACGAAAGCGCTCTGGCGCGCGTTGGGCGAGCACACCACAAGGAGCCTCTTCGATCGCCGCAGGTTATCCCGGATAGAAACGCCGTATTCGGGTCCGGTCAGATCCTGGGCATCTCGAAAAACACGCAGGCGACGTCGTTCGAGCGGCAAGGAACTTGGCGGCTTGTAGGCCTCGAGCGCTCGTTCGAGCCGCGCGACGAACTGAATGTCTTTGCGGCTATATGAGATGAACACGTCGTAGCGTTCGGCGAGCGACTCCTCAAGAGGTGCGGCGTTGGGCACGCTGGTCGATGTAGGCAAACGTTCCATCGTATCGACATCTAGAAAGGGCGGCCCATCTCACGCGGCAGCTCGCTCAGGTCGATCGGCTGAACGATGACGCCGAAGATGCGCTTGCCGAGCGAATTGGCGAGTAGGAATTCGGTCAGGCACCATCTGGAGGCGGCCGACGTCGGCGAAATCACGAAGATCAAGGCTCCGCAGCGATGCGCGGCCTGGGGCAGCCCCACTTGCCATCGCTCACCCGCTATCAAGCCGCGGCGCGGGTCGAGATCGAGGAAGACGTCGCTCCAGCTGTTGACGGCGAGCCGGTCGCGCAACGCGCAAGCCTGCGCATTGTCGCTCGAGGAGTGGCTGATGAAGATGGGCGACACTCGTTGTCCTCACATCGGTTCTATTGGCTTGTCGCCGGCGAAGTTACAGATGCCCCACTCCGCACCGCATGAAACGCGATCCCTTCGTTGGCTTCATAACAGCCTTCTCCACGCAGGCGCGGCATCGACGCCGAGCCGCCGTGATGAACGCCGATCACCTCCCACTGCGAGTTGAAAACCGGACTTCCCGAGCTGCCGGGGTCCGTCGGCGTGCGGTAGTGAATGAGGCGACCATCGTCGTCGATATCCAGCAACAAACTGTCATGCAGCGATATCTGCAATCCACTCCCCAGCGGATGGCCCACGACGTAAGTTTTGGCCTTCTGGCTGACCAGTGGCAGCGCCCTTGCCGTTGCGAGCCCGGAAAACCCGGTCGTAGTTTCGGTGAGACGTACGATGGTCACGTCGAGACTATCCTGGCGCGCGCATCGCATGCCGAGGTTGCCGGGCGCCGAGGTGAACAACACCTCCGCTATACGGTGGAACACTGGCTGCGGTGCGGTAGCGCATTCCACTTCAAAAGTGACCAGGGCATCGCTCGGCGGGATCGCGCCGGCGACTTCCTCGCTGATGACGTGCGCGTTGGTAACGAACACCGGCTCGGCTCCCCACGCCGGATTGATCTCGGCGCCCGCCACCAGAAATCCGGTGCCCAGGCGTTCCATGCCACGCTTGGTCACGCAACCGATGGAGCTGCACGCGGAAACCATGCGTTGGAGCAAAGCGAGGCTGAAACCGGACTCGCCTGCGAAGTTCTTCTCCAACTCGGCCGGGCGCTTGGCGATCGCCTCGGTAATCGCCTGCACGCGGCCTGGCGAGATGGAAACCCTCGCTTCGGAGCGCAGCACATATCGCGCGATGATCGTTGCCAGCCTGTTTGCGCATTCCGGCCCCGTGCCGAGCGCGCTGCCCTGCCATATTTCGCGAAGTTGCCGCTCGTAGCTTTCGACATGGAACGGCAGCGTGCGAGGATGGTGGAGGAAACGGTACAACCAGAATTCCGCCGACTCGCATTCGCCGAGAGCAAGGTAGGTTTCCGAAAGCGTGGAGCAAAGCCACGAGTCGCTGGGATCATTGGCATGGAGGGCGAGGAGACGTTCGCAAAGGACTTGCGCCATTTGCGTCGGCGATGCAGGGCGAGGCGGCAGTCCTTCCTTGAGCTCCCGGCTCATCAGCGCAATGGCGTTGATGGCCAGCCAGTAGGGCTTGTCCCGATGCGCATGAAACTGCTCAAGGTAGCGATCGGTGGCCTTGACCAGGCTGCCCTTGTTTGCGCGCGACACGAAGCGTTGCTTGTCGATGCGCCCCAGTAGGCCTTGGTATTCCACTATTTCGGACATGGCGTCCGCGGATGCTCCAGGCGCCTCGGCTGCGGATAGGGCCTCGTGCAAAAGCCGCTCGGCAGCATCGAGCCCGGAAAGATTAATCAGCGCCTGGGCCTGGTGTTTGGCGATGGTCGGATCCAAGCCGACGCACGCGTGCCAAGCCTCACCCAACCGTTGCGCATGATAGAAATGGCGGTGCGCGTTGAGTGCACGCATCGCAAGCCTTACTTCGTCGACAGAACGGCGCTGTTGGCCGTTTCCAAATGAGGCGATAAGCAAGTCCACCGCCGCTGCGAGCTCCCATGGCGGGGCGGAGCCACAGTTTCCCTCCGCGAGGGAATTGGCGAGCTCTAGCATCGCATCGCCGTCCACCGCGCGCATGAGCTATTGGCCCATTGCTGCGATGAGCTGTTCGCGTAGCCGGGAGCCAGCCAGATAGTGCGTAGCGCTGTGTCTCCAACGCCCCCAGTTGGATTCCTTGATATCTTCGACGCCCTTCCCTCCTGCCCCCGCATAGTCATTCGCAAACCGTGGGTCCGCGCCGCAAATCGGATCGAGCGGATCGTAGATGTTGATCCAACGATCGAGGCGAGAGGGTGGGAAGTCGGGCTTGCTGCTTCCTGGTGCGTGTAATTCGTCCTGTACCTCCTTTACCCCCAGGGGCGATCCGAGGGTAAGTAAGGCGTGGACATGGGGGCAGTCATCGCAGTTACGTATAACGTCATACGCCACTATCGTGCCCATGCTGTGCGAAACGACGATGACCCGGTCCGATTCCTCGCGGGCCGCATTGAGCTTATGAAGCAACCGGGTGCGGAGTTCCTCGCGAACCTTGAAGCGACGGCCGTCTTGCCGGACGTATTCCTTGTCGAACAGATAGTAGTAGGCCTCCATCGCCGCGGCACGCACGATGGCTTGTTTGATCGGGGCCGGCAGCCAGCTTGCGATTTCGTACTCCGACGCCTCCTCCAGCGATGAAGCCGGATTCGCGACGGCGACTGGTGACAGGGCAAGTTGCGCGCTGAATTTCGATTCCAGGCTGGTAACGAAGCGTCGCTCTTCGTCGGTCAGCAACTCCATTTTGCCGGGCACATCTTCCATGCCCGCAACTTCCGCCACTATTTCGGCCTCCCCTGCATCCCCTGCGGACTCGTAGTACGAAGAAAGTTCCGTTTCGTAGTCGGTGCCGTAGAAGACGTCGGCGTAGTACCCGAAGTGCCTGGGAATACCGCGGTTGTCCAGATGGACGCCAGAGTTGGGCGGTGCGAAGACGCTGGGCATCGGATTGTCGCGGGACAATGCCCACATCCAAATCTCCTCCAGCTTCTCTGGCGCGGGCTTCTTTGCGAGCCCGTGAACGAACACGACTGCCGCATCCCTTTTCATGCGCACCACTCCCTAGAACCCGACCCTGGCTCTATAGCGAGTACAACGCGGGCGACACGTCATGGCGGCCACTTGGCATAAACCTGAATCGACCAGGCGATGCTGTCTACGCTGTTCGCAAGCCAGTACTGGGGGGCCTTGCAAATCAAGGGCCTGCGTCAATCGCTATTTTCCCAGGCAGACATCGTGGCTCCCGCGTCGGCTACGCGCGCTCCTCAGGTCCCCGTGAACACTCACCGGCCATGCTGGCCCGACTCGTCTCACGAACTGCGGTTCGCGCGAGTCGCACCGGAAACCGATTTATGCACAACGGCGACGAAGTTTCGGTTGGCGCTTGCGGACGAGTATGGAGCGGATGACCGACGGTCAAGGTCGCTCTGCCCCGATCTGCTCGAACGATCGTCGGACCGGGCGGATCGGCTGCAACCAAACGAAGGCCCCCGGTCGGAGGCCTGTCTCAGGCTGACGCTCCACCTGCTTCGGTCGAATCTACTGGCGGACGTCGACCGTCATCACCTTCTGAACGATCTTCCAGCCGCCCTGCACCTTCAGGCACGACAGCAGGTCGGTGAAGTGACGCGGCGGCATCTGCAGCTTCAGCTTTATCAGGGCGAGGTTGTCCGAAACATCGATCGCGACGACCTCGTCCTTGCGCTCAAGGCCGAGCTTTCGTGGAGCGGTCGCATTGCGCACGCCGCTCAGCCAGGTCTCGATCGGCATCACGCTGACTTCGCCGTCGTCGCCGATTCTGGTTACGGCACTGAGGGGGTGAAATATCGACTGGAACTGCTCGGCGTCCATGTCGTACGCGGCATCGAAATAGACTTGAGCCAAGGCTCGCAAGGTGTTTTCAGCGTCTTCCATAGATTTAACTGCCCGATGTCGGAGATTGCTGCGAAAGCGAGGACGGCCGGTCCGCTCTTCCGCTCTGGGGCGTGCTCTCCCGGTCGCCACAGGAATCACTTTAGATCGCGCCTATATATGAGTAAATTGCCAATACCCACATAGAACTCATGAGCCGATTTCATGAAGAGCGAACTCAATGACCTCGCAGCGTTCGCCATCGTCGCCACCGAGCGGAGCTTTACCAGGGCTGCGGCGCGGCTTGGGGTCACACAGTCCGCGTTGAGCCACACGATCCGCGGCCTGGAACGTCGGCTGGAACTGCAGCTCCTCGCGCGCACGACCAAGAGCGTGGCGCCGACCTCCGCGGGCGCAGCGCTGTTGAAGACGCTCTCGCCAGCGCTCGAGCAGATCGATCGGGCGCTCAACGAGGTCCGCACCGCGCGAGACCGGCCGACCGGCCGGCTTCGTCTTGCCGTCTCGAAATCCGCCGCTGTGTCGGTGCTGTTGGCCAAACTTCCGGCGTTCGCCGGGGCCTATCCCGAGGTGGTGCTTGATGTGTCCACCTGCACGGGCCCGGTGGATCTGGTTGCAGGCGGGTTCGACGCCGGCATCCAACTGGAAGAATTCATTCAGAAGGACATGATCGCCGTGCGCGTAACCCAGGAACTACGCCTGGCCGCCGTCGCTTCGCCCGGGTATTTCGCGACGCGCAGCCGCCCCCTGAAACCGCGGGACCTGAGCACCCATAACTGCATCGGGCTGCGCCTTCCGGGCGGCCCGTACCGATGGGAATTCGAGAAAGGCGGCGCGCCCGTGACGATCACCGCCAACGGGTCGCTCGTCGTCGACGACACGAGCCTCGCCATCCACGGCGCCTTGGCCGGTGTGGGCATCGCGCTAGCCTACGAAGACCAGGTGGCGGACTACATCGACGAGGGCAAGCTCATCAGGGTGCTGGAAGATTGGTCGCCCTCTTTTCCCGGCTTCTTCATCTACTACCCGGACCGTCGCCATCAATCGGCGGCGCTTTCCGCCCTGATACGCGCCCTGCGCCTAAGCTAGCGCCGCTGCGCGGCAACGCCACCCGCATCGCCATTGCGCGTGTCTTGCGCGAATTCGTTCCTCAGCCCAACTCTTGCGGATTCGGAACGAACGCCGCAGCCAGCTCAACGCGTTTCGGCCGTCGTCATCGTCATGGCCGCGAACAGCATCCAGGTGGTGTGGGGAATCCACTGCTCCACCCAGCGCCACTGCTCGGAATCCGGGCCAGGTGCGAAGCTGATGCCGGCACCGGTGTCGCTGCCCGGTGCGCCGGTGATGCCGTTGGAGATGCCGCCCACGAACATTTCGCCGGCGCTCTCCAGCACGGTCGGCGGATTTTTCTTGCCGAAACCGTAGAGCATGGAGATGCCGTAAGGGTTGCGGCCCAGGGTCCAGTCGAGTTGGCTCTGCGCATAAGCCGCTCGATCGGCGGGCAGTCTATAACCGGCCGCGTCATGGTCTGCGAGCTTGCGGCCGCCGATGACCATGGCCGCGCTGAGCGACGCCAGGCGGGCGCTTTCGCCCTGCCACCAGTAGCCGGTTTCATTGCGGTGCGGGATGAAGAACCCTTCCAGTACCTCGCCTGTGGCCTTGCCGTCCTGGGTCAGTTGGAAGCGCTGGCGGGCGTAGCCATACGGGTTAGCGACCGCATTGGTGATGGTCAACTCGTGCTTGAGCGCCGAGCCGATGGCATCCAGCGCACGCTGGCGGCGCCCCTGCTCCGGTTCGATATCGACATAGGCCGAGAGGCTGATCACCGGCAAGCCGGCCTCGGCCGCATGGTAGTACGGGCGGCTGCCGCCATCGCTGACGAAACCGCCGTCGGCCTGTTGCCGTGTCATCAAGCGGGCGGCGCGCTCGCGCGCATCGTCGAGATAGCGCGACTGGCCGGTGGCGTTGTGCAGTTCCACCAGCGCCATCAACGCGGTGTAGTCGTCGATGATGTTTTCTTTGCCGTCGGCGCCGTATTGCGGGTTGAACCGGCGCAGGTGCGCATAGGCACGCTCTGCATCGGCCAGATACTGGGCACCGTCGAATTCGCCATGGCGGCCGCTTTGCTTGGCCAACATCGAAGCGCGCGCGAGCGCCGCGATGGCCATGCCGCCGCCGGCGCGAAATGCCGAGCGGTACAAGGTAGTAAACGTTCCGGCCGAGCCTTCATAACCGGTGACCATGCGCTCGACGCCGGGCGTACCCCATTGGTCGAACACGGTGGTGTAGAAGTAGCCCTCCGCATCGAGGATGCGATGCAGATAGTCCGCGCCCCAGAACGCCTCGTCCTCGACCTGTGTCTGCAAGTCGTGGGCGGCGAACAGGGTCTTGCGCGCATGCGCGCCATAGGCGAGCACCCAGGCCGCCATCGAGGCCTGCTGCGGATTGAAATGGTTGGCGTAGCCCAGGTGCGACAGGTATTTGCCCTTGTCGCCACCGGCATCCTGCCAGCCGCCCCACACATTCACCTTGCGCGAGGTCTGGAAGATGCGTAGCTCGCGGTCGGCGTTATCGGTGTGGCGGCTGCGCTTGAAGTAGCCCAGCAGCTGCGCGCCGGTGGTGGCGAAGACTGCGTTGTCGCGCACCGAGACCGACGCCGACATCGCACGTTGCTGGCCGATGCGCACTTCCACTTCGTACTTGCCCGCATCCTGCGCATCGGAAAAGTCGACGCTGAAATAGCGTTTGCCCGTGCCCCACTCGGCAAACGGCCGCAGTGGCTGCAGATCGCCTTGCTTGATCGGCTGGCCATCGCGCAGCACGGTGTAAGTGCCCTCCCCGGCCTCGCCCGCATATTCGACGATGGCCTGTTTCGGCCCCAGCCGCTCCAGCGCCACCTGGTTGATCTGCACCAGCAGCGGCTGTTTCGGCAGGCTCACCGACACCGTGGTCTTCGGCTTCGTCGCCGACGCTTCGGTCGATGCCGCGATGGCCATCTGCGGCAGGCTGGACAGCGCAATCGCCAGCGCGGCCATCGCTTGAATTGCGGTCTTGCGGGAATGCGGCGCAGCGGTCATTGGCACGGTTCCGGATAGACTGGCCACCGCAACTTAGCCATGTGGCCGGCCGCCGTCAATAAATACTTCACATGGATGTATGAATAATACGAACTCCCTCTCCCCTACGCTCAAGCGGTTTCAACGCCTATGAATATCGGCCGCGGCGCCACCCAGCAATCCAGCGCTCCCTACAACCGCCGCCTCGTGCTGGATTTCATCCGCCAGCATGGCGCGGCCTCGCGCAAGGACATCCAGGAAAAGGTCTCGCTCAGCCCGCAGACGGTCGCCAACATCACCAATGAGCTGGAATCCATCGGCCTGATCGTCTCGCGCCGGCAAAAGGACCTGAAAACCCGCGGCCAGCCGCCGATCGCCTTCGAGATCAATCCCGACGCCGGCCAATCCATCGGCATCAGCCTGGAACCTGGCCGCGCCTCGGGCGCGCTGGTGAATCTATTGGGCCAGATCGATGCGCGCTGCGAGGTGCAGTTGCAGGGCTGCGATCGATCGCAGTTGTTGGCCGGCTTGCTCGAGCTCGTGGCCAAGCTGCGCCGGCAGGCCAATGCCCGGCTGTGGGGCATCGGCGTGGCCCTGCCCGGCCCGCTCGGCGACACCGAACTGAGTTTCGTCGGCCCCACCGCGCTGGAAGGCTGGAAGGACCTGTCCATCCTCGACCAGTTGCAGGAAGCCACCGGCCTGCCCCTGTTCCACAGCGTCGACAGCGTGGCGGGCGCGCTGGGCGAGACCTTGTACGGGGTCGCCCGGCACCTCGACAACTTCTTCTACCTGCACCTGAGCATGGGCCTGGGCGGCTCGTTGATCGTCGCTCGCAACACCTACCGCGGCACCGACGGCAACGCCACCGAGATCGGTCACGTGCCGGTGGTCCCGGGCGGCACGCCCTGTTATTGCGGCAACCAGGGCTGCCTGGAGCGCTACTTGTCGCTGCACTCGCTGGCCGAGGCGCTGGGCCTGGACGACGGGCAGATCCGTACCTCGGACGTGCTCGATCGCTTGGACGACGCTGCCGACGAACCCTTGCAGCAGTGGTGCCAGCAGGCATCCCAGCGGCTGCGCGATGCCATCTGCATGATCGAGAACATGCTCGACCCGCAGACCATCGTCATCGGCGGGTCGGCGCCGCAGAAACTGGTACAGCGCCTGGTCGACCTGGCCCAGCCATGGCACCGCTCGGTGCGCGGCCGCCCTGCCCCGGAATGGCCGCGGGTGATGATTTCCCAACGCGAGGAGGACTGTTCGCTGTTGGGCGCCGCGGTGCTGCCCATCCACGAGCTGCTCTCGCCGCGCCTGGAAGGCCTGCAGAAAGATGAACTCGGGGAGCTGCAGACGGCCGAGCTGCTGGGTCACCGCCCGGCGGCCGGGGGGCGCCGAATTTAATTATACTTCCACTGGATATTTTTATTGACAGAGCAAAATTGGGGTGACTATAGTCGCCCCATGAAGCTAGAGCATCCCGAACCCAGCCGGCCCCAGCCCAACCGGACCGAGTCAAACCGGTCCGAGTCCAGCCAACCTCAATCCCGTCAGCCGGAGCTCGGCCGGTCTCAGTTCAACCCGCCCCAACTCAGCATCGTCGGCGACGTCAGCGTGGACCTGGTCCTGGGCACGCTGGACGGTTGGCCCAAGATCGGTACCGAACAACTGCTGCCGCGCAGCGAACTGCGCGCCGGCGGTTCGGCGGCCAACTCCGCCCTCGCGGCCCGGCACCTGGGCCTGAACCCGCATCTGATCGGCGCCATCGGTGACGACGACCTGGCCCAGTGGCTGCTGCTGCAGCTGGCGGGTATCCGAGTCGAACTGCAGACCTGTGCCAGCGACACCACCGTATCGGTCGGGCTGATGCATGCCGATGGCGAACGCACCTTCTTCACCAGTTGCGGGCACCTGCAGCATCTGACTCCGGACTTCGTACTCGAACACCTGCCGCAGGCATCTCCCGGCAGCATCGCCCTGTTCACCGCCCCCTTCCTGCTGCCGGGCCTGCGCGAGCGCTTCAGCCAGCTGCTGGCCGCGGCCTCGAGCAAGGGCTATCAGGTCGCACTGGATACCGGCTGGCCGCCGGAAGGCTGGACGCCGCAGGTGCATCAGGAAGTCGAAGGCTGGCTGGCGCATTGCGACCATCTGCTGGTCAACGAGTTGGAGGCGGTGAGCATCGCCGGCAGCCAGGACGACGGCCAGGATCTGGACGACAGCCGGGTCCTGGAGCTTGCGGTGCAACACGTCGCCCGCCTGCTCAAGCCCGGTGCCCATCTGATCGTCAAATTGGGCGCCGCGGGTGCGCTGGGGCACGTCGATGGCCGGAGCATCCGCTACACCACCGAGATGGTCGGCGACATCTTCGACACCGTGGGCGCCGGCGACAGCTTCAATACCGGTTATCTGGCGGCGCGCCTGAGTCAAACCAGCACGAGCCAGGCCAGCACGAAGCAGGCCAGCCTGCGCGACGCGCTCGCGGCCGGCTGCCGCACCGCCAGCGCGATCCTGCCCCGCTTCCCGCGCAAGCGCATCGGCGCCGGCGAACTCGCCCACTGCCTGCAGCCGCAGTCCTGACCCCGGAGAGACGATCGTGAAGCACCAGCCGATGATCATCAGCTACATCCTCCTGATCTGGTTCGCGATCTCCTTCATCACCAATCTGATCGGGCCGCTGATGCCCATCGCCATCCAGGATTTCAAGCTCAGCCTGACCATGGCCGGCTTCATGCCGTTCTCATTCTTCCTGGCCTACGGCTTGATCTCGATCCCCGGCGGCCTGTTGATCGAAGTCCGCGGCACGCGCTTCACTCTGTTTACCGCCTTCGCGCTGAATTTCATCGGCGCCCTGGCCATTGCCGTGATGCCGGGTTACGTCTCGGTGGTGGCCGGGCTGTTCGTCATCGGCTTAGGCATGGCCCTGCTGCAGGTGGTGATCAACCCGCTGATGCGCACGGCCGGCGGCGAAGAGCACTTCGCCTTCTTTTCGGTGATGGCGCAGTTGGTGTTCGGCCTGGCCTCCTTCCTCAGCCCGCTGGCGTTTCGGCTCTACATGCAGCGCCCCGGCGTGGAGGGGCAGCCGCTGGCCTGGCTGACGTTCTACTGGTTCTTCAGCGCCGCCTTCGTACTGCTGGCTCTGCTCAACTACAAGCTGCCGTTGCCGGCGGTGGCGCTGAAGGAAGACGAGCGCGTGGGCAGCCGCGCGGCCTACCGCAGCCTGCTGCGCCGCGTCGATGTGCGTTTGTTCTTCCTGGCCATCGTCGCCTATGTCGGCACCGAGCAGTCCCTCGCCAACTGGATGTCGCAGTTCCTGCACAGCTACCACGGCATGTCGGCCACCGAGCAAGGTGCGATTGCCGTCAGCCGCTTCTGGGGCTTGATGTCGCTGGGCTGCCTGGCCGGCTTGGGCTTGCTGAAACTCATCGACTCGAAGTGGGTGCTGGCGATCTTCTCGACGCTCGCCATCGCCTGCCTGGCCCTCGCTCTGTTCGGCTCCGCGGACATCTCTCTACTGGCCTTCCCCGCCGCGGGCTTTTTCTTGTCGGTGATGTTCTCGGTGATCTTCTCGCTGGGATTGAACTCGGTGCGCCAGCATCACGGCGCGTTCTCGGGAATCCTGTGCAGCGGCATTCTCGGTGGCGCCATCGTGCCGCTGTTGATCGGCTTCATCGCCGACCACTGGGGGCTGCGCGTGGGCCTGTCGCTGGTCTTCATCCCCCTGCTCTACATCCTCAGCGTCGGTGCCTGGGCCAGGCCACTGGTACGCAACCAGACCGTGTATTCCGCGAAAAACACGCCCGCCTCGAACACTCCCGCCTCGCCCTGATCGGGCAACCGCACCAGCCACTGCGCGGGTCCGCCGGCCCGAGTCGCCGTACAACCAGGAGCCCATAATGAAGAAGCATCCCAGCGATGTCCGACCGACCGGCATCGCCGTCGCAATCGCCGCGGTATTGATCGGCTGCGCAAGCGCGCCGGTGATGGCCCAGTCCAGTACGAGCGAGGACAGCAAACAGGTCAGCGCCGGGCAGGTCGACGCCGGACAGGCTGACGCTGGCGAAGCCCGGGCCACTCCCGTTGGCGAAGCCAGAACGACACTGGAAACCGTGCATGTTTCCGCCACCCGCATCGAATCGGACCTGCTGAAGACGCCGGTGACCGTCACCGCCGTCACCCAGGAAGCATTGACCCGCGAGGGCATCCGCGACGTGCGCGGCCTGTCCGGCAGCATGCCCAATCTGCAGATCGCCTCCGGCCCGGATTCCGGCGTGCAGGTCAGCATCCGCGGCATCGGCGCCAACAACTTCACCGAGATCGGCGACCCCGCCGTGGGCCTGCACGTGGCCGGCCTGTACTCGCCGCGTCCGCAAGGCGCGCTGGCGCTGATGTTCGACGTCGACCAGGTCGAAGTGCTGCGCGGCCCGCAGGGCACGCTGTTCGGCCGCAACTCCACCGGCGGCAGCATCAACATCATTCCGGCCAAGCCCCGTTTCGATTCCAGCTTCGGCAGCACCGAGCTCGAAGTCGGCAGCTACAACCTGCGCCAGCTCAACCTGATCCAGAACATCGCGGTGAACGATCGCTTCGCCCTGCGCCTGTCCGCCACCAAGGTCGAGCGCGATGGCTGGATCGACCAACAGCAGGACTTCACCGACGTCGATATTCCCGAGCGCGGGTTCATCGCCGACGGCATTCCCGACGTAGACCAGCGCCGCAACGTCAAGGTCGGGCGCGACGAGTATTACTACAACCGCGACGAATGGGCGGTCCGCCTCGCCGCGCGCTTCGCCATCACCGACGACGTCGAGTGGCTGCTGGCCTACGAGAAGTTCCAGAACTCCGGCGCCGGCCAGGTCGGGCTGAAGGACTGCAAGCAGGCGGCCGGCACCCGCTTCGCCTGCCAAGGCGGCAAGTGGGACGTAAAGATCAACGTGCCGGGCAAGACCGACATGTCGATCGACACGGTGCGCTCCAATCTCAACTGGTTCCTCAGCGACACCAACAGCATCGAATACAGCGTGGCGTTCGCCACACAGAAGCGCTCGCAGATCGCCGACGACGATGGCGGCTACCACGAGATCCCCTCGCAGGTTACCGCCACCTTGCCGGTGCCGGCGGCGGGCGACTGGGGCGTGTGGCCGGTGCGCGACAACACCTCGATCACCCTGGACTCGAAGTACAAGTCGTTCGTGCACGAACTGCAGTTCAAGCATCAGGGCGAACGCCTGAAGCTGGTATCCGGCCTGTTCTGGATGCACGAGAAGAACTCGATCGACTATGCCCAGGAAATGCTGGTCAACGCGCCGTTCGGCTATCCGATCAGCCAGTTCTACCACCAGCCCAATCGCCAGATCGACGCCAAGGCGATCTTCTCCCAGGCCGACTGGCGCTTCGCTCCCACCTGGACCGCAACGCTGGGCGCACGCTACAGCCGCGACGAAAAAACCGACCGCGGCGGCCAGGTGTATGGCGGTTGGGATGCCGAATCGACGGCCTATTACAACGGCCTGTACCACCCGGGCACGCCGGGCGAACCGGGCTTCCGCCCCCACAACGGCCGCGAGCTGACCGAACGAATGGGGCCGTTCGGCGGTATCGATGCCTACAAACTGTGGGGCCCCCCGGCCGAGAACGAACACTCCGAATCCTGGCGCAAGGTCACCTGGCGACTGGGCCTGACCAAGGACCTGTCCGATGACGAGATCCTGTTCACCTCACTCTCCACCGGTTACAAGGCGGGCGGCTTCGGCGACAAGGACGATGTCTGCGGCGGCAAAGTCTGCATCGACGGCCCGCCCGGCCCGCAGTACACCTTCTTCCCGTACGAGCCGGAAACCGTCACCAATTTCGAAATCGGCTACAAGGGCCTGCTGCTGGACAAGCGCCTGAGCCTGTCGGTCACCGCCTTCTATAGCCGCTACAAGGACATGCAGGTGACCGGCGACTTCTTCGCCGCCAAGGTGCACGTCAACGAACCCTGCCCGGATTGGGACCCGACCTGCGATGTGATCAAGAAGTGGCAGACCGTCAACGTCGGAACGGTGAACATCCCGGGCCTGGAAGTGGAAGTGGACTATCTGCCCACACCCAACACCCGTATCGGCGGCTTCTTCTCCTACATCGACAGCAAGATCAAGGACTACCCCAGCTTCAGCGACGAATGGAACTGCGGCGTGCGCGAAGAGTTCGGCGCCGTGCCTTGCCCGGAGCCCTACAGCGGCCCCGACCCGACTCTGGCCGGTCGCCAGATCTACGACATCACCGGCCACCACCTGCCGATGACGCCGAAATTCACCGCCGGTATCAACGTCTCCCACACGTTCAAGTTCGGCAACGGCTATGAACTGGTGCCTTGGCTCAGCGTGAAGTGGCAGGACAAGATGTACTTCACCTTGCGCAATCTCGACAACGCGCACGTCTCCGACGCGCAGGAGGCTTATACGACGGTCGATGCCAGTCTGAGTCTGCAGTCGCCGTCGTTCTGGCGCGCCGAGCTGTACGTGCTCAACGCCACCGACAAGATGACCAAGAACTGGGCCGACGATGCCGGCGGCTTCATCCGCGGTTACTGGAACGACCCGCGCACGGTCGGCCTGCGTGTCCGCTTCGACTATTGATGCCGTCATTGCTGCGCGTAAAGCCCCCCTCCCCTAGCGGGAGAGGGGGCAGATTTGCCAAAGCGAAATCGGCAAGCGACTGATGATCGGCGACGACATGCGGCGCGAGGAATCGGGAGATCTCGAGCCGGCTGTGACCGTCCGGCGTACGCATCATGGCGATCGCGACGCGCATGTCGTGCAATCCGGTGACGCCATCCGCCCAATCCCCTTCGATCGGGGCACGTCCTTCGAGCTCCAGGCCGAGCTCGGTGAAAAACCCGATGGCGGCATCGATGTCTTCCACCACGATGCCGACGTTATCCATACGCTCGATCGTCATGATGTCTCCTCGGCGTGGACGATGGCGGCTTGGCCGCTAGCGCCTGGACCTCTCTGTGGCCTTGACGCAGGCCCGCAGTTTGTCGCGCGCAGCAAGCCCTCCGCTCCATTCGAGGATGTAAAGCACGTTTTCGTGCTTGCGATCGAAGACCTCGAATCGATGTTGGTCGAGCATCCCATCGAGCAGCGCGTCCACGTTCTCGACGGCCATCAGCAACATGCCGTCGCCGCCGGTGCCCGCCATCGGCAGGTTGAATACCTCGACGGCCTGGCGCTCTTCCCCGGTCTGGTGCAATTGGACGGTCAACTTCTGCGCCGACTTGGGTTTGGGAACGCCGCGCCCGTAAAGCGCCAGATAGGCGTAGGGAGAGCCGCCGCCCGGGCCTAGAATCATCATGCTGCTGCCCTCGCGATAGAAACGCGCGGCGCAGTACTGTCCTGGCGCGTTATCCGCTGCCGGCCTGAAATTCCAGAATCCGTCGAAGAAGGCCCGGTAGTCAGGGTCGCGCGCCATCCGTTGCTGATGCTTGCGCAGGCTTTCCGCCTCCTCCTGCTTGCTCCTGTGGAGCATCTCCTGCAGATCCTCGGCAGAGAAGTTGGGCTCGTAGCCTTGCCATTGATCTTCGTCGTCTTCCCCGTGGCAACACGGTGGGGTCGCCGCGATGTCGTTCATCGCTCGCGCATGCGCAGCCATTTCCGCCTGATTGGCTTGTACCGGCCCTATTGCGCACGCAAGCGCCAATGCGCAAATCAGACTCGCAGCGACCTTCTCCATGGATGCTTTCTCTCGGAAGTTGAGATGTCGGCGGACTACGCGCCGTCGCCATCACGATACTTGCCTTTCTCGACCAAGGCGACGGCGAAAGCAAATCCCCCTGCCCCCTTTGGCAAAGGGAAAATGGCAAGAGCGGCCCATCCCAAGCGCAAAACTCCGTGCGCAAAGCCCCCATTGGAGGGCTTCGGCGCTCGATGCTGCAGCCCTCCCCTCCGGCCATTCTGGTAGGCCCAAGGCACTCAGCGCTGGGGCCGGCCCTGGTCGCCCCGTTCGTCCCGGCGAATCCTCTGTCCGAGATCGCTCAGGCACTGCCCCAACCAAGACCGGATGAGCTTGCTCGACCGCTGCGAGGCCATCGAGATTGGATCGCCCGGCTCTCGCTGCTGCGAGCACGCCCGCAATCTGCGCAATTTGTGACTATCGACACGCTTGTCGACGGTCTGCCGCGTCCTGTCGAAACGCCGCCGCACGTATCCCCTAGAGCGTCGATCAGTGGAGCGCCCCGTGCACGAGCCCGAAACCGAAACCGAGCAGGACGTCAGCGCATTGCTCGACAGTGTCAACGATATCGGCGCCGACACCATCGAGTACGCCAATCTAAAACAGCTGTTCGCCGACTCTCCGCATCTGCGAAGTCAGTTGCGCAGGGCCATGGCCGAGGGTGGGCTGACCTCGATCGTCCTGTTGCCGGAGACATCGACATTAGGCGGACTTTATACCTATACGAACGGGGTGATATCGCTAAGTCGCGAGGCCCTGTCGAAGTCTCCTGCCGAGGGCGGCACCGCAGCGGCTTGGATCGTGGGCCATGAACTCGAACATTGCGTCAGGTCCGCCGAGCTTCATGCGCGTGTCGGCCGCGATATCGAAATCGCAAACATATTTGCGACAGACAGTACTTACGACTACACCGACGTGGTCGGGTTCTATGTGCAAGCAATGCGCGAGGACGAAGCGCATTCGGAGATCGCGGGCTGGAATGCGCATTTGGACGTCCTCAAGAAAAACGGCGGCAAGGACGTGCCCGACGCCAACGACATCGTTGTGTCGGTTCCAGGTCGGAAAGACCTTTACTTCCAGCCCAGCGCCGGTAGCCTGGGTTACGATTTCAAGCCGGAGATCGAGGCGGTTCTGAACTCCGACCGGAGCATGCCGGCCAGCACCGAAGCCATCGCCAGGATATCGCAGTGCTACTTCGACGCTCCGCCTGAGCGCTCGCGCCTGGGCCCGTCGGGTAACTGCGACTATCGGCACTACTACGCGGCCATGGCGCTCGGGGAAATCCATCAAACCGCCTCCTCGCAAATCCAGGTGCGACTGTCTGCGCTCCATCTCGATACCGCGACCCTTTGGGCCAGCGGGGTAGATCTCAGCCCCACCGGCATTCCGATCTTCAGCGATGCATCCATGCCGGCACCGGCGAACGACCCGGTAGAAACCGCAACGCTGCCCGCTCCTGGCCAACCCGAGCCCAGACCATTGTTTTACGACTCCTCATGGCTAGGCATGTCCGAGCAGCGTGTGGGCGACGAATATGCCGCCAGCAGCGATGCTGTCGACCTCAGTGGCAGCTCACTGCTCGAGACGAGGATGTCTGCCAAGTGGAATCCGGATGGCGAAGCGCCGGTCCCGTTCACCACGCCTCCCGGATCTCCGCCGCTGCCGCCCGTACCGCAGTCGCCCGAACTCTTGGATCTTTGGATCGCCTCGCTACTCAGCGACGAAGTCGGGCCGAGTACCGGCAGCGCGCTCGGCAAACGCGAGTTCGACGACGAATCGCCAAGGGCAAGCCAGGGCAGTCCGAAAATTCCGCGCATCGACCGAGAATTCAACCTGATGCAGCCGCCCGACCCGCCACAAACTTCTTCCAGTACGCCGCAATCGCAACATCCGCTGTACCTGCAAGCCTTGCACGCGCTGCAAACTCACTCCGACCCGGAGCTTCGCAGCCGCGCGCCGGAAACCTTGCAGTGCCTCGCCGCCGGGCTGGCTTATGAGGCGCAGAAGTCCGATCTGGGACGCATCGATCATGTCGTCGCGTCCGAGCACAACGAGTATCTGTTCGCGATCAGGGGCGGCATACCGAACGATCCCGCCAATCAGTACGTGCAGGTCGATCAACGTGTCGCCAGCACCACGCCATTGGAACGATCGCTGGCGGAACTGGCCGCGATCACACCACCCGACGCGGCGCATGCCATGGGCGCAGCATCGCAAACGCCGCACGAGCGCCATCTGCCCCCGCATTGATCGTCCGATTCACACACGCTTTCGTCACGGACAGAACGGGCCCGCCACGGAAACGCCCAGCCATGGCCGAGCGTTTCCGTGCGTTGCCTCGATCGAACTTCTACTTCTTGCTCTGCGCCTTATGAGTCTTGAGCGCCTCCGTCAGACCGGGCACGCCGTCGGCACCGTGCGGTACGGACAAGCTGGAGCCTTGCAGATCCTGACCGATAGGCTCGACTCGTCCGCCCAAGCACTTGCCGAGAAACCCTTCGGTCAGCGCATTGAAGGCTTTGCGGTTTTCCGGGCGCGCGAAACCGTGTCCCTCATCGGCGAACAACGCATAGCTCACCGGAATCTTGCGCTGATTCATCGCGGCAACCAGGTTGTCGCTCTCGGCCTGGGTGACGCGCGGATCGTTGGCGCCCTGACCGACGAGCAAGGGCTTGCTGATCCTGTCGACACGACCGATCGGCGAGCGTTCGAGCAGGTGCTTGCGCCCGGATTGCGTGCGCGGATCCCCTACCCGCTTGTACCAGGTCGTCTCCAGCATCGGAGCGGCGTATGCCGGGAACGATTCGATCAGCGTGACCAGACTGGAGGGGCCGACGATATCGACGCCGCATTTGAAGGTGTCGGGCGTGAAGCTCAGCCCGACCAGGGTCGCATAGCCGCCGTAACTGCCACCCATGATCGCGACCTGGTCCTTCGTGGTCACGCCCTGTTTCACCGCCCAGGCCACCGCATCGATCAAGTCGTCGTGCATCTTGCCGGCGAACTCCCCGTCGGCACGGTTGAGGAAATTCTTACCGAAGCCGGTGGAACCGCGATAGTTGACGTTGAGCACCGCATACCCGCGGTTGGCCAGCCACTGCGTAGTGCCGGCATAGCCGTAGGAATCGCGGGCCCAGGGGCCGCCGTGCACGTTCAATACCATCGGCACCGCTCGCTCGGGCTTGCCGTCGCCGTTGGTATCGGCCTGCGGCGGCAGGGTCAGGTAGCTCACCAAGGTCAGGCCGTCGCGCGAGCGGATTTCCTGTGGCCACATCGGCGCCAGCGGCAGGCCTTCCATCTTCGGCCGCGACGAAAACAACTTGGTCAGCTTGCCCGGGCGACCATGCTCGCCGCGATCGTAGCGGTAATACACACTCGGCGTTTCCGGCGCCGAATACAGGATGATCCAACTGCGATTGTCCAGCGTCTGCGATTGCACCGAGACCTCACCGGGGCCGATTTTCTTCAACGCCGCCAGGTCGGCGGTCACCTGCGGATCGATCGCGGTCCACTCCTCGCGCAGGTAGTTGGCGCTCGCGGCCAACATCCGGCCGCTGCTGGGATCGGTCAGAACCCCGGCGATATCGGCTTTGGGGTTTTCCAGCAGCAGGCGGCGCTTGCCGTCGGGCCCCTGCGCGAACAGCGCGCCGGTATCGCGGCCGCGCGAATCCAGCCAGTACAAGGTTTGGCCGTCGGCGGTATAGCCCAGGGTTCGGGTCGTCAGACCGTCCTCGACAGGGATGCGGTCCCAAGGACTCCATTGCCCGCTCTCGCCGAGAGCCAGTATCTCGCGGCTTCCGTCCGCAGCCGGCTTGTAGCCCAGGCGCACGCGATAGTCCTCGTCGGTGAGAAAGCCGCTGAAGCCGTCGTTTTTCTGCACCAATGTACGCTCGCCGCTGCTCAGCTCGACGCGATAGAGATCGTGGTACTTCGCATCGCGGTCGTTCATGCCGATCATCACCGACTCGGGATGGCGCGGACTGATGTTGCCGATATTGGCACGGGTCTTGGGATAGGGCGACAGATCGCGCTCGTTGCCGGTAACGATGTCCAACGCGAATACGTGATAGTTCTCATCGCCGCCGCTGTCGCGTACATACAGCAGCGTGCCGGGTTTGTATGCCCAGGTATACCCGGTGATGCCGCGGGCCTTGTCGTGGGTCGCGGGCTTGGCTTTGTCCAACTGGCCTGCAGGTGCGACCCACAGGTTGAGCACGCCATCCAATGGAGCGACCCAGCTCAGGTACTTTCCGTCGGGACTGATCGAGACGTTGGTGCGTTCAGGGTTGCTGAACAACAGATCACGCGAAATCAGCGCCGGAGCAGTGTCCGGCGTAGACGCAGGCACGACCTGCGCGGGTAAAAAGGCCAAGGCAGCGGTCAGGCCGGCAGAAAGCAAAGTGATCTTCATGAGCATCCTCGAACTATGGGGTCGCGTGAATCGACGGCAGAAAAGATGCCGTTCGCCATGTCGCCGTCTTTGCAAATCCCGAACGAACAGTTTGGCCAGTTCCAAGTTTCGTCGGGAGCAACGGGCAGCACTTCCAAGGATGCTCGAAGGGCGCAGCTGGTCGCAGGCACAGGATGCTCGAAGAGCGCCTTGGGTCGAAGGAAAGTGCGCTATTTATCGCACTCAGAAGAAAGATCCGCTCTCGAGGAACGGATCAGCCTGTCTGCTTTCAATCGAATTCGGTGGCGCTCAAGTTCAGCGTCATCGCGATCTCTTCAGAATGAGCCAAGGCTCATGTCCGCAGATAGCTGTTGGGGCCAGGGCCAGTCGCCCATGGATGCGGAGATGAACACGCAGAGGTCTCCGGACGGATCGAGCGTCGCGACCGGCCCTATGGAATACTTGCGCAGCTGCAGCCTGCCCCAAGTATCGAAGACCGTATCCCAGCGGTCGCCCTGGCGCACGCCGCTCGTATCCAGGAACGCGGTGAGCGGCATGACCAAGTACCAACTTCCATCGAGCGCCGGCTTCCAGCGCTCGTCGCGTAACTCATTGAGCCATGAAAAATTCAAGAACCTGTCCTAGCGCTTCGATGCCGTCGCAGCACTCGTTCGGAATGCAACGGCGCAATACTAGGAGTGCGCTCGATAGCGCAAAATTGGCAAAAGTCTTAGAAAGTCGGCCATCGCGCCCGCAGTCCGAAACGTAAGGCCGAGGCCCGCGTACGACAGGCATCCGCCGGGTCGTCATCGGGCGGTGCAAGCCTCAGGCATGCACCGCCCCTGCCGTCACCAGCGAATCCGCACGCCCAGGTTGGCCTGGCGCTGCTTGACGTCACTGCCCTCCAGGCTTTCGCCGTAGGACAGCACGCCGAACAGACTGACCGATTCGTTCAACTCGGCTTCCACGCCGACGTCGACGGTCGCCATCAGGCCCAGCTCGTGGTTCGGAAACGCTTGCGGTTGCGTGCCGGAGCCGATCGGCACCACCAGCAAGGCGTTGTCCTTCTCGCCCAGGGTGTCCTGCAGGCCGAGCGTCGCCCACGGGCGGATGCGTGCGCCGCCGGCCGTCTCGAAACGCTTCTCGGCACGCACCGCGGCGCGCACCGTGCCCAGCAGGTCGTCGTCCATCACCAGTTGCTTGCCGCTCGCATCGCGCTGGTCCTGCCACTGCATGGCACTGGCGCTCAGGTTCACTTGCGGCTCGAGGGTCCAGCCGTTGCTCAAGTGAAAGCGATGGCCGAACTGTGCGCTTGCGGTCACGCTGCTGCCGCCGATGTCTTGGTTGAAACCGTCGGCCACCGCGACGCGGGCCTCCGGCCGTTGCCCGACCAGGGTCATGTCCAGGTAGCTGCCGCCCTGCCAACTGACGCTACCGTACATGCCGACCATCGGCGTATCGACGCGCACATGGGCCTGGCCGATGCCTTGCAGATCGGTCGAATTGGCGCCGTCGGCCCAGTAGTTGCCGTGTTGGTAGCCCAGGAATACGCCGCCGCGGAAGCTGCGCGTCTCGCGGTCCTGCAACAGCACGTCCATGCCCAGGTACAAGCCGAGCGTGTCGCCGCTGAAAGCGAAGCCCGGGTTGGCGCCCATCTCGAGTTCGCTGCCGCTCGCCGCTACCCAAAGGCCGTGGCAATCGCCGCGCAACGACGCATAAGCGCGCCGTGCGCCCTCCTCCTCCGCGCCGCAGCGCGGCGTATCGCCACGTACGCCGCTCATGCGTTCGAACAACAGCCGGTTGCTGCTCTGGATATCGGCCAGGCCGATGTCCGGCAGCACCGCGTACCCGCCGATTTCCGGCAGGATATTGCTGGCCTCGGTGTTCAGATACCAGCCATCGCCCTGGCGGTCGAAGCTCCACGGGAACACGCTGCCGTTCAAGCGCACCACTCCGTCGCTCGCGCCGGCCGCGGTGAAGCCGCTTGCGGTCGCCGCGTTGTCGTTCGGGGCCGAGATCACCCGGATCGACGCCGGCTGCTGCGGGGTTTCGCTGCCGTCGCCGAGAAAGGTCACCGCGGTGGTGCCGGCGACGTCGCCGCCGATGTCCAAACCGCCCGAGGTCTGGTTGCCCGGCGATACCGTCAGCGCCAGCGCGCCGCCGCCAGTGTAGTTGCCGCTGATGCCGAAGCGGGCGCCGCCGACCGTGATCACGCCAGAATTGGCCACGCTGCCGGTCAGGTTGGCGCCGCTCATTGCAATCAATTCCGAGGTACCGTCGATCGACAGCAAACCCCCGGCCAGGTTCAGCGGTGCGTTCAAGGTCAGTTGCGTGCCGGTGAGCAGGTCGACGCGCTCCCAGTTGGACAGTGCGCCCACGTCGCTCTGGTCCAGGGTCATGCCGTGGAAGTTCACCCGATCCTCGCCGCCGGCGCC